>CAUZEA010000033.1:0-52512 GCA_963578605.1 Planctomycetota bacterium
CAAATTGCTGAACTTACAAATTGCTGAACCGAGCGACAGGGGCTGCTTAACAGAACGTTGGGACGTTATTTTTCGCGCCCAGCGTGACAGCATCGGTTGAAGGTAATCGCCGGTGCGTTGTTGTTCGCAAACTTGCGAGGGCAGATCACGGTGACTCAACAGCCCCGGTACGGAAAACGATCTCTTGCCTCTTTCCGCTCGCGTTCGCTCCGCGTCGAACAGCTCGAATGTCGTTACTTGCTCGATAGTGGTGGCGTCACACTGACTGACGATCACTTCGACCTGCCGCAAAATGGTTCTCAGGTGGCGCTGGACGTGCTGGCCAACGACCAGTTCGAGGAGACTTACGAGGGACAACGACTCATCACGTCCGTCAGCTACGGTAGCGAAGGAGGTCGCATCGAGATTGGCGGCAACGGGCAACACACCCTTTACACACCCCCGGCTGATTTCTTTGGGACCGAATCGTTTGTGTACGCGGTCGACAGCGAGTTCACTGCCCAGGTGTTTGTGAAGATTCAGGCACCGCTTGCGTTTGATCACTATGAGATTCCACCCGATGGCGTCACGCGTCAACTCGACGTGCTCGCCAACGATCCTTTCTGGTCGGATTATGATGGCCCACGCCGCATCACGTCTGTCAGCGTGGGTAGCGCCGGAGGAACCGTCCAGATCGGGTCCGATGCACAAACCATTCAGTACACCCCGCCAGAGGGAGTCTACGACAGAGAGACGTTTATCTACGTGGTCGACGACCTCTATCCGGCCCAGGTCACGATTGAGATTCCGGTGACGCTAAAGAGCGATCAATACGAACTGGTGCAGTACGACCCGCCCACGATACTGAATGTCCTGGCCAACGATCCCTTTTGGCCTGGCTACGGTGGTGCACGACAAATCACCCACGTTACCGAGAGCCAACTCGGTACCACTTTGGAGATCTCTGCAGACGGTAAATCTATCCTCTACACGCAGGCAGACGATTTCTCTCCCGGACGTTGGGACTCATTTCGCTATGTTGTCGACGGCAGTTATGAGGCAAGCGTTTCGCTCGTCCTGCATCGGCCCGTGCAAGATGACTTCTTTGAAGTCGATGAAAACAGTAGTGGATTTTTCTACAACGTCACGACGAACGATACTTACCGTGATTTGGACAATCGTGAGCACGACATCATTGACCGTGTCACTTCGGTGACCCAGCCTGAAAGCGGAGGATTGGTCACCATCTATGCCGGTGGTCAGGGTGTTGCCTACACTCCGACAGCCGGGTTCACAGGCAGCGACACTTTTGTTTATGTGGCCGATGGCACCCATGAGGCAACTGTTCGCGTTCAAGTAACACGCCCAGTGCGCAATGACTACTTGTATGGGGAAATTTTCCAGGACACCCCGGACAACGTGGCCGATGTGCTGGCGAATGACTTCCTTGGGAACGGATACGATGGCCCCCGGCTGATTACCGAAGTTGGTCCTACTGAGAACGGGGGCGTGGTAACGATCATCGACGATGGCAAAGCCATTCTCTACACGCCGGCTCCGGGTTACACCGGACAGGACCGCTTCAGCTATACCGTTGATGACACGCTGCAAGCAAACGCCACGGTAAATGTACAAGCGTTAGCTCAGTATGATTCCATCACACTATGCCCCGACCCCACACACAGTGCGTACCCGATCGCTGTACTGACGAACGACCATTTTGACCAGGGATACCTCGGTCCGGGTGTCATCACCGGCGTGGAGTTAATCAGTGGGAGTGGACAAGCATCGGTCATGGGTGGCTCGTTACTGCTGTTCAAACCAGCAGCGGCCGGTTCCCACTCACTTCGTTATACCGTGGACGGGCAGTACGAAACGACGGTATCGGTCTGGATACGTGAACACCTCGATCCCGACCAGATGGTGGTGGATCAGAACTCACTGGCCCAAGCGATAAGCCCGCTGGTGAACGACTTTGACCCGGACTATTACTACCTGCAATGCAAGAGCCAGGACTATCCTGGTGCCCGCCGGATTACCGGCGTCACGCAATCTCAGCATGGCGGCATCGTCAGCCTCGACAACGACGGTCTTAGAGTCCATTACACACCACCGGCTGACTTTGTTGGCGGGGACAGCTTCACCTACACCGTCGATGACTTCATGACTGAGACGGTTAACGTGGAAGTGATCCGTCGCGTGCGGGACGATCAGTTCCGTGTCGATGCCGAAGATGGCCCCCAGGTGCTCCCTGTACTGATCAATGACCTTTTCGGGGCAGATTACACGGGTACCGGACAGATTACCGAAGTCATCCCACCCTCGGCTGGTGGCACCGTAACAATCGCCCACGATGGCCAGTCGATTGTTTACGCGCCGCCCGTCAATTTTTTCGGAACCGACACATTCACCTACGTTGTTGATGGGGCACTTAAGGCAGAAGTGAACGTCGTTGTTGATGCAATACGGGACGATCAATTGCCAACCTTTGAGAGTTTTGAATCGTATCGCCAGTTCCTCGTCGATGACGCATTAGTTCGGTACGAGCATCTCTTTGGCATGACTGCTTGGATCGAGGTCCCATACTACCGTATGGAAATGACTCTTGACTCACAGGGAGCGTCCCCCGTATCCAACCGCAATCATTCTGAGACCAATGTGCAGGTTGCAGGCGTTGACGAAGGGGATATCGTTGAGTTTGATTCTGACTACTTGTACATGCTCACCGACAACGAGGTGGTGATTGTTGACGCCTGGCCCGCAGAAGAACTTGAGGTTGCATCTCGGGTCGCTCTCGAAGGGCGCCTGGTTGTCGAATACCTCCACGGCAACCGATTGACCGTGATTGCCGAGGTCGGTGGTGGATTTATCTACCCAACCTTCGACGACGGTAACGATTGGGTGAGTGACCGATTTTGGCCACCCATTACCGAGCCAATCCCTTCGTCGACAATCATCACGGTCATTGACGTAAGCGACCGCGCGGATCCAAGGATCGTACAAACAACCTCTATGGAAGGTCGATATGTCGATTCGCGCGGGGTAGGCGATTATGTGTATCTGTTGGTTAGCAACGATAATGCCGTCGGACCACGGCCAGAAATCATCGATGACGACGATGATCCAACCACGACCGGAAGATATGAAACCGAAGAGGAATATCTGACCCGAATCATCGCAAATCCGGGGCAGTTCGTGGAGGAGGCTCTGCCAAACTATACCACCTACGACTCCGACGGTGAAATGGTCCGTACCGGACTACTAAACATGCCAGAGGATATCTATCAACCAATTGTTCCAGATGCAAGGAACTTGACCACCGTTGTGTCGTTGAACGTCGAATCGGACGAGCCCGGATTGGCAGATACCTCCGGCGTATACAGCACTGGGGCCAGCGCCATCTACGCTTCACTGAACAACTTCTATGTTTTCGACACCGACTATTCGGATAAAGACGGAATCGTGACACGGATTGTCAAGTTTGATTGGGATCCCGAATCGGGCGGCGTGAAATTTTCCGCGACAACTACCGTACCCGGCACTATCCTTAACCAGTTTTCGGCTGATGAAAATGGCGACTACTTGCGAATCGCCACCACCGTGAGCAACAGCTATTCGGGTAACTGGTCCGGACGCGCCGAGAATATGCTGTTCGTCGTGCAAGAGGATGTCGGCGTATTCGAGTTCGTCGGTAGTCTCCAAAATCTGGCACTTGACGAAACGATGCGGTCGGTGCGATTTCTGGGCGACCGGGCGTTTGTCACCACGTTTCGTAATGTCGACCCGTTGTTCGCCATTGATATGAGTGACGCGGCTAATCCTCATGCGGTCGGACACATCACGCTACCTGGGTTTACCAGCTACATGCACCTTGTCGACCAGGACCATTTGCTTACCGTCGGCCGTAACACGCCCACCGGTGGGAGCGGCCCGACACAGGTGGCACTTTTTGATATCGCGGAACTCACCCAGCCCCGGAGAATTGCCGAGTACACGTTCCCGAGGTTCTCCACCAGCGAGGCAGAACTCGATCACCATGCCTTTGGCTACTACGCCGAGCACGGGATGCTAGGTATGCCCGTTGCCAAGCAGTATGTCACGCGCGTTGACGACGACGGTGACGGTTACCGCGAAACACGCCGATGGGTACAAGAAAACCAGCTCGCGGTCTTTTCAGTTGACGTCACGGCGAGTGAAACGGCTGATCACCTGGCATTAGTCTCTGAAATTGACCATGACACACCGGTGCGCCGAAGTGGCTATATTGGCGATAAACTTTACTCGGTTGCAAACGACTCGGTGAAAGCGGTCGCGGTATCGGATCCGGCAACCGTGATTGCCGAACTGATCGTCGCGCAAGAGGATGAGCAAAATGACGATCCACCCATTGTGGGCGAGCCATCTGAGAGTCTCGGACTCAATGTCATTACTGCTGAGGAGGTAGTGACAGCCTATCCACCAACTCAAAGTGATGACGCCTTTGTTGAAGCAACCGAGCGTGCGCGGACCTATTTGGCGGGACAACTGGAACAGGAAGCCGGATCGCCAATGCTGGTGACCACCGAGGTGGTCACGGAAACACAGGGTGAGAATCTTACGGTCGTACTGCAAGTCGGCAACGATCTCTACCTGGTTCACTCCAGCAGTGGCGGACTGGTAGAGACCATTCAGGACGGATACGAGTTCCAGGACGCAACTGGTGCATGGCACTCTGTTGAAACCGATTTAGTTTTTCCAAATGGTGATTACAACCACAGTGGAACCGTCGACGCGGCCGACTATTCGGTGTGGCAGGACACGTTGGGCCAGGCCGTCATGCCCTTCTCTGGAGCTGATGGTGATGGCAACGGGATAGTCGACGATTTGGATTACAGCGTGTGGAAGGCTAACTTCGGTAAGACACTGGTTATAAGCAGCGGATCAGCGGAGGCCGCCTCTACTTCTGAAAGCCAGTCGGTAGTCCCCTCACCCGCCGCCCCACAGATTGCAGCTTACCCATCGCAAGCGCCGTTACAAAACATCGTGCTGACTACAGCCGTCGCGGTCGTTGCGACGCAGCCGGTCAGTGCGGTGACGGAAGTAACAGCCATTCCAATCCAGACGTTTGATGTACCGATTTCTGCTTTGCGGCGATCCCATTGGGGGTCGTTCATGAGCCCGGCTGGCCAGGTGGTTCCACCCACATCAAGCCACGACGAAGTGGGTGAATCGATCCGCACACGTGCATTGACCGACTTCCTGGCCGACCGTCCAGGGGACGACCATCCGATGGATGTCGAAGCGTTTGATGCGTGGACCACTCACCTTGGTCGCGGTCATGATGTCGAGGATGACCGCGTCTCCCAGGCTAAGGCTGTCGATGGGTTCTTTGCGGGTATCTTTGGTGACAAACTCCACCCTGTGATTTAATACAGGTGGCTCTCGCATGGAAGGAATCGGTAGAAGAAAACGGGACTATGCCTCCGGTTGTACGAATTGCTGTTTGCCTGGCAGTTCTCGGTCGTTGCTCCTGGTGCGTCGTCGACGGAACATACGGCCAGAATCCCCCTTTCTCAGGGACCGCTTATATCCACACCGATATTATCACCGTAGCAGATTGGTCAGCCTTCGACTCGATGACCTATACGGGGACCGCGAATCGATGGGTGTACGACCGTCGGGCGAATGAATGGCTGTTCCAGCCGATGCATCTGTTCGACGCCACGTTTTTC
The DNA here is from genome assembly GCA_963578605.1 of Planctomycetota bacterium. Classification (GTDB taxonomy): domain Bacteria; phylum Planctomycetota; class Planctomycetia; order Pirellulales; family Lacipirellulaceae; genus JAKVCB01. The sequence continues at coordinate 5,691 of CAUZEA010000033.1, forward strand.
GATGGGCTCACGTCGGAGATCCAGATCAATCCAGAATTCGGCGGGCAATCGGCTGCTGCTATCGAGGCGGACAAATTTGCTCGTGCCGTGGGACGATTACCCACATCCATGCGTACTGATGTCGATTCCGTGACCGTTCACAAAGGGCTTGAACCTTTCGGTGGGGGAAACCGAAACATTCTCATCCACACCGATCAGGCCGACGAGTACGGTGAATACCTGGAAGAGGTTCTCGTTCACGAAGCAGGCCATACGTCCTATGACGGTGACCACGCTTCATCACCAGGATGGCTGGCTGCCCAGCAGCAGGATCCTACATTTATCTCGACCTACGCCAGGGACAATCCGACCAGGGAAGACATCGCCGAGAGTATTTTGCCCTGGTTTGCCCTGCGGTACACCAACGTGCTCTCTATCGTTCAAATCGATGCCATCAACTCATCGATTCCGAATCGACTTGCATACTTCGATACCTTGCCGTTTCAACTCAACCTGCCGCCAACGATCTCAGGTGACTTCAATGGCGACGGGTTCGTTGACGCAGCCGATTACACCGTGTGGCAAGACAACCTGGGTAGCCCTTCGGAGGTTCTGAACGGCAACGGCACTGGCCAGGCAGTGGTTGTGCAAGCTGACTATGACCTTTGGAAATCCCGCCTCGGCGAAATTTCTGCGCCCGCTTCTGAAACGGATGCCGTTCCCGAGCCTTGCTCTTTGCTGCTATTGGGGCTCGGGCTTGCGATCGTAGTATCAGGCCACCGCAAAGTGGCACACAAGTTGAATCGCTGGATCTAGCTCTTGGCCCTGCTTGGCCGTTGGGCCTGTTGGGCCGCAGCTAATCAGTGCCGTCTACAGGTCAGTGCCGTCTACAGGTCAGTGTCGTCTACAGGTCAGTGTCGTCTACAGGCTAGTGAATGATTGCCTGGAGGCCGGCCTTGGGCCGTTTTTTTTACCGTCGCTGCCAAGATAGATCAATGTGTTGATCGTCGGTCCACAAGAAGACGATGTTGGGAGGATGGATGCGGCTGGCCTAGGCTGTATGATATACCTCGAACATGGGTACCTTTACACAACTTGATTTGTGCGTTTTCGTTGGCTCACTGTTGGCAGTGATGATCGTCGGTTTGTGGGCTGGCCGAAAGGAGGATACGTCCGAGGATTACTACCTGGCGGGCAGGTCGACACGCTGGTGGGGGGTGGCAGGTTCGATTTTCGGTTCAAACGTCTCGGCGAATCACATTGTCGGAATGATGGGGGTGGGATTTTCACTCGGCTTTGTTGAGAGCCATTTTGAGATTACGGCAATCGCCGGTTTGTTGCTCTTGTGCTACGGTTTTCTCCCAGTCTATCGCCGGCTGAATCTTTACACGCTCAGTGAGTATTTGGGTCGGCGGTACAACGAGCCCTGCCGGGTCATTTATGCCATACTGATGCTCACCACGATTGTGATCATTCAGATGGTGCCGGCTTTTTACATCGGTTCCCGGTCACTCAACATTCTGTTTCTCGAAGACTCCAAGGTGAGTCCGACGGTGCAGAATGCCTCGCAAGAATCGCAGTCGCCAGCAGGCTCGGTGACAAAAGATGCGGTGCAAGCCGCGGGTACCAAGCCCCGGGCGGTACGGATTCAAACCCGCTCTTACGTAATTGGGATCCTGGTGATGGCCTTGGTTACCGGTATTTACACGATTGCTGGTGGGCTCAAGGCCGTGATTGTTACGGATGTTCTGCAGTCGATCATGATGATTACCGCGGCTTTGATTGTGGCCATCTTGACCTTTGGGACAAGTGAAATCGGTGGCTGGTCCGGGATGATGGCGACCGATCGAGCCGCCGGTGCCATGTCGAAGATGCATCTCTATCTGCCATCGAATCATCCCCAGCGGCCGTGGACCGGGGTGCTTACGGGATTGCTCATTTTACATGTAAATTACTGGGGCACCAACCAGTTTATTGTGCAACGCGCTTTGTCGGCACGGAGCGATCGTGACGCTCGCATCGGGATCATTTTTGCCGGGTTTTTCAAGCTGGCGATCCCGTTCCTTTCCATTGGAACCGGCGTGGCTGCATATTACCTCTTCCTCGAGCAATTTCCCGGCGCACAATTCGATGGTGACACGGCCTTCCCGATGCTCATTCGGCAAGTGGTCGCCCCCGTTGGATGTGGAGTCGTTGGGCTGGTTGCGGCGGGCCTTGTGGGAGCGATTCTCAGCAGCATTGATTCGATGTTGAATTCAGGAGCAACGATCATCACTTTTGATTTATATCGGCGCTATCTGCGGCCCCAGGCCTCTGAAGCCGAACTGATCTTGGCCGGTCGGTTGTGTATCGCTGTTTTTGTTGGTGGTGCGGCCCTGCTGACGATTTTGGTTATGGACCCAAATCGCGAGGAACATTTTTTCACGTACGTGGCTAGCCACACGTCCAAGTTGGTGACCGGTATTGTGGTTGCATTCGTGTTGGGAATGTTCTGGCGGCGGGCAACACCAGCGGGTGGTCTGGCTGCAATTCTGGCGGGAGTGGTGGCAAGCTATTCGGTGGAGGCCATTTACAACAAGTACCTGGGGACGAACGAAACGATAGCTGCAGTACTGGGCACCAAACTCAATTTCTTTCACAGTGCGTTCATTGCAGCGGTGCTGGCGGCGGTGGTGCACGTTGTGGTCAGCCTCGTAACGCGAGCCGACGCGAAAAAGTCCCTGCTCACCTGGACCGCGTTGGGCGGGCATGATCCGCTCGTCCTGCGCAGAACCGTCCGTTGGCTGATTGTGTCGCTGGCCATCTATGTCATGCTGGGGATCGCAATCGTTTATGCGACTTTGACCCCCACCGTTGCAGGAATCGTCGCTGCGACCTGGACCTGGTCGTTATTTTTGGCCAGCGCCAATTCGGCAGTCCGGCAGCGGGACAAGTCCCAGCAAGGTCCTTGGTCGCTGCTTACCGAAGATCGTACGTGGGCCGGGCTGCTGGCAGCCACGGCGATCTTCATGCTTTACCATTACTATTAGTCGGGGACGACCTGCTGGGTGCACCATACGGCACCTCGGTGTGCGCCTGTCTGCGGGTGTCCGGCGCCTGTCTGGAATCGGGTGTTGTCTGGAATCGGGTGTAGCGTACTACCATGCTCAACGCGTACCAGCCCAAGAGCAGCTACGGGCAAACGTTCCCTTCAACCATCCAGAACCCCACCGCATCCGTACCTGCCATGCTCTTCTACCAATTGTGCAAGCAGCTCGATGTTTTCAGGCCTGGTTCGCGGGGCAACCGAACATGCACTGCTGAGGATGTACTCCCCTCCCCTCCCCGCAACGCTTAGCCGGTGCATGACGGCTTGCTCGACGTCGTCAACACTGCCTTGCAAGAGTGTGGTGACTGGATCAAGGTTGCCTTTAATAAAGGCATTCCCCTTAAGTTGTTCGCAGGCCTGATCGAGTTCGACGGTGCCGAGCGGAGGCGGGTCCAGGGTATCAATCCCGTTGGTACCGGAAGCCAACATCAGGTCCAAACGATCTCCAATGGCACCACAGGTATGGGTGTAAAACACGATGTCATCGTTGGCTGCCTTCACGGTTTGAATCAGTCGGCGTTCGTAGGGTAACACAAACTCTTCGTAATTCTGTCGCGATATCAATCCTGCTCCGGCAAATGCAGAGGAAATCAGAATCGCATCCACTCCGGCCCTGGCCTGCGCACTGGCCAATTGAATCGTTCCTTCGGTCAGGCGATCCAGGCAGGCGTGTGTCTTTGGAGGATCGTCGATAAGTGCCAACAAAGCGTGCTCGTAGTTCAACAGCTCCAAGAACTGGGCAAAGGGACTAAACACCTCGCTGTGTACCGAGACCTCATCGCCGACACGAGATTTTACCGCTCGAATGGTATCGGTGTGAAACTCTGGAAAGTAGTCCTCAAAATCGCGCGGCTCTGAGTCGAATCCCCAGGTGTATGGATACGTGATGTCAGTCAAATCCCACGGTTCCACGTACCAGAGATGGTCCGGGATAACTTCTTCGAAGGTAGGGAAATACCGCGTTCTGTCACTTTGAAAGTAATGCGGATTGTCATCGTGGGGGACAATGGTGTAATTACCGTTTTTCCACCAAACCCACGTTTCTTCCCGTCGGGTCTTTTCTTCGACGCGATCAATGTACCGCTCAAACTCGGGGTCCCGGCCCGGCAAGTTGACGAGAATCCCGTCAAAACGGTAACGGTGCTGAAGCTGGACAAGCACCTCGGCAAATCCTTCTGAGCGGAACCAGATATCCATTGGCTTCAGATCGGTGTGGCGAAAATAGTGCCCTACTGACAATTGGCACATCACAGGTACCCGGTTGGGAACGCCCATGTGCATGGCGGTGTGCATGCGCTCGCGGCTGGACATGGTCATGCTCGTACCATACCTTGGCTTTCCAGCACCGTTTTCAGACCCATTGAACCGTTACCATGTGACAGTGATTGTCCCGTCAGTCGGGCAGTAGAGCTTACGATGACAAGCCGGCAAGAAATTGTTGCACGAGGCGATTGACGTCGCCGGCAGCTTCCATTTGAACCATGTGTCCACAACCTTCCAGAATCTCGACTTGTGCCGTCTGGCTAAGGCCAGACGCATGCTTTGAGGGCACAATCTGATCCACCGCACCCCAAATCACCAGCAATGGTACCGATAGTTGCTGTCGAGTTTTGCCAATCACCCATGCTTGTTGGCCATCCACAATGAACTTGTTGGCCATGGACCTTAGCGCGTCGCGAACCCCGTCCAGTCGCTTGAACTTGAGCACATCGTCGACCAATTGACGGGTGACTTGCGCAGGATTGGCAAATAGTTTCTCCAAGTGGGGTTTGAGCTGCTTACGTCGATCCGCCTCGACGACACCCGTGATATACTCGTGATTGATCTCCGGTCCCAATCCAGCGGTGGCAATCAAGGTGCAAGACAAGACCCGCTCGGGATATCGCTCGGCGAGGGTCAGACAGATCAATCCTCCCATCGAGTGCCCGACGAAGTGTGCTGTTTCAAGCTCCATGGCATCGAGCCAGTCCCGCACCGCATCCACAAAAAACTCCAACGATGCGTCACCGACATCTTTTGATGACTGGCCATGGCCTGGCAGGTCCAATGCATAAACGGTGTGGTTCTCGGCCAGTGTACCGTGATTGAAGAGCCAATTGTTGAGGTCTCCGGCAAAGCCGTGGATTAAGACAACCGCAGGGCCATCATCGCCACGCTTCAAATAACAGATCCGCCGACCGCCGACTTCAACAAACAGAGGGGTATCGTCTTCCGCTACCTCGCCGTCTTCGATATCTTCTGTTTTAAAGCACTCGACAAACCGATCAATGTCGGCGTCGGCGACCGAGGCATCGGCAACGACCCCCAGCAAGCCCCCAATTGGAACATCGAGTCCGGGCTCGGCTACCCGACGCCGCAGCGTACCACTTACCGGAGATTCAACATTGCCGGTGATTTTCTCGGTTTCAACTTCGAGAAACTCGGTCCCTGCTGTTATTTCCGCACCTTCCGCAACGAGCCAGTCAACCACCTTGCCGTGAGTCATGGCCAGACCCCACTTGGGCATGGTCAGTTGTTGGATGCTGTCGTCTCCCATGACTTTTGATACTCCGCAACCTCACGCACTGCCGCGGCAATGTTGCCTGCGTCGGGTTTATAGAGGTCCTCTAGTGTTTGGTTAAAGGGAACGGGAGTGTGAGGCGCGGTCACCATTTTGATCGGCGCCTTGAGCGATGCAAAAGCCTTCTCCACAATGAGTGCGGAGATGTCGGTGGCCATGCTGCAACGTGGGTTGGCTTCGTCGACCACAACCACACGGCCCGTATTTTCTACACTTTCCAGAATTGTGTCTTCGTCCAGCGGCGAGGTTGTCAGCAGATCAATGATCTCGCATTCGATTCCATCCTTCCCTACTTTTTCAGCCGCTTTCAAGGACTCCTGGACCATTTCGGCCAACGTGATAATCGTGATGTCTTCACCATCCCGCACGATTTCAGCTTCACCAAACGGAATGGTATATGCCTCCTCCGGCACATCTCCTTCAACCTGGTACAGATTCTTGTGCTCAAAAAATATGACGGGATCGTTATCACGAATCGCCTCGATCAACAGTCCTTTGACATTGTAGGGATTCGATGGCACCACACATTTCAAACCAGGAATGTGGGTGAACAACGAATAGAGGGACTGGGAATGTTGAGCGGCTGCCCGAAATCCAGCACCGATCATGGTGCGAATCACCACAGGTGTTTCTGCCTTGCCGCCGAACATATAGCGAAACTTAGCGGCCTGATTGAAAATCTGGTCAAAGCAAACGCCCATGAAATCGTTGAACATCAACTCAACCACGGGCCTCAACCCTGAAGTTGCCGCTCCAATTGCAGCGCCGACAAACGCCGATTCGCTGATCGGCGTATCCATGACACGACCAGGGTATTTTCCATACAACCCCTTGGTCACGCCCAACACACCACCCCAGGCGTCCATTTCACCGGCACCGCCGGCACCGCCAACAATGTCTTCCCCCAATATAACGATCGACGGGTCGCGGGCCATCTCCTGGTCGAGCGCCTCATTGATCGCGTTTTGAAACGTTATTTTTCGGGCCATGGTGATCTCCGGACTTGGCTTTTAGTTCTCGGTGCCCCGTCTTTTAAACAGGAATCTCTAAAACTTTAATAGGCAACATAAACATCGGTGAGCAAATCGGCTTCGTCTGGCTGAGGTGCTGCCTTGGCAGCCGCAGTCGCATCTTTAATTAAATCACCGGTTTCGTGATCGATCTCATCAAGTTCGGCTTGGGAGATGTCGCCCGCTTGCGTCACGCGCTGTGCAAATCTGACCAGGCAATCTTGATTCTCCTGCACCTTTTGGGCTTCCTCATGGCCGCGGTAGGTTTGCGCGTCTCCTTCAAAATGGCCGAAATAGCGATTCACCTGGCAATCGAGCAGCGTCGGACCACCTCCACTTCGTGCCCGCTCGACGGCTTCGCCAGCTGCCTCGTACACGGCAAAAAAATCGTGGCCATCGACGCGCACCGCTGGCAAACCGAAACCACGAGCCCGCTCGGCGTTACTCTCGGCGCCAATGGAATATTTCGATGAAGTTGCCTCCGCGTAGCCGTTGTCTTCCACCACGAAAATAGCAGGCAGGTTCCAGATCTTCGCCAGGTTGAGGCTTTCGAAGGTTGTGCCTTGATTCGACCCGCCGTCGCCAACGAATGCGACTGCCACGTGACCTTTCCCAGCACGCTGTTCGGTGAGCGCCGCACCACAGACCAACGGTGGTCCGCCGCCGACAATCCCATTGGCGCCCATCATGCCCAACTTGAGGTCGGCCACATGCATTGAGCCGCCTTTACCACCACACAGGCCCGTCTTGCGTCCGAACAATTCGGCCATCATGCCGTGAACATCAACCCCTTTGGCAATGCAATGACCGTGGCCGCGGTGTGTAGAGGCGATCCAATCTTCGGTAGACAGATGTGTACAGACGCCGACCGCACACGCTTCTTCACCAGCGTATAAGTGTACGAAACCGGGTATCTCGCCGGCGGCAAATTCGATGTGAACCCGCTCTTCAAAATGCCTTATCGTTTTCATCATTCGATAGGCGCCCAGGAGTTCCTCTTTGTTAAGACTCATAACGTGCCCTTTTTGCCCGGTCTTTAGGGGAAAACGAGTGGGTCGATTTTCTCGTCATCTCAAATATCTGAGTTAAGTCTCGGCGCCACACCGCAAGCTGCATTGCGCAGGGTGTGACCAAATATCCGCAAGAAAAGCTGTGACCAAATATCCGCAAGAAAAGCGAAGTTAGATTGTAGCTTGCAATGCCTCTTGTAAACATCCCTCAATCAAAGATTATCTCCCAAAAAGCCCTCACGGCGCAAAACGAGGCGAAGACAACTCACCTCGCAAACGTAAAAAATGACTACCATCTTGTCTGCTAATGACTACCATCTTGTCTGCTAACGGCGAAAAGCAGATGGTGTTGGGAAAAGCAGATGGTATTGGGAAAAGCAGATGGTGTTGGCTCCCTAAGACCGCTGGTCCAAACCATCTTTGGCCGACTTTTTCAAACGTGTCTTAGTCCCTACACCTGCGTCACGGTCCCTACACCTGCGTACTCACAGGTTTGGGGCTCTCGGTCGATTCGAGGCCCAGCGCCCGACTGGCGTTACCCCAGAAGATGTCTTCGACATTTTTCCTGGAAAGCCCGCAGATGTTGGCCGCCTGTTTCACACAGAGCATCTGTTCGTAAAGTGCCAAAATAGGCCGGTGTTCGCAGTGCGAAAATTCCAGGCCCGACTCATCGGCGTAAAACGTCTGCCAGGCCTTGCCCAAGTTCACGTACTTGCCGTGAAACGACACTGCATCGACGCCGTCGGATCCAAAGAACAAGCGAGCCAGATCTTCCTTTTGAAAGAGCGTGATAAACGGGCGGATGTCGGTCACTGCCGAAAGATCGTACCAGATGTTGGGCATGTCGCGGAGCCGTTCGACTGCCTGTTCGATGGGGAAATAAGTGAAGCTGCGTGCAACGTGCGCGAGGATCCATTTAATGTTTGGATATCGCTTGGTGGTGTATTCTTCCAGGTCACTTAGGTTGTAGTGATCGGCGCAGCCATCGCCACGGGAGAGATGCATCGTCACCCACAGGCCAAGATCATTGGCTACCTCCATCTGCTCGTGGGTGAGAAATTCGTGGATTCGGCAGTTGTCGATATCGCCGGTGATCGAAAATCGACGGTACACTTTCAGGCCGTTAAAACCATACTTTTTGACCTCGTTTTCAACTTGCTCCGCGGTACGGTCAGGTGTGGCCAGGCAGTGGACCCGGGTCAGTGGGTCTTCGGCTGTCTCTTCACCGAGCATTTGATTGTGTGCCTCGACCTGAATGCCGTAGCAAGGTTTTCCAAGCACCAGGAAGTGCGTCTCGCGACCGGGATAGACGGTTGCGGCCCACTCTTTGAGCGTTGAGAAATGGACTTCCGACAACCGATCAATGCCGGGCATATCTGGCGGAACGTGCGCCCGACTGATCATGTGGCAATGGGCGTCGAAAATTCGCGGCGGAACAAAGTCTTCAAGCTCCTGTTCCCAGATTTTACGATCATGTTCGCGATAATCCACCACTGGGGACGCCATGTTCTTACTCCAATCAACTAGCTTGTTGTGCAAGGGTGTGGCACCGAGTATGGTGACTCGCCCGCAGTTCGTCAACATACCTAAGCTTGTCTTCCGTCGACACATCACTGCGTCGCATGAACGTGTGCGCGCGCGTTTCAAAGTCGCGCGAGAGAATGCAGGCTTCGACAAGCATTAGGTGGTACGCCGGCGGAACCAGGTGCACACCGTTTGAATCAGCGTGCACCAGGTCTCCATCAGCGACCTCAATCCCACCGATTTCGATGGGACCTCGAGGTTTCCTTAAGACGAAGGTGGCGTGGTTCACAACCGGGCCCCGCGCAAACACACCAAAACCAAGCCTCGCGATCCCAGCAAGGTCGCGTACCCCGCCGTCGGTGACCGCCCCGCAGCAACCAGCCGCCTGGGATATTTTGGCAACACCATCTCCCAGCACGCATTCATGCTGAGGTCTGCTGCCGACGGTCTTGAGCATCAGCATGGCAGGTACTTTCATTGGGACGATTTCATCCAAAGCGTCGTACAACGCCGTGGTGTCCGGCTTGAGTTGAGGCGAACTCGTGTCGACCTCCAGTGTAACTGCCACGCCAACGGCGGGTTGCGGCGTGTCGGTCAGCATGCGAATTTCCGCACCCATGTAATACCGGTGTAGCTCACTGCATCCCAGTGCACCGAGTCCTTCAGCGACGAGTGGAGTTTCAAACTCGCGCAGCTGCTCAATAAGTGCCAGGTCAATTTCCATCATCAAACCGATTCGTTGGGCCAAATTGTGGGGACTGCCGGTGTGTGGTCCAGCCAGCGATCCAGCCAGTTGAAGCTGTGCCGCTTGGCAACCGGCGGATAGTTGTGCCCGCCAGGAAAAGAGAACAACGCCAGACGGTCACCTACACCTAAAGTACGGTAAACCTCTCCAGCCTGGGCAACTTTGTCAACCAGATGGTATCCGGCAACTTCCGGTTCGTTGGCCATGATCAACAGCGGCCTGGGAGCGGCCATCATCATCAGTGACTCGAAGTCAACTGGCACCGGGTCGGTGTTACCAGGCTCATAGAACTGGGAGAATTTTTTGATGTAAACGTAAGCAAGTGCGGGTGCCCCATCCTTGAGAATGCCAGATTCTGGCCGGGCCCAGTGATGTTTGTCCTGCAGTTCGGTGAACCAGGCCAGGACCCCACAGTTGCAGCACGAAGCGGCCAGCCGCGGCTCAAATGCAGCCGCAAATAATGAAGTGTGACCTCCCAACGAATGTCCCACGCAGCCGATCCGCTTGTTGTCGACCAGGTCCAGCGTCTCCAGAAAATCGACGCTCCGCGTCACGTCCCAGGTATTTTTTCCAATGATCGACCACTCGGGATGGCGGCGGTAGAACGCCCGCGAGTCATACAAACCATCGGCAATGCGCTCGCCGTCGCCCAGCAGATCGATGCTCAGCGTTACATACCCCCAGCGAGCCAACTCCAGTCCGTAGGCACGACTGGCGGCTGGCTTGTCGGGCGGATCGGTGGGCCATTTGCCGGCCAGTCCCGCGGCGCGATCTTTGCCAGTTCCGCGGGTTGTCGCGTGCACGCAAATAACCGCCGGGTTTGATTTCGGTTTGGCCGTTTCGGGAACCAGCAGCCAGGCGGTCACCCGGTCATCCGGCTCTGCCGAAAAACTGACGTGGTAACGGGTAATGCCGTCCTTGACATCGACCTTTTTCATTTCTGGTGCAAGCGGGCATTTTGCACCAGGGAAATTGCCCAAAAGTTCGAGCCACTTTCGGCTCAACTCATCCCGCTCTGTCTGCCAGTCGGTACGGGAATCTTGTTCGGCACGCAGTGGATCGCGGCTGCCCAAAAAAAATGACAGCAGCGTGGTGCCCGCCACTCCGTTCGCTAGAAACCAACGTCGGTCCATGACTTCGTCTCCTGCTCTACCAATGGACCTGAAGGGAACTTGGGATTGTGTGCTCCAAATGTCCGCTTCTTTACTTCAGGATCGGCGGGCATTGTGGTTAATTTTCATGGCGTTCCATTGGCAAGCGACTTGAGAGCCGTTTGTAGCACACCGCGGGCAGCGACCGACTCCGGGCTATCCTGGCCTGGGGTGTCCTGGTCCGGGCCAATAGGCTGCTTCTCCCGAGGATCATGCTTCAGGTCGAACAGCCGCCCATCGTTGTAGAGTTTCCAGCGTTGATTGCGAACCCACCATCGCCGGCGACCCGCCTGGGAGTAGACCCACTCTCGATGTGGGCCTTGGGATCCGAGGAGCTGCCGGGCAAAGCTCCGGCCGTCCAGCGCGACACCCTCAGGCGGTGAGGTACCGGCAAGCTCTGCCAGGGTGGGCAAAAAGTCACTTACATCGATCAGGTCGTTGCGAGTTTTCCCAGCCGGGATAGTCCCCCGCCAGTTGGCGATCAGTGGTACGCGGGTGCCGGTATCGGTCAGGCCCCCCTTGCCGCCGGAGATGCGTCGGTTGCCCATTCGCGAGACGACCGGGGCGCGACGATACTTGCCGTTTTGCGCAGTGATGATCGACTGGCCCGGTGAACCGTTGTCTCCCAAAAACAGGATCAGCGTATGCTCGCGCAGCCCCAGCCGGTTGACGGCTGCCACCAATCGCCCCACGCGAACATCCATGGCTTCGACCATCTCACCGAACGTGTCGTAGCGATCTTTCCCTGGGCCATAGGGAACCGGTTCTTCGAGATCGTCGGTCACGTCGTGACACAATGCCATCGGATAATAAGCCAGGAAGGGACGGTCCCTGTTCCGTTTCATGAAATCAATCAAAAATTCGCAGTAGACGTCGGGGCCGTATTGGTCGTGGACATCGTCGCGCTGCTTGCCGTTTTTCCAGATCAAGGGTTGGTAGTAGCGGGGGCCTTCGTGCCAGCCAAACAAACAGTACTCGTCGAATCCGAGTTGGCATGGGTGATCTCGATTCTTGCCCAGCAGCGTTAACTGCCATTTGCCGGCGACTGCGGTCGCGTAACCCGCCTGCTTGAGCACGTGCGCGAATGTTTCGGCCTGTTTGTTTTCAGGGAACGTACCCCAAGCGGGTGTTCCCAACCGCGCCGGGTACTGGCCAGTCAGCAGGGCAACCCGCGTGGGGTGGCAAAGCGGCATGGCGTAGCAATGCAGAAACCGCTCCCCCGTCCGCGCCAAGGCATCGATGTGGGGAGTCTTGTACGAGGTCCCTCCATAACAACCAAGCGCCTCAACACCCAAATCATCGGCCAGGATCACCAGAAAGTTCGGCCCGGGTGAGGAGGTTGCCACGTGGAGCGGAGCGAGGCAACTGGCGAGCAATGCCGCCATCCAAAAAATTTGCCGACATAAACAATTTTTCCAACATGCGGAGTGCTGAATAGCTGATTGGATCATTTTCGGACGTCTCAAAATAAACGAGCCTTTGGTTGTGGCCAAAGGACTCCTTTCTTTCCTCGGGATAAGTCTTCCCATCCGGTGAGGGCCAAACCACTAAATCGGGTTTAATCACAGATCAAGAGAAACAGAGTTGGGCAGTGATAGGTCATAAAAAACCGATGAGCCTTGATTGTAGTTGAATTTTTTTGACAGGTTAACCCAACTTGAACACTTTTGGACGTAAGTCCTTATTATTCAAGGCCGGAACCCCAAAAGTCTTCACTACATTTCGGTGGTCTCCAGGTAACGAGGCAGTTGGAGGCCGAGGCGTTCCAGGAGAATGGCCTGGTGCTCGTTCGGGCGACTTATGCAACGGCGGCGGATTTCGATCCCTTCCGAAGTGGGAAGAACCACGTCCATCACGCGAAGCTCTCCCAGTTCGTCGAACACGCGTCGCGGTTCATCCCCCAGTCCCGCGCCGCGGCACAGTTGGGCGAGCGTCTTCCACAGGACGTATGCCAGGAAGCAGACCAGAATATGAGCCAACACGCGGTCTTCCTTTTGATGCCAGATGGGACGAATTCGCAAGTCGCTTTTCTGGATGCGAAACGCTGATTCGGCTTCGGTCAATTGCATGTACGCCTGCCAGAGTTCTTCGTGAGTCCAGTCTTTGAAGTTGCTGCGCAACACGTAACATCCGTCGGTAAGCGTGACCCATTTGCGAACCGATTCCTTCTTGGTCCATGTCAACTTCGTCCAGCCGTCGTCGCCCTGAGCGACCTTCACGTCGAACAAACGCGCAGCCCGTGAGTTGGCGCCCTTTAATCGGCCAACCCGCTCCGCGATCTTGACCGCTGACTGTTTCTTCTTCTCGCAACTGGCTTGGATCTTGTTCAGCCCTTCCTCGATGCGCAACTCGAAACGCGCGAAGATCGCCTTTTCTTTCTCCCAGCGGTCACGGCTTCGACAGAGAATGAACGTTTCTTCATCGCCGTCGGGTGATGGGCAAAGTTTGACTTCCACACCGTCACGAACATGGTCCCACGACTCCTCAAGCAATTGACGTTCAAACTGCTTCAGCATGCTCTTGGGAGTGCCGATGATGTAACGCCGAACCCCATCCTTGAGGAACTTGATGTTGGCTTCCGATAGCATGCCTCGATCCATGACCCAGACACGATTGGACTCACCGTAACGTGATTCCATGGTCGTCACAATCTCCTCGACCGTTGTGCTGTCGCGGCGATTGCCGTCAAAGACTTCGTAGCCGATGGGCACTCCACAACGGGATACGACCAGTGCAATGCAGACCTGTTTGCAATCACTGCGCTTATCGCGTGAATATCCGTGTTTGGCTTTGGGGTTGGCTTTTGCTTGCCCTTCGAAATAGGTGCTGGTGACATCGTACAGGAGCAAATCGTACTCCAGTTCGAAGAGCTCTCCTAGGCGATGCTTTACGAATAATTCTAGTTTTTCCTTGTGTGGCAGGATGTGATCTAGTGCGCGATACAATCGCGTGTGATAAACCTTGGTCGCGATAGAAGTGCTCGGCAATATGCAGTTCACTTGATGGCTTGCACAACCGGCAGACGACTAAGATCAATGCGATATTTGGCCAACGAACGTCCGTTTGATTGGCAGGCAAACGGCCCAAGAAGTCGTCCAATCCGATCTTCTTGATGAGTTCCAGTGCCAACCACGGCCCGCCGAACTGGACACAGTTCTCCACACGCACCGCGGAAGCGTTGACCGTGACCCATCGTGGTTTCGCGTCTCATGAATCATCGTGCGACGTTTCATCCACGAAAGGCAAACAGTGCTGCCGCTCGTCGCCGTGCGCATTGGGTGCAGCCACTTCCTGCACGCCCAAGCGTCCCTCTTCAGCGAGTCGGCCCAGGTACGCGACCACGCGTTGACGAGGGCCACGTTCCGTGCGATACGATTCCACAAGCGCCCAATACGAGTGTCGCTTTCCATCTTTGTTGCGGTAACACGGACGAACAAACATGTTCGTCAATGGAACAAATCCAATCCGCCTTGCCAAGCTCAAGGTCTTCACTACAACGCGATCGCCACCCGATTGCCGACGCATTCGCAAGACTCCAACCAACGACAAACGACTTGCAACAAACCACCGCTCAAGAAAACTTCAGAATTGCCACGTCTGGACGCCAAGTGTTCAAGTTGGGTTGGGTTCGCCAGGTCAACATTCGGGGACCCCAAAACGGGACTTTCATTCCCCTTGTTGATCTGCGCCGAGTCGATCACGCCGTGAAATCCATCCGCGAAGGTGGTTGCCGCTTAAGTGCCGATACAGTTGGTCCCATGCCAGCCATCTAGGCCGTCGTGGCTGGGACGACGATCGCCCAGACTGGTATTTTGATAGAGTCTTGTAGATTGATCACGTTCATCAATTTAGGGTTTTTGCAGCAACTGCTTGCCGCTCTGATTCTCGATCCTGACTTCGTACCCTGCCGGAACGCTTAACTCGTAAACGAGCCGATCTCCTTCCTGCCACCAGTGGAGTTTGACCGGTCCATCGGGTGTGGGCATTTGGCCCTGGCACCAATCGAGTTGCAGATCCCCCAACCGGAAATCCACCTGTTTGTCAGGGATATTAAGTCGGTAAATTCCGAGGACATCGCGAAACAGTGTGCGGCAGATGTGCGTTGGATATCCGTGGCAACAGCTTGCAATTGGCCGGGCGAACTCCCACAGCGTTCCCGTGCGGTCAACCATGTAGAGCCAGCAGGGAATCAATTCGTCTGCAATTTGCTGACAGCGACCTGCCTCCGAAAGCATTTCGATTCGCAGCATCTTCCCGAGAAACGGCTCGGCGATCGGAATTTCTGGAAACGCCTTAGTCTCTGTGCGCTGGGGTCCGAATTCGTCGCACAGCACTTGCCACAAACCGGGGTGGCTTTCGCGCGTAGCCACGTCGAAGAAGAAGGCATAATACTGGCACGCCTCGCTACGTTGATTGCCTCGCTCTAGTTTTCCGTCGTTGCGGATCGCGCTGTCCACGAAGAATTCTCCGTCGAACGACTGTCGCCGAATCACCTCGCCGATCGATTCGGCCTTGGCCCGCGCTTCAGGAAGCCCATACATCCTGTCGGCGGCATCCAGCATGCCGGCATAGATCATGTTCGCCGGGTAACTCACGTCACGGATAAACTTATTGGCGGCATAGCCCACGAACAGTGAGCCGTCGGGGTTCTCCAACAGGCCATCGTCGTTCTCGAATTGACTGAGGTACTCAAGTAACCCCGTCACTTTTGCCCGTAACCGGTCGACCATTTCAGAATCGCCACTACGGGTAGCGTACTCCTCCAGTTGAATCGCAAACCACATGGTGTGAGTGATGTAATGGTTATATCTGTCGGCAGGATAAGCATCGATCAAGGCGCCATCGGGCTGGTTCGGAAACTTGTCGGGCAACATAAAGTTCTCGAAGAAATTCCGCTCGACAAGTGTCTCACCCGTCAGATCAGCTGTCGCCCGGGCCGTGAAAAAACTGTCGCACAACCAGCCAGCCCGCTCTCGCAATGGGCAATCCATGAACAGATCCAAAACGTTCTGTCGGTTGGTCGACACACCAGCGGCAAAAAGTCGATTGAGCCGATCGTCACTGGCAGCAAAGTGGGCTTGGTTCATTTCCGGGTGGATGTACTGGCGCAGATAGGTATTCTCAACCTCGCAGTCCCCCTCCAGACAGGTCCACTTCAGGTAACGCATGGTATAGGGTTCAATCGCCTCGACGTGATAGGTGCCAGGTTCCATCTCATAGCTGATGATGTTAGCGTTGGACCCCTGCCGTTTAAAATTGACGTCGTCGTCCAAGAGCAACTCATCGAACAGCAGCAACAGGCGCGTTTTCTTGTGACATGTGATCGTGGCACCTGGCATTCCCGTCAGGTTTTCTCCCAGGTCGAGAATCTGGTAGGAAGGACCCACGAGTCGCACGGCAGGAGTTTGCTGGGAGGCTGGATCGAGTGTGGCTGCGGGGATCGAGACCACCTTTTGGATCTCGATCGACGGGGTAGCTTCGAGCTGGTCTTCCCGATAGCCCTTGTAGTTAGGGCCGATGTTCAACAGAGCTCGGCCCTTCCACAGGGTAGCTACCTCTGTGCGCTTTTCGAGCCGTCCCCGGGAGACGTGGCGCACAGGTGTTTTCAAGGTGAAATCCGGATAGAGAACTCCGCGCGTGAGCAGCTTCCTGGGGGGCGCGAGGGCCGTTTCCAAAGGAGTCCACTCGGAGGAGACCTCCCGCCGCCAGCGATCGTAGCCTGGCTGCAGGCGGTAAACCTCGATGAATGATCGTTGGAAGCTGAACCGACGGACTTTGCGGACCCGTTCAGGCAGTATTGCTGCTTCGAACACACATCCTTCGCCGGCCGTGGAAACCAATACCTGGTCGTCGCGGAGTACCTCGGCCTGGAGGAAAGAGGGTTGGTCCAGGAGCGCAAAACTGTTGATGTTGTAACCAACGACTTCCACGGCCAGGAGGTTGTCGCCATCGACCAGCCGATCCCCCAGTTCCCACTGGTCAACCCGGTAGAACTCGTGGGCTGCCCGAGCCGGTCCACTGGCCAGGAACTGCCCATTAAGCCAAGCCCGATACAAAGTTGAGGCAGCGACACGAAACACCACGTTTTCGCCTGGCTTACCCTGAAAAACAGCGCGGAAACCGCCTGTCAGGTTCATCTCTGTCTCCAGTCCTGCGGGCCAGACAGGCCGGGCCGACTTCATCACCGCTGATTCCTGTGCCCGGCTCCCACCTGACATGAGCACAATCATCACCAGGGCCGACGGGAAGGAACAAAACCGAAACGAGATGGACATCAGCATAGCTGGTTTGCACCACGGGAAACTGGTGGAGGATGAAACCGTGCAAATTTTAACATGGGGTGGTCTGTTGCGGCATGGCAAGTACCTCTATGTGCAACCGAAAGAGCACACGTGGTTACTTGTCCTGCGAGAGTGGATAGATGTGCAGCATTCGGCACGTGTGCGCCGGAATCGAAAGGCGCATATACGCTTCGGCATTAGCTCGTGCCGATGGTGCACCTGTCAGGGCATCGGCGATCTCAATGCGTTTGCCCAGTTGCTGGCGCAGGGCTGCCGTGTGCAACCGCAGCGCACCGGGCTGATCCGACAGGTTGCTGACGACCAGCAGCACATGATTGTCATTGGGCCGGACGTACGCCCCGGTGACACTTTCACCCGTAACACGTTTGCCGTCTTGCTCAATCTCGACACGAACTTTTAACCACTCGGGTAGTTCGTGTGGCCGGTAAAAACGAACCTGATCACTCGACCTTACAAACTTTCTTCGCATTTTGAGCAAGCCAAGCTGGGCCGTTAAATCAGTCCAGCCCGGTGCAGGAATAATGATGTTGCCATACGGCATGGTAGCAGCCATGCCCCACTGGATGAGCCATGGCTTGGCCGAAGACATTGCCGGCAAAAAGCAGGGTTGGGCGCCCCACTGCGCGCCGGTGAATGTCATTGCGCGGAACTCGGGGGTAATGTCCGCCAGCGGCTGCGAATGTTTGTCGAACCGGAACTGCTCACCGTCGGAATAAATGTCGACAAAACTCAGCGCCGGGCTCACCATGTATCGGCTGTTGTGTTGCCAGATAACCGGTTGCCGGGAGCCTGTGCGTTGCTGCCTGAGGAGCGTGTACATCCGTTTGAAAAACGCGCGGTTTGCAAAGATCGGGTACGAGGACTTTCCGTCACGGCCACATCCATGACGGGTATTCGCACAGGGGTAAGGGCACGCGTTGTCAAAATAGAGGCCATCGACATCGTAGGCGTCGAGAAACTTCTCCATACTCCAGGTCATAAAGTCGGGGTAGGTGCTCGCCGTGCAGAGGCAGACGTTTCGACTGGAACCACCGTCGACGCTATCGCCAATCCAGAGCGGCTCGCCACTTTTTTGAGTGCGGATCCAATCGTCGTAATGCCGACTCACAGCCGGTGCATCAGGGCTGGTACCGGCGGGGGTGAAATAGGGACAAACGCGTTCTCCCTGTTTGTGTTTTTTGGTAATCAGCTCTCGATACGCGTTCGGATCGGCCGGTTGTGGATAGGAGTAGAACTTCTGGTTCTTGTGCCAAACCGATGTGTAGGAGCCGGGCAGGTATTCTCCGCCAGAGAACGCCACATACCGTGCCTGCCACCGGGCCGGTAGTGGCTTGGAAGGGGTGGCGTGTAAGCCAAGTGAAAACTTGACCGGGCTGTCCAGTTGTCTGGGCTCCGTCCAGATGTTCAGTTCCAGCACCGTGGCATTGTCGCGACGCTCGATCCGAACCGCTGCCGGACCGCCTGACCAGTCGAAGTTGTTTTCGGTGAATACTGTAAGACCGCGATCATGATCACCCAGCCACCACATCGATTGCCACGGAAATTCCAAAGCATCTCCCACCTCATCGGGCGCGGTCAGGTTGCCGTGTCGACCCCACACGGTGTGGTAGTGAATGAATCGGGCGACCTCCGGCACGAGGGGAAACTCCAACCCAAAAGAATCGACTTGAGTCGATTCCTTGGCGGAGAGGGTGAAATCAATGCGCATCACACCGTCGTATTCAAGCCAGGCTGTCGCGTTCAAACAAATGTCGCCGGCGGAAAACTCACCTTTCCACTCCACGCGATCGGGCCGATCGAGGGTCACCGTGACCTTGCCGGACTGGAGTTCATACCGCTTGCCTCCTGTCGTGATCACAAACCGAGGAGCCTGGCCAAACATCTCCGCCTGTTGGTTGTGGATCTGCGCCGGTAGCAAACTACCCAACTCGTAAGTTCGACCCCACATCGAGACCTGGCCCGCGTCAGTCGTAAGAGGTTGGAAGGGAAACGGGACATCTCTCGTTTCGCCAACCCGGGCCGTGGCCCATGGGTCGGCCGGATCACCCAGGTCATAACCTTGCACGCAATCGGTAACCGCGACCCACAAGCAACCCAGTGTCATTAAGCGTTGAACTTGGTTCATATCGATTTCGCATTATCGCTATGCGGCTTGCCAGGAAATTCTCGGGAAGGGGTATTAAAATCGGTGAACTGCCGCTGCTATTTTGCTGAACTCTGCGGCTGGGCGTCGGCAAAGCGGAATCCGAACAGGTAGGCCGATTTCAGCCAGAAACGGACATGGATGTTTTTACCCCGCAGCGACGAAAGGTCGGGATTACCTTTCCAACTAACCACCTGTTCGTACTCGTCACCGCGCATTCGGTCACAGTCGTCCTGGCCAAAGCCGGGCAAATGCTGGTCGCCGTATACGCCCCCTTCACGATCCAACAGTTCTACCAGGACGTGACCGTAACGAACATTTTCCGGGTTCCAAGCCTGGTGTTCAGGCGAAATGTTCACCAATAGCCGGTTGCCTGTCACTTTAACTTCGCGCGACAGCAGCCAGCCACCACGGGTGCCACCGTACTGACCGACGAATCGATCGCGTCGAATGCGGGCAACTCCAATGGCCCGCGTGTTGGCCGGAAACCGCGTTCTCCAGGTTTTCGACGAACCGACGTAATAGAGATAAAGATGGTGTCCCCGGGGAACCACGCTGGTGAGCATCCAGGTGTGCCCCCCATCCCAGTCGCCTTGCCTGCCATAAGGAATAAACTTCTCACGCAGCGGTGAACGATACCAGCGAAACCCGTCAGGGCTCGACACCAGTTCAATCCAACCCTTGTCTTTTCCCCGGCGGGGCTGAATCGCGACGAAACCGAGGTACTGGTTGCCGTACTTGATCGTGGACATCCGATCGAAAAACCATCCCGGATTGTCGGGCGTTTTTCCGCGATCCAGTTCATCGGGAACCAGGATATGTCGCGCCGGCTCCCAGTTTTGCATGTCGCTGCTCACGGTAACCGAAATGCGTGTTCGAACATTCTCCTGGCGATACCGGTTTTCGTTCGCAGCCAATGCCTGCGGCCGGGCGTAAAGCATCCAGAGTTTGCGCGTCTCGTCCCAAACGGGAACGTGCTGGGCGTCAAGCGCCTTAAGATAAACCGGGTTGTCATGGTGTGGGGTCCAGTCGAGTCCGTTGTCGCTGTAGGCCACGTTCACGCAGTTACCATATTCGGGCAACTGGTCGCGATACCAGACCATAAAGCGGCCATGCTCGCGCAAATGGTCGGGAGTGTGCAATACCACGAATTCCTGGCAGTTCGTGACACCCGTCATGAGGATATTTGTCTTTGGATATCCCATGTACGGCACACGATCCATGAGCGGCTTGGTCCACGTTATGCCATCAGGACTTTCGGCGTAGCTCATCATGTAAGGGTGTCGTTTGTAGTTCTTGAGCGTCTTGCCACGTCCCCAGGCACCAATGTCATAGTTCGCATACCACATGCGAAAAATCTGGTCCTGCTCGTCAAACAGCACAACCGGTAAACCAATCGCATGCTCCCATGGCTGATCTGCCTTGACGATGGGATTGTTATATTCCTTCTCCGGTTCGTTGACGCGGCGATAAACGTCCCAGCGATCAGCGTACGACGATGGATCAAGAAACAGTTGTAACTGGTGCCCCATGTCGACCGGAGCGCCACTGCGATAGTAGTGATCGGGGTTGTCGGCTTCGAGCTGCCCCTGGCCAGCTTCTAAAGAGGTAGCCGGTGGAGCGTCTTCCGAGCAGGCCAGCGGAGCCTTCAACAAGGCCCCCAGAAAAACAACCACTGCCACCACAGCACCCAGATTCGATCGATGGCCCATTTTTAAATCATGCATCATCTTTTTTTCAGCTCCCCTTTGTAGTACCTCGACAACACGCTTTTGGTCCCTGAAGTCGGCAGTTGCTTTTTCAATCAGATCGCCTTGTTGATCCATGGTCGATTCAAAGCAAAGGCGTCGAATCCGTCGCAACTTCATCTTACCACCTTTACTTCCTCCATGCACCGTTTTCAGCCAAGCGTCTGGCGACTGCCAAGTGCGTTGCCACACGGGCCAGATCTGGGAATCACTAACACGGAACCACCACGTAGCGGCAATGACCCTTACCCAAGAAGCGGCTACTTACTGGCTGGCTGCATTCACCCGGTTGTACTTGGTAAGCAACTCAATGCGTGTCACCCGAATGGTGTCGCCTGCCGGGTTCTGCTGACTGACAGTGAGCCGGTTCTTTCCTTGCTCAACGGGTGGGTCTTGAATCTCCAGTGTGTTGCCGCTGACCGTCATCCCGCCGGCCACCTGGTCATTGACCCGTACCGAAATTTCATGCCCTGGGTTTAACGGTTTGAATCCAATCCTGAGCTGAAGGGATTTGAGCGCGCCTCTTTGGCGGGCTGACTGGAGAGCATCACCCACAGAAAAATAGAACTCCCTGGTCCGACCGTCGGCCAGCGTTGCCGGCAATTGCATCTCACCACCAATTTTGTGCATCGGTGGCCAGGTCTCCTCAGCAGTCTGTCCCCGCATGTCACGCGTGACCACGTAATGCTTGTCTTTGTCCGCCAGGAGCTGCCGGTCTCCAAGTTCCCGCAGTGGCTGTTTGTGTTCGGGAAAAAATGGCAGCCGGGGCGAGTGGGCATCGTAGTTAAACAAGTAAATCCCCGTGGCACCCTCCTGGTAATAACCACTGGCTGCCGCACGCAACATTTCGCCAGTCGCTTTGCCGTCCTCGGTATAGTCGCGCACATTCAGTTCAAGTCCTGCATAAATCTTGCAGTCGGTTCCCTCTGCAAGAGCCACAAAATCAGCGACCTCGGCATTCATGTCGAGGTACCCGGCATCCATCGGTATCACCACATCCACAAGACCTTGTTGAATCCAGCCCGCCACGTCGAGCCCCGCCATCGTGCACTTCGCCAGGCTCGGCGGGACACGCACCGCCAACACAATTGGGTGTCCTTGCGCACGGCCAATCTCATCCAACCGCCCGCGAATGCGGTGCACCAGGCGCGTCAGAAGCGGCATCACCTGGTCACGCTGGCCATGACGAAAGAAATAATGGGCCCGCTGAAAATCCAACTCAAACCCATCCACGCCATAGTTCTGGCACACTTCTTCGACGATTGAAAATTTGTGGTCGCGCACCTGCTGCAACCCGTAATCCATTGCCCAGCTGTAAGTCAACCGGGCATCCTTGTAGTGATCCGGCAAGTCGTCTCCAATTCGCACGTTGTTTTGCTTTTCCCAACGACTGCGGAGCGAAGGCCAGATGTCGGCATGGTCCTTGTGCACGTCGTTCATCCGCATGCTGGCCCAGAATTTCATTCCCTTTCTTCGGGCGTGATTGCCCCAGATCTTCATGGGGTCCTGCCCACTTTCAACAAGCGCCCGTATGTTGTCGGCGGCCTGCTTGAAACTTTCTTCCCGCGCAAGAAAATTACCATCGTGATACTGGCCAAAATATTCTGCCACCTGCGTAGGATAATAGAACTGGTCGTCACTGTGGTTGATACAGGCAATGAACACGTCAACCTGGGTATCGGCAAGGTCGTCGACAAGCTCATGCAATCCTTTGGCGATTGTACCAGGATGAAACTTGTAGAAGGCTGCCGCCCCCCCATCGGTGTTGAACAAAATGCGAGGCAGCCCAGGCCGAGATGTTGCCGCCGACTTTCCTGATAACCCCTTGAGAAATTGAAATGAGTAGAGTTTTGTGTCCCGCATCACGAACCGCAATTTGACCGGGGTTCCGGCCAGCGCACCCACCTCTTCACTGCCCTGCCAGCTGGCCCGCACACGAACGTAGTTGCCGTTAATCTCGTCCGCATCGTCGAGCGTGAAACCTTCGATCGGTTGGCCATGGAGGTCCAGAATCTCGACACGGAAAATCCCGCCGGCGCTTGTGTCGACATTCAGCTGCAGGTGGTCCCCGGAAAACAAAAGCGGCCGGGTGATCAACTCGCCACCCGTGTAGGCAGCATCGGCCGAGATAAAACCATCAAGTCGCAACACGGCCCGCCCACGTGCCCCCTGGCTCTTGAGGAGTGATTGTTCCTTGTGTGAAACGTCGAGCCCTGCGAAGTAAAACCACAACTCATCACCAACTCGAATAGCGTTGCCATCTGGCCAAATCGTACTGCTCCAAAAAGTTCCTTGGGGGCCCAGCCCGATGAACGGTCGGCGGCCGGGTGGTTTGTACCAGTTCACACCGTCGCGGCTGGTTAAAAGCTGTACGTCCAGGGTCGAAGGCAACTGGACATGGAGGCCTCTCCACCACTTTCGCTGCATGTCGAATTTCCAGTGGTAGTAGGCATTGGGAAGGGCGATATAAGCTCCCGGCGCCTCGCGATACTTGCTCACATTGCCACCGTAGTAGTCGAGTCGATTGAGCCCGTCGGGTGAATTGGCTCGATCGATGTGGTCGGGTGCAATGACGACCGACTCCGGTCCCCAGTCGAGAAAGTTGTCCGAGGTGGCCCGGCCAACTTTCAAAACGATGCCTCGTGCCGCCTTACCCCCGTAGAGCCGCTTGTAATATGCCTTGTCACCCGGGTCGCCATGAATCACCCGGGTGTACTGCACGTATTTCTCCGCCTCCTCGTCCCAAAAGACCGAAAACTGGGTGTCATTCTTGCCGGGATTGACTTTGCGCGGACTCAACAAATGCCAGCGAATCCCATCAGGGGACCCAAACGCGTACTGGGCTTTCGGCAAGCCCTGTTCGGAGGTAATCGGAATGTCGCCTGCCTGGCCAGCGGTGATCTTGCCATGAACCGGTGTCATCTTGGCAAACATTTTGTATTTTTCGTCGGGGTTTTTGGCCACCGGGTCGAGGAACACCGACGCCCCTTCCAACTCAGAAAACGCGTAGGGGAAATCATCGTTGGGAAAGAGAATATTGTTCTGCCGCGACCCGCGCCACTGGCACAAGCCCAGGTTTGGCTTCTGCCAGTGAATCCCGTCGTGCGACTCGGCATAGCAAAGAATGCGTTGAAAGGGGCGCTTCCAGATCGCCCCATACTGCTCCTTGATGGTCGGATCGTCGGGGTTGTCCGGGAAAAAATGGTACGGCAGTGCCGCGTAGTACATCCGAAACAGGTCGCCATCTTTCATCACGAACTGGCGCATGTCGAGCAGGCCGTTTCCTTCCCACGGTTTGTCCTGACGAACCAGCCGTTCACCGGTGACATGGGCCGGGTTCATGGTCATCTGGACATTTTGCATCGACTCGACGAGAAACTCATCGCGGCCATCCTCGGACCAGGGACCAAGAAACAGTTGCTTGCCAGAGGCAATCTTTAAAGGGCCTCCCTGGTACTGGACGCGTACATCATCGAGGTAGACCACCGCATCACGCCGGTTGTCGTCGAGGGCCGTTCCCGGTTCGATCTCGATCAGGCCAATGTTACTACTGCCATCGTCATTGTTGCCCAACCGTAGCGGGCCACTTTTGGTGCCATCGATGGCGTACTCGTACGTTCCCTGGTCAATGTCGACCCAGATTTGCCACCGCTGCCACGTTTGGTCTTTGAAATCAACTTCCCGATCCACCCGCACCTGATCCGCATCGTTCGACCGCACGTTGTTACCGCCAAGAGTACCGGCAGCCAGGTGCACACGGCCGCCGAGTGTGTTGCCTATTCCCAGTTCAACGACCGAACTGCTGGGCGACGCGGCCACGTCGTTGCGGACGACGTACATCCAGAGCGACACGTGAAGCTTGCCACCCCGCACTGCCAGGTCACCGGCGCCGAAATGGCCTTCGGTTCGCCCCTGCTGGGCCCGATCAAGCCTGGCCCATTGCTTGTTTTTGTCGCGCGTTGCCCCAGCGGGATCGCCACTGGTGACCGTGGCACCCAGCATGTCACCCCCGTTTCCCGTCCAGGTGCCCACCGACGCACGAATCGGCTCGCCCAGGCCGGGGGCCTCGCAGTCGTCGGCCAGCAAGACTTCCCAACCATCACCGCTCTGATCTTCTTCCGGGAAGGCATTGCGGCCAAAACCAGCGGCCAGCAGAAACAGAACCAGGGTCATGCGCGGCAATGCGAGTTGCAGAACGGTCATGGTACCACTGTCCAAAAAGTTTACTGTCCAAACACTTTTTTGTGCGCTGTTCCGATAGAGTCGCTGCAGGGGCCGGGCACCCCTGGCAAGCCTGTTGTTGAGGGCCCCGCAACGGTGTCACCCGGTTTTGACTTTACTTCGAGGGCAACAGAAACAGGCGCCCATCACCTGCGTCGAGTGAAATCTGGAGCCCATCCATGTCAGGACTGTCATCAACCACCTCGACTTCTTCTCCGGTCCACCTGTTGACCTCAACGATGCCGGCCGGATCGGCGTCAAATTCAATCGTTGGCCATTGAGAATAGGCAAAGTGATAATTGGTCAACATGACTGCTCGGCGACCATCGGCGTGCTTGAACACGCCAACCAGGTAGTCGAAGTGGAGATCATGATCTGCGCGGGAAATTGATTTGACAGGAGTACCAGCAAGTCTTTCGGCCGGATTGCTCTCGGGCGGAATTCGATAGACACCCGTACTGGTGAGTTGCATTAATGTAGGTCCCAGCTTCTTAAGCTGGGCGTTGAGTCGCCGTGCCTGGTACCAGTGCCGCGTCTTGCGATCGTCCCGGCTAATGATGGCACCCCCCTTGGAAAATATCTTTCCTTTGGGCGTGTAGTAGCAGAAATAGAGTACCCCTTTGGCCCCATAGGTGAGCGAAGCATTGATTTGCCAGCGGAGCTGCGCTTCGGTGGGGTCGGTGTGCGGGCCGTACGGCATAATGTTGAAAAAGTTCCAGAAAGGAATATCGTGCTGCAGCGCGTACTTGCGCATGGTGGCCAGGTTTTCGCAATAGCCGTCCCGGGCGCGCCGGTCCACGCTCGGCTTGAAGCGGGGATAGTGGTCCATGCTCAACACATCGGGACGTACCATCGCGCAGAACTGTGCGACGTGCTCATCGTAGGTGTCGGTACCCAGTGCGCTTGGAGGCGCGTAATTGGGAAACAGATTGATATAAGCCAGCCTGCCTGGATGCGCCTTGCGGACTGCATCGACTTGTTCGCGCAAACCCGGAAACGATGAAGCCCCCGGTTCGTCACGTATGCTGTAGCCCCAACAGGCGGACCCGGTGGGTAATTGTTCGACGGGTGTCCCGTGACAATGGACCAGCCCCTTCATGCCATACTTCTCGCACAGTGCCAGTTGTCTTTGGGCCGTGTTTGGTCGATCAGCACCAAACCCGCCCAGCACAAGATTAAAATTGGCCTCGGCAATTTCCGCGTAGCGTCGATCCATCTGGTCGTCGGCCGGGGGATCGACCCACAGCCCAATGGCGAACTGGTCCTGGACAAAAGGATCGGCCGGGGAATCGGCGCTTGCCGGGGCAAGCAGAAACACCAACGCCACCAGGCTAGCTGTCAAATACCAAGTTGCTACGGGTCGCTGATACCCCCGGTCAACATAAACCACGAAGTGAAATCTTCGACCAACATCGTGCATTTCGTACCTTCACTGTGTCTACAAAATGGAACCTTAAACAAGCATGTGAACTTCTACCAAAAGCGTGTCGGTTGGTTTGCCGCGCTGACCGCCTGACGAATACGCCGTTCCCTCTCGATTACACCGAGTTCGGCACAATCATCCGTCTTGGCTGGGTCGATCCAACAGCTCGAAACTCGCCTAGCCATGGCAATCACCGGTTCCAGACACAGTTCAAGATACCGCGAACGTCAACGGTTGCCCAGAGATTCAGCCCGTTTGTGGCACAACCAAATCGTCTGGCCACACCCGTCGTTACTGATCCGCAAACCGAAATCCAAACAGGTAGGCCGACTTCAGCCAAAATCGAATATAAATCGGTTTTCCGCGCAGAGACGAAATGTCAGGATTGCCTTTCCAGCTGACAACCATTTCGTATTCATTGGCACGCAACCGGGCGCAGTCGTCCTGGCCAAAGCCAGGCAAATGTTGGTAGCTGTACACACCTCCATTGCGATCAAGCAGCTCCACCTTTACGTAGCCGTGGTGCTGATGATTCCAGGCCCGGTGTTCCGGTGCAATATTGACCAAAAGTCGATTGCCTGTCACTTTGACTTCACGCGACAACAGCCACCCACCGTTCACGTCACCGTACTGGCCAATAAACCGGTCTTTACGAATCTGCGCCATGCCGATGGTGCGGGTGTTGTCGGGGTACCGCTGTCGCCAGGGCTGGGACGCGCCAACATAATAGAGGTAGAGGAAATGCCCCCGCTCGACAATGCTCGTCAACATCCAGGTGTGACCCGCATCCCACTGGCCTTCCTTACCGTTGGGGATAAAGGGCTCACGTAGCGGCGACCGGTGCCAGCGAAAACCATCGGGGCTGGTGGCCATCTCGATCCAGCCATTATCGTGACCATGCCGGGGCTGGATGGCCAGGAAGCCAATGTATTGATTGCCCCACTTCAGGGCCGACATGCGATCGAAGAAGTGTCCCTTGTTGCCCGGCTCGTCGCTGCGGTCGAGTTCATCCGGGCCTAACACCTGCCGTGCGGGTGTCCAATTCTTCATGTCATGGCTTACCGTCACCGAAATGCGGGTGCGGGAATTTTCCGCCGAATAATGTGATTCGTTGGCGGCCAGTTGTTGGGGGCGGGCGTAGAGCAGCCAAATCTGGCGTTGCTCATCCCACACCGGGACATGTTGCGCGTCGAGTGCTCTCTTGTAGACCGGGTTCTCGTCGTGCAAAGTCCAATCAACTCCGTTGTCGCTGTAGGCCACGTTAACGCAACTCCCAAAGCCTGGCATATGGTCACGATACCAGAGCATAAACCGACCACGCTCGCGGAGATGTTCAGGTGTGTGGATAACGACAAACTCCTGGACCGTGGAGTTTCCAGTCATGAGGATGTTGGTCTTCTCGTATCCCATGTACGGGACCTTGTCCATGAGCGGTTTCGTCCAGTGAACCCCATCGGTGCTTTCGGCATACGACATCATGTAGGCTGTCCGTTTGTAATTTTTTACGGTCTTTCCACCACCCCATTTCCCGGTATCGTAGTTCGCATACCACATGTGAAATTTCTGCATTTGCTCGTCGTAGAGCACATTCGGCAGGCCAATCGAATGCTCCCAAGGCTGGTCCGGCATCATGATGGGATTGGTGGGCGCCTTTTGCGGTTGATTAATGCGTTGGTAAACGTCCCAGCGATCCGCGTACGAGGATCGATCGAGGAACAGTTGGGTGCGGTGGCCAATGTCATCGGGCGTACCGTAGAGGTAGTAGGCGTCGCGACTCCCATTTTTCCGAAGTAGCGCTTCGTGTGCTGCCAACTCCTGCTGTTTCTGCTGCTGCCTTTCTTGCGATCGACGCTGCTCTTCCAACAAGGCAACACGGTCGCCCGGCACTTCGTAGGTCACCGACATGTCATCCAGGTAGATGACCGAGTCCTTACCCAGGTTGCCAGCCGTGCCAGGTTCAATTTCAATCAGCTTGAACGCCTCGTCTCCCTGGTTGCGAATTTTCAACACACCACTTTTCGCATCATCGACGGCGTATTCGTACGTTTTGTTTTCGAGATCGACCCAGATCTGCCACGCCTGCCAGGTGTCGTCTTTGAATTGAACGTCGCGATCAACCCCTGGTTTTTCTCCGTCGTTGGAAGTGACCCGGTTACCCGTTTCGC
The DNA here is from genome assembly GCA_963578605.1 of Planctomycetota bacterium. Classification (GTDB taxonomy): domain Bacteria; phylum Planctomycetota; class Planctomycetia; order Pirellulales; family Lacipirellulaceae; genus JAKVCB01. The sequence continues at coordinate 34,760 of CAUZEA010000033.1, forward strand.
GTCCGGCCACGATGTTTACCGAACCGGCCAGCGTGCTACCGAGGCCAATTTCGGCAACCGCTGCAGCAGGAAATTTGTCCGCATCGTTGCGGACAATGTACATATTGAAAGAAACGTACAATTTGCCACCAATCGGCCTCAGGTCCTTAAGGCCGAAGTGGCCTTCACTCCGACCGCCATCAGCCCGGTCAAGCCTGGCCCACTTGGTACTTTTTTCGTGGGGTGCGCCGGGCAGGTCACTGCTGTCAACCACTGCCTTGAGCATCACGCCATCGTTTCCCTGCCATGCGCCGGTGGTTGCCTGCAAGGGTTGGTCCGGCTGGGGAGTTTCAAAGTCATCGGCCAGCAGGACCAAGGTTTTTGGCTCCGAACCCTCATCCGCCCTACAGGGCAACAGGCAACCCATGGCAACCAAGGTGAAAACCACAACTTCCATGAAAGCGGGCCGTAAAATTCTAGGATGATCGCTCATTCGGATGCCTCTATTTCTTTCTTCTGATTCCAAAAGTTGCTGGGCAGTTTTACGCAGTCTTTTTTGCTTCTTCTGGGGATGGCCGGGCGGCCAACCCAGACGAGTTTGCCCGACGTCTCGATGACTTTCGCACCGTCCACTAAGCGCGTACCTTCAGACAAAGCAAGGCGCAGGAGACTCGTCCGCGAGACTCGCTCACGTCTTTGGATACATGCTATTTTCGGTCGTTCTGGCGGGTCGCCCAACCAGCCGGTTCTGCCTAACGGCGACGGAAACCAAGGCCCATCGCAGCGACCATGCTTAGCAAGACGATCGTGCACGGCTCAGGAATCGGATTAACGTCGTCGACATAAATCTTACTGTGTGGATTTGTGCCATCCCAGCCCGCCTCAATTTCCAGCCGGCTGATCGTGACATCCGTTCTGCCTGTATCAAGACCAGTGGAGCAGCTGCCATCGACACAGATCGAAGCGATGCCTGTATCTAGGTTCAACTCGATGTCCCACTGCGTCCAGGCATCGTTGGCGTAGGTGGTATCAATCGCGGCCCAGCCACCAGCACCTTCGTCGAAGTACTCGATTACACCACGCGTCTCTCGTCCGGCCATTACCGCAAGCCCGTTGCTCAGGTTACTGCCGAAACCAATCTGCCCTTCCTGAGCATTGTTGGTTGAGGGAAAATAGAGCATCGCCGAGGCTTTGGCCGTGCCGCTGCTCATCGCTGACCAACTGTTAATGTAGGCACGCCCATCGCTATTGCTGTTGTTGGCTCGATCCAGGAGAAGGTACTGGGTGCTGCCAGCGTGGGCTGGTCCAGGAGCTGCTGCGTCCATCACCACAACGTTCGCCGACGCTGGCTTGCCATCCTTGGGACTCCAGTTCGCGGGATGCGTTCCGGCCGTATCGCCCTCGAAGGTCTCACTCTGAACAGAGATGCCATCCTGAAAAATCGTGACAGCATTGGTTGGAACTGACAACACGCTCAGCAATAGCATACTAGCCACCGCTACGATCAAAAAACGTCTCATGAGTCTCTCTCCTTGCGGCACTTTATGCCGCGGCTGGATGAAAAAAATGGTTAAATACTGTTACTTCTACTTCCATGCTCGGACCGGTTGAGTCGGTCGAGCATTTGCCTCTTCTGCTGCATTTATTTCCTACTGTCATGATAGGTACCGTTACCATCTTGCTTTTACCTCCCGATTGCTAAGTGAAAAAAATACTCCCCTATGATTGAATCAACAAAACGTGATGCCACACATTGTCTTTCCTCGATGGACTCTCCCGTGTTTACCTTCTAAAACGTGGTGCCCAAAGACCAACAAGGCTGCCGGCAAAAGCCAACAGCAAACAGGCAGCCGGTTCCGGCACCGCACTAGAACCACTACCACTGCCTGAACCGTTGCCAAAATTTCCGAACCAGAGGGCATAGTCACCTTCATCGATGACGCCGCTGCCATCGCCGTTCCCCATAAGGGTCGATTCGTCCTGGGCACCCAAATTGTCGCGCCAGACGGTAAAGTCGGCTGCATCGACCGTTCCGTTGTTGTTAAAATCGCCAGCCAGTCCACCGCCTCCCCCACCGGCACTGAGAGTCACCACTCCGGTCGCTGTGTTTACGTCCAGTGTAAAGTCAGCCGCATTCGGGCCGCTGAGCGAAATTCCGCTGTTGACCAGTGAACCGGCAGTCAGCACTTCAAACGACTCATTGCCGCTGAGCGTGAAACCCTCGGCCAATTCGACGCTGAGCGAGCCGGCCAGGTCGGCCGCCCCGGCAACCTGGAAAGAGTCAAACTCGTACTGCCCCGTGCCACCAATATTAATGCCGAGCGTACCGTCAGTATTGTTGGTGAGGCCACCATTAATGGCGTTCATGTCGGTGCCCCCCAACGTGCCGGAATTGCTCACCGTGCCGCTGGCGGCGCCAACTTCAGCGTGATTGATGTTGACCGTACTGCCGGCGGTGATGTTGAGGGTATTGCCATTGAGGGCAACCGGCCCATCAAAACTGAGCACCCCAGCCTCGCTCCCACCTTCGACTGCCGCAGCAGTCGTAACGTCAGAATCTCTCAGCAAACTGACCATGGCCTGGAACTGGTGGGTGCCAGCGAGCACATCGATCGCAGCATTTCCTGCATCGACATTGTCGAGCACCACCTGACCGGTCCCGGCGATGTTGTAGAGGTTGTCACTGTTGTCGAAAACAATCTGCCGGGCAGTCACTGCCGAGTTGGTATAGACCGTCGCGTCAGCATTGATTTTACCCGCGAAGGTGGCGGTATGATTGTTGGCATTGGGGACCGTCGACGGCAACCAACTGGTCGCCGCGTTCCAATCGTTACCTGCCCCTAATTTCCAGCTGAAATCGGTAGTTTCGGCCGGTTCAAGATAGGTATCCATGTAGAAGGTATCGCCAACACCCGCTTCGACTTCCATCAACCACATGTCCTTACTGTCGGACCCTAGGTTGTTGCGAAGATTGAGGGTTCCGCTGCTGGCGTTGTCGACATTGTATTCATAGGTTTCATTATCCAGGTCGATGTTAACCACCCAGTTCTGCCATTGGTCTTGAACGAAAGGAACACCAAACTCCTGACCAGGGTTATTCCTATCATTGGCCACGATTTCTCCGCTTGTTGTTTTGGCCAAAAACTGAAGCCGGCCGGCCAGGGTGTCTCCAAACCCAATCTGAAACGGCGTATTGCTAAGGACGTTCTCGGAATTGACATAGGTGGCGAACTTGGCTGTGACCGTGCCACTGGTCGAAAACCCGTCGAATATGCCCTCGGCCCGGCCACCACTGCTGGGTCCACGAATGAACTTACCGCTTTGAGAGCCAACATTTGCGAAGTCGGTGCTATTGGTGCTTTGGTTAAGCGCGCCAAGGCTATTACCAGTCCATTCAGCAAACCCCGGGCCATCGGCAAAGATATCCCCCGGCTCGGCGGGTGATTCAAAGGTGTCTTGGAATATCACGCCGGTGACCGAGTGGGTGATTTCAACAGCCTCGAGCGGCTGGAAGTTGGTCACTGCCAATGTGGCAACGATCCCCACCAGGGCAACCCGGGTAACTTTGCGCGACCCACAGGCGGCCAACAATGCCACGGCCAGGCCGATTAGCCCTATCGTAGACGGTTCGGGGATTGCGGTCAGGACAAGGCTGCCACCGGCAACCTCAAGATTAAACAGACCTGCGGCTGAGCCGCCCAGGGCGATGCCATCATCGACCAGCGATCCGGCCGAGAGCACGGTAAACGTTTCCCCAGCCAAGGGGGTGTAGTCGCCCGCCAGTTCGACGGCCAGCGTTCCGTTTAGGGTAGCCACGCCACCGACCTCCAGCGAGTCATGTCCGCTGCCGGCAATCTGGACCAGGAGGGTGCCATCACTGTTGAGGTCACCACCAATCGAAGAACTTCCGCCAAGCGTACCGGCGTTATTGATTGCGCCACCGCCTGCGGTGTCCTGAACACTGTGGTAAAAGTTGACTGTGCCAAGGGCAGCAGAAATATCGAGCGTATTGCCGTTGAGATCCACCGGGCCGTCAAAATCGAGCGACTCGCCTGCGACGACCGAAACTCCGGTGTTGCTGTTAAGCGTCACTGGGACCTGGAACTGATGGCTGCCGGCCTGAACGTCGATGGACGCGTTGCCAGTTTCTGCTTCAAGAGTAACGGCGGCAGTACCGGCGATGTTAATCCGGTTTGCGTTGTTCAGTTCGATCGTCCCAACCGTGACGGCCGAGTCCACCAGCACGGTTGATGCCGTCGTGATGGAACCGCCAAAGGTCGCTTTGTGTGCGTTGGTACGAGGCGGCCCGCCAGCGGGTGTCCAGCTACCCGGCGCATTCCAACTGCCCGAATCGACACCCCATACCCAATCGGTATTTGACGGCGGCGGTCCACCCTCGCCGACATCGTCAATGTACAACTTGCTGTGTGGTGCGGTGCCATCCCAGCCCGCCTCGATTTCCAGCCGGCTGATCGTGACGCCCGTTCTGCCCGTGTCGAGATCACTCAAGCATTCACCATCGACACAGATCGAGGCCATGCCCGTATCCAGGTTAAACTCGAGGTCCCACTGCTGCCAGACATCGTCGGAGTAGGTGGTCTCAATCGCGGCCCAGCCACTAGCAGCTTCGTCGTAGTACTCGATTGCACCACGCGTCTCTCGTCCGACCATTACCGCGAGCCCGTTGCTCAGGTTACTGCCGAAACCAATCTGAGCGTTCTGAGGATTGTTGGTTGAGGGAACATAGAGCATCAACGAGGCTGCCGCTGTGCCCGTGTTGAACTCCGTCCAACCGTTAATGTAGGCGCGGCCGTCGCTATTGCTGTTGTTGGCTCGGTCCAGGAGAAGGTACTGGGTGCCGCCAACGTGGGCCGGGCCGGGGGAAACGTCGTTGAGCACCAAGTTGTTGGCCGACGGTGGCCTGCCATCCTTGGGACTCCAGTTCGCGGGATGCGTTCCGGCCGTATCGCCCTCGAAGGTCTCACTCTGAAGCTCCACCCCATCCTGCGATACGGTGACGGCGTACGTCGACACGGGTACCACTACCAGCATGCCAATCACCGATGCGATCAAGCCGCTTTTCAATTTGTCACCCATATCGGCCGAACTCAACAGCAAACCACAACGTGATGTCCAGGAATTTTCAGCGGCGTTCATGGGAATCTCCAAATTATGAAAAAACAAAACATTCAATACTCCTGCCAACCGGCTCTTCTAGCACTGTCTTTGTTGTAGCCGACAACGTACCAAAGCTATTTCTAACGTTGAATTGGCACTCCTGGCCCACTGGGGCAAAAGCCGTAGCGAAGACTCGAGGGCCAACAACACCGGGGAAGAATCTGCGTGCCAGGCGGGAGAGGCGTCCGGCAGTTACCTTGATGCCAGACATGAAATAACCGTTTCGGTCGATTAACGCACGCAACTCCAAAACAGCAGTCGTGCTACTCATGGCACGGAAGATAAGAGCTGCCTTGCCCGTTAGAGGGTGGGCAATAGCGCGGTAGAAAAACCAGCCAACGATAAGCGTGGACGGGCTTTTGAGACGACTTTCCATGCTCATTTTCATTAAACCCAGTCACCTGCAATAGTTCAGACAGTAGAACTCGCCGCCCCTGCTGTCCCCATGCAGCTACAAGTCAGAACTCATGGTTGAGGTAGCAACGGTCTTGAGGTTTTACAAACGATACAAAACGAGTTTTACAAAACTGTGTAACCGTGAGTATAATAAGTGCCTGCCCGGTTGTCAAATCTCTCCTGAACAAATATGTTTATTTTTTCGGGGGTTGACGTGTGTCATTTTTGATTAATACCTGTAACTTAAGGGTTGGGTCACCCGCTCGATGGGTTGGGTCACCCGCTCGATGGGATGGGTCCCCCACATAAATGGCAAGAACCGGCTTGACGGAAGATCGGTCCGCGTCAGGCTGCGGTATGGTCGTGCCTCCGCTGTCGCCGTCGTTTTGCTGGTTCGACAGGGAGAGATTGTCATTACCTGCGATAGAGGTCCTCAGGCTATGCGTCGACAAAGCAGCCGTGCGTTCACGTTGGTAGAGCTGTTGGTCGTGATCGCGATCATTGGCATCTTGATCGCGATGCTGTTGCCGGCAGTTCAAACTGCGCGCGAAGCAGCGCGGCGGATCGACTGCAGTAACAAGCTCAAGCAAATTGGCATCGCACTGCACAATTACCATTCGTCCCACTCCACCTTTCCGCCCGGTTATTCAACCAACGGACTTGGACCACCATACCACCTTCGCACCAAGCACGGCAGCGCGCTGGTCCTGCTGCTACCCCACTTGGGACACTCCGACATTTACGACCATATCGACTTCTCGGTGAACTGGAGTGCGGAATGGTCTACCTATCAGGATGTTGCCATTGATTGTAAAAGCGGCGGACCCTACGAGTGGCTGTTTACGACGTCCCTTTCCGATTTTATTTGCCCCAGTGATGACCACGAAGGTTTTGCACCAAAGTGGTTTGTCAGCGGGCACTGCGCGCACCTCAAACGGGCTCTTTCAAATTATCTCCCCAGCATGGGCGCGCAAAGGGTACCCACTTCCCCAATGTGCCATCCTGTCTACCGAGGGAATTTCTTTCGCCAGCCGTCCCCCGGCACTGGAACTGCCCTCTGGGGCCAAACTCACAAGATAAGTGAAGTCTCCGGCGTATTTGGTTATTACGCGGGCGCTGGCTGTTCAATCAAGCACATCACCGATGGCACGAGCAACACGATTGCCTTTGGCGAAGTGCGGCCGTTGTGCTCGACCATGCACCTGATCGGATGGTGGCGGGAAATTGGCGTGGTTGCTGGCACCACGGCACCACTCAACTGGGACACCTGCCCGGAAAACGCCTGTTGGACTCCCAATAACGTCGATCCCAGCGGGAATTGTCGATGCCACCACCATCGGAGTTGGCAAGTGTCACCCGGTTTCAAATCAAAGCACCCGGGCGGTGCCCAGTTCACTTTTGCGGATGGCTCGGTCCACTTCATTAGCGAGAATATCGACTATCGGAACTATCAACGTTACGGCGATCGCCGCGACAGCGAAGTTGCCGATCCAATTTAGCCGCTCTAATTTCAAGCGGAATTGACGAAATACCTCATGACTCAGTGGTCACGATTCATAAACCCAGCTTTCCAGCTGGAGTCCCAAGTCCCCCGTTTCGTCGTCGTGCTACTGGTCGCATCCCTCACAGCCGCAACAAGTTGCCGCCGCTCGGACCGACCGCGCACCGTCCCAGTGACCGGCACGGTGTACCACAACGGCAAGTTGCTTGAAGGGGCAACCGTGGGATTCATGGGAAGTGTGGGACGACCATCCAGTGGCGTGACCGATGCCCAGGGCCGCTTTGAGCTTTCCACCTGGGAAGAGGGTGACGGGGCCGCGCTTGGTCAGCACGTGGTGACGATCATCAAGGCCGCCGAGCCGAAGTTCACACCCAAAAAGAACCCCGACGGTTCTTATATTTTCCGATCCGAGGCCGAGCAATGGGCCTTTTACGATCGCGAGCTGTTACTTCCAGACCGTTATTCCTCGGCCATAATGACCGACCTCTCGGCGACGGTTACCGAAGAGGGACCGAACGATTTTACGTTCGAACTTACCGACGAGTAAAGCTTGATGATCCGGGCAAGAGCCGTCTCTCGGTTCTAAGTTTCCAGGTGAAGCTTTACACTGTTGGGTCAGGACAGAAGCGGCCCTTGCACGTTTTTGTCTCAGATTCCAGGCTCCCTGGTGAACCGCCCGACGACCCACAGGGTTTCAACCCTTTAAGCGCGGAGGCCCCGATACGCCCTTGTTTGAACGCACCAACGCTCCCGCTGCGGCAGGATGGCTATCCGGCTCTACCCCAGTTGCAGCCCACGGTTTTTCAGCCGCGAGCGCCATCGGACTGGTAGCGTTCTCCTTTTTGTTGGCGGCTTTGGCAAGCCGGGCGACCGCTGCCGGCGACCCCACAACCGGCGGTGACCAACGACGCAACCACGCCTTGAGCGTGCTTCGCGAAGCACTCCAAGACGACGACTTCGCGACATGGGGCCCGACTGCACGGTTCCTGATGAGCCTCGACTACCCGCAGGATGTGGAAGAAACCGTCCGCACGAAGTTGGCCCAAAGCCAGCTTGCGATCGAATCGAAAATCACCCTCTGGGAGGCGCTGGCAGGCGCTGCGGCCCACGACCACCAGCAGCAGCTGTGGATCGAAAATCTCCGCCAGCTTGCCCGCAAGCCTTCCGGCCCCGGCCGGCAGGAAGCGGCCAGTGCCCTGGGCCGGCTCGGACATTCGATCGACAACGACCACGACGAGTCACCTCCGGAGGTTGACCCGCACGTGCTCGAAGCCAACGAGCGTTGGCTTCAGCTTGCCGCCGACCATCAGCAGGCCGAAGCAGCCCTGGTCACGTTACTCGAGTCGAACGATGCCGCTACCCGGGCCGCCGCTGCAAAGCATGCGCTGCGACAGATGCCGAGCATAACGCCACAAACGGCACGCAAGCTAATCGCGCTGGCCGGGCAGGAACCCCCTGGCTCACCAGCCCGCCCCGGCTTGAGCGCCGCAGCTGCCGTGCATGCTCCCGAAGAGAGCAGACTGGAGCAGAAAAATAAGCTGCTCGAGCAGGCCAAGACCGGCTCGGCGGAGGATCGGGCCGGGGCCTGCGAAGCACTTGGCCTGCTGGCCACGCATCAGGACCTGCTCGCGCTTGAGCACCTCATGAAGGACCCCTCGGGACACGTTCGCGCATCGGCTGCCTACGCCGCGCTACGGCTGGACCGTCGGGGCACGCGCCGCCTGGCACCGCTCGACTGGGTTGTGATCGGAGCTTATGCACTCGGGATGCTTGCCATCGGGTGGTACTACTCGCGGCGGACCTCCAACACCGACGACTACCTGCTGGGCGGCCGAAAAATGCACCCCCTGGGTGTGGGATTGTCGCTGTTCGCCACGATGCTCAGCGCCGTGTCATACCTGGCCTGGCCGGGCGAAGTCATCCGTTACGGCCCCATGATGATGTGTGTTGTGCTGGCCCACCCGATCACCGCCCTGGTGGTCGGCTGGCTGGTGATCCCCTTTATCATGAAGATGAAAGTCACCACCGCGTACGAAATCCTCGAAATCCGGCTCGGCCTGTCGGTCCGCGTGCTGGCCTCGGTGTTCTTCCTTTCGCTGCGTCTTTTATGGATGGCTGTGATCATCTACGCCGGTGCCAGCAAGGTGCTGGTGCCCCTGATGGGATTGCCTACCGAAGCAACTCCGTACGTGTGTGCCGTGTTGGGGGCCATTACGATCATTTACACCTCAATGGGAGGCCTGCGGGCAGTCGTCATTACCGACGTCGTTCAAACACTTATCCTGTTTGCAGGTGCCATCATCACATTGGTCCTGGTGACCGTCTGGATGGGAGGAGTCAGTGCCTGGTGGCCTCAGCGGTGGGCCCCTCACTGGGTTGAGCCCACCTTGTTTTACACGCCCAACATTCGCGTTACGGTGATGGGCGCCATGCTCGCATCGTTTACCTGGTGGATCTGTACGTCATCGTCAGACCAGATGGCTATCCAACGTTACCTGGCCACCCGCGATACAAAGGCAGCCCGACGGGTGATTATCACGTCGCTCTCGGCGAGCATTCTGGTCGATGGCCTGTTCCTCATGCTGGGGCTGTCGCTGTGGGCGTTCTTTGCCAAGAACCCACACTTGATTTCCGACGGGCAGCGCCTCTTTAGCGACGCCGACAAACTCTTCCCCAGGTTTGTCCTGGTAGGGCTTCCGGTGGGCATTACCGGGTTGGTGGTGGCGGCACTGCTGGCCGCTGCCATGTCGAGCCTCTCCTCGGGTGTGAACTCGTCATGCTCAGTGGTGATCGTCGACTTTATCGACCGTTTTCGCAAATCGACCCGTAAGAGAACCGACTCGGAGCACGTACGGCTGGCCAAGTGGGTTTCGATCTTGATCGGGGTGGCGGTAGTCGCCCTAAGTTCTTACGTGGGCGTGGTCAAGGGAAACCTGCTGGAGATCAGCTACAAGGTGGTCAATCTACTGGTGGGTCCGCTGGCAGGCCTGTTTTTCATGGCGATGTTTGTCCGCTGGGCCACCGTCCTGGGCACAATGGTCGGTGCCGCGTGTGGCCTGATTGTTGTCGTGGCCATCAATTTTTGGGAGGATTTTACTGGGGCCAATGGAATCGGATTTATTTGGTCTATGCCGCTAGGGGTGGTGGTTCAGCTTGCCGTTGGTATGCTGGTGAGCTTGATTCCTCTGGGGCGGCGTAAACCATTGCCTGCCGATTAGTGTCCCCGACACGGTGATTTAAGATTGGCCACACTTTTGAGAACAGGGCTGCCGCCTGGATGGTTTGCTGCCCATGGATGAGGAAAACTCGATGTCGCGACCTGTGATTTTCGGAGCCTGCCTGTGGTCTCTTTTTTGGGCGACCACCGCTGCTGCCAAGGCTGAGGATCCACATGCTTACCTGGTTCTCCCAGCCGAGCACCAGGCAACCGACTCCTCACAACTCCTCAAAAACCATCTGCTTAAGGAAGCGAAAAAGCAGTTTGACGCACGCCGTGCCGAAATTGCGCAAATCACGACGGCCGGGCAGCTTGAAGCCCGCAGGAAAAAAATCCGCCAGCGGCTGCTTGCCATCAATGGTCCTTTTCCCGCAAAAACTCCTCTCAATACCCGTGTCACGGGCAAAATCGACAGCGATGGTTACACGATCGAAAAAGTGATTTACGAAAGTCATCCCGGGCACCATGTAACGGCCAACCTCTATTTGCCAGAACAGACCGATCCACCGGTTCCCGGCGTGCTGGTGCCATGTGGTCACAGCCGCTTGGGCAAAGCGTATCCGAGCTACCAGAAGATGTGTATTTCGCTGGCCAAAAACGGGATGGCGGCCCTGATCTACGATCCGATTGGCCAGGCGGAGCGGCGGCAAATCCTCAATGACCACGGCCGCCCGGTCGTCGGTCCTGCCATCGAACATCACGCGGCCGGGGTCGCGGGAAATCTCGTGGGCCTGGGAGCCGCCAACCACATGATGCACAGCGGTATGCGAGGAATCGATTACCTTGCAAGTCGGCCCGAAGTGGACGGCCGTAAAATCGGCTGCACGGGAAATTCGGGGGGTGGAACCCTGACTGCTTACCTGGTGGCGCTTGACGATCGGATCCTGGCTGCTGCCCCGAGTTGCTGGTTGACCACCCAAGAGAAAATGTTCGAGACGATGGGTCCACAGGATGCCGAGCAGAATTTCCCCAACCAGACGGCGATGGGGATTGAACACGCCGACTTTCTCACGCTCGCTGCGCCGCGGCGCGTGCTGATGTGCCTGGCAACCTATGACGAGTTCGATATCGAAGGTTCGAAAGAAACGTTTGCCGAGGCGCAACGATTCTATGAACTTTTAGGGGTTGGTCAAAATGTCGAGTACTTCGAGTATCCCGACAAGCATGGGTTTTCCCTGCCCCGCCGCCAGGCCGCAATGCGGTTTCTGCGCCGCCACCTGTTGGGAAAAGATGACAACCCGGTTGAACCGGAAATGGAAGTCCAGGATGCCGAAGCTCTCCAATGCACGTCCACCGGCCAGGTGCTGTGGGAACTCAAGGGCAGGAGCCTCTACGAGCTCAATCGCGAGCGAGCCGACGCATTCAAGATCGCTCGAAAATCGCGTTGGAGTACCGCCGCATCCACCCGCGCGGCACTCGCGGAAGTTCAGCGGCTCGCCGGAATTCGCCTACCGGTCAACAACCCACGAGTCACGAGTCGAGGCATGGTCCCGACCGAAGATGAGGTCCAGTTGGGATATGGCACCGATCCGTCAACCGGAATTGCCCACTCCACCGCCCAGGACGGAACCCTCTTTACGATCGAAAAGCTGGTCCTTGAGCGGGAAGGCGAAGTCCCGGTCCCTGTGCTTTTCATGAAGCCCATGGCCGAAAGCCCCGGCCGTCGCGGGGTCGTGATTTACGTTTCCGGGAAAGGTAAACCGGACGACATGACCACCGGCGAGGACATTTTTCGGCATGCTGCGGTAAGTGATCATCTCACCAACGGCAAGATGGTCTTGAGCATGGATGTCCGCGGCTTTGGCGAAACGGCTGCCACGGCACCGGACTTTTCGCGTGGTTACTTTGGAACCGACTACGAAACAGCTATGCTAGCCCAGAACCTGGGACGGCCACTGTTGGGCCAACGCACCGAAGACATCCTCGCGGCAGTTCGTTTCCTGGTGTCACGTGACGATGTCGACCCGGCTGCGATCGAATTGATTGGCGAGGGCGCCGCCGGACCTCCCGCGCTGCACGCGGCAGCCCTCGATCCAACCATCGCAAAACTGAAGCTGGTCGGTTCTGTCACCTCCTGGGTTGATGTTGTGAGCACACCCTTGGGAAAAAATCAACTCACCAACGTGGTTCCGTTCGCGCTGGAATATTACGACCTCCCGAACCTGGTCGAGGCCATTGCGCCGCGCGTCGTGATGATTGTGGATCCGGTGGACCCCACCGGCCGGCTACAAACGGCGCCGTAAGCCCCCGGTCACTTGACGACTGCTCCCGCTAGCGGCAAACGCTGTGACAAGCAGCAGGATTGCGCTGGCCGGCTCGGGTACCGTCGAGGTATCACCTGGGCTGACCGCCCTGAGAATAAGGTTCGTCCCGGTGACAAGTAAATTGAAGCTGTCCGCGTCCGGGCCGGCGAGGGTCAGGCCGTTGTTGGTCAACTGGCTGGCCGTGAAAACCAGGAAATTTGTCCCGGCGACCGGTTGGTAACCTTCCAGCAGCTCAACACTCAAGGTTCCGTCGAGAATGGCCTCGCCGATCACGTTCAGCCTGTCGTAGTTGGTCGACAAATTGCTGGCGATTTCAATTTCCAGCGTCCCGGTCGCTTCGAGGGTAAACGTCCCTCGAACTTCAAGGTCGCCGGTCCCGGTGCCAGGCGCTACGGCACCAGCGGTAACCTGCAGACTGCCACCGATCACGCCATCACCACCGATCGTTCCTTCCACCACGTCAAGCTGACCGCTGCCGGTGGCGGTGGCATCAAACTGCAGTGTTCCACTCCCTTGTTTTGTGATGGTCACACCGTCGAAATCAAACGAATCGGCGAGTGTTAACTGGGAGTTTGCCGCAATGTTGAACGTGGTGTCACTCGTTGCGGTCGCAGGGATCTGCCATTGATGGTCGCCGGCCAGCACATCGATGACCACACCCCCGGTGCCACCTCGCAATTGAAGCTCCCCGGACCCCGTTAACCGGTACGAGTTGGGGCCATCGATCTGCATCCGGGCAAAAGTGACCGGTGCGTTGACCTCAATATTCACAACCTGGGCAATCGCGCCGGTCAACTCCACGGTCAGCAAGCCATTGGGAAAGCCAGGCCGCGACCAGTTTCCATCGGTATGCCAGTCGCCACCGGTCGTGAGGGACCACTGGTAGACGGGAACAACGGCTTCGAGGATGGCGCTCTTCTGATTGAAGTGAAGGGTGAAAAAACTGGCCGCGGGACCTGTCAGGGAAACGTTGTTGTGAACGACCTCGTCGGCAGCCAGGACCATGAACTGTCGACCGGCTTCTGGCTGGTAACCATCGGTGAGTGTGATCTCAATGGACCCGTTGAGTTCCGCCGTGCCTTGCACAGAAAGGTGGTCGTAACGACTGGTCAAAGCCCCACCGATTTCAACCGCCATGGTGCCGTCGGCACCCAGCTCAAAGTCACCGAGTACCTTCATTTGGTTACAAGATCGCGAGAAGTCGCAAACAGAGGCACCTGGATCTTCACGCCCGGGGGCTATGGCACCGCTGTTGATCTGGAAGTCGCCGATGATTTCTCCTTCCCCCCCAATGGCACCCGCAACGATGTTCAGCGTGCTGCCGGCCAATTGGGTTGTGCCGTCGAGGTAAAGGGTGCCTGCTCCATCCTTGGTGATCGTCCGGCCGCCCAGGTTTGTGTTTCCGCCAAGACTCAACGAAGCACCGGTGGCGATATGGATCATGGTATCGTCGACCACTTCCAAATCGGTATCGACCCTGTGATCGCCACTGGTAACTTCAATGCTGGCCATCCCATCGGTCGAGTCCATCTGCAACGAACCGGGTCCCCTGACGTGATAAGTGTTGGAACTGGCAATCTGGAGGCTTTCGACCGTGGCTTGCTGAACCAGTGAAATGTTCGTCACGCTCGTGGACGAACCAGGCAACAGTGCCGAAACAAAACTACTGTTGGGTACGGTGCGCGGCACCCAGTTTTCAGCCGCATGCCAGGAACTACTCGAGTCTCCAACCCATTGTGTTACGATATCACCTGGATCAAAGTCGATGGTGTGCAGCTGGTCGACCGCCAGATCCGAGACGAGCTGGGTGCCACCGCCGGGCCAGGCGATTGTCAGGTCGACGGTACCTGCATGGCTGCCGAGCCCGAAGTGCAACGTGGGGTCATTCTGGTTGCCCTCGCCCGTGCCAAACTCGACTTGTCGTGTAAGCGTTTCCTCGCCCACTTGAATGCGCACCTGGGCCCCCACGGCATCGCGCGTGATCGTTTGCCCGTCGCCAACCATTTTCAGCTTGAGCCAGTGGTTGCTGTTACCGTTGTTCCTGAAAAGTTTGCCGTGGGTGAGCAGGTCTAAATCGCCATCATTGTCGTAATCGGCGAAAGCGGCCTGGTACGTTGGCCCAAGCCCGCTGAGCCCGGCACTGTTAGTCTGGTTCGTAAAATTCCAGTTGCCATCATTGCGGTAAAGTCGGGGGAAATTGGGAATGCCGTAGCTACCAACCTCGTAAACGGTCGTGAAAAAAAGGTCGAGATCTCCATCGTTGTCGTAATCGCCCAGGGTTGGTGAAGCATACGACTCCTGCCACTCACCGTTACCATAGGCCCACTCCAGCTGGTTTTGAAAACTGTAGCCACCCCCAGGGCCCGTATTGGCCAGAAACTGTGAACCTGGTTGGGAACCCCAAGGGTGTGAAAAGTTGCCCACGAACAGGTCCAGGTAACCGTCATTGTTCATATCTCCCCAGGCCGATCCGATCGTATGACCAGTACCCCCTGTTGCGCCTCGCGTTGGCGCCTGGTCTGTAAAATTGCCCGAACCATCGTTGACATAAAGCCCATTGGTCTCCAGTCGATAATTCGAAACATAGACATCGATATCCCCATCGCGATCGAAGTCGGCCGACGTAACCCCGCGGGCGGGCCGAGGACGTCCGGGGCTCACAACCGTATCGTTCGGCTGGGTCCAGGTGACGGTGAAGTTGTCATCGCCGTTGTTCTTTATGATCGTGTCCGGATAGTAACCGCTTGACTGGCTTTCATAGCCGCCCTGGTAGAGATCCAAATCGCCGTCGTTGTCGTGGTCTCCCCAGCTTGCACTGCGGGCATTTTGCGACGGCGGGAACTCATTTTGAGGCAACGAGATCTCGGTAAAACCTGTCCCTTCGACACTGCCCCAATCATTGCGAAACAGCCTGCGTCCGTTGAAGGAGAAAAGGTCGAGCCACCCATCGTTGTTGTAATCGCCCCAGGTACCAGATCCGACCGGTGCATTGACGCCTGAAGCCACCGAGTAGAAGTTGCCCCCACCGTAATTCCGCCACACAACGCCGTCAGTGTGAAGATCAACAAAACCATCGCTGTTGTAGTCACCCCAGGCCACCTTGACATTACCCGGACCACTGCCGGGAAAAACCGAAGATGTCACGTTGGTAAAAGTCTGCCCGCCAAGCAGGGCACAGAACAGGAACAACCATGTCCCAAAAAGACATGGCAAACCAACAGACAGCCAGCAATATGGCGTCATCCAGACAGTACTGTTTTTCCGCAACCGCAAAACCGCCTTCCCCTCTTTCGAAACTGTCTCGAAACTTCTCCCAAGCCAACACTTCTCCCAAGCCAACACTTCTCTCAAGCCAACCCTGTTTCTATTTTATTCTGTCGTGGCCGGATCCGCAAATTTCCGCTCGTTTTGACCCCCAGGCGACGTTGCTGCGGAAACGGAAAACCCACAGGCAAACCTTCGTAAGACTCAAAGTGCCCACAACCTGGACAACGGCTTATGTTTGTGTGTCGGCCCAACTCGAATCGGCTGCTGGGAAACCCATGATCCCTTGTTTCCGGTTCAAACCACGGCAATAGTCGGGGGAGAAAAATTGCCCCAGCTTTCCCGCGGAGGTTTTGGGATGGTGTCTCGGCAAAGTGGTGAGGCACTGGCATCCCTGATAAACTCAGGAATATCCCGGGGAGCAATTCCCATTGAGTCAGCGCACCCTGGGCAGAGGAAGACAGCCGCGAGACGACGCTTAACCCTTTGGAGGAAACTGCTATGCTCTTGCGAATGCCTGTTTTCTTGCTGACGCTGATTATGGTCGCAAATGGCCTCCCGGCGGCGGAGCACACCACCCGCACCAAACTGCCGATCGTGGTCTACCAGCCGAGCCGGATAAAGTCGGCAAGTCTGCCTGCTGTACGCACACCGTTGGGATTACCCAACGACTACAAACCGTGGATCGCCCAGTTGCAGAATGGAGATCTGCTGGTCGTCGCGTTTTCTTACGGAGGTGTGCCCAAGAACCAATTGAAGGAGGGGGAGTCTTATAGCGAGCGGGCAATTTTCTTTCGGTCCCGCGACGGTGGCCAGACCTGGCTGCCGCGCGAAGAGCGCCATGATATTCACGGCCGTGAATTTTCCCTGACCGTGCTCTCGGACGGGTCGATCATCATGCCCTGTCACTTCCTGGCGAATGACGCGTTCAACGAATCGGGTCACACCTACAGCAAGATCTTTCGCTCGGCAAACCACGGCAAAACCTGGTCGGAAATGCGCATTGGTCCCGACCCGTTTCCCGCGCGGGCTTCCACGCAAAGCGATTGGACAGCGTTCGAAATCCCCGATCCACAGCGTCCGGGCAAGCGGCTCGCCTGTATCGGCGTGAGCATTGCTCAAGGTCGTACGTTGGCACCTCAGAACGTGTTTCTCTGGCAGAGTCGCGACGGCGGCCAGACCTGGGACAAGAATCTGCGGCCTGATACCAGGGGTTGGATCGACGTTGATGGATTTTTCTGCCAGAGCGTGACCTACGCGGGCGAGCGGAATCGATTGCTGCATGTTGTGCGGGTCGATCGTACGGGGCCCCACTGGAAAATGAAACTCAATCCGGGAGAGGATCTCGCCGGAAATGACAATGGCGATCGCTCGATGCTCTGGATTTCTACCGACGCGGGTAGGTCTTGGCGCAAGCATGCCGACGGCGAGCGATTCGGAACCTATGGAGAGATGTACCCGAGGTTCTTAAAACTTGCGGATGGTCGACTGATGTTGACGTTTACGGTTCGCAGTGGCTCGACCGACGGTTTCCCGCTCGGGCTGCGGGCCATCCTGAGTGAGGACGACGGTGACACCTGGGACTTCCGCCGCGATCGCCTGGTGATCAGCTACGAAAACACCGGATCGAGTGGAGGCGGGTTTGGAAATACCGTCCAGACACCGGACGGTTCACTGGTGAGCGTCTACAGCTACCGCAAGCCGGACGAAAAGACGTATATCGAAGCGGTCCGCTGGAAATTGCCCCATTGATCAGTCCCCTTCTGCGCGTCAATGCCACCGTTGCGATGATGAGGGTACCGCTTTTGTCAATTTGTCGTTTGAGTACCGTTGCCCGCTTATCGAAACAAACGTAGAGGTGGCGACAGTCAGGAACGCTTGCCCACCGCTGGTGCAATTCGTGGTTATGCGGTGTTTCTGGCCAGCATGAGGGCTTGGATGGAATTCAGGTATT
>CAUZEA010000034.1:0-51772 GCA_963578605.1 Planctomycetota bacterium
CCAGGTCATTCAAAACCAGGTCATTCAAAACCAGGTCATTCAAAACCAGGTCATTCAAAAAAGGGGTGAGTAACGAACCTGGTATTGCTTCTCTTTTGGACGACCAGCAAGAAGTCATCCAGTACTACGGTCAGATAGCGTCGACGGGAACATGTGAACCTGCCACCACGTGGCTTCTCTACAAGTGGACTGGGATATACCGCTGTTGCTCTTGAGGTTCGGCGTCAACAGGTGGATCGATCCATGGGATTGGGGCGTCGTCCTGCATAGATTCAATGAGCCGTTTCTTGAAGGCGGGGATGAGGGTTGCTAGCGCCTGCCGCTCGCTTGCCGCAACACATTGTAAGCCTGGAAAATTCGCAACCCGTGCCCGCACCTGTCCATCATCGTCGGAAGAGACGTAAACGATGCAACTGAAGACTGGTACGTTTTCGCGACTGTCTGCGTTGTTTTCTGAACTGTTTTCTTGGTGCAATGGAACCATGGAAGGTAGCCGCCTTTGACCAGTTGCTTGCTTTTCAACGGGTAGGCTGCCAGGGGTCGAGTACCCCGGCCCGTCACGGTATCTGCGAAGTCATCACTGGCTGCTGGCAACCACCTTAAAGATAGTGTTGTGGGGTGGCTGCGACAACGGGTTTCTCGATTCTACGTGCGGCCCCCGTCGAAGTGAAATACATCGGAACTGCGGTACCGACCTACTTTGAAGACCGACCTAGAGAGTTGCAGATTGCTACTGCAAAGGGAATTTTGCACTACGCAACCAGCCTGTTGGGCTGGTTACAGCGTGAATCCAGGGTGACATGGGGGCTGCTGCCGACCCGCCACGTGGAATCCCCAGTAGGGTTGGTATGTGGATTGTTTTTTTTCAGGCAGACGGTTACCATGAGACCGTTAGTGAGCTGGGCTATGTAGAGTCAATTGTGACGAAAGGTGATCCTGATGAAAAAGTTTGTATCGGTGTTGCTTGTTACCGGGCTTGCCGCAACCTGGGTTGGTTGTGGGTCTGCGACCGATTCGGAAGTCACCGGGATGGGTGAATCTTCTGAGCCGGGTGTTACTCTGGTCACCCTTAAAGTTCCCAACATGTTCTGAGGAGGTTGCGCCGCCTCGGTACGAGGTGCTCTCATTAAAATTGATGGTATCGTTGATATCCAAACTAACGTTCCCGAGCGGATTTGCAGTTTTAAGATTACGGACCCAGATGTCGACTACAAGTCGAAGCTGGCCGAGTTTGCCGAGAGCAATGAACACTTGGCTGGCTATGAAATCCAGTAGGGGCACGGTTTTAAAGATTCATAATCGTGTACCCGTACGCCATGAAAAGCAGGGGTTTGCGGCATCATGCCGCAAACCCCTGCTTTTTAAATGCGGTTCTATACATGTTTAGATCTCAAAAATCTCCTCCGGCTCATTTCTTAAAGTCACGATAACTCTTTTTCGGGGACCTCGTATTACCTCTCACACCTGTTGCCATTTGAGTAAATCATTGTGGTAACACAAGCGATGTGAACGCTAGAATTCATAGCCAAAAAGACTAATCTCATCACAGAATAGTTCTGCAATCTTCACCTTTTCCTCCTCGCCAAGAATGTCACGATAACTCCTCTTGTCTCTTCTGAACCTTGATTTTGCTCTCGGCAACTCCAGCTTCTCAGAAATGCCGAATTGTTTTAGAACTACTTCCAATTCTTCCGAGAGATTCTCAAAGCGGCATATTTTGTCAACTGCAATCTGTCCATCTATTGTGTACAACTCAAAACCTCTACGCTTGAGAACCAATGGAACTGTTGACCCAACAAACTCTGAAATCGTAAGCTGTGGATCTGATTTGCAACGCCAGTAGTATAGAGAGACAATGCGATCCCACGGATTTCTCTCAAAACAAAACTTGTAATAGCTATCCCACACCTGATCCCCTAAATATGCTCTCACCTTCTTGGCAGAAATGTGATTATAGAACCTTGCCTTTCTTTTCCCCTTTCGTAGCGTCTTGACCACATCCCGAACGCCATAGTCCCAAATTGGCGATGCGTAATTCTGAGGCCCCAGGTAACCCAGACCCATTCTTGTTTTTTCATCCTCAGCCGTAATTGGTGTGATGATGTCATCGGCACCGCAATATTTGGACAACGCAATTTCTATTGAGGTGCCCGCGGTCTTGTTTGTTTTGAGAAAAACGAACTTATATTTGTGAGAAATAATCATAGGTTTACTGTTTATTCGTAGTGTTTGGTGCCTCCATGTGACAACGTTTACACAATAAAACCAAATTGTCTGGTCTATTTGGTCCATCCAAAGAATCTGGTATCACATGAGGCAACTCTAATGTTCCCCTGGCTTTCTAAACAAGATCAAGATGCTGAAAATTATGAGTCAACAGAGAATCTTAATACTCGTGGGAGATTTTGTTGAGGATTACGAGGTGATGGTCCCGTTCCAGATGCTGCTGATGGTCGGACACGAAGTGCATGCTGTTTGTCCCGACAAGAAGGCTGGGTGAGGTGGTGACGACGGCCGTTCATGATTTCGAGGGTGACCAGACCTATACGGAAAAGCGAGGGCACAATTTCTGGCTGAATGCGTCACTGGATGAAATCGATGTGGCGACTTACGACGGTCCGGTGATCCCTGGCGGGAGGGCGTCGGAGTACCTGCGACTGGACAAGCGGGTCCTTCGGATCGTGCAGCGTTTCGCTGAGGTAGCAAAGCCCATTGCCGCGATCTGCCACGGTCCACAGTTGTTGACTGCGGCAGGTGTGCTTGACGGAAGGGCGTGCTGCGCATATCCGGCGATGCAACCGGAAGTGGAAGCGAGCGGCGGCGAGTTTATTCTGGCTGCGGAATCGTTCGACAACGCTCATGTAGACGGCAATCTGGTCACTGCCCCCGCCTGACCGGCCCATCCAGCCTGGATCCGCAGCTTTCTGCACCTGCTTGGGACACCGGTCAGCGTTTAGCGGGAGCCCGGAAAATGGTTCGGCCTCGCCAGGGGGCGGTGTGGTCGATCGGGGCTAGCAGGCCGCTTTGCTCTCAAACCACATTTTTAGCGAACCGGCAGTTTAGTTTTGGCCTCATATTTCTGGACCGCAGCTAGCCTCATATTTCTGGACCGCAGCTAGAGGTACCCGGAGTTGTCCTCGCACTTGTTCAAAAGGGAGTTGCCCTGTTTGCAGCAACTCCCGTATGTTCCGTCGCGAGAGGCCCCAGCGGCGGGCGACGCTGTCCAGCGGCAAGCTGGTCAGCTGCGGGTGTTGGGCTGGCCGCTTCATGGGTGGCATGGTTCAAGCATTTGGAGAAGGTGATGATAGCGAGGGAGGATGAATTTTGGCCTGATTTTATCCACGGATTATACCAAATGATCCGGTTACAGCGGGGTGGTTTAGCTCGGTGGCTTGAGATACCGGCTGAAAGAGAGCAGCTTTGTATCGGCGGTGAACCGTCGGCCTGCTACGATACTATTAGCGTTCTATTTAGTCATGTGAGGGGAAAACGTCATGTCAGGGGGAAACGAAGATGGCCCGCACGGCGTCCATTGATCGAAAAACGGTCGAAACAGAGATTCAACTGTCTCTGAATCTCGATGGGACAGGCAAGGCAGATATTTCCACAGGGGTTGGTTTCCTGGACCACATGCTGGACCTGTTCGCCAAGCATGGCATATTGGATCTTGCGGTCCAAGCGAAGGGGGATCTGCACGTCGACCAGCACCACACGGTCGAGGATGTTGGAATTTGTTTGGGTCAGGCGATTAAGACAGCGGTGGGAGACAAGGCTAGGATTCGACGGTACGGGCATTTCACCCTACCGATGGAAGAGACCCTGGCGACGGTGGCCTTTGATTTAAGTGGTCGGTATGCTTATGTGTTTGAAGGGACTATTCAGGCTGCCAAAATTGGCGATTTCGATAGCGAACTTGTAGAAGACTTTTGGCAGGCGACGGCAGCGAACGCGTTGTGCAATCTCCACATGGTGGTTCACCATGGTCGCAACGCACATCACATCAGCGAAGCGATTTTCAAGGCTGCCGCGTTGGCTTTTCGGATGGCAGTTGAGCCCGACCCGCGGCGGGTTGGCGTACCGAGCACGAAGGGTACGCTCGGAGGTGCGTGACGACCACCTGCATCGTCAGGCGGCCGGATTACGGGGAGCTCAGTGGCGGCCGATTTCTTCTTCGTTGACGTAGGTTTCCAGGAACCGTGTCAGTTTCTGGAAGTCACTATTGTGTTCGATGAACCGCACGACCGTGACAAGAGTTTCTGGATTAATGAGTTCTTCAAACGGGACATACTGGAGTTGCAGTTGTCCGGAGACAGAAACCATAACGCCATTAAGCTGCTCTTCGATAAGAGCACGGTAGGCCCCCACGCCGAGTTGGCTGCCGAGCATGACATCGAAGGCATGCGGCTTTGCACAACGGGCTTCATAGCCTAGTTGCAGTGGTGTGATTTTTTTGAACCGCCCGCTCTGACGTTGATATTCCTCCAGGATGAGCTTGGCAAAAATCTCGCGGAGGTTGATTGTGGAAATGCTGATATGCCCGTGATCATCGCGGGTGATTCCTTCGATGTAACTGTGGGGCATAAGTTCGGCAAGTCCTTCGGCGACAACAACCACTCCGAAGTTTTTGCCATCCCGCTCACGAGTTGTCATGGTGAGCACGATCCGCTGAATGACGTTTTTAAGGTTCATGATCCTGCGGCGTATCACTTCACCCGTTTCCGGATCAGGTATTTCTTCTATGTCTTCATACTTGCCATGAATATCTTCGACACTGATGACGAGACTGGCTTCCCCGGCAATGGCGATACCATAAGCGAGCCAGCCGGCACTTCGTCCCATCGATTCGGCAAGGAAGTAGCTGTTGTTTGCTTGGGCATCGGCCAGGAGGTTACGAACTTCCTCGGCCAGGAAATCGACGGCGGTGAAATAGCCGAATGTAAAGTCGATCCCCCGATAATCGTTATCAATGGTTTTGGGGAGGTGGATGATAGGGATGTGGTGGCTCTCGGGAGGCAGACCATCCTGATACAATTTGAGTTTATTGGCAGTCTTGATCGTGTCATCACCGCCAATGGAAATGAGGGCGTCGACCTTCAGGGAGCAGAGGGCTTGATAGGTGGTCTTAAGTAGCCTGGTCCGTTCGGGATCGTTTAAATGCGACGGATGAGAAACCTCTTTTCCCGGATTGGCTCGGGCGGTGCCGATGAGAATTCCACGTTGGTTTCGGGTACGACTGAGGAGTTTGTGGTCGAGGATGACGTAATCGCGGCCTTCGACCAGTCCCTGTTCGGGGGTGTACTCGACGAGTTTTGAGTAGCCGTATTTGATGCCCACGACCTCGATGTCGGCGCGCAGGAAGGATGCAGCGGCAGTGGAGATGACCGCGTTTGCCGCCGGAGCGGGACCGCCTGCAAAGAGGATGGCTACTCGGCGGATGTCGGAATTTTCGCGGCTTGGCAGTGAAAGGGAAGAATCGGTCATGGCAAGAGTCTAGGAATACTTTGGTTATGCAGTGTTGAAAGTCCGCTCGACAAAAGTCGTGTCAATCCGCCCTTCCACAAAATCCGAATGGGTAAGGATATCTTGATGGAGCGGTATCGTTGTAGCAATACCGTCCACGCGGAGTTCCGCCAGTGCACGCTGCATACAGGCAATGGCTTCTTTTCGGGTGGGTTGGTGGACGATCAACTTACCGATCATGGAATCATAATACGGTGGCACCACGTAACCGCTGTGTACATGGGAGTCGAACCGCACTCCAAATCCACCAGGTACGATTAATCGTTCAATGGTTCCGGGGGAAGGCTGGAAGTTACGTCGCGGGTCTTCGGCATTGATTCTGCATTCGATAGCAGCTCCGTGCAGGCCCACATCTTCCTGTACAAAGTTGAGTGGTTCGCCGGCAGCAATGCGGATTTGCGATTTGATGAGGTCGATACCGGTTACCATTTCGGTTACAGGATGTTCCACTTGGATTCGAGCATTAACCTCGATAAAGAAGTAGTTTCCTTGCTGGTCGACGATAAATTCTACCGTAGCGGCGTTGGAGTATTCAGCGGTCAGAATCAGGCGTTTGGCAGCTTCACACATGGCTTGCCGCGTTTCTGATGTGATGCTGGTACTGGGACTTTCCTCAATCAGCTTTTGATACCGCCGCTGAACACTACAGTCCCGTTCCCACAGGTGTACCACGTTGCCGTGCTGGTCTGCCAAAACCTGCACTTCAACGTGGCGAGGGCGTTCCACGAATTTTTCCAGGTAGACGGCGGAGTTTCCAAAAGCGGCCTCTGCTTCGGCTTTGGCTTGTTGGAGGGAAGACTTCAAGGCAAGATTATTCGAGGCGACGCGCATTCCCTTGCCTCCACCTCCGGCGACCGCCTTAACCAACACGGGAAAACCAACGTCGTGTGCGAAGCGGAGGGCTTCTTCTTCGCTCTCGATGATTCCATCACTCCCCGGAACTACGGGGACTTCGGCCGCACGGGCTAATTCGCGGGCAATGTTTTTGTCGCCCAGTTTGCCCATGGCTTCGGGACTCGGGCCGATGAAGTCGATTTTGCAACTGCGGCAAACCTCGTTGAAATGGGCATTTTCAGCGAGGAACCCATAGCCGGGGTGAATTGCTTGAACGTTTCCAACTTCAGCCGCGCTGATGACGTTGGCGATTTTCAGATAGCTGTCAGTTGCCTTGGCTGGGCCCACGCAGAACGATTCGTCGGCGAGTTGCAGGTATTGGGCTCCCCGATCCCCTTCACTATAAATCGCCACCGTTTCGACGCCCAGCTCTCGGCAGGCACGCATGATTCGCTGTGCGATTTCACCACGGTTAGCGATTAAGATACGTTGATACATGCGATTCGTGACCGTGCACGATCGGATCAGGTGATAGTACGAAACGAAACGTGGTCCTCAAGAAAGCCATTCGCCCGATGTTCACTTTCTGCGGGCTCTTGCTCTATACGGCCTTTTCCACTTTGAACAGTTTTTGTCCGAATTCCACGGAATCGCCATTTTCCACCAGGACGGCAATGATCTTTCCCCCACAGCCGGCCGGTATCTCGTTGAAAACTTTCATCGCCTCAACAATGCAGACTGTTGTTTCCGGTCCAACTTGATCACCGACTTTTGCGAACGGAGCGGCTTCGGGAGTGACAGCTGTATAGAACGTTCCGACCATGGGGCAGGTGATGTACTGAGCGGCTGAATCTTCGCTCGTTGAGGGTGGTCCCTTAGCGGGAGCCTCGGGCACCGCGGCGTTGGTTGCCGGCGCCATCCCCGATACCACCGTTGCACCGCCCGTGGTCATCAATTCAGGGCCGCGGCGGAGACGAATCCTCTGCTCTCCTTGACGCAAGTCGATTTCGCTCAACTCATGTTCATTCATGAGTTCGACAAAACGACGGATCTTCCGCACGTCAAAGACTTCGTTTCCGCCCGAAGTCGAATTCGTTGCCATGTGTTTTCCTTCTGCCGTCGGGGTTTGCCCCGGAATACTCACCGGCGATTCTGGATCTAAAAAACGTACGGGCTAACTCCCCGCAGGCTCGCGAGACCATCACAGGCACAAAATACAATCATCCAGCTGCTTGGGCAGGTCGGACAATACTTCATGCCCGCCACGAGTGACGAGCACATCGTCCTCGATCCGAACTCCACCCCATCCGGGAAGGTAAATGCCTGGCTCGACCGTTACGATCATACCAGGCCGAAGTTCCAGCTTTTGATTCTGGCTCAGCCGCGGCCCTTCATGAATCTCTAACCCGAGGCCGTGCCCTAAACCGTGACCAAATGCTTTATCAAAACCAGCTTTGCGGATAACGGTGCGGGCAACCGAGTCGATGGCCTCGCAGGTTACGCCTGGGCATATTAAATCAATCGCGGCAAGTTGTGCGTTAAGAACCACATCGTATGTTTTTCGAAGTTTCGGCGAAATTCTACCGATCACCAAGACCCTCGTCAAGTCGCTCATATATCGCCCAGTGTGAGCACCCCAATCGATCAGGCTGAAGTTGGCGGTCCCAATTTTTCGCTGGGTGGGCGTTGCGTGAGGTAATGCAGAGCGAGCCCCGACCGCTACAATTGCAGGGAAACTCAGCGCCCGAGCCCCGAAACGTCGTGCCTGGTATTCCAGCTCTGCCGCGATTTCAAGCTCGGTCATTTCGGGGGTCAACAGTGACCGCACCGCGTTGAACGCTCGCTCTGCCTGGCGGCAAGCGAGCCGCGTATCGTCAATTTCCGTGCGATCTTTCACCAGCCGGAGTTGTTCGACGAGATCGTCGATCGGGATGCGTTGTACGTCTGGTGCACCATTGGCGAGCTTGCGGTCTTCAAGCAGGGTCATGGACCCTGACTCAACCCCAAGTCGCTCGATTTTGGCGGCGGTTACCGATTTGATCACCGCATCAGGCATCGATTCTCCCGGATCGCGGGTGAAGCGATTCAGCCCGGGGCATTCTTCTTCCAGTTGGGTCGTGTAGCGAGGATCGGTCAAGAGCAACTGGCTGTCACCACTCACCAGTAGGTAGCTGTCGTCCCCGCTAAAACCTGTGAGGTAAGTTACGTTGGTAAAGTTCGTTACGAGTAAGGCATCGAGCTTTGCCCGGCGAATCAACTGGCGAAGCTTATTGCGACGCAATTCGTGAATATTCATGTTTAACTTCCCGTCGGACATCGTGACGGCTGGCCAAGGTCTTGCCAGCCTGACGTGCTAGTTCCGCTGCCAACTCCAAGGAAAGGCTACGGGGTGCTTTTTAACCCGAGATTTCGATGAACATGATGACTGACAAAAACCACCTATTCCCTCCCCCCGCAAGTAGGCCGGCTGCTGTCGCCGAAGCCAAGAACCTGCTACGTTAGATCTCAGACAGTTTTCCCTCTGACACAATATGATGAGTCAGTATGTATTTTGTTACCCGCGAAATCGATTTTTGTTATGGGCATCGGCTTCTCGATTACGATGGCAAGTGTCGTTATCTGCACGGCCATAATGGAAAAGCTGTGCTCACTTTTCAAAGTGACGAGCTTGATCATCGGGGGATGGTTCTCGATTTTTCCGACATCAAACGTGCCGTGCGCGGCTGGATCGACGAGAACCTCGACCACCGTATGATTCTCAACCGGGCCGACCCAGTTGTACCGTTGTTACAGGAACTTGGCGAACCTCTCTATTTGCTCGATGCGAACCCAACGGCTGAGCACATCTCCCAGTTGATCTTTACGAAGACCAAGGATTTGGGTTTTCCAATCGTTGAGTCGCGTTTGTGGGAGACGCCCAAGTGCTTTGCGAGCTACCGAGAGTAGGTTTCTCTGATCGCCAGCTCAGTCAGTGACTTTTCACGCTGGGATTAACTCTTCACCACGCTTCCTGTGCGAACTGCCGTTCTTGCGGTTGGAGGGTCAATTGACCGTTACGCTCAGTAAACGGCGGGAGAAAATATAAGCAGCCCGGGCGACTCCGTTGAGCCGTCACCGGACTGCGTTCCCCCCTGAGAATTTCGCGTTGTTGGGTCAGAGGATCTCCGGGGTTCCGTTATCGTGGTTAACACCTTGTCGTTTCGAGGCAGCTTGGCTTGCTGGGTGAAGCGATCCGAGTCCCCGTCGCAATGGCCTTCGTCTTTTCCCGGTAAGTAGCTTCTCTTGGCTACGTTATCGGCATGCTATCGTGGCCAACTTTGGTCAACTGCGACGAATCTACGGGATTTAAGGATTGGGCAAGGCCGGGTAATCCTAGCAGTTGTCCTCAATGGAGTCTGCCGGTTATGCCGATATGGACGTCGAGTGTAGATATGTCCGGCTGTGGCCGATAAGACGGAGTTTCTGTCATTGTTGGATCCACGGCAACCATACCCCGCGGTGGTTCCCATCCGGGTCAATGGGGGCTGGGGCTCGGGAGTACAGGGGACTTCTATCTGGTGTGTTGAGAAAGGACTTTCGCCGTGACACGTATTGCGTCTTTTTCGGAATGGATATCACGCCAGCCACTCGTGTGGGGTGGGCTTGCCTGCCTGGCCTTTTACGCCGCGATACGGCAAGGTCTCATTGATAGCCCGCTGGTCGTCCGCTACGCCGACAGTCACGTTGTTGAATACGTCACGATTGCGTTGTTCTTCATTGGCCTGGCCGCCCTGACCCTGCGGTTGGTCAGTCTTGTGGTTCAGTACGGCGTATTTCATCGCGAATTGTTGGAGCCTATCCCTTCAGGTGGTCAGGCACCTGCGGAAGCAGGCCGGCTGTTGGACAAGCTTGCCTTGCTTCCCGACTACGTGAAGCAGAGTTACCTTGTCGAACGACTTCGCCGGGCACTCGAATACGTTTTTCGCAAGGACTCCGCCGACGATCTCGATCGCCACATGCAGCAGCTTGAAGAAGCCGACGCGATTCGCATGTCGAATGGATATGCAATGGTTCGGATCGTAGTCTGGGCAATACCAATCCTGGGTTTTTTGGGTACTGTTATCGGGATCACGATGGCCATCGCCAAGCTTTCCCCTGAAGCGTTGGAGACATCTTTAACCGACGTGACCTCGCGGCTGGGACTGGCGTTCGACACCACAGCGTTGGCGCTCTCACTGTCGATGGTTCTGATGTTCTTTAAATTCTGGGTCGAGCGCGTGGAAGATAACCTGCTGGAAAAAGTCGACAAGTGGACAGCAGAAGAATTGGTGGGCCGGTTCTACCAGTCCGGTACTGGGAGTGATCCGAACGTTGCCGCGGTCCGTCTCATGTCGAAGCAAGTGGTTGAAGCGGTCGAAGCAATGGCAGCGAAGCAGGCAAAAGTGTGGAAGTCGTCGATCGAAGAAACTCACCAGCAGTGGGCTGAAGTGACCGGGGAGACGGGTAAAGTGGTGGAACAGTCGCTCGCGGGTGCGATGACAAAAGCGGGTGAGGCACACGCCAGAGCATTAAATCAGGGAGCACTGAAACACTTGGACGTGGCTGCCGACGCCGCACGTGAAAATGCCGAACGGTTTGGACAGGCCATGGCTAAATTTGAAGCTAGCGCCGAGCAACACGTGCAGCAGCTAACGGCCGCAACCGGAGAGCACGCAAAGCGGTTCGCCGACGAAACGGGCAAAACGGCAGAGCGACTTCGGCTTGGGCTGGAAAAGTTTGCTGAACTTTTGATCGAGGTATTGGAGCAACACGGGGAGTTACTTACCCGCAGTGAAAAGGAGATGGCTCAAGAAAACCGGCAGCACCTCTCGGAAGTACAGGGGGTTCTGGGGGAGGTGATGACCTTTGCGGCAGATCGTCACGAGGTGTTCATTAAGTCAAACGAAGTCCTGCTTCAGCAAACGCAGAACGCCGTTGCCGAAACAACCGACATTTCGCTGCAGCAACAACAGCACCTGCTCAAGCAGGGAGAGGTTCTTTTGAAGATTGTCGACGCGACTGGACAGGTGCACAAGCTTGAGGAGGTCCTCAGTCGTAATCTTGCGACAGTCGGTCGGT
Source organism: Planctomycetota bacterium (assembly GCA_963578605.1). Taxonomy (GTDB): domain Bacteria; phylum Planctomycetota; class Planctomycetia; order Pirellulales; family Lacipirellulaceae; genus JAKVCB01. Next base: position 11,452 of record CAUZEA010000034.1, read on the forward strand.
CTGGGAACTTCGAGGAGACACTGGTAAGCCTGACGGCTGCGGTGCAACTGTTGTCTGCCCGACTTGGGCACTTCAACCCAGGAGCTACCAGCCACGACGTCCGATTGGGTGATTCGAAAAGTGACGCCGCATGAGTCGCGAACATCTTCACCACAATTCGACAGCGGTTACGCTGTTCCCGTTCCTGGCAGTGTTACTCTGCACCATGGGCGTGCTGCTACTGATTTTGGTTGTCATGGCAAAGGTGTCGCGTGACAAGGCACTGCAACAGGCCCAAGCCGAAAGAGATGCCCAGCACCCCCCCCGATCGGCAGAATCGGGCAAACAGGTGGAGCACAAGTTAAGTATCCTCAACAGGCGACTCGGAAAACTCGAGCAGACACGCGTTAAGACGAAGGAAGTCTTGCGCCAGGATCAATTAAAGCTACGGCATATTGAAGACCATATGCGACGACTTGAAAAACAACTTGAGTCACTCCATCAGGCTGCGGGAGAGCTTGAACTCATGCATCAAGAACATTCCGATGACCGCATGCAGGCGAAGCGAGAAATCTCCCGCTTGTATAAACTTATCGACGAAGTACTGGAAGAGATTGCCCGCGTGGAAGAAGACCTGGACGATGCGCCGCGATCCTACGCAATTGTGCCCTACCAAGGGTCCCATGGTACGCGGCGGAGGCCGATCTATATCGAGTGTCGGGGCAATGAAGTCGTGTTGCAGCCGGAAGGTGTGTTGCTGACACCGAGGGACTTTGCACCCCCCCTGGGGGCCGGTAATCCGCTTGCCTCGGCGTTGCGGGCAGCCCGGGAGTTCCTGGTGAACCAGTACCCGGAAATGGGGGAGTCGGCAGAGACAGAACCCTATCCACTGGTACTGGTTCGACCCGACGGGGTAGGTGCTTATTACCGTGTGAGGGCTGCCATTGAAAGTTGGGACTCCGATTTTGGGTACGAATTCGTGGACGGCGATTGGAAGCTGGAGTTTCCGTCGGCGGACCCCCAGTTGGCAACCGTTGAGTCTCGGGCAGTTTATCAAGCACGGGCCCGACAGCGAATGCTTGCCGCCGCCGCGCCAATTGCTTACACGCGTATGGCCGGTGGTGGAGGAATGCTCAATAGTTTTGAAGTCCAGGCGGGAGGTGGCAGACCTGGGCTGATGGAAGACGATTTTCCATCATCCACCACCGAACCGCCTCGGCCATGGTCTGCGGCCGAAGAGATGGCCTCGAACGGGACCAGGCAAGTGATGTCACTGGCTGAGACCGCTACCGGTCGTGCACGATTGGGAGTGCAACAGCAGGCGATGCCTGCCGGGTTGGACGGAGAAGACCAAGCTCCCGGTTTGCCCGGTTTGCCCGAGTTGCCGTTGGCCAGCAACATCCCAACCGCAGCCACGCAGGGCGGCGGCCGCGGTGGAACCTCCGTTGGCAAGACGTCCCAATTTGCCGGGGGCCCTGCCTCGGAATTGGGTGCCGGGGGAGCACTCCAACAGAATTTGGAGAGAACCCAGGGGGCCGACTCGGAATTTCCCCACGACGATCCGGACCCGTCTCAACGAGCTATTGCCTCATTGGTCCCGCCTCCAGTTGCGACTGACGATTCCTTCGAAGCCGACGCATCACAAGCTGGAGACCAAAGCCCTACAGACCGAAAGACCATGAATCACCGCAACTCGGATCGTGGCGAGCGGGTATCAGAGCGTACAGCGGGTGGGGCCACTGCCCGACGGGGCGACGTTCCAGCCAGTCCGGCCTCTGGAGGGGGACCGCCTTTGCCTTGGGGGATGGCTTCATCACCGCAAAATAATGGTGGCGCATCCACTTCCTTGAGTCTCACACGCCCCAGTTCGGAGGGTATGGCGAGTCGCGGGGGGAATTGGGCGTTTGGTGGTGACCAACGTGCCGATATACCTGTCCGCCGCCCCATTCGGGTTATTGTACGGCGGGACCGATTGTCGGTCTTACCCGACCGCTATGAAATGTCTGGCACCGGTTGGATAGGTTCCGGTGGCAGGGAGGTGAAGCTTCAGGGACCGACGCGGTTTGCCATTGACGAGTTGGTGGCTGGTCTCCGAGACCACGTCGAACAGTGGGGTATTGCCGGGAGCGGACTCTATTGGCGTCCCGTGTTGGCACTAAAGATTGCCCCTGGCGGCAAAGCCCGCGGTCACGATTTAGTCAAACTTCTCGAAAATAGTGGAATTGAGATTCAGGACACCTCGACAGCAAAACGAGTCGACCAACCTGATGCGAAGAACACACGTTGACGATGCCGCTGAAAATGTTTCCGGGCAAGATTCGTTTCTCGACATTGTTGCAAATATCGTCGGGATTTTGATCCTTCTCGTGGTGGTGGTGGGGGTGCGCGCGTCGCAGCACATCGATAAAACAGTGGCACTGAAAGAGTCTGCTCATGAACCAGCTCGCGATGCTGGAAGTCCGGTTGCAAAGGTGTGGCCAGCAATGCAGCAAGTGTTGGGATCGCATCAAGATTTGAAGGAATTGATCAGTCAAATGATCAATGTGCGCCGAGAAGCGTTGTTGCGGGACGAGGAGCGGTTGCAACTCAATACGTACGTGGCTGCTGTAGAGCAAGAGCTTGAAAAGCGACGATCTGAACTTAGCCGTGAAGAGCAGCACGATTTCGACTTGCGCCGGGAACTGAATGACGCTCAAAACACGCTCAACGAACTGACTCGCAAACAAGTAGCCTTGCTGACGCAAGCCCCAGAAGTCGAGGAGTTGGAGAACATTCCTACACCGCTTGCCCACACCGTAAGTGGGGAAGAAGTTCACTTGCGTCTGGCGGGTGGTCGCGTGGCGTTCATTCCTCTGGACGATTTGTTGAATGAATTGCGTAACCACTCAGAACGAAATTTTTGGCAGCTGCGTGATCGCAATTCGCTCGTGTCTACAGTTGGTCCCCTGGGCGGGTTTCGGCTCAGATACCGACTAGAGAAAAAACGCTACGCTGTGCGGGGGATCTCCGGTACAAGGCAGCAAGGTTCCTTGGTCCAACTGGCACGTTGGGAATTGTTGCCAGAAGTGTTGGAGATTGGTGAGCCACTTAAGCAGGCGCTACAACCCAACTCGGACCTGATGCATGTTCTGAAGGGGCATCGTCCCCAGTCGACCACCATTACGGTGTGGACCTACCCCGACAGTTTTGGCGAATTCCGCGAGTTGAGGCAAGGTCTTTTCGGTCTTGGCTTTGGGATCGCCGGACGCCCGCTTCCCGATGGAATCCGCATCGGTGGTTCACCAAGCGGAACGAAGTCTGTTACTCAATAGCCGACCGTTTTCTGTTTGCCATTTAGGCCTGCTGTATAATGGGGTCAGGCTGGTCGACGTTTACACGAACGAGGTCGGCAAGACTCAAGCTGGCTAATTCCTGGCGCGCGACTTCGGCAGCACGGGAGAGTGTCTTTTTGAGCTTTTCTTCCGTGGCGGCCGGCAGTGCTGCGAGTGTCGGTACGGTGGGAATCAATGAATTATCGAATGCATCAAGGACATCCATCAAGGTAATTTCTTCCGGCCGGTGGGTGAGCGTATAGCCCCCATCGACCCCACGCGTTGACAGTAGCAGGTTATGCGTGACCAAGTTGCGGAGAATCTGCAGCAGGAAGCGTTCTGGCATTTTTCCTTCACAAGCAAGTTGACTGCAAGGGACTGGAGTTTCGGAATCGGTTCGCGCCAATTGAAGCATGGCGTGCAACGCGTACGCTACGGTTCGCGACACTTTCATATTTGTGGGTTCCGTGAATTAAAGGGAGTGCTAACGAGAAAGAGCACAGCAAACCTTCCAGTGAAGCCAAACTTGTTGGCCGTGATGGTTTGCTGGGTTCGAAAACGCGAGCTGGCGGGGTGCCCCGTTATGGTTATGCGTCGGCGACGCTTGGCCCACGATGCTGTTCCGTGAAGATCTGAGGTATCGTATTGTGGGAAGAGATGGATGATACCGTCGATGAAATAAGTCCGTTCCTCTGCGTGGGTTTTAGCATACGGATGCCAACCAAGTCAAACTATTAGCACCGTTTGGCCCGATAAAGAGGGCCATTTCGGAAATATCTTTTCTGGTCAGGATTGGATTTCCCTGCTTCCTAAAAGATACGGGGTCGGATCGGCTATTAATGGGACGATCCAACGACACTTTGTAGGTTGATCTGCGGTGCGATGGACTTGCAGGCAATGCGTTGGTGGTATCTGGGGTCCCCCCAAAAGAGCTGGGCCGTTTGGGGTAAGAAATGTTGTGAGGTCATGAAGTTTTCGTTTCTTCGCCGGCCTCGACCGTGGTGATCGTCTTGGAACCGGGTTGGCGGAAAGTGTGAACGATTAGCAAGCACGCTCCCACGACGAGAAAGGAATCCGCGAGGTTGAAATTGGGCCATCGCCAGCGGTCGTTCCATTGCAGGAGTATCCAATCCCGAACGGCGTAGGCCCGCTCACCGGCGCGTGGCAAAGGTTCAGGCCAGGTTTCGCCGGAGAGTCCAAGCCGATCGTAGAGGTTGCCAACGATGCCAGCCATGACACAACCGAGCGCCACAGTCAACCAAACATCCTGGGCGGCACCCAGGCGGAAAAGCCAGATTGGGATGGCAATTGCGGCGAGTATGCTAATCACGGCAAATAGCCAGACCATCCCTTGGCCGATTCCGAAAAGTGCACCTTCGTTCAGACTTTTTTGCAGCCCGATGTGTCGAGCCCAAATCCAGTAAGCGTTGCCCCACGGCAAGGCAGACCAGTGGAAAACGGCGTGTTTCGACCCAATGTCGAGAATTCCGCCTCCGATTGCCAACACGGTAAAAAGGTAATAGCGACTCACAGGAAGTCGTTCCATGAGCCAGTCTCCGTACTGGTGCGACTTTTTTAGAGGCCTGTTGTGATTCGAAACCGGGGGGGCGCTTGGTGGCAATCGATCGTACAGATTGCAAGGTATTTGGCGTTTTATCCTGAGGCGGCGACTTTTCGGGAACGCCACGGTTGCTGGCAGGAGGTGTGCGGGATGGACTCCTTGTTTCGTGTAGAATTACTCAAGTTCCTCTGCGCAACGAATGCAAACGGGAGTGTAAGGGATCGCATTCAAGCGGGTTTTTGCAACAACGCTACCGCATTCGACGCACTTTCCGTAATCGCCATCTTCAACACGCTCCAGCGCGGCCTCAATCAGACCCAGGGTATCTTCTTCAGTTGCCAGCAGACTAAGCATGAATTCTTGTTCGAAGTTGTCGCTTCCAAGCTCTGCCATGTGAATGGGCATTCCAGAACTTTCCGAGCCGGCCATTCCGGATTTACGCAAGGCAGCTTTGGCGATGGTCGATACGTCACCACGCAGCCGGGCGCGGAGGTCGAGCAGTTTTTCCTTGTAGGCCCTCATATCGACTTTTTTCATCAATCGCTTCTCCAGGTTGCGATCACCGAGCCTGTCCATTCAATCGTCGAAACGAATCAGCCATGGCCGACACGCCTCTGCCAGCGAGCCCCAGTATTTTAATCCTGGGCAAAAGCGGAGTCTACTAGTTTTGCGGTTGTTGTGTATAAAATGAGATTAAGTTGCGAACTCCGACGACGTTAGTTTAAACTAGGGTTAAGTCGTTCGAAAACCATGCTTTACGTCAGTCTTTGAAAGCTTAAAGTTGCGGGCTTGCGGTGGTGGGGGTATCGTAAGCGACTATTCAGGCCAGACCGACAGGTTCGTTTGGCGTAAAAACGTTGTTGTACACATTATTTCCTTGACGCGGGTCCGAATTTCCTTGACGCAGGTCCGACCAGAGGCCAATCACAAAGCAGTGGTGCGGTGGGTTCTTTTCTTGAAACAACGACCGATTCGGTTCACCAGCGGTGCATTTTGCCCGAATGTGGTGCCACGTACGATGTAGGTGAAGCTCGCACCGCTTGTGACGCCTGCGGTGCACTGCTCGACGTGGAGTATGACTGGGACCACCTGTCGCCCCCTGATAGCTGGTCGTTCTTTGCGAAGCGATGGGCTGAGCGGAACGAGCCTCTCTCGTTCAGTGGGGTGTGGCGGTTTCGCGAATTATTACCCTTTGCCAGACCGGACCAGATTGTCACGATTGGGGAGGGCCAGACACCACTTCGCCTGTCGGACGGGGTGGCCGAATACGTTGGCATGCACCCGGGTCAGCTCTTCTTGCAATATGAGGGAATGAATCCCTCGGGCAGTTTCAAAGACAACGGCATGTCGGCTGCATTTACACACGCCCGTTTGATTGGGGCTCAGCGGGCTGCCTGTGCCTCGACGGGCAATACGAGTGCTTCGCTGGCGCTTTATTGCAGCATCACCAAATTGATGCAGGCAGTCATCTTTATTGGTTCCGGAAAAATCTCCTACGGCAAGTTGTCACAAGCTCTCGATTACGGGGCCCTCACGATCCAGATTGTGGGAGACTTTGACGACGCGATGCTGCGGGTTCAGCAGGTGAGCGAGCAACTTGGCATCTATCTCGTCAATAGCGTGAATCCGTTTCGACTCGAAGGTCAGAAAACGATCATGTTTCGTGTCCTGGAGTCACTTGGCTGGGAGGTTCCGGACTGGATTGCTGTACCCGGCGGGAATTTGGGCAACAGCAGCGCCTTTGGCAAGGCGTTTCACGAGCTTTTTCAAATTGGTTTGATCGATCGAATTCCCCGCCTGGCCGTCATCAATGCCACAGGGGCCAACACGCTGTACGAATTGGTTGAGAATCGTGGTTTGCGCTGGAATGGTGGCAAGCCAGATCGTACGATCGTTGACCAATATCATGCTGAACTCGACGAGGCGGATCGACGGGCATCGACCATTGCCAGTGCCATCGAAATCAATCGTCCCGTGAACCTCGACAAGTGCATCCGTGCACTTGAGTGCTGCAATGGCGTTGTCAGGGAGGTTACTGACCAGCAAATTCTTGACGCCAAGGCACGTGTTGGGGCGAGCGGTTTTGGCTGCGAACCCGCTAGCGCCGCGAGCGTGGCGGGTGTCAAACTGCTCTGCGAAGAGGGTGTCATTTGTCCGGACGAACGGGTTGTTTGCATTCTCACGGGACACCAGCTCAAAGACCCCACGGCTACGGTTGCTTATCACACGGCCGATCAAAATGAGTTTAACCGGCAGTTAGGGAGCCGTGGAGTCACCCGGGCTACCTTTGCCAACCGTGCGGTACAGGTTGATAACGATTTGGATGAAATCGTACGGGCCATTCAACTCAACAGTTAGTATCTTCCAAGTCCGGCTTGCGCGACTACGCCGGTAAAACTCGAGTCAAGGATGCCATGGCCACGAAAATTGCAATTCACGGTGCAGCTGGAAGAATGGGGCAAAGGTTGATTGCCTTGGGGGTAGCCGACCCCAATATTGAGATTGTGGGTGCCATCGATTCGGCGACGCATCCTGCCACCGGCGTCGATGCCGGGATTATGGCGGGGGTCGGCGAAATCGGCATCACTGTTGGTGCAGAACTGCCTGACCAGGTTGACGCGGTGATTGATTTCTCCGTACCTCAAGCGGTCGTTGCGATTAGCAAGCAGTGTTGCCAACATCACGTACCCGTGGTTCTTGCAACCACCGGGTTGAGCGACCAGGAGCAGGACCAGTTGAATACGGCCGCCGAAAGTATTGCCCTTTGTCAGGCACCCAATATGAGCCTGGCTGTAAATCTCTTGATGAAGTTGAGCGAGGTGGCGGGCAATGCGCTGGCCAAACACCCCACCGGTGCTGATGTTGAAATACTCGAACGGCATCACCGCTTTAAAGAAGATGCACCAAGTGGAACGGCCCTTGCCTTCGGGCAGATCATTGCCCAGGCCATGGGACAATCCCGACACCAACATGGTCGAGAGGGGCGCCCTGGCCAGCGGCCTCATGAAGAAATTGGGTATCACGCAATTCGCACTGGTGACAATCCGGGGGAACACACGATTATATTCGGACTTCTGGGAGAGACCATTGAACTGCGCGTCGCAGCAACCAGTCGTGACTGTTATGCCCAGGGAGCGCTCGTTGCCGCCCAATGGCTCGTCGGCAAACCGCCTGGAAAATACGACATAAGCGACGTGCTCGGGTTGTAGCCTGCCAGCAGATGCAGCCCGACCATTGAGTGCGCTGGCCATTGAAAACCAATTTAGTACCAGCACTAGAGCTGGGCCCCCCGCGGAGGCGACTGTACCGCGTTCACCCGCTTCTGTTCTCCAGCAATATTAATCATGGCGAAGTGTGACGAAGGGTATCTTTGCGAGGTATGTGGCAACGATGTCGCCGAGATCACCGACAGTGATCTTTACCTTCGCTATATCATCGGCATGCTCGATCCGGAGGTTCTTCACACGACCAGCGAGCGGCATATCCGCTGTAATCCAGCATTGGCCCAATACATCGTGGCAGATGACTTTGAGCCGGTGGTCGTATCAGGGTCCTTTGACAAACGCTCACTGGATGCCGACTTTGTGCGAGCAAGAGAGATCCTGGTCTCCCGAGGATGGGAACGGTTAAGAGAGACTGTGGGTAAAGAGATTCCGATCCTCGAGTATCCTTTGCCCGAGGTTATGGCGAAGATTCAGGCAAGGTCGAGCGAGAGATCGTAAGGCGGGGCGAGTTTCGATCTTGTGACGAGTTTCCTCGCTGCGGCATAATTCCGCTATGTCTGAACCATCTGATGAGTCCGTTTCGACGCATCCGCCAAACTCTGAATTGCCGTCTCTTTATCACGATAGGAGCTATTGGGGGCTTGCAACGACGCAATTCTTGGGGGCCTTCAACGACAATCTTTTCAAGCAATTGATGCTATTGCTTGCAACTCCGGCGGCCATTGCTGTGGCAGGAGTGGCCCAACCCCCTGATCGGCAAAGCGAAGCCATGATCGTTTTTGCCAGTGGATTTCTGCTGTTTTCCGGGCTTGCAGGGTATTTGTCGGACAAGTACAGCAAGCGGAGGGTGATTGTACTCTCGAAGATGGCAGAGATTGCGGTCATGACTACCGGTCTTGTCGCTTTTTTTTGCTACGACTGGATTGATTTTTCCGGCTTGTTGTTGGTCTTGTTTTTTATGGGCCTCCAAAGCACTTTTTTCGGTCCTGCTAAATACGGGATTTTGCCCGAGACACTCCGTGCTAGTGATTTGCCCCGCGCGAACGGCATCTTCATGATGCTGACATTTCTTGCGATTATCTTTGGCACGGCCATTGCCGGCATACTCCTGTGGTTCCTGGAGGGGGCCAACTTGCCAGTTTGGCCTGTCTCGCTGGTTTGCATCGGGATTGCAATCGTCGGCACGCAAACTGCCCTGCTTGTGAGGCGTGTTCCGCCAGTTGACCCCCATTTACGATTCCGATGGCGGTCAGTCACCGTCCCGCAGGAAATTGTTGGACTGTTGCGGCGTGATCGCGAGTTGTTTTGGACGCTGATCGTGGCCAGTATGTTCTGGATGCTGGGCGGTATTGTTCAACAGACGGTCAATGCACTTGGGAAAACACAACTCGGGCTTGCCGATTGGCAAACCAGCTTAATGGCGGCAATGATCGGCATTGGGATTGCGATCGGCTGCGTGCTGGGCGGATTTTTATCCGCCGGGAAGATAAATGCCCGTGTGGTGGCGACGGGGGCCTCGGGAATTGTCGCCTGCCTGCTGCTCATGAGTCTGCCTGGCGGGCCGCGCAATCATTTGCTGCAGTTTCAAGGAAGCATACCCGTGTTGATCGCCTTGGGGATATTTACCGGGATGTTTGTAGTACCGGTCCAGGTGGTCCTGCAGATGAGACCTCCCAAAAGCGAAAAAGGCCGCATGATTGCCGTCGCCAATCTGGCGACGAATGTTGGCATCATTTTCGGTGCGGTCATCTACAAGATTAGTATCAGCATTCTTGATGGAATCGGCGGGCCGCGAAGCGCTATTTTTGCCGTGACTGCCGCCATCATGTTGCCCGTGGCTTTGTTCTATCGCCCACAAGACGAAGTGCTCGTCTAGTCCTGTCTCCTGCGGGACAAAGCTTCAAGATGCTCAAGCTAGCCGGCTTGGTCCGGGTTGCCTGCCGGTTGACTTTCGTCGATCGAGGGCAAATCGGCGTTTTTCAGCCGGGTGCCGGAGAAGCCGAATTCATCTTCCAGAGTTGCGATTGCATCGGAAGAATTGAATAGTTCTTCGTCAATGGCGACAACTGCCGTTTTGGTCGCGTACACAACCTGGACATCCTTCACACCTGGTTGTTCTGCAAATGCTTCACGGACCTTTGGCACGCAGCCATGGGGGCACATCATGCCGGGAACCTCAAATTCAACGGTGGGAGCCCCGTCGATGTTAAATGCAACCTGCGTGGCCTCCGCAGCAGAGTTCGCCTCGGCATGATCCGTAGAGACACTTGTGGCGGGTCGGGCCCCGGGCTGCTGACCGCAACCGAGTAACAGACCGCAACTAAAAAGAACGACAAGGCGTTTCATATCTGATGGTCCTCAAATCTTTACGAATGAAAAGATTCGATTTCAGTTTGCTGTTTCCGCTGGTTTTAGTTCGACGAGTTCGTCGCGGGCTGCCATTTCGCGAATGTCCTGCGTGATTTTCATCGAGCAGTATTTCGGGCCGCACATGCTACAGAAATTTGCACTTTTGAACGTATCTTGGGGGAGTGTTTCATCATGATACGCACGGGCGGTTTCGGGATCCAATGACAAACGGAACTGTTCGTTCCAGTCAAATTCGAAACGTGCCTTGCTGAGTGCGTCATCGCGATCCTGAGCTCCAGGCCGATGGCACGCGACATCTGCAGCATGGGCAGCAATCTTGTAGGCAATCATCCCCTGCTTCACATCTTCTTTTTCTGGCAGCCCCAGGTGTTCTTTGGGGGTGACGTAGCAGAGCATCGCGGCACCGTACCAGCCCGCCATCGCAGCACCGATACAACTGGTCATGTGGTCATAGCCCGGAGCGATATCGGTAACGAGTGGGCCCAGCACGTAGAATGGTGCGCCCTGGCAGATGTCGATCTGCCGCTTGATGTTCATCTCGATTTGATCCATCGGAATATGTCCGGGACCTTCGACCATGACCTGTGTGCCGCGTTCCTGGCCGCGACGCGTGAGCTCACCCAGCACTTCGAGTTCTGCAAATTGGGCAGCGTCGCTCGCATCGGCAATGGATCCCGGCCGCAATCCATCGCCCAGGCTCCAAGTGACGTCGTATTGGCGCATAATATCGCAAAGGTCATCGAAGTGCGTATAAAGCGGATTTTGTTTGCGGTGGGCCATCATCCATTTGGCAATCAACGAACCTCCCCGACTCACAATTCCGGTGACACGGTTCATTGTCAGGTTGAGGTGTTCCAGCATCACGCCACAGTGAACCGTCATGTAATCCACGCCCTGTTTGGCCTGGTGCTCGATCATGTCGAGAAAATGTTGCGGTTTCATTTCCTCGATGTCGCCGCCCAACTCTTCGAGCATCTGGTAAATTGGAACCGTGCCAATCGGTACTGGTGAAGCCGCAATGATCGCGGCGCGAATGCGATCAATGTCTCGCCCCGTCGACAAATCCATGACCGTATCGGCACCATAATGGACCGCCGTGTGTAGCTTGTCGAGTTCGCCTTCTTTATCGCTGGTGACGGCCGAGTTGCCGATGTTGGCATTGACTTTGCACCTGGCTGCAATCCCGATGCACATCGGTTCCAGGCGACCGGCCAGGTGAACCGTATTGGCCGGAATCACCATTCGGCCAGCAGCAACTTCTTGGAGGATTGTCTCGGGGAGAATATTTTCGCGTTCAGCAACGTATTGCATCGCCGGGGATAAAGTCCCGACACGGGCTAGTTCCAATTGAGTAATCGGTTCGCGATTCATCGTGATGGATCTCCTTGTTGAGTGATCAACGGTTCAAGTCGTCACACAATCCATGGGGAAAAAATTGCCGCCGAGCCAAATTCATTTTGTCTATCGTATCGCCGGAAGGTCCGTTGTCAACGAGGGCTTCTCCATCGGTTGTTGGCGTTGCACAAAATTCAGGCGTGCGGGATAATAAGCCGCGTGACTGGAAACCTGTGGCTGCTTGAAACCTGTGGCTAACCGTGCCATGCGACAAGTGGAATCGGTGTCGGCATTCGCTCCAATGGACCTGAAGTTGCAGATTCTATATGCGCAATCGTGTCATTGCTTTTGGCGACGTTCATGGTTGTGTCAGGCCGCTCGAAGCCTTACTGGCAGCAATTCAGCCGGCCCAGGACGACACGTTGGTCTTTCTTGGAGATTGTGTGGATTACGGGCCAGCAAGTCGAGAGGTGATTTCTGAACTTATCAGCTTGCAAAAAAAGTGCTGCCTGATACCAATCCTGGGCAATCATGAGGAGATGATGGTCCGTTTTTTGGAGGGTCGTACTCAGGCGGACGATTGGCTACTGTGTGGCGGAAAAGAGACCCTCGACTCGTACGAGGGAGTTGAGCATCCGGAAGCCGTGTCGCCCGAACACATTGAATTTATTCGGGGCTGGCGAGATTTTTTTGAGACAAACCACTGTTTTTTCATTCATGGTGGCTACGATGAAGATTTACCCCTGGCTGCCCAACGCTGGAACATTTTTCGTTGGCAGTCGCTTCGTGAAGTTGTGCCCGGCAGGCACTGCTCCGGCAAGACAGCGATCGTGGGGCACACGTCGCAAAAAAAGGGAGAAATGCAGGACCTCGGTTATCTCATTTGCATCGACACGTACTGTGTCGGTGGGGGATGGCTCACGGCACTCGAACCTGAGACTGGCCAAATCTGGCAAGCAGATCGCAAAGGCAGTCTGAGAAAATAGCCCCGTGTTCATTTCAATCGCGAAAGCACAAATTTTGCCACTTCGCGAGTGGCGGCTGGATCCTCCTTGGCCGTGATGAAAAAATGTCGGTATGGTAGCACCACGGTATCGGCCACGTCCTTGAGTCGGCCACGCGAAATGGCCACGACCCCATCCCCTCGTCCCTCAACCACTTCGTCAAAATCGGCCAGAAGGGCATCAAGGTCTGCACCCCTTGAGCCCGGTAGGCGACCAACCGTTTTCTGCAACCGGCTACGAAGCCATAAACGGTCCTGGTCACTAATGAATCCGCGGTCACCCAGCAAAATTGAGTAAGTGACGTGAGGATTTCGCGGGCGCGAATTGAGAGTCATCAAAAACTCAGATCCTGGGCAGAGTTCGGTAACCGCTTCGCCCAAGCCATCCGTGACCGAATCGTGAAAACGTTCCCATGGTGAACCATCGACACGATCGACCCAGTGTTCCCAGAGGTCGGTTCCGACCGCAAACAGGGCCAGATTCGTACCGTGGTTTGGTGGTGAGACCATGATGAGCCGGTCCACATTTCCCGGGGCGATTCGTGCTTCTTCCAGGCAACCCCGTGCCACCAGACCGCCCATCGAGTGACATAACAAAACCACCCGTCGAGTCGGATGATTGACGCCAAAATCTTTCAACTCAGACGAGAGCAGGCGTGCCGACGCTGCCAGCGTGTAGTCGTTCGGATAGGCGAAGCTACCGCACGGATAGCCAGCCTGGTGGACCGCCGCCAGTAACTGAGAAGTCGTCTCCGGCGTCGAGTTAAATCCATGAATCAAGATCACTACCGGCAAGTCAGCGGGAGCAGTTTGCCAGTTCGCATCCAACCAAAGCCCATAACAGGCAACGTCTGCAGGTGCAACGGCGCATGCCCGAATCCATGCTTTCAACCTCGACTGCGCGTGTTGCCATGCATGCTCGCGAAACCACGGTTGCCCGACAAACCGGCGAAGTTTCTCAAGCCCGTCCGATTTTTCAAACCAGTCGCACTGACCCAACCAGGCACATTTGTCCGCTCCGTTCTGCCAGGTGAACATTTCAACAATCGACTGCCCCACCGACAGCGAGGAAGCAACCGGCGCTGCTTGAGCGGTTGGGGTCTGGGCCGTGGCCACCGAACCTGCGTTGGCCATCCAACAGGTCAGCAGGAAAACACTTATGGAAAGGTGCGGTTTCATCGAATGGACTCGCAAATGCGCCTGGTTACCTACCTCCATCTATTCTACAACTTTTCTCATTTCGTGCACCGCGAGCCGCAGTGTCCGTTGGTGTCGAGGTTTGGGGGAGGCGGGGCAAATCCCTACCATCTTGGGTCGACGGTCGTGAGGAGAGTCTTTGGCGCACGCGACGGTTTGAAGCTCGGTCACAGGTTAGCAGTACGACGAGGCCAAACCGCCATTAGCCATCGCGTGACGAATGGACGGACCAAAACCACGGATGTGGTCCACCGGCGGAGTGCAGGTGGTGGGTGGCGTTTACAATTCAACCCGTGAACCGGGCAGGAGGGGATCGGTCTGTGGTTGGCGTGGTTTGCGTTTCGGTTCGGGCTTGCCTGGGATGGGTTGGGTGAGATGAATGCCAACCGTGCCTTCTGCGGCGTCGACGGCGTTGCGAAAGGCCTTTGGCGAAATCACCCGTTGGTCGCCAACATGGCTGATGTACATCCCGGGCCTGATGCCTGCCTTCCACGACGGGCTGTCGGGTAGGACTTCGCGAATGACAACACATCCGGCAGGATCGGGTGTCGACACGATTGCGCCAGGGTCATTTCTTATGAGTTCAGCGGTCGTGGAGTAATCGACTCGGATCCCGCGCCAGGCGGGGGAGTGTTCGGTGACAATCGCCCGACTCTCGAGAGGGTATTTGGCCAGCTCGATAGATACCCGGCGCGGCGTTTCGCCCCGACGGTAGCGAACCTGGGTGATTGTGGCAGGTCGTAGCGTGCCTACCAACAATTGCAGCTGCTGGGCATTTTCTACGGGGTGGTCGTCGATATGGGTAATTCGGTCCCCAATTCTTAAGCCTGCCAGCGCGGCTGGACTGCCCGGCATCACGTTTTGGATCGGCACTCCCGTAGGGCCCAAAGTGGCCTGTCCGGTTGCGCGAAGTCTCGGATCAAGGGGAATAATCATTGTTCCCGTCGAACTGCCGAGCCCGACACCGAGCAGTCCGTATTCTACTTCGCGCCCCTCTTTGAGGGTGTCGATGACGCGCCGAAAGGTCGTATTCATGGGGATCGCATATCCGGCCGGTCGTTCGTGTCCGGCGATGGTCGCCGCAGAGGTTGTCAATCCGATTAATTCGCCGCGGAGATTGACCAGGGCCCCACCCCCGGTGCTAAACGCGAGCTTGGCATCGGTCTGGATTAACGTGCCCAACTGGTGCAAGGATTGGTTGGTTCTTGTTGGGTTGTCAGGAGTGCCAAGATTGATCCCTGAGCCAATCCGTTGTGCCAGATTGGATATAATGCCCCAGCTTGCCGAGGGTTGACCATCTCGCACGATTGTATGTGGATTGCCAATTGCAATGACCAGTTCTCCCTTGCGGAGGTCATCGGCGTTACCCAACTCGATGGGTGACAAGTCGGTGGGATTGACCTGAAGTATGGCCAGGCCACTGCGGGGATCACTTGCTTTAACCGTTGCGATAAATCGCTTGCCGGTGGTTGTGGTCACGGTATGTTGATCGGTCTCGGTGACCAACAGAGATAGTGTCAGAATAAGACCGGTCCGGTCGATGACAACTCCCAAGCCATCGGGCAAAGGCAGTCGGTTTGATGGTTCGGACATCCGTTCCAGCTGCCTCAAGGGGGCGTCGCCCGCGGGGGGCTCAAGCATGGCAAACGGTTGATTGGGCGGGGTGCGGGTAATGGCAACCACGCTTTTTTCGGCGCGGGCAATCGCACTGGTCAGGGCATTTTCGAGGGCGACGACTGTCGGGGCGGGGTGGGGTGCCGCGGGGGGGGTGGGTTGGGCAGTCAGCCGGGTCCCCTGCATCAGGCCAATCACGACCGAGCAGATGATGGCTGGTTGGCGGAAGCCAGAAAATCGGTTCGGGGACGGAATATTTTTTGACGGGCGGGTGTCGATGAAAGATGGGGCTTTCATCAAGAAACGATTGCGGGGCGAAAACAAGCAGCGTGACAGGATCGATGAGGCGAATCGTGCCCAGCGTGACACCGTTCCGCCCCTTCGGTCCTGCCTGTCAGCCAACGGGATTTTGTGAAGCCGAGGTGTGCAGTGCATGGGTTGTTCAGGTGACTTGCAGGCTGTGGTGCCACGCTGTGGTCGCAGGCTGTGGCACGAATCGTTGGTTCACACGGCTGGGGTCGTGGTCGCGTTACCGGGTTTGCCTGTTGGTGAGCGTCGTCTCCGGGAGCGTCTCGCCGTCCTGTTGTCCGCTTTCATTCAGCTGTTTCTGCAACCGCTGCAGGGTTGTCACGAGCAGGGTCGTCAGGAGCAGGAGCAGGAGCAGGAGCAGGGTCTGGCGTTAAGTTCTCATGGCCTAACGCGGCGAGGATCTTTTCCTTGATTTCGTTGGCAACCTGTGGGTTGTCCTTAAGAAACTGTCGTGCCTTTTCCTTGCCTTGACCGAGTTGGAGGTCCCCATACCGGAACCAGGCCCCGGTCCGCGCGACCAGTTTTTCCGCCATGCCAAGGTCGAGAATGTCGCCTTCAAGGCTAATGCCATCCTTGTGCATCATGTCGAACTCGGCAACCCGGAAAGGAGGCGCGACTTTGTTTTTTACAACTTTTGCCCGGACGCGCTGTCCGACAATTTCTTCACCGTCTTTGAGTTGCCCAATGCGGCGGACGTCGATCCGGGACGAAGAGTAGAACTTCAGGGCCCGCCCCCCGGGAGTTGTTTCTGGGCTGCCAAACATGACGCCGATCTTTTCACGGATCTGGTTGATGAAGATCACACAGGTGCGAGATCGAGAGATGGCTGCTGTGAGCTTGCGGAGCGCCTGACTCATCAGGCGGGCTTGCAAGCCAACGTGCGAATCACCGATTTCACCATCTAACTCGCGTTTGGGTACCAGTGCGGCCACCGAGTCGATGACAATCACGTCAACGGCGTTACTTTTGATCAGCATCTCAGCGATTTGAATCGCCTCCTCGCCGTGACTTGGTTGGCTTACCAGCAAGGTTTCCAGGTCGAGTCCCAGTTTTTTTGCCCAGCCCGGGTCGAGGGCATGTTCGGCGTCCACGAAGGCAGCGATCCCACCCTTCCGTTGTGCCTCGGCAATAATATGCAGTGCGAGGGTCGTCTTACCGCTCGATTCGGGACCAAAAATTTCAATGACTCGGCCCCTGGGCACCCCCTGACCTCCCAGGGCGATATCTAAAGATAGGCTGCCTGTGTTGATTCCCTCGATTCGGGGAATGGCATCGCGGCCCAACGGCATGATCGCTCCCTCACCGAATTGCTTTTCGATCTGGGCGACAGCGGTACGGAGTTCGGCGCTATACTCCAACGGCCCAGCTACCGGCTTTTTACGAGTTTTTTGGGGAGCCTGACGTGGGCCCCGCTTTTTAGGGCTGGCATTTTTTTCGTTGGTATTATCCTTTTTGGCCACGTGATTATTCGTTGTGGTTGCGGTTACCATGCTCAAGTTCCTTTGTCTAACAGAATTTAAGCCCATGACAAGTTGGCCCAGTCGGCGTCGTCACTCGAGGGCACTTCGACCCTGTGGAGCTATTCGAACCCTGGGACTTGTCAACTTGGTTGAACTCGTTGTCGGTCGTCCCCCAGACTCGTGGAAGCAAGGACCGGGAGAGGCTGTTTTCAGCCGGTTTACTGTACGCACGGATAGTGTATCGGTGTTCAGTATTTCGGGCAAGAGCAAAAATTCGCCACGGCGTGCCATTTTGGGAGATTATTTCGGTTAGGGTGAGATGGTGCGATGTCGGATGCGACTGCTGGGGAGGGAAAGCCGCTCGGCAGCGATTGATTGGCCCAGCGGGATCCGCCAGTCGATGGGCCGTTTTTCAGCAAAAAGGTTGTGGAGTTGACGGCGACCAGGAAAAATTCAAGGGAAGCGGCGGGGGTAGTTATTTGGTCTGGAGGGGAGGCGGCCACGTCGCTGATTTCGACATCCGGTTCCGGTATCGTATTGTCAGTGAAAAGGCCAATTCGGGAATTTACGTGCGGAGCCGCTTGTTGCCCGACGCATGGCCTTATCCCCTGGAGGAATTCAAATCTGCGCGAGTGAGGGTAGGGTCCACGGCCTGCGGTAAGTCGCCCTGCTCAGGTATTGATTGGCGTCATCGTCCCCAATGCAGGTATAGGTCTGCGGGTCCATGCGAATCGTGCGACCGGCTCGCCAGGCGGCGTTGCCCAGGTGACACATCAGGCTTGAAGGATGGCCGACGGTTTCCAGGTCTGCTTGGGGCTTGTTGCGAGTCCGCATGCATTGGAGGAAGTTTTCCACGTGCGGAAGCGTGTTTCCGAAATAGCCCCGCGCCGCGCCTCCTTTTTTGACGACTTCGCCATCCTTGGCATACGCCCGCCAGTATTCGTTGCCGATAACGATGTATCCCTGGTCGCCATAGACGATTCCACCTTCTTTTTCCCCTTCGAGTGGATAACGAGTCCAGAGCCGCATTTCGTAGGACATGATTCGCCCGGCTCCGTAGTCGTAAGTGACCAGCAAGTTATCGGGCCATTCTTGGATGTCATCGAAGTAGCATTTGCCACCGTGCGCCGAAATGGCTTGGAGTTGTCCCAGGGGCGGATCGCCGTGGGCTTCCAGGGCGGTTTCAAAAGCCCAGCGGGTGAAATCGAGACGATGCACACCATCGTTCCCCAAATCGCCCGCACCATAGTCGAAAAACCACCGCCAGTTTCCATGAAACCGCGTGGGATTGAACGGCCGCTTGGGCGCCGGTCCTAGCCAAGTATCGTAGTCGACGCTCGGGGGCGGATCACTATCTGGCGGATGTCCTAGCGACCGCTGCTGGGCACTTTCCCAGGCCTTGGCAAACAGGGTCTGCCCCAGATGGCCTTCCCGAATGTAGTCGATCAGCTCTTGGAAATACGGGCCGCTGCGGGCCTGAGTTCCGAGTTGCACGACGCGTTTGTATTTTTGCGACGCGGCCACCATCATTTGCCCTTCGATGCAATTGTGTGAGTCAGGTTTCTCGACGTAGACGTCCTTCCCTGCCTGGCAGGCCATGATCATGGGAATTGCGTGCCAGTGAGTCGGTGTGCCCAAGACAATCGCGTCGACCGATGGGTCGTCCAGCGCCTTTCGAAAGTCGCGGATCTTTTGGGGGGGCCTGCGGATCTTCTCGGAAATTTCTCGCGTTCGTTTCTCCAGCACATTCTGATCGATATCGCAAATGTACTTGATATCGACGTCCGAACACGCGGCAAACGCCTCTAGCACGGTGAAACCCCGTCCGCGCACGCCCACAGCAGCAATCGTAATTTTTTCATTGGGGGAGGTTTCAGCTCTGATTTGATTTGACAAGCTGAGGCCGGCCACTGCGGCAGCCGAACCTGTGACAAATTCGCGGCGATTCATGGAGAGATGCCTCCCTGGTGGTGGATTGCAGGAGAAAACGGGTGTGGTGATACTCCTGCCGAACCGTTCTGATTATAACAAAATGTCCCAAGGACGATTGGGCCACCGGTTTGCCCATGGAAACTTCTAGTGGAGGAAGAATTCTCACCCCACGGTAACAGCTGCCCTCCCCTGGTCGCAGGTTAGCTGCCGGGGACGGATCAGCCGTTCAAAGGTGCCCGACCAATCAGGTGATAGGTCGGCCCACCGCGGGCAAGTTCACTACCCAGCACGCTGACTTCGTCAATGTTGGTCGAGCCTCCAGGATAGTCGGCCAATTCGGCAAGTCGGTCGGCCATGGAGCCGACGTTGTGCCTCCGAACTGCTCGACCCAATGTCAGGTGAGGCACATACGGGCGGTTTTCTCCCCGGAAGCCAAGCTGGTCGAGGGCCGACTTCACGGCCGCCTGCAGGGCAACAAGCTCGCGGGTCCCTTGGGTTGTGCCAAGCCACAGGGTGCGGGGTCTTTCAGCCGAAGGAAAAGCGCCTGCGCCGCTGGCTGTGAGCAGGAACGGTTCGAAATCGCCAACGGCAGTGGCGACCACGTCGCAAACGGCCAGTAGCATCGTATCTTCCACGTCGCCCAGGAAATGGAGTGTCCAGTGCAGATTGGCTGGCACAACCCATTTGATGTGGGTTGCAAATGGTTGCAATTCTGCCGCCAGTTTTGCCGCCTGGGCCCTGGTTTCGTCGGAGGGACTTACCGCAATGAAGGTTCGCGTACTTGCCATCAAAAGCTCAACATCTGTCGGTAGTCTGCCAGCCGGTCCTCAATGTCATCGCGGGAAACTTGCTGCAATCGCTCAATACCGAAACCTTCGACGTTGAAGCTGGCCACGACGGTCCCGTAGACCAGCGCGATCTTGAGCGTTGCCGGGTCAAAGTTCCCCTGCTCGGTCAGGTAACCCATCATGCCGCCTGCGAAGCTATCGCCGGCACCGGTTGGATCGATGACGTTTTCTGTGGGAAATGCGGGGAGCACGTACGACAGGTCTTCGCTAAAGAACATCGCGCCATGCTCACCTTTTTTGATCACGACAAACTTGGGACCCATTTTGCGAACGGCATGACCGGCAGCGACTAAATTGTCCGATTCGGTCAGCAGTTTTGCTTCGCTATCGTTGAGCACCAGCCCGTCCAATTGGGAGAGAAGTTTGTTGAGATCGTCGCGTTGGGTAGAAATCCACAAGTCCATCGTATCGGCGACTGCGATTCGACGTTCTGGTACTTGCCCGAGCACTTTCAACTGCACGGCTGGCACACCGTTGGCGAGGAAGACGAACTGTGAGTTGCGGTAGCTTTCTGGCAGGACCGGATTGAACTCGCCGAACACGTTTAATTGCACATCGAGCGTTTCCCGATCGTTCATATTGGGTTCGTAGCGCCCGGTCCAGCGAAAGGTGCTGCCTCCCGAAATGACCGACAAGCCCGAGGTATCGATTCCGCGGCGGTCCAGCAGTGCTGTGTGTTCTGCCGGCCAGTCCTCACCGACGACCCCCACCAGCCGCACGCTGGTAAAGAAGCTTGCCGCATACGAAAAGTGAGTTGCTGAACCGCCGAGCAAATCATTGCGGATCTCATGCGGAGTTTGCACATTGTCAATCGCTACCGAACCAACGACGAGTAATGACATAAGGATTGGTATTCCTGTTCTGGTTGCGGGCGGCTAGATCATGGTGGGCCGAACGTGGTGGGCTTACTATATTCAATCAACGGGTCAGCAAACCAACACCGCATATCGACCCGATTTGCGGTCGCAAGACAGGCGAATCCCACATCTTGAAACCGTAAAACACCAGCCCTGCACGGCGCACCCATGGGTGGCTCGAGATGGGAGCAGGTGGGGGGACAGGTATCGGGAGCGAAGTGGTCGCGATTATGGAACCTGCTTGAGAAGTCGACAAGACCCTATCTGGGGAATAGCCGCTGCAGGTCGAGCGGGTCGACCCGTTGCGGCTTCAGCTTTTGCGTGCCATTTTCGCCCACGTGTCTCGCAAGGTTGCCGTCCGGTTGAAGACGGGCTTGCCCGGTTGTGAGTCGATGGGGTCGGTGAAGAAGTACCCATTTCTTTCAAATTGGAGGTGAGTTGCCGGGGCGACCTCGGCCAGTGCCGGCTCGCCCTTGGCAGCGGGTAAGCATGTGAACGAGTCGGGATTGAGGTTGTCGAGAAACACACCTCCCTCGGGACATTGTTCGGGTGTTTCGGTGCGAAACAGGTGGTCGTAGAGCCGCACTTCGACATTGGCTGCGTGGGGTGCTGATACCCAATGGATGGTTCCTTTGACTTTGCGACCGTCGGGAGCATTGCCTCCCTTGGTAGTGGGATCGTAGGTGCACCGCAGTTCCACCACGTTTCCGGCATCGTCTTTCACGACGTCGGTACAGGTGATGAAGTAAGCGTAACGCAGCCGCACCTCCCGGCCGACCGACAGGCGGAAAAACTTTCGGGGAGCGTCTTCCATGAAATCTTCGCGTTCCACGTAAATTTCGCGGCTGAATGGTACCTCGCGAACACCAAACTCAGGTTTTTGAGGATGGTTGGCCGCGGTGAGTTGCTCGACGGTGTCTGCGGGATAGTTTTCGATGGTCACTTTCAGCGGGTGGAGCACAGCCATGACCCGCGGCGCATGTTCGTTGAGATCATTGCGAACTGCGTCTTCCAGCCAGGCCATATTGATGGTGCTGTTTACTTTGGCGACGCCAATCCGTGCACACAAGGCACGGATTGCCGCAGGAGTGTAGCCCCGCCGTCGCAAGCCGCAAAGTGTCAACATCCGCGGATCATCCCACCCGGTTACGTGCCCTTCGTTGACGAGTTGCAACAGCTTTCGCTTGCTCATCACGGCATAGGTCAGATTGAGCCGGGCAAATTCGATTTGCCGGGGATGATGTATCGCGAGAGCGTCGCACAACCAATCATACAAGGGGCGGTGATTCTCAAATTCGAGAGTGCAAATCGAGTGCGTGATGCCCTCAATCGAGTCACTTTGTCCATGGGTAAAGTCGTACGAAGGATAGATGCACCACTTATCCCCGGTGCGGTGGTGGTGCGCATGCTTGATCCGATATAAGACCGGGTCTCGCAGATTGATGTTCGAGGCCGACATGTCGATCTTCGCACGCAGGGTACGCTCGCCTTCGACAAACTCACCTGCTTTCATGCGGCGAAAAAGATCCAGATTCTCTGCGGTCGTTCGATCACGGCAGGGACTGTTGCAGCCTGGTTTCGTGAGCGTGCCACGGTGTTCACGCATTTCGTTGGCCGAGAGGTCACACACAAATGCCTGCCCCTGGTGGATCAACTTTTCAGCCCACTCATAGAGTTGATCAAAATAGTCCGACGCAAAACAGAGTCGATCTTCCCAGTCGGCGCCGAGCCAGCGAACATCCTCGATGATCGAGTCGACAAATTCCTGTTCTTCTTTTGTGGGGTTCGTGTCGTCGAAGCGGAGGTTGAATTTGCCGCCGTATTTGTCTGCCAGTCCATAGTTCAGACAGATGCTTTTGGCGTGCCCGATATGCAAGTATCCGTTCGGTTCGGGAGGAAACCGCGTGTGGACCCGACCGGTGTTCTTGCCATCGGACAGGTCGGCATCGACGATTTGCTGGATAAAGTTGCGCGATGCCGACAACTCTCCGGGTTCCGTCGAATCGGTAGACATTTTGAGACCTCAATTCCCTGGGAGTTAAAACGCAATGCGGTAGCGAACTACCTTACGGCAATGTAGCAAAAGTGGGGCGACGACAGTATGTCGAAGTCGTCAACTGGGGAGCCACCCGCGTAGTTCGAAGAAATTATGGCGATATCGTGACAGCCTCACCCAGGAACTGGCAGGCCCTTTTATCGCATCCAGCAGTAGACTACGCTCACCAGTTGGTTCCTTGGATCTGCAATGACTCGTGCGTTGAATGGACCGTGAAGCTACTCCTGGCTGCAAAACATGGCGATCCAACCGGGGTAGCAGGAGGTGTTGAACTCGACGTTTCCATAACCATAGAATCACGTTTTTACGCGGTCACAGATTGACCTGGGAGACCAGCCCGAAGTGAACAATATAGCTGATAATGCAGGAGCAAACGTGGGAGTTGTCACGGGTGCCAGTAAAGGCATTGGTCGGGCAATCGCATGCCGACTTGCTGAGGCGGGTTGGAACGTTGGCGTGAACTACCATTCCGATTTGGCCGGCGCCGAGGCGACAGCAGAGAAAGTCCGCCAATTTGGCCAGCAGGCGTGGGTTCTTGGGGCAGATGTCGGTGACAGTGGACAGGTAGCCGCGATGTTTGCGGAGATCGTTCGGGAGGCGGGTCAGCTTTCTCTACTGGTGAATAATTCTGGCCGGCAAACCTGGGCATCGCTCTTGGAATTGCAAGAGGCCGACTGGGATCTCACGATCCGCACCAACCTCAAGGGCACTTTTCTTTGCACCCAACATGCCGCCCGTTTGATGAGAGAAACGGGCGGAGTGATTGTCAATATAGGTTCCGGTTCCAATTCGCGGCCATTTCCCAAACTGGTCGACTACACTGCCTCGAAAGGGGGGATCGAGATGCTGACCAAGGTGTCGGCGGTCGAGTTGGGCCAATATGGCATTCGTGTTAATTGTGTGGCTCCCGGTGCCATCGAAGTCGAAAGAACCCAACATGAGGCACCCGATTACGCCAGAACCTGGGCACCACTCACCCCGCTGGGACGGGTCGGGCAAACAGGGGATGTGGCTGAGGTTGTGGCGTTTCTCGCCAGCGATGCCGCTCAGTTCGTGACGGCCCAGACGATTTACGTCGATGGTGGTTTAATGACCAAGCCACAGTGGCCCTACGACTACTAAGCGGGCAGGCAATCTGGGCGGGCAGGTAAGCTGGGCGGGCAGGTAAGCTGGGCGGGCAGGTAAGCTGGGCGGGCAGGTAAGCTGGGCGGAGAAGTCGCCGTCGTGGCAGTTTTTTGGCGGCGTTAGTTGTTGCTGGTCGATTTTGAGCGCCGTCAGACAAGCCCTTTGCGTACTGCCCAGACGGCAGCCTGCGTGCGGTCCGAAACACCAACTTTCCTCAAGATATGTTGCACGTGTTCCTTAACCGTTTCGTAACTTATTCCGAGAGCCTGGGCAATCTCTTTATTCGTGAGCCCGAAAGCGAGTTGTTTGAGAACTTCATTCTCTCGTCGGGTAAGTGGTGCCTCGACGTCGAGTGGTACGCGGGGCGTCATTAAGGCACCTGTCACGCGACGCAGTTCTTCGTGGGTCCAGATCGGTTCGCCACGTGAAGCGTCACAGATTTTGTCGATCAAGGTTTCGCGATCGACACTTTTGAGCACATATCCGGACGCCCCGAGTGCAACGGCTCGCGCGATGTAAGTGGGATTGTTGTGGGTGGTAAACATGACCACCGGAAGATCGGGTTCGTCAACTTTAATTCTTGCCAGGCAGTTCAGGCCATCTATGTCCGGCAGGCTGACATCGAGCAATGCCAGATCGAGTTCGCACCGCCCAATGGTACTGAGTACGTCGTTCCCGTTTTCAGCCTCGGCAACAACACGAATATCAGTATCTTTCAGCATTGACTTGATTCCCGCCCGCACGACTTCGTGGTTGTCTGCGATGAGGATCTGAATAGCCATAGGCGAAACTCTGCCGGCACCTTGTTTGAGCGATTAGAAAACCGGTATCTACACAAACGGGGAAGCGGTAGGGATACCCCTTTTGACGGCGACTGCATTTTCTGGGTGATGCTTTAGTCTCTTTAGGAAAAACCCAGCAGGGACCTGTACTGTGCTAGCGTTCGCCGGTTGGATCAATTTAAAATTTTCGAGCAAGCACCACGTGGCCACGCAATCCATTGGCGAACAACGATTTAGTAAACAGATAAATCGAGTACGCGTTGGAAATAATGTGGTTTTTCACGCCGAAGTTGACTCGGATGGTTCAACCTGGGTGAATCAGTCCTCCCCCCTACTATAGGCACTCTAGCACGGCTCTCCATGGGGGCAAAGGAAATGGCGGCTCCATTTTTGGTTTTTCGGATAACTGGACAACAGCGGCTGACATTCACACACAAAATCATTGACGAGTTTGTAAAAATCGTGTTACCCGGTGGTGTCGTGTGCCGGTTGAAATCATCCTGTTTCGTCGAACAGGTCACTTCTGAATGTGGGGTGCAATGGAGGCCCGAACCTCTTGGTAATAGTCATGGACGTTCGGCCAAGACCAATTCTGGAAGTCACAGCAGGTTGCTAGCGAGTTCTGCATTGGGTCGGCAAGCAATTTTGTCGACCAACACGATTCAGGTTTACTTCGTGAGCCGGTTATCCGATACTCATGCTCCGCAACGGCAGGTGGGTGACTTTAGGCGGCCTCTTGTGCATCGGCTAGAGCCTCTTGTGCATCGGCTAGAGCCTCTTGTGCATCGGCTAGAGCCTCTTGTGCATCGGCTAGAGCCTCTTGTGCATCGGCTAGAGATTGTCGTGAGCGGCAGCCGTTGATGTCTTCCGATGTTTCAGCCTACTTTCGTTTGTCGAACACGATGGGAGATCAGTAAACAATGCGGCAGCTGTCCATGAGTGAGATCACGACTTATCGTTGGTCGTTCGATCAAGATGTTGAGAACTTTCAAGAATCTGGTTACGAGTCGATTAGCGTCTGGCTGCAAAAGTTAACGGATTTTGGTGAGGAAAACGGGATCGATCTTCTGGCTGCAAGTTCCTTGCAAGTTTCCAGTATGTTGTGGTCTGGCGGATTTACCGGGAGTGATGGACGCTCTTTTCTGGAAAGCGTCAAAGAGACGATTCACGCTTTACGACTTAGCGCAGCAGTCGAGGCAGGCTGCCTTGTCATTTACACCGGGGGTCGGAACAACCATACCCTTCGTCACGCGAATCGACTGGTGCGGACCGCCCTGGACGAATTGCTCCCGATTGCCGAGGTCGTTGAGGTACCGCTGGCGATTGAGCCCATGCATCCAGCTTGCGCAACGGAATGGACCTTTCTCACCGATCTTGAGCAAACACTCGATTTGGTTCAGCAGTATGATACCCCCTACTTGAAAATGGTGTGCGACACGTACCATTTTTCGCTGGAGCAGTGCGGGCCATCCCTGCTCGCCCGGTTGATGCCGCGGCTCGCACTGATTCACCTTGGGGATCGACAGCTGCCGCCAAGTATCGACCATGATCGTTGCCTGTTGGGCACCGGGCAGCTCCCTTTGGGGAAGACCATCGCCACGGCCATTGAGGCCGGCTACGAGGGCGATTTCGACGTGAAGTTGATGGGGTACGAGATTGAACCAACCAGCTATTGGACGATTCTCGAACAATCTCAGCTCGCTTTTGCTAGGTTCATGTCTGCCTGTCCGCAACTCAGTTAACGCCCGCGGCTGCAGAATCTGATGTCGTCGCATGTTCTCGATCCATGGCCGTACTGCCCCCGCTTGTCGTAACTGACCAGATTACAATTCCCCGCTCTGAGTTCCATTTGACGTTCGTCCGGAGTTCGGGGCCGGGCGGGCAAAACGTGAACAAAACGAGCACCAAGGTCGTCTTGCGGTGGAGTGTTACGGAGTCGGAGAGTCTTCCCGAGGAGGTGCGGCAACGCTTTCTGGCCCGCTATCCACGCCGGATTACCGAGAGCGGGGAATTGGTGCTCACCAGCGAGCGGTATCGCCAGCAGGGCCGCAATATTGAGGACTGCCTGCAGAAGGTGAGGGGCTTGATCCTGGCGGTCGCCCAGCCGCCGAGGGTTCGCAAGAAAAAACGCCGGTCGAAAGCATCGAAGGAGGCCCGTTTGCGCGAAAAACGGGCGATCTCTGACAGAAAGCGTTCCCGCCAGCCACCCGACTCGCAGGGCCAGTGACCCTGCTTCGAGCCACTCGGGCAGCGACAGCTTGTCCAATCTTCAAAGCAGTGCTCGGGTTGAGACCGTGGAACTGCCTGTTGCAGGCCCGGTTTTCACACAGCTAATACCGCGGCGAGGCTGCAGCTGGTCACTTTTTGGAGAAATTAAAGGGGAATGGTGTGAATTGGACGCTGATCGCGTACACTAGAAATTCGGGAGAACACAGGATGGAATCCGCGTTGGGAGCTGTTGTCGGACTTGGCTTCTGAGGGTTGGAAAGAGACTTGTGCTTCTGAGGGTTGGAAAGAAGGGTTTAGTGATGAGACATCTGAAGAACTTGCTTCTTAGCTTGGCCCTGTTGGGATTGGTTTCTAGAGCTAGTGCAGATGATTTCAGCGACGACTTCGAGTCTTACGGTGCAACTTCGGCATCAGAGATTGCCCTGACCGGTCAGGGTGGCTGGCTAACCGCCGATGGAGTTGATCAGAGCCCTCCGGACAGTTCAGGTGCTTATGTCCATGAAGACTATGGGGTGGGCGATTCGGATGGACTTTATTTCAAGCCGGGGGCCCCTTACCAGCACCTTGCCCACAGTGTGGGCTCGCTGGCCGCTGGTGATCAGGTCAGCCTGAGTTTCCAGATATCGCATGCGGCAGGCTTTACCGAACTTTGGATTGGCGATAACAGGCACGTCACGGGCGATAGCGCAGGCGATGAAGTGGCCATGCATGTCGAAATGGGTGTCAGCGGTGCAAATATGTACTACTACAACCTGATCCAGGATTCGCCGAACAAGAGTCAGACGGGCAATATTGAACTGGCCGAGGGCGCGGCCGGACAGCGAGGCCAGTGGGCCGAGGTTCGCATGACACTCGACAAAGTGGGAGGGGAAACGACCTGGGGACTCGATACGGCCACCGTCGAGGCGCGTAACATCACCCTCGACACACCCTTTCAGACGCTTGGCAGCTTTCCGATGAACACCCAGGGTATCGGCTGGGACGATCTGTACCTTGTGCTGGGTGGGCAATCCGGGAGTGAAGAGTCGCACATCACCCTGTTCGACAACCTCAGCCTGGAGGCCAGCGCCGGGGTACTCAATCGGCACACCTGGCAGGCCAATGGAGTGGGAGATTGGTCCAGTCCTCTAAGTTGGCTGCCAAGTCGCGTCCCCACCGAAAGTTCACAGACAGTCCTGTTCGGGGCTCCCGCATCGATTACCGATCCGACCGTGGCGGTGGTCACCAGCCCGGTTGCCGTTAACCGTATTGAATTTAACAGCGCGGTGCAGCCCTATGTAGTAGCGGGCTACGAAAGTGTGACCCTGGCGACTGACCCGGATGATGCCGAAGACCCCGAAGATGCCTTTGGGCCCCCGTCGCTGGGGGTATATGGTGGGCTGGGGCACCAGTTTCAGGCCGTGGTGAACCTGGCGGACGATACGACCGCCGATGTTGGGGCGGGCACCACTTTGAGTTTTAACAACGCGCTGAACCTTGCGGGCAACACCCTTTTGAAGACGGGTGAGGGAACCGTACTGATCAACAACGTGTTGAATTCTGGTGGCGGTAACGTGGATGTACAGAGCGGGACCGTCTCGGGGGCGGGAACGATTGGCGGTAATCTGACCAATGCCAGTGGATCGATTGCCCCGGGCATGAGCCCAGGCAAGTTGACCGTTGGTGGTGACTTTCAGCAGCAGGCCGCCGGTACGTTGCAAATTGAAATCGGTGGCATGACGCAGGGTGAACAATACGATGTGCTGGCGGTCAATGGGAGCGCAACAGTCAACGGTACCCTGGAGGTTTCGCTCATTGAGGGGTTCAGTCCACCCGGAGGCCAGGAGTTTACCGTGCTTACTTCGGCCGTGCTTACCGACGAAGGTTTGACGCTTGCTGGACCGTCGGCAGAGTTTTTCAGTCTTGTGGTCAACGGCTCGGACCTTGTTCTCCGGTCAGCTGGTAGTGCCATTCCTGGGGATTACAACGGGAATGGCCAGGTCGATGCAGCTGATTACACGGTTTGGCGAGACACCTTCGGCCAGAGTGTGACTCCCGGGACTGGTGCCGATGGTGTTATCAACGAGCACGACTATACGATGTGGTTTGCCCGTTTTGGGAATTCCGGCACGGGAGCCGGCCAGGCAGTGCCGGAGCCGGCAGGTCCCGATTTCTTGTGGTGGCATCAACAACGGGTATTGTGGTTGCGGACTTTACCAACCGGGGGAGAATTCTACGATGGTCCAGACAAGCCGGTATGCCCTGGTTCCCGGGTGGGAAAGCAGCCGCTCGATGCGATGGAAAATGACTTTGAGCCGGGGCGTCCCGACCGTTTTTCCCCACCCGGGTTAAGGACTTCTATTTGCCGTGTAACCCCTAACCTATTCTCTGAAAAAGGGTTACGCGTTCTCTGAAAAAGGGTTACGCGTTTTCCAGGGGTCGGTTCCCAGGCCGTCAGTTTTCGAGGTGCCTACGGGATCGTCAAGCGGTTATATTGGATCGTACCCGCTCACGAGTTGCGGGGGGAGATATGCAGTCCGGTGCTTGTCTGCCATGGTTGGTCCCGTGAGGATCCATCTTCTTTTCTTAATCAGCCCAGAGAGCGCCATTTGCAAAACGGGGTCCTTATCGTCGGGTGAGCCGTTAAAGAGGTGTTTGCGTTAGGCGTCGAGCCCGGACGGATTCGCCTGAATCAGCTTTCGCCATGGCCGATGGCGTGGGGGAAATGACAATGGTCACTTGGCAAATTGGATCTACTGCCTCGGCTTGCTGGATCGAACACCAGATCCTGGAGCATGTGAAGCAGGCATTGCGTGTCACACTGGAGTGGAAGGCTCCCGCTGTGAGCTTGCCCCACAAAATGTCGAGTGTGGCCTTTACCCTCAAGTCGTTCCAGCGCCATTTAGAGCGACTGATGGCCATTGAGGAAGAAGGTGGCTACATGACGCTGGTCTCGGAAGCCCATCCGCATCTGCAACAGCGGATCGATTATCTCGCACACGACCACGAACGTTTTCGCCGGCAGATACACGATATTGTTCCTTACATCGAGGAGCTTCGCGAGTGGCAACCAGTAGAGTTTGTGGAAGTTTGTGGCGAGATTTTTCTGCTGCTGGACGAGGTCGATTCCCATGACGAGCAGGAGATCTCTCTCTTGCAGGATTCGCTTTTGTTAGACGACGGAGGTGAGGGATAGGGGATCTGGAAGGATTTTTATTGTGCAGCTATTGCCAGGAAATCTCTCCCAGATCACATCTCGCATGAAAGCTGCTTTTGAGCGTACAATAGGTTGTTAGCGGTACCACACGGGGATGCTGGTGCGGCCAGACTATTGGGTGCGCTATGGGCAAGCGAAAGAAATATCTGGACGACCTCTTCGAGGAGTTTCCCTACACCTTTGGTGAAGTTTGCGCCCGAAAAATCAAGGGGAAGGACGGGCGTTCTCTTGTCCAATTGCGGATCGATATGGGGATCTTGCAGTTAGAATCGTCGGGCCGGCCCGACGGGGCCCGTCCTGAGGGCTTTGACACCTATTACGACTACCTCGTCGCACAGCGAGTCGAAGAGGGTGACGGGTTCGCGCTGGATGAAGATCGTTGCCTGGAGATCGATCGTGAATTTGTACAGTTTTTTCACCGGAGGATAAGCTGGCTGGCGTTGCGTGAGTTTGCTGCCGCGGTTGTCGATGCCGATCACACACTCGCTTTAATGGATTTAAGCTCAGCGCACCCGCCGGAAGAGAGTTGGGTGGCGATGCACGAGCAGTATCGCCCGTTTGTGATGTTTCATCGCACTCAGGCAGCGGCTCTGGTCGAGTTGGAGGGCGAGCGGCCCGACTCGGCGGTCGAGGCGATTGACCTTGGGTTGGAGAAAATTCGCCGGGTCTTCGCAGATCATGATGCCGAAGACCATTTTGAGACTGACGAGTTGGTCAAGAAACTATTGGAGATGAAACAGTCCATCGTTGATGAATATGCGGTTGAACCATCACTTACCGATCAGCTTGCAGCAGCAATTGCCGACGAACAATATGAGTTGGCAGCTGAAATTCGGGATAAGATCGCCGACTACAAACCACCGGAAGTCTGAACTCGCGAAAATCCCAGTTTGTCGAGAGGTTGTGTCCAGTTCAATCCGGCGGGCCAACTTCAATGGTGCACCGTCTGGCCGGGCAGCACGTTTGCAGTAAACTGGCTTGTCCTTTCTGATCTCCATATTCGCTTTTTGCTGGGCACTTTCCCAACAAGCGATGCACCGCTGGTTACGCTTTTTGTGGCCGAACCTGGTTGAGTCAGGCCATCGTCACCGGCGGAGGTGGTCTGGCCCTGTCGCGACGGCGCCGAGTTTCAGAAGACTCGAAGAGCCGCGCCGAGCTCTGCCAGCACTTCCCTTTCCCGACTGATTTTCAATTCCCTTGTAAGTGTTCACCAAGTCGCGGTGCACGATAGCACTGCTGGCGAGTGTCGCAACATCACTGAGGGACAGGGACTTACATGAATTGGGAATTTTGCAGCCAACATTGGCACGCCTTCTGCGTACCAAGAGAGCCAACCACGGGGCTGTCACGGATGTTCCCGGATGCTTGTCTCGCAAAATGTTAACTTGCGGGGGCACGTCTTTTCATCACAAACGTTCAAGGGAGTGTGTCATGCTAGTTCTCACACGGAAGCAACAGGAAAAGATTTGTATTGGCGACGAGATCGTAATCACCCTACTCAGAGTGAAAGGCAAGTCGGTTCGACTTGGAATTGAAGCTCCGGATAAGGTTTGCGTACTTAGAGGCGAATTGTTGTTTGACGCCTCTGCCGACGAAGAGCCGGCTTCCAACTCAGGAAATGCGACGAAAACGACTCGGAAGCCAGCGTTCGAAACGGCCCGGAAGTGTGAAAAAGGGGACACCCGGCAAGTCGACACCACTCACCCCGGGCAGCCTGTGGCGTTGCCGCGGACAAATGTTTGCCACTTCCAAATACCACGGGAGAGATGTCCGCAGGCGATGGCTTCGCTGTAGAACGATTGCGGGGCACTGTTGGCAAATCGCGCCCGCCGTGTAAGGACAACCGTGTAAGGACAACCGTGTAAGGACAACCGTGTAAGGACAACCGTGTAAGGACAACGCGGTTCGGGTAACACCAGCAAATCATTACGGTGGGTCGGCTGATTTCGGTTCTTCTTTTGAGGGATTCGACGGTACGGTAGCTGAGAAGCTGTCGACGTGCTGTAGATGTTGTTTTAGGATTGGTTCGTCTTGCCCGGGAGATGGCACATTACTGGGAGACGACGTGGGGCTGGCAGTACCAGCGGCATCCGACTCAAACGAGGTGACTTGGATCCCATAGGGGAAATTCTGTAGTTCGGCGAGCTGCTCCAGAAGTACCCGTCGTACTTCAAGAATGCTTTGCGGGTGGCGATGGACTGCGACGTGTTCGGCGGCGACTTCAAGTTGTGACTTGAGTTGTCCACCAGGTTCGAGTCGGGCGCTTTCGATCGCCACGACGCCGTCACCTTCTCCTACAAATCGTCCCTGCCAACCCTGGTTCGGTACCCGGCCAAAGATATTGTGGTAGGTGACCCAAGGGGCCGGTTCGGCAGCGACCAATACCGGCAACAGCGGGGACGCGGGATCGAGCGAATCGATACTGGTCCGGACGTCGAGTGGGGCGGTCGGTAGGAAGTAACCATCGTTGTTGGCGACCAGTTTTTCGCGGCGACGAAGCAGGCGACTTGGGAGGTCAATAACTCGATCGCTGAGCCAGCGCGTCACACCGTTGGAAAATCGACTTCCCAGGTGGGGCGTGCCGATCGTCACGACGCGACGGACCCCTGGATTGGGTTGGAAGAAATAGGTCTCGGCCAGGGTCTCGCGCATATTGGCGTTGGCGACAAGGTTCTCAAAAGGCCGTGTGGTCATCGTTTGCCAGAAATCGTTTCGGCTCGATACCGACTGAAGTTTCGAAACCAACCCGCCCATGCTGTGTCCCACAAGCACGGTTTGGTCAAGGGCAGGATGTTGTTTCTGGGGATCGACATGAAGCCGCATGGCTGTCATGTCGTTGCGCATTTGTGCCGCACTAATCCAGAACGGTTGGCCAGTCGGGTAGAGGTAGAACCAGAACTGATAGTGTTGCCGCACGAGCGGATCGCTCCGCAGGTCGTTAAACATTTCCATCCACGTGATCGGGCTTGACCAAAGTCCATGTACCATGACGATGGGCATCTTGTTCTCATCAAACGGCTCCAACATGTAGAGCCCCTGAATTTGTTTGACCCGTTCGGGAAAAAGCAGCCCCAGGGTGCCAAGATTTGTTTCAGTTAACTCCGGTTGACTGAGGAAATAGGCCAATGGAGTGCTGAGGTCGGCTTCCAGAGGTACCTGCTTCCCGTTGATTTCAATCGTCGGCTGTTCAAGAGGATCGTAGAGTTCCAGCACCATATGTGGAACAGCGGCTGCGGTTGAGTCTTCACCGTCGGGGCTCGGTAATTGTGCCTGGTCAATAGAACAGTAGCTGTGGTGGTGGACTTTCAAAAAGGCCGTTACGGGAAATGCCAGGTTTGGGGCGTAGAACTTTTCTGCCGGGTGGTCGCCCGTAAGGTTCTTTCGAATCGCAATTAACGGAACTCCCAGCCCAAACGAGTGGTAGTGGTTTCGCAAGCCTTTGATTCGGTAGTCATTGACGAATTTGAAACTGGCGAATTCTTCGTTCTGCCAGTTGTTGCTCCGCACAACCACGTCGAGTGTACAACTGTGGGTTGCTGTTTTAAACTCTCGAGATTTACCTGGCTGCAACTCGCCGGCACGGTGCACAATTCTGAGCAATCCTTCCAGGGACTGGTTGTAAAGGTCTGACGCGCCGCGGAATTGTGGGTCGTATGAATTGGGAGGATCCACGTGCTCGTCATCGAATAAATACCGATAGGAATGGATCAGTGCCGTGCTGTACAAACCCAACGCCTCGTCCCGATCGAAAGGCTCCGCACGCTTTGCTGCCAGATAGGCTAATTCGGCAATGGCGTATTCATGTTCCGGATCGGGTTCCTGCTGGTGCAACACCTCAAGTTGGTAAAGTAAAGCGGCCCGATCACCATCGAGCGCATCGAGTAAACTAAAGCGACGTAAGAGTTGCCTGGTTCGAGGAGTTGGCCGCGGACCGCCCGGTGATAAGAGGCCCAAAGGTGCAGCCAGCGGGTTTTTTGGGGTGTCGCGCACCGAGACCCACGGGTTCGAGGTTGCGCAACCAAGTTGAGCGGTGAAAACCAGGATTAAGAGCAGGGCCAGCCGACGGTGCTGCGGGGCCCGACGGTGCTGCGGGGCCCGACGGTGGTCTGGAGGACGGCCTTTTGCGGCAAGAAGCATCGGTTTGTTTCGCAGGGTGCACGTCGGTGCTGGTGAACCAGCCAGAACCGGCCGCCGAAGATCGGTGGCAGGGGCCAAAAGAGTAGGTCAACGACCGCCTGGCCGTCAATTCCGATGCGGCCGCTAGCTTGCCAGCTGGCCGTCGGCAGCGATGCGATGGGTTGGTTCCGGGCGGGCGGGGCGGAACTGCTGCATGTGCCGGATCGTCGCCGAGAGCTCGAAGTCTTCCGCCAGTTGTTGGACCTGCTGGCGGACAATGGTTGCCAGTTGATCGGGATCACCGGCAACCCGTGCGTTGATGAGGAAATTGGCAGTTACGGTTTCAATCGCTGATGTCAGGGAAAGTTCGGCAGGCAAGTTGCTTGATACCAGGTTCGCAATGCTGGTCGTGTTTGCAGTTTGCCCCAGGACTTTTAAATGAGCTGGTTCAAAAGCGGCCTCGCAAAGTGCTTTGGCAAGGCGATCGACCAGTTCGAGCACCATCGTGTCGGGTTCGTAGGGGCGATCGTTGCTTGCCAATTCAACACGACAGTTCAGCCAGCCGAGCTCCGCTTCGCCTGCTGCATACTCGTCGTAGTCAATTTCCAGGCGGTGGGTGAAGCTGGGCCGGGGAGCTTCGATGGCCTTGATGACTTCGGCGAAGCCCTGTCCTTCTTTTGCACTGGCGGCAAGGACGAGCTTGTTCGGAAATTGGCGGCGTACTGCCCCTGCTAAATCGTCGACCTCGTGCGGCTCAAGTTTGTCGACCTTGTTAATGACAATCACATCGGCTTCTTCGAGCTGTTTCAAGAAGATGTAGGCAGCTTTCGGGGAAAAACCGGTTTCGCCAGCGGCGAGGATTTTTTGTCCATGCTCCGGTTTAAAAAAGACCGTCAGCGGAGCAACCTCGTACTGGTCACCATGGAGTTGTCGTAGAGGTTCGAGGACGGTTGCCACCAGGTCGGTGCAGCTGCCCACCGGCTCGGAAATAAGGATGTCAGGTTGTTGGTCATCGGCCAGTTGCGCGACGGTCTCTAACAACTCGTTGAATTTGCAACAAAAGCAGGCACCCGGTACCTCACCCACCCGAAATCCTTGCCCGCGAAGCGACTCGGTATCGACCAGGTCATACGCTTGGTCGTTCGTCACCAGCCCGACATGAAGGCCCCGTGAGATGTAATGGCGGGCTAAACGGGCAACCGCAGTCGTCTTGCCTGCGCCGAGAAATCCGCCGATCATAATAAAACGAAGCTGCGACAAGGTGGGCTTTCGGTTGGGGGGGGGGGTATCCGTTGCCCATCCAATATAAGCCAGCTAGCTCCTTGAACATAGAGATACACCCCCGGCGGTGAACTGAGGGTGAATCCGCGACGCGTCCAGGTCGTTCGTTGCTGGTCGGGAGGCACGGGTCATGATGGTTGCATTCGGACGAGAAATCCTATGAATCACCAACATCCAAGACGGCTTAAGGCAACGCTGCCACAGTGGCCACCGGCGGATGAGGAGGTCCGCGCTGCACTCGAGGATGCCCTGCATGACGGTTCGTGGGGCCAGTACCATGGGCGTCACAGCGAGGCTCTCGTGGAAAACCTCTCCGCACAGTTTGGTTCGGAGCACGTGGTCCTGACCTCCTCCGGTACGATTGCCGTGGAAATGGCTCTGCGAGGCGTTGGAGTGAAGGCGGGTGACGAGGTGCTTCTGGCGGGGTACGACTTTCCCGGGAATTTCCGCGCTATTGAGGCCATCGGTGCTTACCCGGTGTTGGTCGATGTCAATCCAGCAAACTGGTGTCTTGACTTTCAGGCGTTAGAAAGTCTGGCCAAAGTTGCAGCCAAATCTGCCAGCAAGGTGAGAGCAATCGTTATTTCCCATTTGCACGGTGGCTTGGCACCTATGCAGAGAATCACCGAGTTGGCACGTCGGCAGGGGTGGGCTGTCGTTGAAGATGCGTGTCAAGCACCAGGTGCCCGAGTGGATGGGCGGGCAGCAGGGTCGTGGGGAGATGTGGGTGTGTTGAGCTTCGGTGGGAGCAAACTACTTACCGCTGGTCGTGGCGGCGCACTGCTGACCAATCACAAGTCGATCATGCAACGAGCCAAAATTTTTGCTGAGCGGGGAAACAATGCTTTTCCGCTCAGCGAACTCCAGGCTGCCGTACTCTGCCCACAGATTTCCAAGCTCGCTGCGCGTAACCGAAAGCGTCGAGAGGCAGCCACCCTGCTGGTAAACCAGGTGCGACAGCAAGTAGACCACCTGGTGCCGCTGGAACATCAGGAAAATGACCAACCCGTTTTTTACAAGATTGCCTGGCGATATCAGCCACCTGCCCCAGACGCGGTTACCCGTGCGGAACTCGTGGCTGCTTGTCAGGCTCGAGGGATTCCGATCGATGCCGGATTTCGTGGTTTCGCTGAGCGGACGAAACGGCGGTGCCGAAAGCTGAGTGAACTACCGCACAGTCGGGCTGCTGCCCAGGGAACTCTACTGCTACACCACCCAGTGTTGTTGCAGGAGGAAGAAAAGATACGTCAGGTAGCCAACACGTTGGGGGAGGTATACCAAGAGTTGGCTACCTGACTGGGCGGAACGAGGCGGAGGGGGAGAAAGCTATAAGAACACGATAGGTAAAGGTGTCATCTACGCCTCGGTAACAAAATCTTACGTTCTGGGTTAGTGATCTACTCGCGATACAAACTCAGCGGTGGACGGCGGTTCCACGAAGCTGTCAATTCTATTAATGCTGCTGTGCGATTTCACCACAGAGTTGTTCTGTTGGTTCGCGTTGTCTACAGGTTGGTCGTTGGCAGCCTCTTGTTCGTTGGCAACCTCGAACTCGGTCGCGGCGGGTTGTAATTCGGCACGCAAAATGCGGACATCGCGCGGTGCACGTAAAGCAAGTGTGACTCGGTTGCCTGATATCCGACGAACCTCAACCAGGACGTCGTTGCCGATATGGATCTTTTCACCGACTTTTCTGCTGAGTACGAGCATGTTGTTTTTCCCTTTTCCGTGCTGGACAAGCGTGCCTTTCACAGCGAGAGTCGCTGTCGCGTGTTGCGGTAAAGCTGTTGTCGCAATCAGCGTGCCACTTGCACCCTTTATGGGGGTTTACCTTGTCGATCAGGCAAAAAACGCCGGTTTCGCGGGGTTTGTAAAGCGAACGTCTCTAACGATCAGCAGCGGGGGAGGTCCCAAATACGTTTGGGACCTCCTTGGCGAGTCTCGAATTGATATGCTAGTCCGAAATTGAGACGGCTTCTAGCCCGCTAGAGGGCGGCTTCGTGCACCACCAAAAGGGGGGGCGCTGGTTGCCTGGCCGGTTCTCACCAACGTGCGTCGGCAGTTTGCCAGTCAGGCATCGGTTGGTTTTGACAAGTGGCCTGAACGGAACTGGGCCGTCATGGGCAGCTTTGTTGGCCGTCGCGCGGTGTTCTCCGAGGTGCCGCCGCAACTCGAGGAGAACTCCCTTGGGGTGTTCATTCATCATCTGGGGCACGGTGTGGGACTTGCTGCACACGCGGCACCTCACCTGAATCCCCGCTGGGACTGAAGAGGGTGATTTCTTCACGGTCGAACCTGGTCTTTATCACGACGACCTGCGACATGGCGTGCGTCTGGAGCAAAACTACCTGGTTACTGCTAGCGGTGTTGAGCTGCTGACGGATTTGCCTCTGGGGCTTTAGTTCCGGAACGGACTTAAGCTGAGCTTGACCTTCGATTTTTCTCCGCTATACTCCCGCCGCTCATCTTGGGGTTGCTTGGCGCCGGAAAGCTTCTTGGCGTTCAAGAAGACAGACTTGTCAAATGCGGGACGGTTGCTGACCTGGTTGGCGATTTTCTTGCAGGAGTTTGCGTACGGATGGTTCCTCCGCTAGTCGATATTCACTGCCACTTGTTGCCAGCCATTGATGATGGTGCGGCCAACCTTGATGAAGCGCTGGCTATGGCCCGCATGGCGGTGGAGGATGGCATTAGAACGGTGATCGCAACTCCGCACCAACTCGGAAATTTTCCAGAAAACCGGGGTGACGACATCCGCCAGCGGGTTTTCGCACTGCAGGAGCAACTCCACAGTCGGAAGATTCCGCTGCAACTTCTGGCAGGTGCCGATGTGCGGATTGAAGACGGTATGGCCGAGGTGATTCGCAATGGCGAGGTGGTCACGCTGGCGGACCGGCGCCGACACGTACTTTTGGAACTTCCCCACGAGTTCTATTTTCCCCTGGAGCCTGTGCTCGCCCAGTTAGCCCGTCAGAAAATGGCGGGCATTCTTTCCCATCCGGAACGGAATCGGGGTATTTTGCGGCAACCAGCCTTGTTAGGTCCGCTGGTTGAGGCCGGGTGCTTGATACAAGTCACGGCTGGCAGTTTGTGTGGGACTTTTGGGAGGGCGAGCGAAAAGCTGGCCTGCCAAATGGTTTGTGACGGTTTGGTCCATTTTGTCGCAACCGACGCCCACGGGATTCGTGTCCGCCGGCCCAGGCTGGGGCGGGCCTTTCAGCGCGTGGACAAGTTGGTTGGCCGTGAGGCGGCTGAAGTTCTTTTCTGCCACAATCCTGCCTCGGTTGCCGAGGGGCGTTCAGTGGTACGTGGTCGTCCATGGGCGCCGCGTCGCAGTCTCTGGATGGGTAGGAGAAAGGTGGCGGGATGGATTTGCTCTGCCGGCGGAAGTTCCTGAGGACGGCTGGTGCTGTGGTAGGGGCGAGCTCAGCAGCAATTGCCACAGAACGAAGCTTTGCGTTGCCAGTTTGGTCAGACGTACGTCAAGTCGGGATTTTTGTCTGTCGGGCGACTTTTGCGATTAACGCTGAGGCAGACACTCTGGATAGGCTTCCGGAATTGCAGCGTGAGTTGCACCGCGTGCTTGCGGTTGAGCCGTCCCGGCAGCCGGTCGACGTCTTCTTGTTTGGCGACCAGTTGGAGTACGGCAATTTTTTGCGGAAAAAGTTTCCCGATATCCCGTATCGGCGTGCTTTGTTTGTCAAGAAGAGGGGGCAATCGAGTGTCTATGTGTACCGGCAACCGGGGCTTGACATCGACCTGCGGCACGAATGTACGCACGCTCTGCTGCACTCAGAGTTGGACGTCGTTCCGCTGTGGCTGGATGAAGGAGTTGCTGAATACTTTGAGGTCGCCCCTCAAAAACGGGCCTTCGATCATCCTCATTTCCGTTCGCTGAAATGGAACATGCGGCTGGGAATGATGAGAACTATCGATGCCTTGGAGCAGCGCAGAGACTTGTCGCAAATGGACACTTACGACTATCGGTTCTCGTGGGCGTGGATCCATTTCATGCTTCATGGGCCACAAGTCGCGTATAACGAACTGTTGGGATTTTTAGACACGATTCGCCGGGGTGCGGTTCCCGGGCAACTCTCCGATCGTCTTGCCCACGCCATGCCCGACGCCACCAACCAGATGATTCGGCACTTCAAGCACTGGAAGCAAGTCTAGCATTTCGGGGGTATGTCTGAACTGCAGCGACTTCATTTGGCCGGGGTGTGGCAACGTGGTTCTCGAAGGCATGGTCGGTTTGCAGTTGGCGTGCCAG
This sequence comes from Planctomycetota bacterium, assembly GCA_963578605.1. Taxonomy (GTDB): domain Bacteria; phylum Planctomycetota; class Planctomycetia; order Pirellulales; family Lacipirellulaceae; genus JAKVCB01. The sequence goes on from CAUZEA010000034.1 coordinate 51,507, forward strand.
CAGGCTGCAATCAATACATTCCCGTATTGTGGGCGTGGGTCATGGATCCAATGGGAATCAGGGGGACGCGGAAAAACCCGGCTCAGAGCGCTCTTTTTTTGGAGGGCCCGTTTTGCTACCCTCCCCTCGCACGGTGGGCTTTTTTGGCCGTGGTTGCTTAAGTTTCTTCTCCTCAAAGGTCGATACTCTATTAAATGGGTACGACTCTTACTGTCGAATGGTATCACCAAAGCAGGCTGCTCGTTGAGTAGCCTTGGAGCAGGTTT
>CAUZEA010000035.1:0-51221 GCA_963578605.1 Planctomycetota bacterium
AGCGGGTCGTTAGTGGCTTTAGCCGGCGATGCTTATCGTTATGGGATTGCTGTCAGCACGCTCGAATGGGGGGCGATTATTTGCCTCATTTTGCTCGCGTTCGTGTTCTTGCCGTACTATCGACGCATGGCTGTGATCACCACGCCTGAGTTCCTGGAAAAACGATATGGCCCCTCGGCCCGCACATTGTTCGCGGGGACCGTAGTCATCGTTGAGTTGTCGGTTTATCTTCCATTCCTGTTCTACGCGGGAGGTCTTTTCCTCGAGACCTTGTTCGCACTGCCGTTCTTCTGGTCGGTCCTCGGGATTGCACTTTTTGTGGGGCTTTACACCACGATCGGTGGCCTCAGCGCCGTGGTCTGGACCGACGTGATTCAAGGTGTCCTGATGGTCGCTGGAGGTTTGACGGTAACCGTTCTGGCCCTTGTCAAGATCGGAGGTTGGTTGGAGTTCTACGAACATTTACCCGAGGGGCATATGAGTGTGTTCCTGCCGGCCGACCATCCCGCGTTCCCGTTTCCCGCCACGCTGATTGGTGGGTACTTCATGATCTCGATTTACTACTGGTGTCAGAACCAAACCATCGTGCAGCGCACCCTGGCTGGCCGCAGTGACTGGGACTCGCGGATGGGGGCCGTCGGGGCCGGTTACATCAAGTTGATCCTGCCATTCGTGCTGGTTCTTCCCGGCGTGTTGGCGGTGGTCTTAATCCCCGACCTGGGAAGCGGCGCCGGGGCCGACAAGGCACTTCCCTTGCTCATCAAGGCGGTCGTCCCGACCGGTTTCATGGGCCTCGTGATGGCAGCCATGGTCGCGTCGCTGATGTCGTCGGCCGATTCCGGGCTCAATTCCCTGGCCACCATCGTGACCAACGATTTTTATCATCGCTGGATTGATCGACAAGCCAGTGCGACAAGGCTGGTACTGATCGGGCGGGTTGCCTCCGTCGCGATTCTGGTTTGTGCTGTCGCGCGCGCTTTGACGCTGCAAGAGACGCCTTCACTGATGCAGTTTCTCCAGAGTGGCCTGGCATACCTGGCTGCCCCGGTGATTGTCGTCTTTATCGCAGGATTGTTTTGGCGGGGTGCCACCTCGGCCGGTGCGGTGACCACGTTCATTGCGGCACCTCTGGTTTGCCTTTTTGCTCAAAATGGTCACACCGTGTTGAACGAATGGTTACCCGGTATGTTTACCTGGTGGTCGGCCGATTGGTTTAACTGGTGGCCCGCCCACGTCGTTTACTGGCTGCCAATTGCCGTGGGACTGTTGACCGCACTGCTCGTGGGAATCTCTCTGTTCACAAAACGCAAGACCGACGCCGAACTTGAACCGATCTTGTGGACTCCCCAGCAGACCCTGACGTTCGATCAACGAGCATTTGACCGCTCCGGTTCGCCAGTTGTAGCAGACGGAGATAAAGATAAAGGCTCGCGCCGTCCTTGGGTCTACGATTACCGCCTGTGGGCAGCACTGGCGCTCATCCTGATGGTGGTGGAGATCTGGTGGTTCCGGTAGTCCCGTTACCAGGCAATCTGTTTCGTCGCGGTGTAGTCGGCTGCTTCGGTTTGGGGAACAACTCGACTTTTAAAATAAGCGCGGTTGTAAGTGGCGTAGCCATTTTTGGCAGCAGGGGTGATTCCGATAGCCGTGTTGCCGCGAAAAGTAATCATGTATTGGTGTCGCCCGAGGTACTTCGTCCCCCGAAATTCATAGCTGTCAATCGCGTAGCGCTCGACCGATTCCTGCATGGGGAAGCGGATCACAATTTCGTCCTGTGGTTTGAGCTGACCGATCAGGACGTAATTTTGCAGCCAGTCTGGCTGCATTTCCTCTCCGGCGACCCTGATCTTAACCTGATTTTTGTCGACCCAATTGGGAATCCGGGCCACAATTCGGCTGGCGGATTTGTTTTGCAGGCGGACTTCTCCACGGTAAGGGAGCGAGCTGGCCACGTTGACCCAGGGTGAACGGCGATTCAGCAGGAGGTTGAGCGTCACGGTCCCGTCACGATGTTCGAGCATTCCGTCCCAAACGTAGTAGAGACCTTGGGACCCATTGGCTGTGCAGCAATTCATGATCCGCGAATCCTCCAGGCTTTCGGGAGATCCCCAGCCCGCAAACGTACCTACCAGCCGCTCGAGAATCGCCTTCTGTTCGCCGGAGAGTTCCCGGTTCTGGTTGGCCCGGTAAAAGCTGTCGACATCGACAAACTGCGATTCGGTCAGGTGATTGCGAATGTAACCATCGACGTCGTCCCAATAGTCGCCAACGCCTGCACGGCTCAGCTTGATTGCCAGGGCTGTCATGTTGACCAGTCCGCACGTCTCGTGCGAGTGTTTGCCGGTGTACTCCTGAAACCAGCCGATCCGGCCAATACCAAAGGTGCGGGCATACTCGTAACCAGCGCGGGCAAAATTTTTCAGCTGCTGGTCATTCGTGGCAATTGCGTACTCGAGAATTCCACGAAGTGCCAGCGTGTGGCCATGAAAATGACCGTAGAACTGGCCATTCTGTTCCGGAATAACACCCTGTGCATGCCCATCGGGCATCCACGACGACTCTTTTTTCATCACGAACCGGACAAGCTCGCCGGCCAGCTTGAGGGCCCCCGGGTCGTTGTGGGTGATTGCATAACGCGTGAGTGGCTCGACCATTCCCCCCAAATAGAGCGGGATGCCAAATGAGTGGTCAGGCATATCGGCAATCGATTTCCCAATCTCACTCGCATCGGCTGCCGTTAGCAGTTCCGTTGTTTTCCAGCCACTTTTGGGGTAGCTGAAGATGTCTCCATAGCCGGGAGTCGTAGGATAGTAGGCATAAGTTTCACCGGTTGACAAATCGGTTTTACGAATCACGATCTGCTTTAAGGTATGCACCAGGCGGTTCATGCGGTCACCCCACTGCTGGCCACCTTCGAGTTGCTCTATGGCGAGCATGGCCCGCACCATTCGCCCCTGACCGTACATGTTTGCCCAATCCTCGGGGCTCGATGTGTCCCAGGGACGATCGGGACCGATTCGGCAGTAAAACAAACCATCTTCTCCCAGGCAGGAAATCAGGTAGTTGACCGCAACACGGGCTCTCGACTCGTCGAGACTTTGGCCGGTCATCAAGCTGGTCATGGCCATCGATTCAATGTACTTGGGGCCACATGCCGAAAAGCTGTAAGCATCATGGGTCACCGAGGGTGGTGCAATCGAACACCGAAACATGAACTCACCTCGCTCGTCAGTCGTACCGGTGAGCGCATTGAGGGCAAATCCGGCAGAGCGGGCAAGATCCAGTGTCTCGGGAACTTGTTCACAAGTTCCAAGTCCGAAAAGGCCTGATTGGCAAACCAATGCCAGAAGTGCGTTTCGAAAAGTTGAAGTCTTCATGTTTATCACCGCCAATGATGATGGGTAAAAAATGGGCAAACAACATTGCGCCAGCGGACTCTCAAGTTGAAATGCAGTACCGGAAGATTGCGCGGCTGAATGTTCCAGCGCAGTTTCGACAAGCCAACGTTCGTGTCAATAGACCAGTTGCGTGTGACCCGGTGTGTTTGCGTACTGACAGTTTACCTTGGCCGTTTGGAAACGGTCAACCAATCGCCATGTCAAGCAACCGTCTTGGTCACTCTGGTACACGGCGTTTTGACAACTGGCTGCTACACGGGTCCTTGTGCGACAGTACTAGCCAACATAAACTTGTACGTTCCGCCAGGACACTGGCAACCGGTTAACTTCATTTTACGGAAAAATCAAACAGCGGGAGAAAGCATTGATCAGCAACATCCAGAAATTCCGGAAACAACTAGCCGCCAAAGAACTCTGCTTGGGGGCTGGGATCACGCTGAACGATCCTGTTGTTGTCGAAGCATTGTCTGAAATGGTTGATTTTGTTTGGATTGATACAGAACATACCCCGATGGGTATCGAAACGTTACTAGGTCAACTGATCGCCGCCCGTGCCGGCGGGATACCGGCATTGGTACGAATTCCCGGCTCAGACTTGAATGTCCTGAAACGCATCCTCGACACGGGAGCCGAAGGGATCATCGTGCCGCAGGTACGCACGGTCGAGGAAGTTCAGGGAGTGGTCGATGCCTGCCGTTATCCGCCAATGGGGAACCGGGGTTGGGGCCCTCGACGGCCATCGAACTATGGCAAGTATTCCCGCGCACAAATTGTGCAAGGATCCAACGAAGAGTTGTTCGTCTCGGTCCAGATTGAAAGCACCGAGGCCCTCGAAAACCTCGACGAAATCGTCAAGATCCAGGGACTTGATTCGATAGCGATTGGTCCCCAAGATCTTTCAGGTTCGCTCGGTATGCTGGGCCAGGTCGATCACCCGACCGTGCAGGAGGCAATCCAGACGATTATTCAAAAAAGCCACGCGGCCGGGCTGCCCGTGGGATTGGGCAGTGAAGGAGAGGCTAAAACCGCAGCCCATTGGGCCGAAATGGGAGCCAACTGGATTCAGTGTGGGAGCGATTTTAGCTACATGTTGAACAACATCGCCGAACTTTTCAGCCAAGTTCGATCCAAGATGAAGTAACGGCCAGCAACAGCAGGAGAACAGGGCCCAGCAAAAAGTGGGGCTCTTCGCTTAACCGTTGGAACGTGGGACTGGCGTGAGCCATTGGCTGTTCACAATATGCTGCAGTGGCTCGCCCCGAAGTCCTCGTACCACCTCTTCGACAGTGCGTCTTTTCACTTCAGACATCGAACCTTTGGTGTGGCCTGAAGTGTGCGGTGACAGAATGACGTTCTCCATTTGGCAGAGCGGACTGTCCATGGGCAATGGTTCCGGGTCAAACACGTCGAGCCCGGCAGCAGCGATTTGCCCACCTTCCAGCGCGGCGATCAACGCGTCTTGGTCAACAACCGCTCCTCGTGCCGTGTTGACCAGTACAGCCGTTGGTTTCATCAGTTCCAATTCACGTGACCCGATCAGAAAATTGCTTTCGGAGGTCAATGCCGTATGAAGCGAGACGAAGTCCGACTGCCGCAAGAGGTCATCCAGGGAATCGCACTTTTCCGCTGGCAGGTCGGCAGGAGATGCCTTCAGGTAGGGATCGTAAAACAAGAGTTTAAGACCAAAGGCGGCAGCCCGACGAGCCGCCGCCTGCCCAATGGCCCCAAATCCAACTACACCAAACACGCGACCTTCCAATCGTTCAGCTGTATCGCAGAGATCAAGTTGTCGCCAGTGACCTTGCCGTAATTGCTGGTCCAGATAGATCAACTGTCGATCGCAAGCCAACGCCACCAAGACGGCATGCGTTGCGACTTCACGGGTACAGAAACCCGGCACGTTGGTCACCGGGATACCACACTGTCCAGCAGCAACGTGGTCGATATTGTCGAAGCCGGTTCCCATGCGGGCGATGTGTCGACATTTGCCGAGGGTCTCAATAGCTTTTTGGCTAATGATTGCCTGCGAGGTCATAATCGTGTCGGCCTCACAGCAGAGATCGATCACGTCTTCATCAGTCAGGCAGTGACGCGCTTCGTATTGGGCATCGGCTGCCCGCAGCAGGGCGCGCAATTCATCGTCAAGTATGTGTTGGTGGGGATCCGTAAATACGACGCGATGTTTCATTTTTCAGGGCTTGCTGATGGAAAACAAGGATTTGGTTGTTGGATCACTTCTTCGTCCAGGAGGCTGCAATCTCCTCCAGGGTGCGATTCTTTGTCTCTGGCAGCATAAAGATACCGAACAGAAGCGACAGCACACAAAGGACCGTGAAGACCAAAAAACCACCGAGGACCGACCCGACACCGATCCGAACCGGAGTCCCTGCTGCCTCCGGCACAACTGCGGAATTGATCACGAGTTCTCCCGGGGTAACGGCCTTGATCGCGGCAACCAGGTTATTCTCTGGTTTGGCAGCGCCAGAAATCGCAATTTTTTGATTCAGCTTAAACCCGGCTTTGATAAATTCTTTCTTCGAATCACGAATGGCCGAATAGTTTGCATCCTGGAAAGAGATATTCCGCGACTTGAGTGATGTCCCGGGACCGGCGATGGTGATCTCAGCACCGCGAGGCTCTTGGACCAGGTTGCTGTGCGGGGCAAGCACCAACAGATCGGGCTGTACGTCGAACACTTCAAAAGTGCCGTTGTTTTTCGGTTTGCTGGCTCCCGAGACCTTGATCCGATCACCTGCTTTGAAATCCGCGTCGACAAACGTCTGGCTGGGATTCTTTATCTTAATAAAGTCGATCGCCGCCGGTTCAAACGCAAAAGAGCTTCCCTCCAGCGCAATATCTTGCCTGGTCGGAATTGATCTTTCGCTCTGATCCAGGATGAGCGGGAAGAGGCTCGTCCCTACCCAGGCCCCTGTCCACAAGACCGTGGTTGAAACACCCGTACCCCAGGTGCGAATACGGGTGGGAAACAATTCCGAGAGCATCAGCCATGGCAAAGGCCCCAGGGCAATGGAGTGCGGAATAATGATCAACACAATTCCCGCAATCACGATCGGGCCCGTCATACCCGCGTAGAAAATATATCCCACAATCAACGTGGAAAAAATCATCCATACCGAACCAAGAATCCAGAGTTTTTTTCGACCCCAGCGGTCAACCGTGGCAATGGCCACAAACGTCAACAACATATTGAGCAGGAATAATGCCAGTGAACTGGAAATCGCATCGGCCGGATCAGGATAGCCACCCATTTGCATGAGCGTGGGCAAATAGTAGGCGATGCTCGACCAGCCCGTCCAATTGTTGAAGACCGCCAGAATGCAGGCAATCAACAGGGCATACCGTATCCCGGGCTTGAATAACTCCGAGAATCTTCCGATTTCTGCGTCGATCGACTCCCGGATTTCACGCAGAATTTCGCCAGCCCGTTTTGGACCATTGACCTTGGTCAACACTTCAAGTGATTCATCGTCCAATCCCTTTTCTGCCAGCCAGCGGGGACTACGGGGAACCATGATTAACAAAATCGCAAACAAGACGGCCGGCAATGCTTCCGAACCAAACATCCACCGCCAATTGAGATTGGTGTCGGCAATCCAGTTGGCACAGGCGGCCGTAAACAAGAATCCCAGCATCGCACCGATGGTGATCGCCAATTGGTACATCAGCACCAGACGCCCGCGTCGCTCGGCGGGAGCTATTTCGGCGATATACATCGGTGCAAGCACCGAAGACAAGCCAATACCTACCCCACCCAGAATCCGGTAGATATTGAAACCCCACACCGGATCGCCAGTCACCCCTGCGAGGGTCTCCGGGAAGGCGCTGCCAATAGCCGACACAAAAAATAATGCAGCCGCCAGGAAGAGACACCGTTTTCGCCCCCACGAATTACCGAGGAACATCGCCAAAAACGGACCGAAAATACACCCGAAGATTGCACTGCCGGTAGAAAATCCGAATAGCCAAGGACTCATTGTGAACTGTTCGCGCAGATAGATCATCGCCGCGCCAATGATGTTCAAGTCGTACCCGAATAAAAAACCACCCAGCGCTGCAATAAGTGCGATAAGATAGGTGTATTGGGGGCCTGTTTGCCGGGACTCTTGCTCATCGATGTTGGCCATTGGGCTTCCTCCGCCATACCAGAAGTGGGGACTCCAACCTGCACATTTTTTCGGCCTGCAGCTGCGCGTACCGAATGAGTGCGTTAGTCTAGCGAGTCCCTCCTTGCCACGGCAAGCGTAGCGCGGACCGAGATCGCCGGTATATTTGCCACGAGCAGACGGCTCAAAGCAACAAGTCGTAGTGGCACCGCGGGTCAAACAGCCGACAATTCACCGTGGCAGGGAATCTCCTAGTACCACGTATTGCTGAGGGTCGGCAAACTCGCAACGACTCGGCAAAGTTGCGTTGCTTTATTGCACACGCTTGACCGCACACAAGTCCGATTGCTTATTTCTGAACGAGGGGCACGGTGTTGGCGATACCACCGGTCGTAAAGCCCCCATCCACCATCAGCAACGCCCCGTTCACATAGGCAGCTGCGTCGGAAGCCAGGAAAGCGACTGCTCCCCCAAGTTCCTCCGGTTCTCCGATCCGACCGGCAGGGATCCGTTCCTGCATCCTCGCAATCCACTCCGGGTCCTCCCAGAGGACGCGTGTCTGGTTGGTGCGGAACCAGCCTGGCGCAAGCACATTGACCGTGATGCCCAGCGGTGCCCACTCTGCTGCCAGGCTCTTGGTGAGTTGTTCGATCCCGCCACGGCTGGCACAGTACGGGTTAATGCGAGGAAACGCGACCACGTTGGTGGCCGATCCGATGTTAATAATCCGTCCCCACTTCTGCTTGATCATCTGGGGCACTACCGCCTGGGCACAAAAGAAAACCGACTTGAGATTTGTGTTCAGGATTTGATCCCAGTCTTCCCAGGTGACCTCCAAGGCAGGTTTGCGAATATTCATTCCCGCATTGTTAACCAGCACATCGATTCGCCCGAAGCGGTCGAGTACCTTTTCGGGCATGCTTCGAATGCTGGCTTCGTCGCGGACATCAAGTTCCAAGGCAAGCACCTTGGCACCAAGCGCGGTAATCTCTTCGGTGACCTCCGTGAGCGAATCAATGGTGCGACTCGTGATCACCACGTCAGCGCCGGCATGAGCCAGGACTTTCGCCATCCCACGCCCCAAACCACGGCTGCTGCCAGTTACGATTGCTACCTTTCCCGACAAGTTCACGACATCGTCCATTTGATCCCCCTCAAATTAAGGTCCTTTGCTGGAAATGCGGTACTCTCATCCTGGTCTTCTGAGTGCCGGAAAGCCCTGGTTTGCAGTAGACCTGGCGGCCTGCGGCATTTCTGACAAGGGCAACCGCTACCCGAGCTGGCATGGCACGCCCGCCGGGTTTACAATTTGCTCAGGTGGAAATTCCTACAGATGTTCCCCACCGGAAATGTTACACTTACGTTGTAGTTTGATCCACGTCAGGGGCGGTCACGTATCCGGTCCGGTGTGGCGAGGATTACCCGGTACCCACTCATCTGGGAGAAATTATTGTGCCCCTGTGTCAAACTAACCGACGTCAATTCCTGCACACCACTTCACTGGCAGCCGGCTCGGCATTCGTGCCTTACATGTTGACGGCAAGGACGGGCCACGCCGCCGAAGCCAACGACCGTTTGAATATCGCGGCCATTGGTACAGGAAACCGTGGATCGACGGTGGGACATCAGGCCGGCCGGCTGGGAAACATAGTGGCTTGCGCTGATGTTGACCGCGGGCGGGCAGGAAAATTTGCTGCCGAGTACGACGGAAAATGTGACATCTATACCGACTACCGCAAGATTTTGGATCGCAAAGATGTCGACGCTATCACCTGTGGGGCTCCCGACCATTGGCACACCAAAATCGCGATTGACGCCATGGAGGCTGGCAAGGACGTCTACTGCGAGAAGCCGCTCACGCTCACGATCGCTGAAGGTCAGCAAATTATCGAAGCTGTCGAAAAAACAAATCGTGTCTGCCAGGTTGGTACTCAACAACGGAGTGAATACGAGAGTAAATTTCTGAAGGCGATTGTGATTGTGCAAAGTGGTCGTTTGGGTGAAAAAGTGCATGCCGTTTGCGGCGTCGGTGAAGCCCAATCGGGTGGACCGTTCCCGAGCGGGAGTCCCCCGGCCGATCTTGATTGGAACATGTGGCTGGGGCAAGCTCCCGAAGTGGAATATTGCTCAAAACGATTCGGCTTTGATTTCCGCTGGTGGTTGGAATATTCGGGTGGGCAAATTACCGATTGGGGAGTTCACCACACCGATATCGCCCTCTGGGCGCTGGGAGGGGCTGACACGGGAATCGTCGAGGCCGAAGGACACGGGGTGTTTCCCGGATTTCCATACACAGTCAACGTAATCGACTTCCTCAACGGTCGCAGCCAACTGCCAAATCAGTATAACGTGGCCAAATCGTTTGTCTGTACGTTCAAATTACCGAACGAAAATACGATCGAACTGAATAGTGTTAATAACGAAATTATTTTCGAAGGGGATCAGGGAAAGATCCGTGTGAACCGGAGAGCTCTTACCGGAAAACCTGTCCGCGAGATCGAAGCCAGCGAATCTGACCAGGCGTGGCTCGCTGAGGAGGTCAAGAAACTGGTTCGGGGTTTGCCAATGGGAGGGCACATGGCCAATTTCTTCCACTGTATCAAAACCAGGGAGCGCCCGGTTTCCGATGTCTGGACCCATGTTAACTCGGTCAATGCCTGCCACATGGGAAACATCGCCATGCTCCTCAAACGCAAAATTGTTTTTGATCCAGACACCTATCAATTTGTCGGGGACAACGAGGCAAACATGTTGATATCCCGCAACCAACGCAGCCCATGGCAAATCACGGTGTGAACAGTTCCTTCCCATGTGTTAAAATAGCGGGCAGGTCTGCTGCCAATGCAGGTCTTCTGCCAATTCAGTGAAACGATCACCCCCTCAGAAAACCATCCTTTGAAGAGCGGAAAATACCATGTCACATCCCACTCGCCGGTCTTTTTTGCAAACCTCCTCGGCCCTTGGCGCCTCTTTGCTGCTCACCGGGACTCGTGCATCGGGCAATATCCAAGGGGCCAACGATCGCGTTCGGATTGCCGTGGCTGGCGTGAATGGTCGCGGGCGATCCCACATCAATGGCTGGGGATCCCAAGAGAACGTGGAAATTGCGTACCTTGTCGATCCAGACAAAAACGTCCTGGCCAAGCGGATGCAAGAACTCCAGGAAAAAACGGAAGGTCCGCTGAAGTGCAAAGCCATCACGGATATCCGCGAGGCGATCGACGACCGGTGCATCGATGCCATCTCGATTGCAACGCCAAATCACTGGCATTCACTGATGACGATCTGGGGAGCTCAGGCTGGCAAACACGTCTATGTCGAAAAACCGATGAGTCACGACATTACCGAAGGACGAACCGTCCTGGAGGCCCAAAAAAAATATGGCGTGGTGATCCAGCATGGCACACAACGACGCAGTGATGCAGGAATCGCGGGGCTACACGAGGCACTCCAGGCGGGCAACCTCCCGGGGCTGAAAATTGCCTATGGATATTGCTGCAAACCTCGAAACAGCATTGGCCACCAACAGCTGACGTCGCCCCCTGCCGACTTGGATTGGAACCTCTGGAAAGGTCCTGCAGTTATCGACGACTACCACAAGAATTTTGTCCACTACAACTGGCACTGGTTCTGGAAGACGGGCAATGGTGACCTGAACAACCAGGGTACGCATCAACTTGATGTGGCACGTTGGGCGATCGACAAGGACCAGACCCACCCGGTTCGCGCCATGGCCATTGGAGGCCGTTTCAAATGGAAAGATCAGGGAGAAACACCCAACACCATGTTTGGAATTGCCGAGTATCCCAACGGACAACAGGTCTTGTTTAATGTACGCAACGTGAATTACGAAGGATACCAACAGCAGGTTTGCAACGAGTATTACCTGGAAGATGGCAGCAAAATCACCGGTGAAGGACAATACAAAATCACCCGCCCCGGCAGCGATGTTGCAGAAAACCTGCCGCCGTCAACCGGAAAAGTTACCCCCGGTGGCCATTGGGGAAGTTTTCTTGCGGCCATTCGAAACAATGATCCCCAACTGGCCAACGGCAATGCGACCGATGCCCATTATGGTTGCGTCATGGGGCACCTGATGAACAACTCCTATCGCCTGGGGGAGAAAGTGCCCTTCAACGCCAAAGCGGTCAAGTTTGGTGACAATTCCGACGCAGCCCAGCACTTTTTGAAGTTGCACGAAGTCATGCGGGAGGGAGTTGGCCTGCCGGAAGATGGAACTGAGTATATCGTAGGGCCGTGGCTCTCCTTTGACCCCCAAACCGAACGCCACACGGGTGACCATGCAGTCGAAGCCAATGCACTGCTGAAGGATGACAGCAACAAAAGCTTCAAGTTCCCCACCGCCGGGCAGGTGTGATCCCGATCCGTGGCTGTTGGGAACTCGGCTTTCTGAGTCTGGAAGCCTGGCTTGTAAGATAGCCTCTCGATCAGAGAGAAACGCCAAACCACAGATTGATTCCCAGGCGTTTCCAGGAGGACCTGCCCGCCGCGCGAAAAAAAAGGTCCGACGACCAAGTCCAAGACTCAGCCGTCGGACCTCAAACAGAGGAGAAAGACTCTTGATGTCGACGAGCGACACCGACGGGCACTTATTTCTGCAGCTGGATTGTCACGTATCGTGAATACTCACCATGCTTGACACGAAACAGTACCTGGCCTTCCTCTTTGGCTTCTTCAACTAACTTGTGGAACTCATCCACGTTGTCGACCTTCTGGCGATTGACTTCCTCAACCAGCATGCCTGGTTGGAGGCCAGCCAAAGCGGCTGGCGAGCTCGACTCGATTTGGTCAATCACAACACCGTTGACACCTTGCCAACTGTTTTGCTTGCGCAGTTCGTCGGAGAGCGGCTGGACCGTGAAGCCCAACGACTCAACCCACTGTGGGTGACTTGCCTCGGCTTGCGGAGCCGAAGGAAGCTCACCGATGGTAACCGAGAACGACTTCCGATCCCCATTCCGAAGGACAACCACGTTGGCCTTGGTTTCGGGTGCCACGAACGCTACCGTGTTGCGGAAAGTGCCCATGTTGTCGACCGACTTGCCATTGAACTCGACAACCAGGTCACCTGCCTCGAGGCCAGCCTGGTGGGCAGGCGAATCGGCCACAACATCGCCAATCAACACTCCGTCGACGTCACCCAGCCCAAAGGACTTGGCTAACTCTGGCGTCAGGTTCTGGATCATGATGCCCAAGTGACCTCGGGTCACCGAACCGTGCTCAATCAGCTGGTCGCAAATCTGGTGTGCCATGTTGATAGGAATGGCAAAACCAATCCCATTATTGGCACCCGTGCGGCTGAAGATTGCGGTATTGATCCCAATCACTTCACCACGCAGGTTTACGAGTGGACCGCCGGAATTACCGGGATTGATCGCTGCATCTGTCTGGATGAAGTTCTCATAGTCGGTAATACCAACACTGTTACGACCGGTGGCACTCACGATCCCGGCCGTGACCGATCCCGACAGACCGAACGGGCTGCCAATCGCGAGGGCCCATTCACCAACCTCTAATTTTTCGGAATCACCCATGCGGAGCAGGGGTAAATCACTGGCGTCGACCTTGATCACCGCCACGTCGCTACGGATGTCAGAACCAATGGTCTTGGCGGAAAATTCGCGGCCGTCGGCCATTGTGACCGTCAGCTTGTCCGCGTCTTTTACAACGTGACTGTTGGTCAGGATGTAGCCGTTTTCAGTAATCACAAACCCAGACCCTTGCCCAACCGAGCGACCGTCGTGACGAGGCATCTCGGGGAAATCGAACTTCGGCCAACGGTCTCCGAAGAATTTCTTCATCCATTCGTCATGATTTGGAGTCTGCTGATTCTTGTTACCGAACACCCGGTTGGCTCCCGGAGAAAGTTTTTCGGCCTTGATGAAAACTACGGCTGGAGCCACGTGTTTTGTGACCTGGGTAAATGCCTTACCAGTCTGCTCCAGTGTCTCAATTTCCGAGGTCGGCTTTTCGGCGAGGTCCCCTCGCGTGGCAACTGCCCCCAGTGCTGTACCAAACAGGGCCAGTGCGGTAAGGCCCAAGTACAGCTTTGACATTGGCTTCTGCGTTACAGAAACCGACGACTTCGAGGAATGAGTCATCTCGGGTTCTCCTTTCTCATTCAGTAAAATAGTTACTTTCTGACTGAAGTACTTCAGACACTTCGAACTAGCGCTTCAACTCGCGAATCGGTGCCAGTTCCCGCAGTTTCGAAACATACTTCTTGATTCCAAGCGGCTTGTCGATCACTGCGGAGATCTGAAGTCGCTGAAACCACTCCCCACCGGCTTTCCCTGACTCGTCGATTAGCACCAAAGGCGGACAACGTCTCTGCTGCTGCTCGCTACGAATCATCTCAATGGCCCGCTCACCAAGCAAACGTGCGTCACAAAGCACCAAGTCAAACAGGGTCAAATCACCCATCTCCGTTGACGGTTCACAGTGACGCACCAAGTCGCTGGCACACCGACACTCCGTTACTTCATAAGCCACTCTTTCAAGCGAACGCTTGAGCCACGCACTTAGCTCGCGCTCGGACTCTGCAAGCAACACTCGAATCGGCTCGGCTTTGGATACGGTCGTGACGACCATTTGGTTAACCCTCTTCCAAACAGCACTTGCGGGGAACGTCCATGGCACCCACTTCCTAGTGGCCGGGCGAAAGAGAATGCAACCGGTGTGCCAAAGTTGAGAGAAGATGTCGTTATTGCTTGCGCAACGTGAAAAACAGGGCACTCTGCGAACAACCTTTTACCACAGATGCCCTCGCCCAACGGACCGGTCCCACCAAATCAGAGTGGCGTTGTGCCCCACTGGGGCAAAATGCCCCGCAGTCGTGCCTCTTAACCGCCCCGCGACAACCTACAGTTCCAGGGAGAACTTTACGCTCAAGCCTCGACCACGAATTTGGCACGGCAAATGCACGGTAAATGCGTGCAGTTGGACCGAACCAATTCTGGTTTCATTCTCCAGGAGTATACATACGATGAAGTGGGCCTGGAAAATTGCCAGTTTCTCGGAAATTCAAATTTTCGTACACGCAACGTTTGTGCTCTTACCTGCGGTGGTACTGTTCGAAACGCTTGCGGTCGGTGGAACTTTGGGTGCGGCCCTCTCGGCAGTCTTTTTCGTGCTGGCGGTCTTCGGCTGCGTGTTGTTGCACGAGTTGGGGCACGCCTTGATGGCCGCCCGGTATGGGATCGCCACCCGAAGTATCACGCTCCTGCCGATCGGTGGCCTGGCACAACTTGAGCGAATGCCCGAAAAACCACGTCAGGAACTGGCGGTCGCCTTGGCCGGACCTGCTGTCAACGTCGTGATCGCCGCATCCCTGTTTCTGGGGGTGCAGTTCGCTAGTGGTTTCCAAAATCTCCAGTCAATCAGCATGATCTCCTCGTCGTGGACGGTAAAGCTAATGGCCGCCAATATCGTCTTGGTGCTCTTTAACCTCCTCCCGGCATTTCCGATGGATGGAGGCCGCGTAGTCCGAGCCCTCCTCGCCATGCACATGCCGTACCGCCGGGCAACCGGCATTGCCGCCTCGCTTGGACAAACCATCGCCATCTTCCTGGGGGTTGTCGGCTTCTTCACCAACTGGTTGCTGATGCTGGTGGCGTTTTTCATATACTTTGCGGCACGTGCCGAGGCGTTGCACGTCGAGTTCGAATACGCGCCGAGTGAACTGCAGAACGAGACCGTTGTGCTGAATCCCATGCACGACATTTCGCCCCCTGTTAACCAACCAACGATTTACTCAAACCCAAAGAACTCGGTGGGGTTATGATACACCTATCCAATTTGAGAAACTTCGCAGCTACACTCATTGTAGCCGGCGGGCTGTTTCTACTGGCCGCTCCAGGTTGGGGTAGTTCAGCCGTCGATTCCTCCGTGCGACCGCAAGACGACCTCTACCTCCACGCCAATGGCGAGTGGCTCAAAACGACGGAAATACCTGCCGATCGACCAAGTTGCGGGTCGTTTACCATCTTGCAGGACGTCACTCGAGATCGCGTGCAAGAGATCCTTGACGAAACCGTCTCGCACGATTTTCCCCCGCACAGCCTTGGCAAAAAGGTTGGTGATTTCTACCAGAGCTTTCTCAACGAGGCACTTGTGGAACAACTCAGTCTGGCGCCGCTTGAAAACCAACTGGACCAGGTGGACGGGCTCAACACTCGAGCCGAAGTTGTCCGTCATTTCGGCTTGCTCGGGCAACTTGGCGTCCGAAGTCCCATTGCTCTTTATGTGGCCCAAGATCCGGGTAACTCCCGTAACTACCTGGCTGCCGTATGCCAGAGCGGGACGACCCTGCCCGACCGCCAATACTACCTTGCCGACGACGAGAAGTTCGCCCAGGCCCGCGGTGCCCTGCGCGCCTATGTGACCAAGTTGCTCACCTTCAGTGGTCACGACGATCCGGGGCAAGCCGCCCGGTCGATCGTGGAACTGGAACACCGCCTGGCCCAAATCGAGTGGGATCGGATCGTGCTCCGGGACGCACAAAAAACGTATAACCTGCGCGAGGTCGACCGGTTACCGGAGCTCGCCCCAGGTATTCGCTGGGAGATTTTCCTCGTAGGGGCCGACCTGCCGGAACTGACAGAGATCAACTTAATCACGCCCAGCTTTTTTACCAACCTCGCCAAAATCATCAGCGATACCGAAGTCGCCACCTGGCGGGATTACCTCAAGTTCCGGGTTCTCGACACCTACGCGGTCGGTTTACCCACAGCGTATGTCGATGCCCACTTCGAGTTTTATGGAAAAACTCTGGCTGGCATTCCCCAACCACGCTCCCGGCAAAAACGTGCCGTGATAGCAACCGCCGGTGACGGTGCCGGCGACTTCGGTGTTTTGGGCGATGCCGTGGGAGAGATGTACGTCCAGCGGTTTTTCTCGCCGGCGGCCAAAGCCAGGATGGAAGGCCTCCTCGACAACCTGATGACGGCATTTCGACAAAGCATTGACGAACTGCCGTGGATGTCGGTAGCAACCAAGGCCCGCGCTGCCGAAAAACTCGCCAGGATGACGACCAAGATTGGCTACCCGACTAAGTGGCGCGACTATTCCAAACTGGAAATTCGCGAAGATGAACTGATTGCCAATCTTCTCCGGTCTGCGAAGTACGAGTATGGTCGCATGATCGACCGGCTCAACAAGCCGGTTGACCGCCAGGAGTGGGGAATGACCCCACAGACGGTCAACGCTTACTACAACCCCTGCAAGAACGAAATCGTCTTCCCGGCCGCGATCCTGCAACCCCCGTTTTTTGGTGTCGATCAAGACGATGCCAGCAATTACGGCGCGATTGGGGCAGTGATTGGTCACGAAATCAGTCACGGCTTTGACGACCAGGGAAGCCGCTACGATGGCGACGGGAACCTCACCGACTGGTGGACCCCGGCGGATCGCAAAGCGTTTCAAGAACGAACGAGCCAGTTGGTCGAGCAGTTCGATGCCTATGAAGCTCTCCCAGGGAGACATGTCAACGGACGGTTAACTTTGGGTGAAAATATTGCTGATCTTTCGGGACTTGCAATCGCACACAAGGCCTATCAGATCTCCAAAGATCGAAAGGGCCTGCACACACTGGATGACTACGGCGATGACCAACGGTTCTTTCTCGCTTGGAGCCGTGCCTGGAGATGCCGCTATCGCGAAGCAGAACTGCTCAAACGCCTGGTGACCGATTCGCATGCGCCGGCCCAGTTCCGCGCCAATGGCCCTGTCAGCAACATCGAAGCTTTCTATCGTGCTTTCCAGTTGACACCACAAGACGGCTTGTTTCGTCCCGAAAACCAGCGCCTCCGTATCTGGTAACCCCCTTTCACCGTCGACATGATACGATGGCGATAGGCGAGCTCCCGCAAACCAACATCACTCTGAACACCTAGATATAGAATCCCAAAAAACAGGTGCGCGATGAAACTCACCGCTAAAATAGTCGCATTTTTCATGCTGGGTATCATCCTGCTGACCGCTGTCCACGGATATCTTTCCGTACAGCGGCAAAGCCAGCGATTGCAACAGGAAATCGACGCCAATGCCGAAAGTGTTGGCCGCACGATGGAACAAAACCTGATCGTGGTGTGGCGCGAACAAGGCCACGACGGTGCGATTCAACTGGCACGTGTTGCAAACGACCGGTTGCAACAAATGACGATCCGCTGGGTTGCACTCGACGCCGACCCACAAGTGGCCGCGGTGGCTATGCCGGTTGAACGACTGCGGATTGCGGACCGAGGGAAAATTGTAGCCACCACATTCCGGGATCCACTCGGCCAGGCTTCCCGGCTGATGTACTACCCTGTTGATGTGGAGGACCAGCGAACCGGATGTCTGGAATTTTCGGCGCCCATGGGGAGCGTTGATCGCTACACCCGCGGGACCGTTTATCAAACCGTCGCGTTCGCTACGGCCGTGCTGATTTGTGGCCTGATGGTAACCCTCTTCGGCATTCGGACAGTCGGTCGGCCACTTCAGCAACTTATTGCCCAGACAGAAAAAATCGGCAAGGGAGACTTTTCCGGACCACTTACCCTGCACACCCACGATGAACTCAGCCAACTGGCCGTCGCGCTGAACCGCATGAGTGCTCAATTGGCGGAGCAACAGGCAAAAATTGGTGCCGAGTCGACCGCCCGTATCGCCGCGGTAGAACAATTACGCCACGCCGATCGGCTGCAGACCGTGGGACGGCTCGCTTCGGGAATGGCACATGAACTCGGTACCCCACTGAACGTCGTTTCGGGACACGCCGAGCTGATTGCATCGGGTCGCCTCGCAGAACCGCAGTGTAGAGAAAGTGCCGAAGCCATTAAATCTGAGGCTGATCGCATGGCAGCCATCATCCACCAGTTGCTCGACTTTGCCCGCCGCCGACCGCCCCATCGGGCAGCCATTGATTTGCACAAGGTGGCAGCCCAGTCTACCGAGTTACTCCAACCGATGGCCCGCAAACGCAAGGTTGCCCTGGAACTGGAAGATGTGGCAACTCCGCCGGTCACCCATGTCGACGCCGTCCAAATTCAACAGGTGCTGACCAACCTGATTGTCAACGCCATTCAGGCCATTCCGAACACCGGGACGGTCAAAATCTCGGTACGGGCGACAGAAAAAACACCTCCAGAAAATACGGGGTCCGGTTCCGCCTCGTACTATGCGATTTCTGTCGAGGATGACGGACTGGGAATCAACGAAGAAGAAATGGCACATTTGTTCGAACCCTTCTACACAACCAAGCAAACGGGCGAGGGTACGGGCTTGGGGCTTTCGGTCTCGTACGGGATAGTGCAAGATCACGAGGGCTGGATCGACGCGGAAAGTCAACCTGGAAAAGGCAGTTGCTTTACGGTTTACTTGCCAATGTGCGTTGAAGATTCCCCCTGAACGCTGCTGAATGCAATTTATGCACGGCCGAATACTCATCGTCGATGACGAAAAAAGCATGTGCCAGCTGCTGGAGACCGATCTCGGGCTGCGCCACTTTCAGCCGACGTGGACAACCTCCGCCGATCAGGCCCTGCAGCTGGTCAAAGAGCAGGATTACGACGTCCTGCTGACAGACCTCCGCATGCCCGGTATGAGCGGTACCGAGTTGTGTGAACGGGTCACTGCCAATCGCCCCGACATTCCTGTCGTCGTGATGACCGCCTTCGGCAGCCTGGAAACCGCGGTCGCTGCAATTCGCGTCGGTGCCTACGACTTCGTGACCAAGCCGATCGAAATGGACCTGTTGGCGATCACGCTCCAGCGGGCCGTAACTCACCGGCAACTTCAAGATAAAGTCCGAATCCTCAGCAAGGTGGTCGAGCAAGCCGATGGTTTTGGCGACATGATTGGTACCAGCCCCGCCATGGTGCGACTTTACGACCAGCTGGCCCGGATTGCCGATACCGAGGCATCGGTATTGATCTACGGGGAAAGCGGTACCGGCAAGGAACTTGTTGCCCGCTCCATTCATCGCAACAGCCAACGCAAAAACAACCCCTTCGTCCCCATCAATTGTGTTGCCCTTCCCGAAACGCTCCTCGAAAGCGAACTCTTCGGTCACACCAAAGGTGCCTTCACCGACGCCAGTGCCGACCGGAAAGGCCTCTTCGTCCAAGCCGAATCAGGTACGTTGTTCATGGACGAAATTGGCGAAATGCCGCTCAACATGCAGCCCAAGTTGCTCCGGGCACTGGAAGAAAAATCGGTCCGCCCGGTCGGCGCTGAAAAGGAAGTATCATTCGACGTACGCCTGATCGCCGCGACCAATCGAGATCTTCAGTCACGGGTCGAAGAGGGAGCCTTCCGCGAAGACCTCTTCTACCGCATTCACGTGATTCAAGTTGAACTCCCACCGCTCCGCGCCAGGGGCACCGATGTCCTGGTGCTGGCAAAACATTTTGTCGAGAACTTTGCCACCCGCTTCGATCGGCAGGTCACCGGCATCTCTGACCAGGTTGCAGAAAAACTGCTCGCTTATTCGTGGCCCGGCAATGTGCGGGAACTCCGCAACGTCATCGAACGGGCCATCGCCCTGACCCAATTTGACAAAATTGCGGTCGATGACCTGCCAGACAAAATTCGTGACTATCGCAGTTCGCAAGTCTTCATCGGTGGAGAGGATCCCGAAGAACTCGTTTCTTGGGACGAAGTCGAGCGACGTTATATCCTGCACGTCCTCAAATCGGTCGCCGGTAACAAAACCGTTGCCGCACGCATTCTAGGTCTCGACCGGAAAACATTGTATCGCAAGCTCCAGCAGTACAACGAATATCCAGACGCTCAACTCGACGGTACCGATAGCCTGGAAAAATCGTAAAAAGGGTTGGACCGCAAGGGCAGGGATGCTTTTCTCGTCGTGCCGGGCCTCGAAAGCCGCGACTTGGCCAGGCATGGCTGCGAATTGCCAGGTGAGATGGGCTGGTCAGCAAGCTGCGCGACGAGCTTCTTAACGGGAGATGGCTGCTAACCTTCAAAAAGCCAGCATGAGTGATCAACCGGTCATGATTGGACTATAAGTGTTATCCACGGCATAGTTCGTTTCAGTCACCAAACCCTGTCGCACCGGTCTCGCCGCATGATCCACCAAAAATAAGGCACGATTCGGTTCGGATGCGTAGTGTTCGTCTCTAGTGTGGCAATTCACACAGTAACTTGCCTGGTGGCGGGGGACACCCCCAAATCGCAGCCTCTCGCAACTGGCGAACTCGACTTGAAATACGATGTCACCAGGCATCCACCTCTGAAGTGGGGTTACAACGATTTGAACCTGGACGGTGGCCCGGACACGCTCATCACCCGGTGGAATGGCAAGACGATCGCCTGGGTGAGCGACTCTGGCCAGCTGCCGTGGCCGGCGGACCGCGAGAACCGCGATTGGAATGCGTACTTCAACACGGCTTTTGAGGCCGGCGCCAAGCCACCCGTGACCTGGAACACCATGCGAAGCGACTGGGGTGGTTACGCGATCCTGGTCGACCGGGATGATTCCGGTCGTTTCGACGACTTCGCCGACTGGTACTACAAGGTCCTCGACCTCAACGGCGACGGCGATCCCGACGGTGAGTTCTACCACGCCTACCCAGGCCATAACTATTGCAGCAAGCTTCACATTAACCTCAGCGGGGAACCGGAAATGTCCTCGCTGAACTGGAAGGACTTTGCCTACGGCTACGAGAACCAGTCAGTGGCTGGCGGAAAGTTCATCATGAATGTCCATGGAAACGGCCTGTTCACCAACGCTTATGCCCTGGAGGTCCAAACTGCTATTGAAAACCCCCTGGCGTGGTACGATTTCGACCTCGATGGCTTCAACAACATGTCGATGCGATGTTCCGCTGCCAATCACGACGATAGTTCAAAGACCCGACACCGGGGCCGCTACGAGCAGATTGAGATCGCCTTTGAACTCAACGGGAACACCACCCCAAAGCGGTGACATTCCCTGGATATGCAGATGACGTTTGTTGGCGACCAGCGATTTCGACCTGAACGCCAGCACGGCGACCCTGGGGGCCTGGCCTATCGTCACCTCGTCGATCGGATCCCGGGGATGCGCGGGCTGAAAGATGCCGAGTTCCTCTCGGAGGGGATGCGCAGGAGTCGGCTCGAGATCTTGCGACGCTACCTGCCCTATATGGATGCCTACAAGATCGCCACCGACTTTCCCGGGTGGACGAGCGTCTGGTTGAACTTCGATGAGGATGACGACGATTGCTGCTGGGAAGAGATGTTCAGCCGATATGAGCCCGAGGTCTTCGTACTCTCCGACCGGATTGTTGACCGGTACGAACGAGATTCCTACTACCAGGGCCAAGGCAAGCTTTACGTTGGCAAATTCGACGGACGAATTCATTTATATCATGTCGACTTTGCCCAATGGGATGTCGATGCCCTCGCCTGGTACAAGGGGGAGGAAGCCTACTTCCGCACGACGACCGACCGCCCCGACGACGGGCCCCAGCCACCCGTCGGCCTGCGATATCCCCGCGTCCGCTACTCCGATACGAACGGCAACGGCTTCATCGATAAAATCGAGACCATGACCGTCGAATACACCGGCGAATTTGGCACCGAAGGACCGACCGAAAAGATTGGCCAGGTCATCTCCCTGCTTGATTTTTCCGACGATGACAATCCAAATCCCGACGTGTGTGAGCTGATCGACCCCCGCGTTTCTGCGCCCATCAGTGGTTGGTCGATTGCCAGGTGGGACGGCCGGCCACTTCAGGCTGAGGATTTCGAAGGCAAGCCGGTCAATAGCCGCTTTTGACAAAATGCACGCCTTCTACGGCCAGGTCTTCGAAAGCACCTGGGCCGATGCCGTCAAGCTTCACGCTACCGCCAGGAAACTGGGCCTGAACAAATCGGAGAACCTCGATCGCGTTCCCATCGAACGACCCACCTGGGACGAGCGCAAGCAACGAAAAACGCTTGAGATCCCGAAGGGCTACTCCCGTCACCTGCGAGCCAACAGTCGCCGCGAAAAGTACAACAATGGCTACTGGCTGGGGGAAAAGGTTTTTGCCGATGTCCTGGAGTACTCAGGACTGGATCGGGCTCAGCTCGAGAGGCTCTATTACACGGGCCAGATCGAAGAGTTGTGTACGTTTCTGGCAGCGAATACCAAAAGCGAGTAGCTCACAGGTACCATCAATATCCGACCGCTGCGCCATCTTTGCGAGGATCGGAGCCGCCGAAGTAACGCAGCGGATCGTCCAGCCGCCAAATCGATTGGTAGCCACCGTGAGCACTTGTACCGGGACGAATTCGGTGTCCCATTTCGGCCAGGCGTAATTTTACCTGGTCGTCGATTCCATCTTCGAAGCCGATTTTACCTCCCGAGGTCGATTTGGCTCCCCAGGGACTCGAGCTGCCAGCATGCGACACGCGTGGTTGGTCTCCTGCCTGTTGGGGTGACAACCCGAAGTCAATCATGTTCATGACAACTTGTGCGTGCCCTTGTGGCTGAAAATCGCCCCCCATCACCCCGAAAGACATGACCGGTCGCCCTTGCCTGGTCATGAACGCGGGGATGATGGTGTGAAACGGACGCTTGTGTGGCTGGAGCCTGTTACGATGTTGCGGGTCCAACGAAAAGGCCTGGCCACGGTTTTGCATCGAGAACCCAACACCGTCGGGACAAATCGTAGAACCAAAGCCGTGGTAAAGGCTTTGGATCAGAGAGATCATATTTCCCTGGCCGTCGGCGGCTGTCAGGTAGACCGTATCCGAATCGAGCTTGGGATCTCCGTGGCCAACGTGCTCACTGGCCTGCTTGGGGTCAATCAGCCGAGCGCGTGTTTTCGCATAATCTTTCGAGATGAGCCGCTCCACCGGGACGTCGGCGAAGTCCATGTCTGCGTAGTAATGGGCACGATCTTCGAAGGCCAGTTTTTTGGCTTCAATGAACAGGTGTAAGTGCCCGGCCGAATTCGGTGGGAACTCGCCAATCTCAAAGTTCTCCAGGATGTTAAGAATTTGTAGTGCCGCAATCCCCTGGCCGTTCGGTGGTATTTCCCACACGTCCCACCCGCGATAGTTACTGTTGGCCGGCTGAACCCAGTTGGCCTCGTGGTCGCGCAAATCTTTCAAACTCATTCGTCCACCGAGTTCCTGCGATTTGGCGACGATGCGTTCGGCGATTTCTCCTTCGTAGAAAGCGGCTGGGCCAGACCTGGCAATCGCCTCGTAGGACCCAGCCAACATTGGGTTTTTAAAGATGTCACCATACCGTGGTACACGACCACCCGGATGATAGACGTTTGCCAAACCCGGAAACTCTTGGGGGTCAAACGTGAACTGGCCTGAAATAATCGGCGACACCGGAAAACCTTCCTGGGCGTACCCAATGGCAGCCTCCAGGCAACGGGCAAGGCCCAGCTTGCCAAATCGTTCACTGAGCATGCCCCAGCCACTCACACATCCAGGTACGTTCCAACTGAGCGGACTGGTGCGTGCAATTGATGTCAGCCCCAGCGAATGTGCGTCTTGCAGGTTCCAGTCGTAAGGAGCGCGGCCGCTGGCGTTCAAGCCGTAAAGCTTCTTGTCTTTTTCAATCCACACGATTGCAAACAGGTCACCCCCAATACCGTTGCTGGCTGGTTCGGTGAGCCCCAACATGGCATTCGTGCAAATAGCAGCGTCAATGCAGGTCCCTCCCGCCTGGAGGATATCAAGGCCAGCTTGCGACGCCAGCGGTTGGCTGGAACACACAATCCCTTTTTGGCAAGCGACGGTCGAACGATTGCGGTTGCGCGACCGCAGTTGGTCACGGTTGAGAAAGAGGCTGTTTTCCGTTTGGAGTTCGCCCGCGTGCCCGGTGGCGTGCGCCAGGCAACCGGCGCCGGCGAGCTGGAGAAACTTGCGGCGAATCATGTTCGTCTCCCATCGTTGTCGTGGAGTGTGGGCGATAGACGCGTTCTTGGGTTTTCGTCATGGCTGCTGGCTTGTCTCTATCAACCAGGTTGAACCAAAAGTTACTTGGTTTGCACGGTAAGCTTGGTTGGCACGATAAGGACGGTGGCAGGTCCGTCGGCGAAGTCCTGGCGAAAACACCTCGGCCAGCACCTCCACCTGGGTAGCCTTGCCAACCACCGGAGCCTGGCCCCGCAATCTTGGTGGGCGCTTTCCCGTTTTCTCATACTTTCTCGAGGAGTGTGTTCGAAAAAAAGGAAACCGCGCCGCAGAAAACTCAGCTTGGACGGCGGGGTTTGGGGGCGCTATCCGCACCTGGGTTCGTATACACTTGGAGCTGGAAAATGGAGTGACCCATGGAAGATGGCTGATACCACCATACCAGAAGGCCAGCCCGCATGTCCGAACCCCCTGCCAGAGTTGAATCCGATCGCCAGTTGCTGATCCAGGCCCAACAGAAAGGCGGGCTCGCAAAGCTCGGCTCCTATGTCCGACTCTCAGGGCCTGGCTGGTTGCAAAGTGCACTGACCCTTGGCGGCGGGTCCCTGGCGAGCAGTCTTTACCTGGGCGTTGTCGCCGGGGTCTCGATGCTATGGCTGCAGCCGGTGGCAATGATTCTGGGCATCATTATGCTCAGTGCCATTGGCTATGTCACCCTCTCGACCGGCGATCGGCCTTTTCGAGCCATCACCCAGAAGATCAACCCGGTGCTGGGCTGGGCCTGGCTGGTGGCATCGATGGCAGCCAACATGGTGTGGGCACTCCCCCAGTACTCGTTGTTATACGGGGTGACCGAACAAAACCTGCTGCCGGGCTTGTTTGGGGACGGCGGCCCGCTCGCGGGTGAGGTGGGCAAATGGACCGTTTCGATTACCGTGCTGGTCATTTCCACGATCATCGTGTGGAGTTACGGAAGCGGTGGTTGGGGGGTTAAGGTTTACGAAGCGCTGCTCAAGGTTGTGGTTGCCTTGATTGTCGTCTGTTTTGTGGCCGTGGCGGTCCGAATCTTCATTTCCGCCGATGGCATCACCTGGCGAGAGGTCCTGGCTGGCTTTGTCCCCAACCTCAGACAACTGGGGCAGCCGGCGCCCGGGCTGCAAGCCATGATTGCTGCCCTGCCCAACGAGCAGATCCGCCAGTACTGGACCGACCTGATCGTCCACCAGCAACGCGAGGTCATGATCAGCGCCGCGGCGACCGCGGTCGGGATCAACATGACCTTTCTGCTCCCTTACTCGATGCTTGCCAAAAAATGGACCCGCGAGTTTCGTGGCCTCTCGATCTTTGACCTTTCGACCGGGATGTTCATCCCTTTCGTACTGGCCACCAGTTGTGTCACGATCGCTGCTGCCAATCAATTCCACGGCAGGCTGCCGGCCGCCGTGGAAGTGGTCCAGGGGCAGCTTGTGGTTCCCCCCAAATCACAGGCCAGTCATCAAGCGGCCCTTGATGCACGTCCCCAAGAATTCGGTCCGGTGAGCCTCGCCGAACAAAAATTGGCTGCTGCCCAGCTGAAGCAAGATGCCGGATCGCTTGCGAACTCGCTGGAAAAACTTTTCAACAACCGATTGCTCGCCCACTACATCTTTGGGTTTGGCGTGGCTGCGATGGCACTCTCAACGATTTCGATTTTGATGCTCATCTCAGGATTCGTGGTTTGTGAGGTTCTCAACGTACCGCCCACCGGCTGGGTTCACCGTATCGGGTGCCTGGCCGCGGGCACCGGAATATTGTGGCCCTTTTTGTGGAGTGGCAAGGCGAAATTCTGGCTGGCGATCGTGACCTCCAACTTCGGAATGGTGCTGCTGCCGATCGCCTACCTTACCTTCCTGTTGATGATGAATTCTAAGACCCTGCTGGGGGACGATCTTCCCACAGGACTGAACCGTGTGCTCGTGAACCTGGTCATGGGGCTTGCCACCGGGGCGGCCATGTTTGCCAGCGGCTGGGTCGTATGGAATAAAACCGAGTGGTACGGTGTGGGTGGCATTGCCGCTTTGGTCGCGCTGGTGGTGATCGTGCACCTGATGAAAACCAGAAAGCGGGCACAAACGTGATTCCCACCAACGGACACACTGCACGAGAAGAAGCCCACACTGCGCTAGGAAAAGTCACCCTTTCAATGCCACGTTGGTGGAATTGGAACCTTAGGTGACAAAGTGGTTTGAAGTTTAGGAGACCCTCTATTCATGTCGACTGGATCTGATAAACCGACCACAACGCGCCAGTGGCGCGGTGAGCCTGCCGAGTGGGAACAACAACCAGGGACCGTTCATGTGCAGGTCGATGCGGGAACCGACTTTTGGCGCAAGACGCACGATGGCGGTATCCGGGACAACGGGCACTTTTATTTTCAACCTGTCGAGGGTGACTTCATCGCACGGGTCAAGATTTCCGGACGATATTGCGGTCAATATGACCAGGCTGGTCTCATGACGCGAGTCGACCAGACCACCTGGTTAAAATGTGGCATCGAATACGTCGACGGGGCACAGCTGGCCAGTGCGGTTGTGACGAGGGATTGGTCGGACTGGTCGGTGATGCCGATCGCCAGCCAGGATGCCACCTGGTGGCGGCTTGCGCGCCACGGGCACACCTTCCAGGTTGCCTGTTCTGTCGACGGCAAAAATTTCCAAACCGTGCGCCAGGCCTTTCTGACTGAAGTACCTCGGCTGGGGGTTGGCATCATGGCCTGTGCCCCCAAAGGCGACGGCTTTCCCGTGACATTCGAACAGTTCACAGTGGAGACCCACGAGGCCAGCAGTATTCCAGGGTGAACAACATCGGGTACTGCCTCACAACGGTGCTGGCTCTTGGCACCACCCGCCCGGACTGAGAACGTCGCCGCTGCTGAAGCGAACGCCATCGGCGCGCCGCGCCCTCAAAACCTGGTCCACTCGTCATAAGAGAACGGGTTGCGTAATGCCGCGAAGGTGGGCTACATGTCAGCCCAGGGCCACGCCCCTTCGGTGATCGTTGCCCAAGCATCCCACTAGGCGGGAGGTCGCTTACTTTTAATGTGGGCCATATAATGTGGGCTTGCCTGGTATGCAGGCTCAGCCAGAGAGCGACCACCTGCCACACGGTATTGGTTGTCACGCTGTGTTTGTTGTCACTTGCGTTACTTTGTTCCTGTAGTGATTCGTGGGAGTTACCCTGATGAACCAACCGGAAACGAGCGGTTATTTCCATCGCGTTGCCGAGCAGACACCGACTGTTCTGTGGGTCAACAATCCAACGCCGGCGCAGGCTCAGACTGCCTTGGAGGCAGGGGCCATGGGGATTTCGACCAATCCGACCTATCCTTCCAAGTTGCCCGTTGACTATCTGAACAAATTGATCGATACGGCCAGGGAGAGTTTGGATGATGACGAGCAAATCGGGGAGGCTGTTTATCAGGAGTCAGTCCGGCGTTTGCTACCCATTTACCAGCCCCTTTACGAGCAGACGCAAGGTCGTCATGGCCAAGTGGCCATCCAGACGAGTCCGCGCACGAACACCGATCCGGACTCGATCATTGAAAATGCCTTGCGTTTCTATGAAATGGGCCAAAACGTGATTGTCAAAGTCCCGGCAACACCGGCCGGTGCCCAGGCCATGGAAGAATTAACGGCTATGGATCGCCCCACCATCGCCACGCTGTGCTTTTTGGTCGATCAGGCGGTTTACATGGCCGAGGCCTATCGGCGCGGCTTGCAGCGGGCAACAACGCGCCCGGTGTGTTATGTGACCTTTATTTCAGGTATTCTCGAAGACTACTTGAAGAAGCAAAATGAACAGATTGGCAACGCGGTGCCCCTGGAAGTCATTCAGCAGGCAGGGTGTGCCGTGCATCGGGTTGTCTATCGGATCTTTCAGCAGGGTGGCTACGAGGCGATCCTGCTCGGCGGAGGCGCCCGCGGCCTGCACCACTTTACCGATCTGATCGGAGGAGACCACGCCATCACTATTGGCTGGGCCATGATCGAGCAATTACTCCAGGAGAACCCACCGGTGGTGTCCCGGATCGACGAGCCGACCCCCGCTGAAGTGATCGCCATCTTCGACCAGCATCTACCCGATTTTGGCAGGTCCTACCGGGAACATTCCTTGTCGCCACAGGAGTTTTGCGATTTTCCGCTGGTCAAGATGTTTCAGCAATCTTTCATCGACGGAGTGGACAAGGTGTGCAAGGTGATTGGCGAGCGGAAAAAAAGCACAGTCGCCTGACCAGGAGTTAGTGGTCTGAGCGGGAGTTAATTATGCCCAAGACGTTATTCCGGGAAAAACTGAAACTGGACCGGCCTCTGGTGGGTACCTTTCTGCAGATTTCCGCGGCCGAAATGGCCGAGATCGTCGGACACGCGGGACTCGATTTTGCCGTTATCGACGTCGAGCACGGCATGATGGGAGTGGCCAAGCGTGGTTGAATTGCCGCTTACAGGGTCGGGTGGATGCAACCGACAGACGTTCGCCTGACAAGTTCAGCCCAGCAGCCCTTGATTGATCTTTCCTGGTTGGCCATCCAGAAGAGACTGTTGACGGCCGTCGTGAAGATAGACCAGGCGCTCACCGTCAAGACCGAACAAGTGAAGCAGTGTGGCGTGGTAGTCATAGTGATACACGGTGTTTTCGACGGCGTGGTGACCGAATTCATCGGTTGCTCCGTAAGTCGCTCCAGCCTTAAAGCCACCTCCAGCCAGCCACATGCTGAATCCATAGGTATTGTGATCGCGGCCAATTTTTTCCGGTCCGGCGTCGTTTTGAATCACAGGCAAGCGGCCCATCTCACCACCCCAGTGCACGACCGTTGTGTCCAGCAGGCCGCGTTGCTTCAGGTCTGTGACCAACGCGGCCGCACCACGATCGACTTTTTGGCAAGCTGCCGGCAACGCGGACTGGATCTTGCGGTGATGGTCCCAATACTGGTTCTTCGTGAACAATTGTACAAACCGCACACCCCGTTCAATGAGTCGGCGGGCGATTAAACACCGCGCACCAAACTCCTGGGTGGCAGGTTCATCCAGACCGTACAGACGATGGGTCGCTTTTGTCTCCTGCTGGATGTCAAGCGCCTCACGCGCGGCGGTCTGCATTCGTGCGGCCAGTTCGAAATTGGATATGCGAGCGGCCAATTCCGATTCGCCCATCCGCTCGTGCAGATGCTTTTGATTCAGCTGGCCGACGAACTCCAGGTAATTCTCTTGAACTTCACCGCGGAGATGGGGTGCCGCTTCGAGGTTTAAAATTCGTGGTTCGCGCGGTCGAATGACCGTTCCTTGGTAGAGCGAAGGGAGCCAGCCGTTGGACCAGTTCAGCACGGCTTCAACCGGCAGTCCTTTGGGGTCGGTCATTGCCACATACGTCGGCAACTCTTGCGTTTCTGCGCCAAGCGCGTAGGTCAGCCAGCTACCAAGTGCTGCTCGGCCCCGCTCGATTCTCCCCGTGTTCATTGCATGAATCGCCTGGCTGTGGTTGTTTGTGGCCGAGCGCATCGAACGGATGACCAGGATGTCATCGGCGATCTCACCCAGATGCGGTAACAGTTCCGAGATTTCGGTGCCGCATTCGCCGTGTCGGCTGAACTTCCAGGGACAACCGAAGACTTTGGGACTTGCCTGCGCGGCATCGTCGTATTTGATGGTGCCGGGAAATTTCCGGCCATCGAGTTTGTTGAGGGTCGGTTTTGGATCGAACAAGTCGATCTGGCTTGGTCCGCCTTGCATGAACATCGAGATCATTGCCTTGGCACGCGGTTCGTGGTGCGGCGGTTTAGGCCGAAGGTTGTATGCCAATCGGTCCAAGTCTGGCTTCTTGGGTTCGGCACCCAGTTGCTCTTGTTGGAGGAGCCAGGCAAGCGCAACGGGACCAAGACTCATCGCGCTGGACGCTAAGAAGTGGCGGCGTGTTGAGCTGTTGGTTTCGAGGTTCATATTTCCTGGCCGTTGAGCTAGGTGTCCAAGGGGCCACCCATGTTACGCAACGTCACGCGGCCTGTTGGCCACGCGGTTGCGTGACGCTATGGTGAAAGGGTCAATCAATGTAAATAAAACGATTCGCGCTGATCAATGCCTGGCATAGGGTCGACAACGCGTCATGTTGCGCCGTTACTGGATCTGTGTTCTCTTGTTTGGCAGTGAAAGACTTCGCCTGTTTCTCCACGTACGCTTCGGCCGACGTCACTTCGTCTGCGGACGGACGTCTCCCGAGTGCCAATAACCACGCGCGGATGATTTGTGAAGGAAGATCGTCTCCCACCTCAGTTTGAACTCGTCGTGCAAAACGCGCTGCCTGGTCAATGATAAACTGGTTGTTCATCAGCATCAACGACTGGGGAGCGACGTTCGAGGTGCTGCGAATGGGGCAGTTGGGTGTCATCACCGGCGTATCGAATGTTTCCAGAACGCCTAGTGGACGGCTGCGGCGCACCTGGACATAAAGGCTGCGGCGAAATTCTTCGCCGTGCAACGGGATCGTTTCCGTTGGTATTCGTTCGGCATCGAGCGTTTCCTGGCCAAGGACGATCTGGCCGACTTTGTCTTCCATCACCGGTACCGGCTCGCCGTACATCTTCTGGTTCAAGTCGCCGCTTACCGCAAGGATGCTGTCGCGGATTGCCTCGGATTCCAACCGCTGGATCGACATGCGGGCGTACAGCCGATTGTTGGGATCGACCGCGTCGAGCCCTTCGGTCCGACGTGACGATTGTCGGTAAACGCTCGAAAGCATGATCAACTTGTGCAGTCGTTTCACTTGCCAGCCGCCACGCATAAACTCATCGGCCAGCCAGTCGAGCAACTCCGGATGCGTTGGCCGTTCGCCCAGGAATCCAAAATTGCCCGGCGAGTTCACCAGGCCACGCCCGAAATGCCCCATCCAGATTTGGTTGACGATGACACGGGCGACCAGCGGATGATGGCCGTTGGTTAAATGTCGCGCGTATGCCAGGCGGCGACCCGTCGTCGAAAGTTGTGTATCGTTGGTGGGCAGGTCAATCAATCCCAGAATGGCCAGTTCGTTGGGTTGAATCTGTGCTTTGGGTTGCTCGTGATCGCCCCGCTCAAAGACAAACGTCGCCGGAACAGGACTGGCGGGTTCGGTCAATGCTCGAATGAATCCTTCTTTCGGTATTTCGGCGCGGATTTCCGCCGCTCGTTTCGTATAGGGTTCCAAATTACTGGCCGATGTCTCGGCACGAAGTTGGGCGGCGGTCGCTTTGTCCCGCTCGATGTCGTCGGCCGCTGCGGGGTTAAACTGCCGCAGGGTTTCGAGGGTCACGGTCTCGCCTGGATGTTCCCGGCTGGTTTCTTCGAGGATCCGTTGCTCTTTTGCCACTCGTTCGGTGTCGATTTGGTTCGCCCTTTTCTGGCGGCGGCGGTCGTACAGATAGAGCGAATCTTCACTAATGCTCTGAGTGCTGGGATATTCCTGCAAAAGCCGCTTTTGTGCGGCGGTTCGCTCGTCTTCAGGCAGCTTGTACGCAACTCGCAGCGGCTGCCGCAACGCTTCGTCTAACGTTGCCAGTTCTTCTTCCAACGTGCGGTCGATATAGTGCCGGACCTTGGCCGCTCGTTCGTGGTCGACCACTGCAGCTTTGGCCTCGATTTGGTTCGCAAGCTCGCGCTCGGCATCGGTATACATCGAAATCAACCGATCGGGTGGCGCTCGCCAGTTTTTCCAATCGTAAGCCGGCTCGAGGATTGCCCGCATTTGATAGTAGTCGACCTGCGAGATAGGGTCATAGCGATGATCGTGACAACGGGCACATCCAACCGTGAGTCCCAGCAGCGACGTTGAGACAATTTTGATCGTGTCGGCGATGACTTCGTTGCGGGCGACATTCTGATCGATTTCGCTTGCCGCGGTCGGGTCGGGGGCCATCCGCAAAAAGCCGGTAGCGGTCAGTTTTTCAATCGCCTCGGCCGACAAGTTTCGAAAGGGTGCCGGCACCATTTCGTCGCCGGCCAACTGCTCGCGAATGAACTGGTCAAACGGTTTGTCGTCATTGAACGAGCACACCACGTAGTCGCGATAACGAAAGGCCGACGATCGCACTTGATCTTCTTCTGTACCGCCTTCCGAGTCGGCATAGCCGGCAACGTCGAGCCAGTGACGCCCCCAACGTTCGCCATAGTGGGGCGAAGCCAACAACTGGTCGACCAATTGTTCGTAGCTGATCGGCGACCGGTCCGCGACAAACGATTCAATCACCTCGGGTAATGGTGGCAGGCCGAGCAAATCGAAGTAGACGCGACGAATCAGCGTCACCCGATCGGCATCCGCCGACATGGCCAATCCTTCGTGTTCGAGGCGGTCGAGCACGAAGTGGTCAATCGGTGTCCGAGCGCGGTTTGGGCTGGCGACTGCCGGCAACTCTGGTCGGCGAATCGGTTGGAAGGACCAGAACTGGCGCTCTTCTTCGGTAAACAGGGGACCATCCCCGATCGATTCTGGCTCGGCCCGCGCGGTTTTTGCACCTTGGGCGATCCACGCTTCGATAGTTTGGACATCCTGCTCAGCCAGTTTCTTGTCACCCGGCGGCATTTCACCTGTTTGGACACGTTCCAGCAGGTAACTCGCGGCAACGTTTCCCGGTTCGATCGCGGCACCCGACTCACCGCCCTCGACGATCAATCGCCGCAATCGGAGGTCAAGTTTGCCTTCACGGTTACCTTCTTCACCATGACAATGAAAGCAATTCGCTTTGAGGATCGGACGGACGTGTTTTTCGAACACAATGCTTTGGTCAGCACGCAAATGACCGCTCACCAATACAACAAGAACCAGCAATGTGAGCGTTCGAACCATTAGAAATAAGACAGGCGTGTTAAGACAGGTGTGTTCGGATTGCGAGCAACGCTATCTATTTTTAGCGACCGTTACGCGCATTGCAAGCCGAGGTGTCGAGCGGCTGTAAGGCTCCGGCTCTTGTCGGCCGGCTTGTGCTGACAGAGAGTCCGTTCTGAAGCAGATTGCCATCACGAGAAACTTCGGGCGCTCTTCTTAAGCGGCAAGTCTCAGGTAAAGCGGCAAGCCTCAGGCCGGGATGCTCTGTGGTGAACGCTGCCCGATTGCGAGAGACCTGGCAAAGATCACCACACCGCTCCGGTCCGGAAAAGTTTCTGGGAAAACTTTGTAACAGGGGGGCCTTTTTTACGCTTGATGTCTTAGACGACCTGTGGTTCCACAAGATTTTCTCAAGAAAGGACCGGTGCTATGAAAACTCTATTCTCCATCGCAATTTTGGCTACGTTTTTAGCCGTTGACACGACAGCCTGTCGGGCAGCAGAACCCTCGAACTTCCAAGAGCAGTTCTATCAATCGATGGGTCAGGGGGATTTGGAGACGGTATACCAGATGTTTCACCCGGCGCTTCGTGAAGAGGTGGATCGTCCCGTGATGGGAGCCT
Organism: Planctomycetota bacterium; assembly: GCA_963578605.1. Lineage (GTDB taxonomy): Bacteria > Planctomycetota > Planctomycetia > Pirellulales > Lacipirellulaceae > JAKVCB01. The sequence continues at coordinate 33,837 of CAUZEA010000035.1, forward strand.
GGGTTGAGGCCGCCCAGGCCAATCTGGGCCCCTGCTTGTCGATAGAACGTATCGAGTCGTCCCGGACTCAGCAGCTGACGGGCCTGCGTCTGGAGGTCTCCTCCATAATTACCTTTGCAAAGGGTGTCGCCGATGGGACGCTCACTGTGCTGGACGGCCAGATCATTGCCTTTGAAGTTCAATCGGAAAAAATGGTGGACTGGTTCCAGGGTCCCAGCGAAGTCGGGTTATACGCCGAGACCGCCGAGGCGTTCATGACGGCGTTTTTGTCCAACGAAGTGACTGCAGCTTGGGAACGAATGCACCCGGCGCTGCAAGAAGCTGTCGGAAAAGATGCATTTGAGGTGATGATGGCCAAGGTTGCCAGTAACGGTGGTATGGTGAAAAACCTGCAAATACGAAGTCATCAATTCACCCTTGAGGATGACTCGCAAAAGTTGATTTTGCTGTACGACTTAGAGTGCCAATGGGCCAGTGGGACCTGCAAAATAGAGTTCGAATTTGCAGGCATGAAAGGACATCTCATTGCCTTCGATTTTGAGTAAACTCGTGTTGCTGGTGGTGGCGGTGGTCAAGGACCGAGAACCTTGCCGCTGCCACCGGTGCCAGTGAGAGTTGCCGGTTGCTGCCGGAGATTTTTCGACGATCACAACATCGTTCAGATCGTTCAGATCGTTCAGATCGTTCAGATCGTTCAGATCGTTCAGATCGTTCAGATCGTTCAGATCGTTCAGTGCAGGGAGGGCCTGGCCTACAGAGCCAGTTCTGCGATCTCCTCCCCAGAGAGCGCAAAGTCGTAAATCGCCACCTCGTCGATGGCCCCCCGGAAGTATTGGTTGTTGTCCCGGATGTCGGCACCGATTCCCGTTGCAATGTTTGAGCGGAGATTGACCACGCTACCTGAACCCGTCGCCGCCAGCTGGCCGTCGATGTAGAGAAACCCATCGTCTCCATTGCGGCCGGCTGCCAAATGATGCCACTGGCCGTCATGGATGGCCTCTGCCGAGGTGATGTTGAACTGGTAGCGGGAATCTCCGTACATCCAAAAATTGACCCGGCCGTCGGCGTTGACTTTCAAAATATATTCGCCGTTGTAGCCGCCGTTGCGTTGTTGGATGAGGATGCCGTCGGAGGTGGCCGTGGTGCGAACCATGGCCAGGGCGGTAAAGTCGGTTAGACCTTCCAGCGAGGGGCCTGTTCCCAAAAGTACCCGGTCATCGATGCCGTCAAACTCAAGTGCATTGCCTGCATATCCTTCCGTCCAGCTTGCGCCGTCAACCTGGCCTGTATTTCCACCGCCGGTCCCGTCGGCTGCAATCGTTCCACTGCCTTCGTCGAAATTCCAGCTTGCGATCGGCCCTGGTTGTTCAACGAGCACGTCGATCGTAAAAGTCTGCTCGTTGCCGGCACTCGACCGGTAGGTCATCTCGAACGAGTCGCTGCCTACGAACCCCTCGGCCGGCACGTAGGTGTAAGTGCCATCAGCGTGACTGGTTAGTCCGCCGACTGACGGCTGACTGACCGACACCAGGATGGCCGTACCATCGAGCGACAGGCCGGCCCCGGCAAGGTCGACGGTTGTCGTGCCACCCACGGAAATCTTCAGGGATCCAGTCGAGGAGGCAAGTGGCATCCAGCCAGGCAGGCCCATGGCCGCAACCACGTCAAGGGCCGACTGGCTCACCTCCAAACCCCAGTGATCGACCATGTAGCCGGTCATGTCCACCTCGTTGTGCTCCGACCAGCGCACCAGCCACTGGTCCTTTTCCTGCTGGCCGCCCGTGGGCAAACGGTCCGGGTGGTTCAGCGCATCCTGCACATAGGTACTAAGCACATTACGGTATCCCTGCCAGCCCCAGGCACCGTCGGCCAGTTGGAAGTAGAACGGGTAGGCGTCCTTCTGGTCGAAGTTGGGCTTGCTGGTGTCGCTGATCGTGTCGATCGCCCGCCCCATCACCTGGTCGGCATGGGCCGACCACCCCCAGCGCTCCGTGCCGGTGCCCGGTGCCAGAAATTCTAGGGCAGCGTTGGCAAAGATGTTTACAGTCACTTCGACGTCGCCGGGAAAAGTCCACACGTTGTCCGAGCCCCAGCCGAGCTCCGGATGCCGCTGCATTTCGTGTCCCAGTTCGTGGAACCACCCCCAGTCACCACTGTTCTGGAGTGCCTCGAGGTCGACAATCTTATTGCCATACGAAACAGGCCCCTGGATCGGATAACCTGCATGGAGCAGGCCAACGCTGATTTGTACGTCGTAGTTAATCCTGTCGGGACCCGTGCGAAGGCCCTCAAAACCTCCCACCCAGTCTTGAAATGCCACCGCATCGTGCCAGTGCTGCATCAACTCCACTGGATTATCGAGGTTGCGAATCCAGGCCGACGGGACGTTGAACGCTACGTTCCCTGAAACAAAGTCCGCGTAAGGCGCCGGGTTGTTGCGCACGGTGCTTGTCCACTGGGCGCCAGTGGTTTCGCCCAGCACGAACAGCGGTGCCTCGATCGCCCCATCGATTACCACGTCAACCAGGCCCAAACCAGGTCGTGTGCCAGCGGCCCGACCACCAACATCGATGTAAATGGCGCCGCCAAAGGCGTTGGCGATTTCAAAGGTCGTACTGTCGATATCAAACGACCGCGACACGCCCGAAGGTACGCGCAGCCAGCTGTCTCTGCCCGAAATGGTGTCGACGTGCGTATTGACCCGCAGGCTGTATCCGCGTCCGGCCAGCGAAGCGGGCACCGTGACCGTCACCGTTTCTCCCGGCACGACATACATGCCCGTGGCGATAAGTCCTGTGCGGCTGGTGTCGATGGTGACCGTGTGGCCAGGCAGACGGGCAGCGTCAGCGGCAATGGTGCCGTAGACCGCCTCGGCCGTACGGTGGGCGGTGACTTCCGCCGGTGGCCGGTCACCGATAAGGTTCATCTCCTGCGTGAGCAGTGCTTTTTCAAACACGTCGGTAACCGGGGTGGTTGGCGTGGGGTTAATGCTGCCGACGCGGTCCCAAAAACCTGTGTCGAGCCTGGCCTGCAGGGAATCGTCCTGCGCAAGCACCAGGTTCAGCCGGTTGTAAACCTCGCTCACCTGGTCCCTTTCGGCCTGGGAAAGCGAGCCGGAGCCGGCCAAAAGGTCGAGCACGTCACCGGCGGTGACCTGCCCGCTTGCTGCGGTCACGCTTTGCAGGCCGCTGTCGTGTGGCCACTGTTTGACAAAACCAATTCCTGCCAGGCGCAGCAGCCGGTTGCCCGGAATTTCTTCGCTGGGCTTGTTCCACCACCACTGGTACCCGATGCCGTACTCACAAACCAACAGGCCGCCACCTGCGGTGACAAAGTCGCCCACGGTCGTCAGGACCTCGTCCGACACGTTCGAACCGAGCCAGGCACCTACCAGCACGTCGGCCTCGCTTAGGTGGGCGGTGAGCGTAGAGGCCGTGGCGTTGACGACCTGGGTAAATCCCCTGGAAGTGAGCCAATCGGCATTGTCTTGGTCGTTGTAAGTTACCAGGTGTGTATCCCAAGCGGTCGAGTCGGCCAGCCACCGGACACTGTTCTGGTAGAGCGCCGCCATGCTGGGGTCGTTGCCGTGCGAATCCATATTGAGCCATTGGTGATCGGGCAAGGCAATGACACGGCCCTGCCCTAACGTCGCCACGGCGATCATCGGGTCGCCGAGATCAGCGCCCGGGTAATTGGCAATGCTGTAAGCGGTTGGGCCGAAAGCCACCATGTGGCCTGGCTGGACGGGGTCGGCCAGTGAAGTGACGCCGGCGAGGATCTGGGACCGTGCCGCTGCCACATCCACCGGCGTGTTCACCGAAACCCGGACCGTCCCTGTAGCTGTACCGCCCTGGCCATCGGAGATTTCGTAGTCGAACGAATCGGCACCGGCGAAGTCTGCCGTCGGCGCGTACACCAGTTGCCCCTCGGCATTGGTGCTGAGGGTTGCATGGGCCGGGTCGGTGGAGCCGGTGAGCGCCAGCAGGTCGCCGTCGGCATCCGTGTCGTTGGCGAGCAGGTAGTCGACCACGGCCGGCTGGCCGCTGGTGGTCAGCAGTACGTCTGGCTTGGCCACTGGCGGCGTGTTCACAGGTGCTACGCGGCCGAAGTTGGCCTTCCAGAGCGCGTAGTGGGCATTACCAATCGGGGTGCCCAGCTGATCGTCGTTCGCGAGCGGCGTGTTGGTCCCTACTGCATCCTGCCAAAGGGTGTAGTCGGCCGCGTCGACAATGTCATTGTCATTGAAATCGCCCGGCGCGCCGGCCAGCAACCGGCGATCTTCGAGTCGTTCGACGCGGAGCGAACGGCCGCACGCACCGCCGCGAGATTTTTTTCGGGTCCGGTGTTGTCGACTCACTGAGGTTCCCCCCACCGGTTCGCTCACAACAAGTTATGAGCGAATAGCCAATTCGCAAGAGATGCGAAACAAACCACAAGTCTTTCATTATGGATACAAGTCTCTGGTTATGGATAGGACAAATAACTTTACGCAAATCAAACAGGTAAAGTTATCCTTAAGCAATCAACGCGGCGCAATATTCACCGCGGGGAAATATTCGCGGTGACCAAGACTCGTAACGTCGTAACGCGGGTGCAGTTAACGGGTTCTACCCATCCAAGAAAGAGGCCTACCGTCCCTGTTTCAGCGGAAAGTTCCTGCCAAAACGAAAGCAGTGTGGGGTTCTAAGCGAGGTTCTAATCGGGGGTTCTAACAGGGTTTCTCGAAGTAGCCTGTCTGGCTGCTTGTCTTTTTTAGAGATCGTTGCCAACCTCCTCAAATACCTGCTCGAGGATACTTACTGCGATGTCCTGATCAGCAGGCGGGTCGTCGAGGGCCGAAGTGCTGAGGTCTTGCTCTACAGGGGCTGCGGCGGGCTGATAAGTGAGCTCTTGGAGTGCCTGGTTCACGAGCAGGTTCTGTTCGGGCTCGTCAGGCTCGTTGGCTGGCTCATCGGCGGTGGTGAAGGTGAGGTCAACCGTCTGGTTGGATGCATCTTCAAGGATGGTGACATCCGCGATTGCGTCCAGCGTCGATGCGGCCTTGTTCTCGTAGCGGCGGGTGAAGATTCCGTTATCGTCACCGCTGCCACTACCGCGCCAGGCAACCAGGTGCAAGCGATCATTGGGGCCGATAGCCAGTGCGGGAGAATATTGACCACCCGTGGTGAGCGAGTTCACACGGAACTCGGCCGTCTACGGGGTGCTATCAGCGTGGTAACGCCGGGCAAAGATGCCTTCGCTATCTTCGGAACCTGCACCCTGCCAGGCCACCAAAAACTGCCCGTCGGGGTACATCAGCACCGACGGGGCACTCTGACTGCCCTCGGTCGTCTGGTTCACCTGGACCGTGGAAGTTGCCGCACTGCCATCGGCGTTGAATGTGCGGGCGTATATCTCGTCGCCACCACGCCAGGTCACGACGAACCGGCCATCGTCCACCATCGCCACGGTTGGCTCATGCGCAGCGTTGTGCGTCGGTTCCACATCGAACCATCCCAGGTCGGTGCCACTAGCGTCAAATCGCTTGGCCCGAATTCGGGGCCAATTCCCACCACCATCCGTATCTTGCCACACTACGACGAATGCCCCGTTAGAGGTTGTTGCAATCGATGGATAATTTTCCTCAGACCTGTGGTTCTCATGTCGTTGCCAGCTGGCGCCTTCTCCGTATTCTTCAAAGATTTGTATCTGGCCGCCAACTGCCGCGTCCCAATTATATCGTTGGCCATACACTCCCCAGTTGCTCTCGCTCCCGGCGGCATCCAGGCTCGCCCAGGTCACCACAAAATCCCCGTTGGCCGCCATCGCCACTTCGGGTGAACGCTGCTGGTCCTCGGTTGTTGCATTTACTCGGAACTCGTCACCTGCGGTGGTGCCGTCGGCGTTGTAACGCTGGGCATAAATGCCCCAGCTGCTGCCATCCTGGGCGTGACTCTGCCAGGTCACCACAAAGCGGCCATCGGCTGCCATCGCCACCGAGGGATTACGCTGCTTGTCACCGGTGTGGGTGTTGACCTGGAACTCGTCACCGGCGGCCGTTCCGTCCGGGTTATAACGCTGCGCGTAAATGCCCCAGCTACTGCCGTCCTGCTCATAACTCTCCCAGACCACGACGTAACGGCCATCGGCTCCCAGTACTACCGAAGGCGATTCCTGGGAATCGTTCGTGGTGGTGTTGACCTGCCGGGTCGGGAAGATGGTGAACGTCGTCGTCCAATCGCCGCCGGCCGCGCCGTTGACATCACCGTCCAGGGCGCCGCCCGCCGCATCGAAGATCGTGTCGCGGGCCGTCAGCGTGAAATCACCGTCGTCCAGCGGGGTAATGAACGTCAGTAAGGCCTCGTACTGGTACGACTCGGCGTCCAGGCCGTAGGTGACCGACGTGATCGCGTCGGGGTTCCAAACGCCGTTTTTCTCCAGACGCCAGTTCCAACGATTGGTGACACTGGTCAGCCCCTGGTCCGCACCCACGGTCGACATCGGTTCGCTGAAGGTTACGATCAACTGCGATACGTCCTCGATCAGATGCCGCCCGGCGACCGAATCGGCCTGCTCGCCAAAGCGCACTGTGCGCGCGTCGGTCACGACCGGGGCGGCCGTGTCGCTGACCCAGGTGGCGACCAGTTCGCCTTCGTCCCGCAGGCCCAGCGAAAGGTCGCGCTGATGGCCGTCGGTGACATCGTTCAGTCGGAACTCGTTCGACTGGGCGCTACCGGCCGCGTTGTACCACTGAGCATAGACCCCTTCGCGATCCCCGTCCTGGCCCATACTGGTCCAGCCAATGATGAAGTTGCCGTCCGCATTGACCTGAACTGTCGGATCGTACTGTCTGCCGGTGGTGAAGCTGTTGACCGCGATCTGGCCGCCGCTGGCGCTGCCGTCGGCCGCATACTGCCGGGCGAAGATGCCCATGCCATCGGCGTCGGGTCCCTGCCAGGCGATGACGAACTGGCCGTCGCGGGTCATCGCGATCGAAGAAAATTCCTGCATCCCCGCCGTGGTACTGTTTACCGTGAATTCAGCGCCCAGGGCCGTTCCGTCAGCAGCGAACCGGCCGGCCAGGATGTTGCCGCCACTGGTAAAGGCCACCACAAAGCGGCCCTGCGCATCGACCCCCACGGTCGGGTCGGTCTGATCACCCGCGGTGCTCGTGTTGACCGCGAACTGGCCGCCAGCCGGTGTTCCATCGGCATTGAACTGGCGGGCCACGATGCCTGTGCCATCGGCGCCCGCGCTTTCCCAGGCCGCCACGAAACTGCCCAGCGGCGACATGGCCAGGGACAGATCGGACTGCGCGCCGGCGATAGTACTGTTGAGGGCGATCTCGGCGGTTAACGCCCGACCCGCGGCATTGAACACGCGGGCCACCACACCATTGCCATCGGTGTCGGCGGTTTGCCAGACGCGACGTGAAGTAGATCCTTCCCTGATCGTCGGCGTCGAGATCGTTCGGTCCGCCGAGTGGATTGCCGTTGTACGCGTCCGCAAGAACCGTGATTTCTCCCGTCTGCATGTCCGTGCGTGTGACGCGCCCGACGCTCTCGCAGGCGAGTAGCCTTCCCTCGCGGTCGAAGAGCAGGCCGTTCGCGGCGTTACTCTTCTCGCGAAAGACGCTGAGCTTGCTCTCTTTTGGACTCCACTTCATGATCCGATCCTCGGACATGTTAGTGAAATAGACGTCGCCGGAGAGGTCCACTGCGGGGCCTTCCAGAAACACAAGCGAGCGCTCGCGGCGCGGAACGGTTTCGCCGAAGTACCTGCTGGTCTCCAAGCTGGCGTAGCGGGCCGATGATTTTGCCTTGGCGACCGACGGTCGGCTGTCATCAACCTCGATCTTCGAGCGCAGGAAGGCAATGATGCGTGAGATCGCCGTGTCCAGGTGGTCAGCAGTGGAACGGGGCTGGTAGACAATGTCAACAAAGCCTTGGTAGTGCACGCCGCGCAGGATGTCGAAGATTTGATCGTAGTCGATCCACGGCTCAGAACCGTCCGCCTGCGGATTGTAGAACTTCACTCGCACATAGCTTGCCAATGACGCGGTCTCGCGGATGCTCTCCAGGTAATCGCCTTTAGCCGATCCAGCACGTGCTTTTCCGCTCGCACCTCGTGAACCGGCGAACTCCCCGGTATCCAACATGAACGTCAAGGTTGGATGATCGACCAGGTTGAAAAATCGGATCACCTCTTTTTCGGTCCCGCAGAGAGCTCCGTGGTTGTGGTTTTGTAGCGCGATCGGCAATCCGACCTCAGCACCGAGCTCGGCGACGCGCCGAATCCCCGCCGCGGAGCGCCGCGTCGCGCTGGCCTTCATTGGGCGGACTACCAGCAAACACACGCAGCAGTGGCGCACCGAGAAAGGTCGCCCCCCGTATGGCCTCGCGACCTTTCGCCAGTTCCGCCTCGTGTTGCGACTCAGGAAGGCCAAAGTTTGTCGAGAGGCTGAACATCGACACCGATAGACCATTGTCGAGATAATCGCGGCGGATCTTCTTCAGCAGCTCGGTGCCTGTCTCCGGCAAGTTGCGAATGTGCAGGCTCGCACCTTCGAGGTCTAGCTGGCCGCAAAGAGAGAGGAATCCGAAGACGTCCATCTTCCCGCTGGAGAGCAGCTCCGAATAGTTCAGCGAGTAGTTGCTAATTTTCATCCGATTCCTCAGAAATCAGGAAGCCAGAATGGCGCAGTAGGCTCTTTCATCGCAGGGCTGAAATCGTACCATAGATTCTCATATTAGTCTCCCAACCGATCAGGTCCCCCAGCATGGCTTGGCAATGAATTCAACGGCGTTCTGATTCCTCTTCTAGATGCCTTCTGGCCGTTGCATCCATCTGCTTCAAGATCGCTGTGAAGTGCCGATACGCCCCTTGGACGACATTGGTCGTATTGCCCTTACGAATGCGGAGGAAGGCCCCCGTTGAAACATCTTCACCGACTTCCAACGTCCCACCGGCACGCAAAAAGGCCACAAGGTATGGGTAGATCATCTCCTCGTGCAGTTGATCCTTGGCCCTGACAATCTTCTGCACCTTTGGCTCGTCGATTTGCAGTAGTTGATTGAACTGCTCCTTTGGATGTGCGTAGTCCAAAGCCGACATAGGAATGTCATTGAGTCGGAAACCTAGCTCATGCGGCGAGCCCTCCTCTTCTGTGAGCCAGTACGTCGTATGTTTGATGAGATACTGATAGGAAATTTGATTTCCGCCGACAGGTCTGAGCCTACCAGGAGGAAATAGTGAACTCAAGGTGGAAAGGAGTCCCAGGGCGGTCTGTCAGGCCGCAAAATACGGGTGGACCTCGCAGCTCAGACGCAACGTCCCCAGGCCGACGTGCGTCGGTGATGATTATAAGGTGGCCAGGAACGTGCCCATGTCCACGTAGGTCAGTTCTTGGAGTTGGTCGGCAGAAGCGGAATCGAGCTCTTGGACCAAACCATCTGCGTCCGGTGGTGCTCTCAGTGCCATCGCCTGCCCGCGGAATGATGCATTGGCATCACCTCTGGCCCATCCCATTGCGCATGAAGACGTGAAGGGCCAGGCCCAAGAACGACACGCGTGTAGATTCTGAAATGGCTTCCAGCTATTCCGTCGGCTGGAGGCTGTCTTCAGGCAAGGTCTTCAGCCATGCCTCGTACTCGGCGAGGATGTCATCGTTGCTGACGAAGGGCTTGAAGATCAGCCTGCTGCGGACCGTGGCCTCTCGTCCAGGGATGAGGTCACGCATGTGGGAGCGGTAGTCCCAGGCGGGATTGGTCCGCTGAAACTCCTCGCTGAAGCCCCCGCCCGAGGGCGACATGAAGGGGACGAAATAGTCGCCCAGCTTCCTGTCCATCATCACCACGAATACCATGTCGTCGAAGCGACCATACCAGATGGGGTGCTTCGGGTCGAAGCGCAGATCGCAGAAGCCCTCGTGGAAGCCGCTGCCGCCGTGGGGGTAGGGGGAATCATCGACCTGCTTGATGGGCGGGAATTCCTTCTCCGTCCAGGAGGCGGGCGCGATGGATGAGCGGTCGCCGTGGGTCTCCGAGAAGTGCCGCACCCAGTTGCCATCGGTCTGCAGGACGTAGATGCCCGGGTCCGAGGGCCCGTTCATGTAGCAGGTGTCATTCCAGTAGCCGGTGGTGGCGTTGGTCATGAACGTGGCGACGTGATCCACATAGTGAGGCGGCTTCACCGTGTAGCTCTCGGTGACGCGCTGGTCGCCGGACTCGACTGAGATCATCGCGCCGTCCTCGCCGAGCTTCTCGATGGCGCAGGAGCGTCGGATGCCGATGACGCCGGCGTACCTGGGATTGAAGATGTTCGAGGACCATTTGGCGTGGGACCAGTGGTGGATGCCGGTGTAGCTGCTGCGGTCTGATCCGCCGTGGGAGTAGTTGTCGCCGATGACTACGCGGATGTCACCGACCTCGAAAGTGTAGGTGTGGTCGGGATCGAAGTTGGACTTGTCGAACTTCGACCACTGGGCGTAGGACTTGTCCTCTGCTCTCGCTGTTGCGATCAGAACAACCATCAGCAGGCCCAACATGATCAGCTTCGCCATCGCTCTCACTCCTGTTGTGTGGTCTGAGGACCACGGTGACCGGTGTGCGCTGGCTCGCGCGCGCATTACTTGTAGACTCTGAGGGTGCCGTCCCGCAATCCCACGATGATCTCGCAACAAAGTGATGTTTTTCGCGCGGCGCTGTGCGTCGTTCCCATGCGAGATTCCTGCTTGGCCAAAAAATGGAGATGTGATGCGATTCAGCCTTCCCATTGCGCTGATTATTTTCAGCACAGTCTCGTGTCCGCTGTCGGCCGAACCGAGAGACGAGCCCGGTATAATCGTTCTCAACATCGGGGCAAAGCAGCTTTTCGTCGATGACTACGCCGTCGACGAACTCAGGGGCGTTCGACGGACCATGCACCAAGTGCGGAAGTGGCTGGGCAATCCCGTACTTCGGCCGGAACATCCTTGGGAACAGAACCGAATTGCCACTCGAGATGCGCCGCTATGGAACCCGGTAGAACGTCGTTGGGAATACTATTACTTTGCGCACGCCAATAAATCGGATAATGAGGGGAGACGAAGTTATACGTGCCTTGCGGTGTCGAAAGATGGTCTGAAATGGGAAAAACCGATCGTCGGCCTGTATGAGTACCAGGGGTCGAAGAAGAACAACATCGCCAAGCCGGGATCGCAAACGCGGGGTGACATTTCACTGTTCCATACGATTTCCGACCTGAACGACCCCGATCCGAATCGATGCTACAAAGGATTCATCGGCGAGCGAAATCCGTTGCCCGCCTCTTCGCCCGACGGGCTCAAATGGAGCGTTCTTTCTGACAAGAGGATTCCCTCTGGGGAAGCGTCCTATCTTGTTTATGATGATCTTGGCAAACAGTACGTTGCCACGCTCAGACACAAACACGAAAATCGCCGGGCTGTCACGCTCTCCACCAGCAAGGATTTTATCCATTGGACATCACCGGTTCTGATTTGCTACGCCAATGAGCGGGATCAGCAACGCGGTCGACATTGGTTGCAGCGACACCTTGACGACACCACGAAGCAAAAGCCTTTCTACAACGTTCCAGCAGAATACGACACTCAGGTTTACGCCATGGGGGTGTTTCCTTATGAGGGACTCTACGTCGGACTGCCGACAATGTTCTACCACACCGGGCACAACGATGGCCTTTCCGACGTGACTTTATCGGTAAGCCGCGACCTGCGCTCCTGGAAAAGAGTAGGTGACGGGAAACCTTTTATTCCACTTTCGTCCACAGGCGACGGTTTCTACGACACGGCATAGATTCAGTCGCCAGCAAATGCGATTCGTCGGGGCGACGAACTCTGGTTCTATTACTCGGTGGGGAATTACCGTGGCTTGGCCCCCGGATCGAAAGCCCCGGAAGATGCGGGAGCGATCTGTTTATCAAAACTTCGGCTGGATGGGTTTGTCTCGCTCGACGCAGGTCCCACCGATGCAACGGTATTGACGAAACCGCTGCAGTGGCATGGGGCGAAGTTGTGGATCAACGCCGACGCCTGTGGCGGCGAAGTCCGGGTGGAGATAGTCGATGCCGGGGGGAGGCTTTTGGACAAAAAGTATTCTAAGGATGAAGCCATCCCGATCGATAACGACGGGGTGCGTCTGCCGGTCCGATGGAAAAGCGGTGCCAACTTGCAAGCGCTGGAAGACCGGAAAGTTCGGTTGCGCTTTCATCTTCGCAACGCGAAACTATACGCGTTCTGGACCGAATAAACGCGGGGTTGAAGCCGTCGCCAGACCATCAATCCCGAATTGCTCGCGTGGGACGATTTTCGGCACTCGCTGAGCAGTGCCGTAATTGGGTCGTTTATTGCGACGTGACGCAGGCTGTCAATAGATACGCTGCGGGTTCAGCGGGCCTATCAGCCTCGGTTCGGTCAAAATGGTCAGTTTCGGCGGCCATCGCAATTCGATTCCACCCGACTGTTACGACAAAGCTCTTGTGTGCTAAAATCCTGAAAGGGCGGTGAAAATTACGATTTTCGCTCAGCCAAGGCAAACAATTTAGGCACCCGGTCAATTTGAGTGAAGGAACCAAAACGATGAGAACAACGACCGTTTTACTCTTGACGATCGCCTTTTCCTGGGTGACTCAGACGAGTGATGCCCAGCAGGGTGATCCGCCGGCCAGCCCGGGTGGCACCACCGTGCGTGTCGCCGCCATCTCCTTCGTACCCACGAAGTTGGACCTGGAAGGCAACGCCGATCGCTTGGAGCGTGCCTTCCGCGAAGCCGCCAATGGGGGCGCGAAGATCGCCGTCGGGCCGGAGGGGGCCTTGGACGGTTATGTGGTCAACCAGATCATCGCTGGCGAGTTTCCCGCAGAAAGGATGAACGAGGTAGCCGTGTCCATCGACCATCCCGTCATCCACCGGTTCCAGCAGCTGGCGCAGGAGTTGGAAATGTGTCTCGCCTTCGGGTTCGCGGAACGCATCGACGACGATGTCTACAATTGCGCGATCTTCATCGACCACGAAGGGACTATCTGTGGAAAGTACCACAAGATGCAGTTCTCCGAAGGGTACGATCCGTCCTGGTGGTATAACCGGCTGGGACGCACAAGCCGAGCGTTCGACACGCCCTACGGGCGCTGCGGCATGATAATCTGTAACGATCGGTGGAATCCTTTATTGGCCCGCATTCCCGTTCTGGACGGAGCACGGTTCCTGCTGATACCGGCCATGGGCTCGCGAGGCAAAGGACAGGACGCTGCCGTCTTAGCTCGCGGTAAAGAAAACGGAATTCCTGTCGTCACAGCCAACGTGGGGGTGACACTCGTGGTCAACGCCGGCGAGATCGTCGCCGTGGACCGCCAAGAAGAAGGGATAACGTTCGGCGAGATTACGATTCCAGCAGTCGCCGATCCGCAACCCCTCAAGGAGAGTTATTACGTGATGAAGGCAGTTGCCGGGCGAAAGGGAGATGAACGCGACAGGGTCGAGAAAGAATTTCTTAAGTGGCGCGAAAACGACATGAAGGTCCGACTCGAGAGAACGCGCAAGAGGCTACGAGATGACTGAAAGAATCGAAAAAACGGTTGCACCCTATTCAATTATTCAATAGGAAGAATTGCGATGCTTGAAATCAGTTTTTTGTTGACGTCCAGACACATCAGAAGCTATCTCGTTTTGGCCTTCATCTTGTACGGCCTGCTTTTCTCGCTGGGGACGCCGGCGGCAGGAGCCGACGCGGATGACTTCTGGAAGTTCTACGAGAAACATCCCCACATGCAGGATTACTTTCCCTTTGGTGTCTACGGCGCAGAGCATGGCAACTGGACACCGATGGGCCACTCACCCAAAGCGTACTCGCGGATTCTCACCGACCTCATAGCAGAGAACGGATTCAATGTGATCTGGGGAGGAAGGACTCCGGCAGTGACCCGAGAGGAGAAGGGAGGCCCTCTGGTCTCTACACCTTTTAGCCGGTGGTTCTACGGGCAGGAACTTCCCGTCAAAGATATGAAAACCTTTCCCACCCTGATCAACTTTATGCGGTTTAATGCCGGGGCTTTGGCGAAGTTCCAACGGGAATCACCTCCGCTGAACGAAGAGGAGATGGCTGAGGTCGAGGAGGACCGAAAAGATTATCTGGAGTTCGCTGCAAGCCTGGCAAAAGAATACCCGGAGAGCATTATCGGCTTCATCTCCGATGACGAACCACATCTCGTGGCCCCTGCAATCGCCTCCATTCGCCTCCTCGAGAAATACACCAACCTTCCCGTGACCACCTGCTTACCGTCTTGGGGCGCATTCACGAGGTTTGTGGGGCATATGCAGCCGGTGACCGCCGATTGGTATCCTACACATAATGCGAAAAGGGATAGCTGGGAGGTAGCGAGAAATTTGCGGTGGCTGCAGAGAAACCACCCGGACCGGGTCTTCTATTTCATCCCCTTGGCTGCGGCCTACAGCCACGAACCTACCAAGCCGGGGTTGAAGGATATCCGGCCCTCCAGGACGGAGCTGCGCATGCAGTTCTGGCAGGCGCTTGCCTGGGGGACGAAAGGTTTCTTCTACTACCACGTGGGCGGCCACGTGACACCGCCTCAGTGGGCGGGAGGGCAGGACGGACTTCTCAATGATCTCCTGTGGCCGCACCACGAACTCTGGGATGAACTGGGAGATATCAGCAGATTTGCAACAACAATCGGCCCGCTTCTTATTCCCTGCCGGCCGGATGTGAGCATACCGTTTGAGGTCCTGAGCGGGCAGGTCCGTTATCCGGAATTTGAGGGTCCCGCGATTGATTATGGGCTCTTGAAATCCGTCAAGAATAACCGGTATTTCCTGATACCCTGGAACAACAACATCAACGGTGAGGTGAGCGGCAGGATAATATTTCCTGAAGAAATATTAACCGGAAGAAAGGTTTACGATCTAGTCAATCTTCGGGAAGCAGAACTGGTGAACGTGGAAGGAAAGCAAGGCATGGAGCTGGCCCTCCCGGCGGGAGGAGGGCAGATATTTCTGATAGCAAGCGCTGAAGAGTTTGAACTCTGCCGCCGAACGATTCTGCGCCACAGGGTAAGGCATCCGCGAATCGTGGCACAGATGCGTTACCGGATAGCCAAGACAAACGGACTGCAACTGAAAAGGCCTGAAGATGTGGATGCTGTGCTCGAGGAAGCAAAAGGGGCTGAGGCAGAGCGTAACTGGGTGAAGGCGGCAGAACTCTATCAGAAGGTCACCAGCGCCATCAGGAAGAATGAAGATTCGTATTATGGAAAATGGTCTCCACAAATACACGAAACCAGGACCCATCTGAATCGGACTGCTGAGATTCTATCGCAAACCGAAGACCTGTTCAGAACGCATAAAAGGGTTTTTGATCTATCCGGAAGCACCCAGCTCTACGCTGTCCATGGGACCAATAAATACGTAGGGAAGGAGCTTCTAGAGTGGGCTGGTCTCGCCAATATGTACCTTGATGCCCTGATCCGAAGCCGAGAAGGCACGTACCGTGCGGCGCGGCCCACTGCCTTCCTTAATACAGTCCTCACCCTGGAAGGCCTGGCGGAGAAGAATAAACAAGCGGTAGAAGCCGTCATAGAAAAGCGGTTAGATATAATCCGTCAGCCGATCAAGCTGGCCCTCATTACCCCTGACAGGAACGAGCTTGAGTACCACACTATTCGGTCCTGGGCATATGAGAATACTTCGTCAACATGGATAGCACCCAATGAGACGGGGAAGTTGACGGACGAAAATGGAACGTCTGTGCGTCTGTCCGATTACGACGCGATCTGGATACATCAGCTGCGCTATGCCCAACCGCCGGTCGAAGGCGAAAGTGTAGATCCAATGAAGGCGCTGATGCCGGAACTGTTAAACGAGCAAACCGTCCAAACGATGAAGGAGTATGTGGAAAACGGCGGAAGTCTTGTCCTGACAGGAATCTCCGGTCTTTACGCAGTGGTGCTTGGCGTGGAGAAGACGGTGCCGGACAGAATCAGGGAAAACAGCTACTTGAGGACGCCCACTATGCAAGAAGCGACCCTTGCGGCTGGATTTGTGGCTGCCGATGGTTTTGAGAACCACCCCATCTTCAAAGACTTTCCGGCGGAGGGATTCATTACGACCACCAATTTCCCGGGCAACAACCTTCTAACCGAGTGTGCTTGGAAAAATAGAGTGCCATCCGGCAAGGTGATCGGCAACGAACTTCTGGAAGATAAGGCTAGCGGCGAACCCCCCACCGGCCCGCCGGGCAGGATTACCAGGTATGCGGCGATAGTCGAATACCCGTCGGGAAAAGGGAAGATCATGGTTATTGGGGGACGGGCCTGCGATTTTACATCAATTAGGGGAACCCCGGGTGAGCACTCGAAAGCCGTGCTAGGGATACCTGGGCTTCGGAAGCGGATCAGGAAGCTGGTGCTGAATGCACTCGTTTATTGCACCGGCTTGCCTTAGGCAGGCCTCCCGTCTCCATTTATCAATTGACCGGAGTTCACAGCGAACAAGGTTCGTGATTGGCTTCGACGCGTCAAAGTCCAAACATTGTTCATTGAACCAGGGAGCCCGTGGGAAAACGGTTACGTCGAGAGCTTCAATGGCAAGCTCCGCGATGAGCTTCTCGCCCGCGAGTTGTTCGACACATTGCTGGAGGCCAAGGTGCTCATCAACGAGGGCAACAACCTTGCCCCGGCGTTCGCTAAACCGCAACAGATTCTCTCACAGGGGAAACCGATTCGTATTTTTATGAGTCAGGTATATCCCGGGATCAAAGAGTATTCTCACAACATGGGTTATCCGTTTCCCTCGTACGTCGATTGGGACACCGATGGCCTTCCCGACCTGATGCTGCCGAACATCACCAACCGTATCTTCTGGTACAAAAACATCGGCACTCGGCAGCAACCCACGTTCGGTCCCCGCCGACAAGTGATTGTTGACGGATATCCCGAGACCCCGGCGAGCTTGGTAGCCACGGCGAAGTTATTGGGCGCCGAAACAAAGCAGTGGGTTAAGCGTCCCCCCGATACAAAACAACCGTTTGGCTGGAGACAGCGTGCCAGCTTTGGGGATTTGGACGGAGACGGCAGGCCAGATCTCTTGGCTGGATGCGGGTACGGCAATTACGCTTTCTACCGTCGTACACCCCTTGAAATGAAAGATCGCCCAAAATTCCAACTTGGCCAGATTCGTCTAGCAGCAACTCGTTGAAATACTTTTTTGAAAGACGCCTCTGTTCCAAACTGTCCGTTGGCACAGCGACATTACCTTAGCTCGTATGATTGGCCTCACTGATAGGAAATACTGACTGATAGGAAATTTGATTTCCTCTACCAGAACCGATTCTAGTGAGTGAAACTGCTGGAACAAGAGCAAGAGGAGTCGCACTCGCGGCC
>CAUZEA010000036.1:0-50925 GCA_963578605.1 Planctomycetota bacterium
ATCTCAGCGCAGCCATCTCAGCGCAGCCATCTCAGCGCAGCCATCTCAGCGCAGCCATCTCAGCGCAGCCATCTCAGCGCAGCCATCTCAGCGCAGCCATCTCAGCGCAGCCATGTCAGCGCAGCCATGTCAGCGCAGCCATGTCAGCGCAGCCATCTCAGCGCAGCCATCTCAAGGAGTATTGCAGTGGAAATTCGACGTCAGTTGACGATTGAAGACGAGATCTTAATCGAAGGCGGTAGACCCCTCAACGTGCCCATCAAGAAGGTCGCGGCGATCGCCGTGATCACAAATCCGTTTGCTGGCTGTTTCGTCGAGGACTTGACCGAGTTGATCGACATCGGTGAGAGGCTCGGCGGAATCCTCGCCGAAAGAATCTTGAACGTGCTCGATCCCGACAACGTCGAAAGCTACGGGAAGGCGTGTATTGTTGGGGAAGCCGGTGAGCTCGAGCACTCGGCCGCTCTCATGCACCCCACGTTCGGCGCTCCGATCCGCAAAGCCATTGGCGCCGGCAAGGCCATCATTCCGTCCACCAAGAAAATCGGCGGGCCCGGTACCCATATCGACATTCCGTTCTTCTACAAGGACGAGATCTACGTCATGACCCACCTTGACGCCATGGATGTCGGCCTCTCTGACTCGCCGAAGTCGAATGAAATTCTGCTCGCCTTGGCCATGACCACCGGTGGCCGCCCTCACGCACGCATTCCCGGCGGCGTTTCGAAAGACGAAATCAAATGAATTGAGCCTGAGATCACTGAGTTCGGGAGTGATTCCTGTCAAAATTTTGTTACGCAAGATGCTGCTATGAACGGCCACCCTTGCTGGTGGCATGGCAGTTGTAGGTCCCTGTGACCCCTATTGCCAGCCCCGGGGGTTGCGACCGCCTGTTACCCGCACCGGGCCGGTTTGAGTGTGAAAAGGAGCCGGCCATGCGGCTCAATGATCCAACGGGAGAATCACGCGGAAGCCGATATCAGCGGCCGCGTTGACCGGTGCCATGTTGTATCGCGTACTGCTTTGACAGGCGATCTCGTTCGTGTGCCAGCTGCTTCCTCGGAGCACCTTCGTCAACAGGTCTGCAATGCGGGGCGATCCGTCCGTTGGCGGTTATGCTGAACCTCAGAATGGGGACGACATCCTTCGGTGTTGTTGAGTGTAAATGGACGAATTCGTCGCTGGCGTAGTCGTCTTCGACCCACTCCCAGGCGTTTCCCGCCATGTCGTACAGTCCCCAGGCATTCGGGAGTTTGCCCGCTACCGAATGCGTGTGATACTCCTGGCTGGTATTTGACCAGCCATACCTGGCGAACTCGTTTTTGTCCTCTCCGAAGTAATAGGGCGTGGTCGTCCCCCCGCGGCAGGCGTACTCCCACTGGGACTCGCTGGGAAGGGCCAGTCCCGCCCATTGGCAAAACGCCTTCGCATTCTTCCAATTCACCCACACCACGGGGTAGTCGTCTGCGGGTGACATGATGCTTGTTCCGCGCCAGTGCCGCAGATACAGGTCAACATCGGGGTCCGGATATCTGTCGCCCGCGCCGTCGTAACCGGTCGCCTCGACAAACCTGCGAAACTGAGCGTTGGTTACCTCCGTCTTTCCCATGTAGAAAGGCTCGCCTATCGTCACTTGATGCACCCCTACGCCCGAGCCCATCGTGAATTCACCGGCCGGCACCAGGACCATTTGGATGCCTGTCTTCTCGTGGATGATCAAATCCGCGTAACCTTCCGGCGAGGCCTTTGCACCCTCGGCCACACGGCAACCGGTGGGAGTTTTTAATGGCTGTGCGCCCGCCACCCCCCCCATGCAGACAACAATCATTGACGACGCAACAACATTCCTCATGGCAATACCTCCAGCTTAAGAGCAATCAACCCCCACGGCTCGATTTTCATGGTTCGCCTCAATACGCCGCCCTCCCACTGGCCGACGGCCTGCTCCCCTTGCGGTGTCCAGCGAGTTACCTTCAGTTTCTTGTCCGCGCCGATCTGTGTAATCTCATTGAGGTCCTGCGTCCACGTAAACTCGTGTTCGTTCTCCTTGTCGTAATTCAAAAAGAAGATCCCCACCGTCCCGTCAGGCGCCCTCCAGGCGCTGCCTTCAACCGCCTCCACGGGAAATGCCGGCTCGTACTGCCCGCACGGGGTGCCGGGCAGAATCGGCAGCTCGCTCTCAATCTTGGGAGGCCGGAGCATTTCGCCATATCCCAGGTATGGGCTGGCGAACTGGGTGTGACAGCGCAAGAGCTTTCTGTAGTAGATTCCCATGTCACCAAACACCCCGGTGGCAAGCCAGGGCATGACGTTGTTTAACCCGTTCTGGGTTCCCATCATCCACCACCGTCCGATCGTCTGCGGTGTAGTGCAGTTCTGCACGCCTCCGAACACCTGCGTATATCCATGGTAGACCACGAAGTAAACGGGCGTGTTGCAGGAGACCGATCCGGTGTGCATCGTGTCGAGCACATCAATGCACCACTCGGCTGTCATCTCGCCACAGATCATGGCTTCGGGATTCAGTTTCTTGCACTCGGCGCGCGCCTCTTCGTACAACCCGTGCACCCCCTGGGACCAGTAATCGCCTCCGCCGACCGGGTGTCCGTGATCCTCGTTGAAGCAGTCGTCTTCATGATTGGTGAAATAGTCAAAATAAATGCCAGTCACACCGTACTTCCCCACCAGTTCCTTCGACAGGTCAACCAGCTTCCTGCGCCACAACTGGGTGGCGGGGCACATTGCTGCCGACAGGTCATGACTGCCCGCATAGGTCTGCGGTACAAATCCCCGTTCCAGTAGCAAGCCTCCTTTGCGCTCGGCGTCTTCGGTCCGATAGCTTTCGGTGGCTACGTTCCACAGCCACCCGTTTACATAGGGAACGACGTGTATATTTCTTTCCAGCAACTCCTTCACAAGCCGCGTATACGCCGTCGGACCGATTCTCGGGGGCAGTTAGTCGGGATTGGAATGGTGATCGTATACGTCTGACATCCACCCGCCATCGAGGCAGACGCAATCCGAAAGATCGAAGAAATCCCGATGCAGAGATTCCAGTTTGATACGCCCTGCGTTGTCCAGGCGATTGTTTGTCCAGTATCCCAGTTCCAGGAGCCAATTGGAGTAGTCGTCTCTTTGGTGAATGCGGCCCTTCCTGCACCAGGCCGCCGTCACGGCCCACTTGCGGTAGATGCGCGCCACGTCGAACCAGTCTCCTTGAAACGGCCCCACCACCAGGTCACCGGGGCTGGCGTAATCCCGCACCAACTCGTCGGCTCCGCAGTTGGATACAGGATGCGCGATGGAAAATGTCAGCGTTCCACTGGCTGTATCCGGTGTCCACGCGAGATATTTACGATGAGCCTGTCCGTCTTCCTCGGCACAGTAGAGCCCCCGTCCATCTCCCATGAGTGCCGTAAACTGCATCGCGAGGCCGGGATAGGTAAATTTCGCTTCGTCGCCTGAAACCAGCGGCGATTCCATCACGACCCCCATGGAATCGGTTTTAAGGATCTGATCGTTCCGAGCGCCCTCGGTGAGCGGCAAAATACCTTGCACCACGGGAAACGTCACGGACTTCAGGCCCGATTCTTCGCCCGTCACTTTGACTTGTATCGTTGAGCGTGCGAGGCTCTCGTGGCCAGTCAACCGCGTTTGAATCTCTACGCGAACATCCTCGTGCGACCACGTAAATGAGAGATTTCCCTCACCACCGGCAGCATCGAATGTCACTTCGCACGGCACACCCGCATTCTCACAGGAGAAAACTTGGCCGTCACTTCGCTTCAGATCGATCTTCCACCATGGCGTCTTCATTTGCTCCGTGGCCAGTAGATCCTTGCCCGACCTCAGATCGCGCAATCTCAACAATCCCGCGCCGTTTTGTGCCCGCGACCACAAGTAGACCACCCGGTCATTGCGCAAGTAGGGAAATCCATTCAGGATCCCTGCTTCGACTCCCGCCGACTTCTTTCCTTGCGGATTGGCTCCTTCGGTCCCGAGTTGCGCTAGTACACTATTTGCCGACTTCCCATCGTCCTGTGCGTTTGCGAATCCGGGCAGCCAGAACATCGATACGGTCACCACGGCGAACCACTTCACCAACGTCGCTGCCTGTGGTCTCAACGATTGCGATCGTGACCACTTCGGGCTTGGATTACCTCGATTGCCCGTTGCTGCCGAAGAGTGTTTCATCCAATTTGTCTTTCCGTTGATCAACAGAAATTGTGCCCTTTGGCCCAAACTTCCGTTTCTGCCCGACAAGCTGGCAGGGGACACATCACCAATGTGGGGTAAGGAGACGACCGTATGCCGGGAGGATAATAGATAAGTATAGTGAAATCGCCCGCCCAGTTACTTCGAAGAAAGGTCGAAATCAAATTGAGTCGACCGGTCATCAGCAACGTCGGCTGTGAGCTTACTGTCCTGATTGTATCGGCTGGGAACGATTTGTTCCGTTTCATCCACCTCTCTACCAAACATGTCAATCTTCTTGCGGCCCGTGTTGCGCCACCCGCTAATCTCTACGCGATAAGTCCCTGGCAGCAAACCCTTTGCTCGATCGATGTGGTATGCCCCCTTCGTAACCTGACTACCAGCGGTTGGGCCTGCCGTTCCCGGTTGCGGCAGAAAGCTGATCAATCCGTCCGCCAGCGGTGTGCCGTCGAATTTGACGGTGCCCTCGATGCCCTGACGCGAAGACGAGTTGCAACCGGCTGTGGCCGAGGCCAGGAATGTCAACCCTGCCAGCAGCAGGTTTGCAGGAATATTCGGGTGGCTCAACATGATTTGGGGGGAATTACAGAATTCGGGGACTATAGTTCTCCAGTGACCTCGCCTTGGGCAACGGTAGCGACAGCCTGCCAGGTTGCATGATCAACGTCGTCGGTCACAAACGCTACATGCCCATCCCCAAACAATACATTGACTCCGCCTGGATGCATACTGCGGGCGCTGAAATAGCTGCCAGAAATGCTGCTCGTGCAGACAACACAAGGCATATCGACCGGGGGCGGAAAAGGTGCGCATGCCGTATTGTTGGTCGCGCAATCGGGGTTACTGGAGTTGGGTGTATGTTGGTGTTCGTAGATTGCCCCGCCTCCAAAACCCTGAAACCAAATCCCACGACTATCGTATTTATTTCCATTTCCCGGGTTGCCGCGCTCATCCCGCCCGGCCAGCACTTCACTGCCCAGCACGGTATTCGACAAACCGTCGGTAAACTCGCTCAGCTTTCGACCGACTTCCAGCACGAACGGGCCATCGGATTTAAATTCGCTTAGGGGAGGAATCGGAGGTTTAATCCAGGGAGCACTTCGTTTCCATAGTGGCTGCTGAAGTTGGCCCAAACTCAGCGGAGTCATTGTCGACGACCCCGCGCAAACGACAAAGTTTGATCGCGACCACTCGAACTGGGTGCCGGTAAGATGGTGAGGTGGTCCGCCCACCGTTGCATAGACTCGTCCCAGCGAGTTGTCGCTGGGGCACGTATAGACGGGGACGGCCGCCTTGCCGGCTTTCTGATTGATAGAGGCCAACCACCTGTTTGTGAAATCAATACCATCGTAGATAGCCATCTCCTCGAGGTAAGGCAGTAGTTGAGTCTGGGCCGTGAATCCCGTCCATTCCGGGCCACCGTTGGGCAGGTACCCTATCATTGAAGAGGGGAGTCTCCTTTTGTCGTTCTCGTGGTTGTGCACCGCCACACCGACCTGCTTCATGTGGTTGGTGCACTGTATCCGCCGGGCCGCTTCACGGGCGGCCTGCACCGCCGGCAACAACAGCGCAATCAAGATGCCGATAATGGCAATCACTACCAGTAGTTCTACGAGCGTAAACGCCGAATGAAATCCCCAAGAAGCGGATTGTCGTGTGGCGGAATTCTTCATGGAAATCCAATGACCAAGCCGTCCAGCGGCAACACGCGATAAAGAGAAACCAATCGTTATTTTAGCATCCCTTGTGGGACGGGTCAAAGAGCCGTTCGGGGTGGGGAGGAAGATTTGAAGACCGCGCGTACCTGCCTTTGCCCACGCTGCCTGGTTGCCGTGCGAGGTAGCGGTTGACCGGTAGTTCCAACGAGTTTACGCTACCGGCGACGAGCCACAGCGTTAGAGGAACCGATTAAAGGAACGATTAAAGGAACTTTGTGCTGCAGCGCGTGCAGAGAAACCTCGTCCAGGTATTACGTATTGGTGGTTGGCGTTGCGTTCCACCCCAGGGGTGGAACGGAAGTCGTGCTTGATTGAACCATGCCTCCGCCAATGTTAAGTCGTGAATACGGTTCTCTTATCAAATTTACTTATCCCTTGTTTACTTATCCCTTGCGTATGACCCCTGATTCGAGGTGAACAGCCATGCCCAAAAATGATCCAATTCGTCTTGCTGTTGTGCGTTGTGACTCACATGCCTACTGGTTTGCACCTTATCTTGACGAAGTCGATCCGGCGGTGCTGGCGACCCATAGCGAAGACGCGCCTACTCGACAGGAAGTGCATCACCTGGGTTGCGTTAGGGGTAACTACAAGGAGATGGCGATTCAGCGCGTGCCGGGATTCGCGATTACCAAAGTGTTCGATCGTGTGGGCGACTGCAGCTTTTACAATACGGATCCTGAATTATTGCAATATGGAAGTTACCCCGAGCGGGGGATTGCCTTTTGCGAGACCTTGAGTGGTCGCCCCCAGTTGTGCGACACCCTCGAGCAGGCGACCGAAGATGTTGATGCTGCATTTATCTGCGACTCGTCAAGCCCCAAGGACGGAGGAGATCACCTGGAACTGACCAGGCCGTTTCTTGAAAAAGGCATCCCCTGTTTCGTCGACAAACCGTTTGCGGCAACTTTGGCCGATGCGCAAGAGATGGTCGATCTCGCCAAGGCCAACAACACCGTGTTGATGAATGCGTCCATCCTGGCAAACACGGATGTCGGCGAAGGATTTCGACGGCGGTTTGCTGAGATCGGCGAACCGGGATTGCTTGTTGTCAAGGGGGTAGGCTATAGCAATGCAGGCGTTGGTCATGGTCTCGCTTTGGCGCTCAGCTTGTTCGGCTATGGCATTGAATCTGTCGAATGCATGGGTTCACTTCCCCGGCCTGATCCAAAGGACTGGACCCCTTCCTCTTCAATGTATCATCTTGAACATCTTTTGCTTCATTACCCGGATGGCAGACAAATAATTTTGATGAGTCCAGTACTAAGGACTGCCGATCACGATTTTTATGCTTCCGCCTACAGTAACCAAGGAGTTGTTCACAGTCCGGGCATTGGCATTCTACGGTTCCCTCCAGGCAGCAGGAAGATTATCGAGATGTTCCTCAAGTTGGTTCAAACCGGCCAGCCACAAGTTCCGTATGAACATACTCTTGAACTGATCGCAATCCTCGAAGCGGGACGTATTGCTCAAACGGAAAAGCGTCGTGCTTCATTGCAGGAAGTCTACGACGGCCACACGGCTGGCAGCTAAGCCAAGAGAGTGATCACTTCGACGGCCGGTGACAACCCACAAGATATGCGGTTTCGTTTGAGCCATGCGTCTGTCGATACAAGTCGTGAATATGGTTTTCCTGTCATATTACTTATCCCTTGAGTATGACCCTTGAGTCGAGGTGAACAGCCATGTCCAGAAATGATCCCATTCGTGTAGCTATTGTGCGTTGCGACTCACATGCCTACTGGTTTGCACCTTATCTTGACGAAGTCGATCCGGCGGTGCTCGCAACCCATAGCGAAGATGCACCCTCTCGACAGGAAGTTCACCACCTGGGTTGCGTTAGGGGCAACTACAAAGAGATGGCGATTCAGCGCGTGCCGGGATTTGCGATTACCAAAGTATTTGATCGCGTGGGCGACCGCAGCTTTTACAACACCGATCCTGAATTATTGAAATATGGAAGTTACCCCGGACGGGGGCTTGCCTTTTGCGAGACCTTGAGTGGTCGCCCCCAGTTGTGCGACACCCTCGAGCAGGCGACCGAAGACGTTGATGCCGCATTTATCTGCGACTCGTCAAGCCCCAAGGACGGAGGAGATCACCTGGAACAGGCGAGGCCGTTTCTTGAAAAAGGCATCCCCTGTTTCGTCGATAAACCGTTTGCGGCAACTTTGGCCGACGCGCAAGAGATGGTCAATCTCGCCAAAGCCAACAAAACCGTGTTGATGAATGCGTCCATCCTGGCAAACACGGATGTGGGCGAAGGATTTCGGCGACGGTTTGCTGAGATCGGCGAGCCGGGATTGCTTGTTGTCAAGGGGATAGGCTATAGCAACGCAGGCGTTGGTCATGGTCTCGCTTTGGCGCTCAGTTTGTTCGGCTATGGCGTTGAATCGGTCGAATGTATGGGTTCACTTCCCCGGCCTGATCCAAAGGACTGGACCCCTTCCTCTTCAATGTATCATCTTGAACACCTTTTGCTTCATTACCCGGATGGCAGACAAATAATTTTGATGAGCCCAATACTAAGGACTGAAGATCACGATTTTTATGCTTCCGCCTACAGTAATCAAGGAGTCGTTCACAGTCCGGGCATTGGCATTCTACGGTTCCCTTCAGGCAGCAGGAAGATTGTCGAGATGTTCCTCAAGTTGGTTCAAACCGGCCAGCCACAAGTTCCGTATGAACATAGTCTTGAACTGATTGCAATCCTCGAAGCAGGACGTATTGCTCAAACGGAAAATCGTCGTGCTTCATTGCAGGAAGTCTACGACGGTCACACGGCTGGCAGCTAATCCAAGAGAGCGATCACTTCGATGGCCGGTGACAACCTACAAGATCTACGGTTTCGTTTTCTGCAGGTCAACGAGTTTCACGTTCAGGCGCCCGACGACTCGCGGTTCAGCTATGACGGGGCCCACGAGCGGGTGACCTGGATGTGCCAGGCAATGCGGGGCGAAGGTCCCCTGACGCAACTCGATTTTGTGCTCGGGCTGGGCGACTATGTCAATGGACGGTCGATCGAAGATTTGTATCTCGAACTGGCCCTGTTTCGTGATTTGTTGGGAGAGCTTCCCTGCCCCTTCTACCCCGTGCCAGGCAATCACGATATCGGCCAGCGGGAGGGCGATCCCCAGTGGGAGACCCCCTACCTGGAAGCGTTTGGGCTTCGCGCCGCCAACTATCGGTTCACCGTCGATGGCATTCACTTCATCATGCTCAACAACTCGGCCACCGCCCATTGTGATGAAGCGGTGGCACGAACGCGAGCCGCATGGCTACGCTCGGCACTGGAGTCCTGCGCGGGTGAGCCGGTCATCTTGTGTTGCCATGTTCCGCTGCTGCCGATGCGTGAGCAGTCGGTATTGGTGAAAAGCTGCGGGTTTCCCGCTTGGAGAACCCAGGAACCCGAGTGTCTGCAACTGGTCCGCGAGAACGCAGATTCGATTTTGGCGGTGCTTTCCGGGCATTTACACCTGACCGCCGCGGTGCGGGACGCGAGCGTCTGGCATATCGACATTGCTGGCCTGGCGTCTTACCCCAGCGACTATGCGCTGTACTCGGTTTATCCGGATCGCATCGAGGTCGAGGTGAAACAGTTGCCCCCCGAACTGCTCGCCCCCAACAGTAGCATCCACGGACGGCCGCGACACGAAGTCGACTACACTGACAACAAACATCCAACGTACCAACAGTACGTGATGGGCCTTGACTGCGAAAGGCGGCTGACCATCGAACTAGCCTGAATAGCGCAAAGGTGGCGCAGCCAACGTTTGCCTTGGACCATTCTTCCGCGTTGGGGAGAGGCGCATTGAAGTCTCCCCCTCGTTCGATCAGCTGCCCAGTCGGTAAAAGGTGCGTGCGTTGTCGACATAGAGTTGGCGAAGTTCCGTGTCGCTGCAGCCGGCCACCGCCCAGTCGAGCGCCTCGACCCACCTCCCAACCGTTGATGCCAGCGTAGCAACAAACCAGTCACTTCCAAACATCACGCGGTCGAAGCTGAAACAGTCAATGATGTGAGTGATGTAGGGCCGTAAATCATCACGCCTCCAGTTCTGCAGGTCAGCTTCGGTCGACAGCCCGGAGATCTTGCAGCTGACATTCGGAAAATTGGCGAGGGTCTTGATCTCTGTTTTCCAGGGTTCGAAGAGTTGGTCCTTGATGCCGGGCTTACCGATGTGATCGAGCACGAACTGCACGTCAGGACAGGCTTCAACCATTTTGAGAACATTTGCCAGATGTCGGTGCGAAATGCAAATATCAAAGCTCAACTCATGAGGTGGCAACAGCCGCAGACCGTCGAGAAAAGAGGGCTGCAAACAAAAGTCGAGATCCTCTTGTTGAATCACCCGGCGAATTCCTTTCACCAGTGGATTGCGGGCCAGCAATTCGAGTTCCGGTCCAATGGCCGTACCCCCCTCGGGCAGCACTTGTGCCACGATCCCCTGCAGCTGTGGTTCGGTTGCCGCCAGCTCCGTAATCCACTCCACTTCCGACAGGCGGTCGCCCGGATCACAGCCCACTTCTACAAATACGATCGCTGCTACATCGACTGGCCCGCGGGCAGCTTCGTAATCGTCCAGCCCGTGCGACCCAGCCAGCACGGGCGCTTCGGACATCCATGAGTAGGAGAGGCGATCCTGGTTGGTGAGATGAACGTGTGTATCGACAATCGGAAAATCAGGCATCGTTCAGCGATCCTTGTGACACGGGAGACGCGTGTTCGGTGGTGAAAAGTGATTGGTTAGGTGTGGGCAGATTGTCTGGCCAAAAGATATTGTTCCATCCGGCTTCGGAGATTGCGCGGGAAGACACTTTCCACATACCACGTGTGCTGGTTTCACGGATTTTTCGATTCATGATAGGCTGACGTTGTGCCCTTCCGAACCAGACGATTTTAACGGGCGAGCAGAGGCTGTAAACCAGCGGATCCCACTGCCTGCCAGGGGGAACTAGACCTGGGGCGGAAACGAAAAAATCTTGGAATGGCAGGTCAGGTGGCTGTGTCATGACAGCCATTGATGAGTCCGTGACAAATCACCAAGTCGAGTCTTCGGGTGGCTTGCAAATTTGAACTGGTACCATCATTCCGGTTCGTTGTACTGGTAGTTCGTCCGCTGGCCCGTTAGATTGGTCCGATGTACAAAAAAACATTTTTCGGTTTCTGGATCGGTATCACGTTGGCCGGCCACGCCCAGCTTCGAGCAGAGCCAGAAACGCTTTACCAGGGAAAAGTGTTCCTCGGGATTGGGGGCGATCACGTTCCTTTGCCCGAAGATCCCCGCTACGGCTCAAAGTTCGGCATCAAGATCGTCCGGGTTCCGGTGGGATCGTCGGCCGAGGAGGCGGGCCTCCAGATCGGCGACATTGTTGTCAGCATCGACGGCACGTCGTGGGAGAATGACCAAATTCGCCTCAGCCGTTCGTTCGGCAAGGCGGGGGACCAGGCGATCGTCGGCGTGCCGGTTCATCTGGTCGTGCTGAAGACGAACCCCGAAGATCCCGACGGCCCCGGGGAGCTTCGCACCATTGATGTTCCGCTGGCCTCCTATCCCCGAACGGGGCGCGAGGAGCCCCGCATGCCGACCAATGACGAGATCCGTCCGGACCTCTCTGGCCATTCGACGCCTTATGAGCAGCTCTGTTGGCGCCTCATCCGAAAGTTCGACTACGAAAGCCAGAGCCGGGACCTGCTGACCCGGATCGATCGAAGCCAGAGTTTCCCTGACCCGGAGCGCCTCCCTATCGTTCGATATGTGCACCGAGACCCTTTCAAGCTCGAAGTGGTGAGCCACGAGCTCATCGATCCTCTCGCTCGTCGAGTAGGATCGAAAGCGGCCGATTGTCGCTTTTTTATCGAGCACGGGCGGGGTGCCCTGCTGGGGTTTGGCGCTCGAGGAGCCGCTCCTGGCATCAACGAGCCGGAGCAGACCTACCAGGACCGGGACCTGGCGGCCCATCTCGATTATGTCCAGGCCGTGCTCCAGGCCGCGGCCAAAGAGAATGTCCGCGCCTTTGCCGCACTGAGCGACGAGGATCGGAAAACCATCACCCGCCATCGCTCGGACTTACTGGATGTTTTCATCGAAAGCCACATGTTGAGTTATGACAATAACCTGGGGCGTCAGCGGGGATATTTACCGATTCTGGATCTGGCCCGGAAAGTCGATTTCGAAGCGCTGGTGGCTCAGGCACGGCTGCTCGCGCTTCTGGTGCATCCGGATTTCACACTTTCTTTGCGCAAAGCGGCTGAAGCAACGGAGCTTGATTTGGAATCGGCGATCGTGGTTCAACGCGACACGGAATTCGGCCCCGTGATCGTCGCGGGCCGCGGCCGGAACCGGCACAGCAAAACGCCAGCAGGGGTGATCTTTGATCTGGGTGGAAATGACATCTATGTCCACAACCGGGGTGGTTCGATCATGAATCAAATCCCATCGGCCATCATTGTGGACTACGAGGGCAACGATGCTTATGAAACCCATGAACCTTTCACCCAGGCGTGTGGTGACCTGGGGGTCGGAATGATCGTGGACCTGGAGGGCGATGACAGCTACATCGGAACACGTTTTACACAGGGGGCGGCATTCCTGGGGGTGGGGGTGCTGATCGATGAAGCCGGGGACGACACTTATCGCGGGCAGGAGTTCCACCAGGGCGTGGGCCACTGGGGAATTGGCCTGCTGATCGATGGCGCCGGCCGCGACCGTTATGAAGCGGACCTGACTTCGCAAGGCGTGGGGCTGCCAATGGGATTCGGACTCGTTGCTGATTTCGGTCCCGGTGACGACCAGTACTATTGCAAAGGTAGAAAACCGAGCGGATATGGCACGGCTGGTGTCTTTGCCGGTTGGGGGCAGGGATTAGGAGTGGGCTACCGGCCTTATGCCTCGGGCGGCGTTGGGATAATTTTTGATGCTGGTGGCCGCGATCGGATCGAAGGCGGCAACTTCACCCAGGGTGGAGGCTACTTCTACGGTTTGGGCATTGTTTACAACGACGGTCAGGAATCGGACCAGTACATCGGATCACGATGGGCCCAGGGATGGTCGGCACACCAGGCGGCCGGTGTCATGATCGATGCCGGCGGTGATGATCATTACACGACACGGTTTAACGTCGTTCAAGGCTGCGCCTGGGATGAAGCCGTATCCTTGTTCATCGATGAGGCGGGCAATGATGTTTACGAAGGTGGCGGATTCAGCCAGGGAGCATCGGCCAACAATGGCTGGTCGATTTTCCTGGAACGAGGTGGTAAGGATATTTATCACGACACCGACCAGGCCAGGGCCGGTGGCAACGGTTACCACGGCGGAACTTCCCTGAGTTTTTTTGTCGATGTTGGTGGCGATGAGGATATTTACCCAAGCCGCCCCAACAACCGGATTCAGACCGGGGGCGAACATTCGATATTCATCGATCTTCCGGGAACGATCGAAGGAGCACGATCCGAGCAGGTCGTCGAGGACCTGCTCAAGCCTTAGAGCCCCTTGAATCGGGCCAGGCTACTTTGCGAACTTTTTGCCAAAGGGCGGAACCAGTTCTTTTTTGAAGAATCGGAGTTGCTATGAAAACCCAAACCGCAAACACGTTAGAGAAGATGTTCTCCCTGGAAGGGAAACGGGGCATTCTGACCGGTGGCTCCAGCGGCCTGGGGTTGGCGACGAGCCAGGTTCTAGCAGATGCAGGGGCAGAGGTCTTTGTGTTAAGCCGTTCCGGCAAGGTGAAGGTCGATCACCGCACCCAGAGTCCATCAATCCACCACATCCAGGCCGAGGTGTGCGACTACGAGCAAATCAAGCCGGTGGTCGACCAGGTGGGAGCCGACGGTTTGGATTTCCTGGTCAACAATGCAGGGATTACGGAGAAGACACGGGCTGAAAGCTTTGAGCTTGAATCCTTCAAAAGGATTCAACAGGTCAATGTGGAAGCAATTTTCAATTTGTCGCAACTTTGTTATCCGTACCTGAAAAAATCGGCAGGGGCTGGACGCATTGTGTCGATCTCGTCCATAGCTGCCCACCTCGGTTTTTCCGAAGTCGTTCCCTACAGTGCATCCAAGTCGGCCGTCACGGGCATGATGCGGGGCCTGGCCATGGAGTGGGCCCAGGACAACATCCTGGTCAATTCAATCGCGCCCGGTTGGTTCCCCTCGGAAATCATCAAGCAGCTGGCCGACAGTGAGCGCGAAAAGAAGATTCTCGGTCGGATGCCGCTGCATCGCTATGGCGAGCCCAACGAACTTGCTGCCATGGTGTTGTTCCTGCTTTCTCCGGCAGCGTCCTACATCACAGGTCAGGATTTTGCCGTCGATGGGGGCGCTCTGGCATTTGGTTTCTGACGGACAGCGTCGCAGAAGCATGGATCCTTGGAGACCGCTTTGGTGCAATGGCAACCAGCAACTGGCAGGCGGTGTCCGGCTTCATAGTGTCAATCTCGAACAGGATTAACCTGGCGCTACCGGTGACCCACTCGATCACGATTCGTTCGTAGGGTTCTCGAGTCCAGGTGGCATGCCCACCGGCCCGAGGGGCCAGCATGGGCCACCGCGCTTGACGTATTGCTCTTCGACGCCACTGAGCCAGGCAAACATTTTGCCTGCGGCAATGGCGCCCTGGCTCTGCTCGAACAATGCACGGTCGCGGGTCGGGCTGAAGTCGATGCCGGCAAAGTCGAACGCCGGATCGATGATCCAATCGCGCTGTGGCGCGGTCGTTCGCCAATAGGTGTACTTGAACAGGTTGCGAAACTTGCTCTTGCCAGTCGGACCAGATGTGGCACGGCTACGCCGATGCCAAATGCTGTAAGCAGTGAGGAAAATCGTGCCGGCGACACAGGCCGTGGAAACGGTCCCCGCGATTTTTCCATAGTGGGACATCATGTTGTGCTTGGTCCGCACGAAATGCGAGCCGGGCAGGACTTCGGTGGGGCCCATGTCGTCCATGCACGCCTCGGGATAATAAAAGACCTGGAGGTTTTCGACCCGATGGGTGTGGATCGCGCCGCCATCACGATGCCATCCGCCCTTCTCCGAAGCGGGCAACGGCCCACGGTGATTGGAAATCTTTACGGGCATCGCAAAATCCCGCCCCAGCAGCGCGCGCACCGCACCCGCAGCCTGCGGGTTCTTCAGGACGGCATCGATAAACCAGTCGGTGTTGGCAAGGTCGGGCCTCGAGCCACTGTCCATGTTGTCGACATAATCAATCGCCTTGGCGTTGATCTCGTCGGACACCACACCGGGGAAGATCAAGAACCCGTTCCTGCAAAAATCGATCACCCCCTGGTCATCCAGTGTCGGCGGACAGTCGTGAACCGTGTCGCCATGAACGAACGGGGGTGCGGCAGGGCTGCTGTTGTCCTCAGCTTTCGGTGTCATCGCAGTTTATCTCCATCGCTCGAGCACAAATTCAAAGCCGAGGCCATAGGAATTCTGGTCGTCCATGCCCGATGCTATTCCGGGAAACTTGACGATCCGCCAGCCGTCCTCCAGTGCTGCCTTTACCGACGGGTAAAGAAACTCGCCGTTCTCATCGACACCTTCGGGGTCTTTGCCTTCCTCGAAGATGCTCATGCCGATGGCGATATCGTGCGGCACTGTTGTGGGCGCCTGAATATAGAGGATGCTCTGTTTTTTTGGGCGGTTGACGAGGTCGACGGCCGTCTGGAGGTCTTCCTCGCTCAACTTGCCTGCGCGGAAGCGTTCCAGGCAGAGTTGTAACTGCGTTTTAATCTCGACCATCGGTGACCTTTCTGGCAAACCTGATTATGGCCAACCAAAGTGTTTGCACAACCAGCTGCGCGTGGGTTTTCTTGCGCCGTAGGATGTGGGCGATGTCCCTTTTACCAATCAAGGACTTTGTCTGCCACAAACCGCGTGACCGTGTGCCAGCGCGTCGTTGTGTTGCGGTAAAAGTCGCGTTCGAACAGCGGGCAGTCCACGCCCGGTGGATCAATGGCCACGCACGTGTTGCCCCGCAGCAGCACGCGGTAAGTGCGTTTTTCGACATCGATGGTTTCGGCGCTTTCAGCGATCGGAAAACAGAGCGTCACGACATCCCCTTTCTCGACATCACCAACCTGGGCGTATCGCCCCTCCCAGCCGAGGCTGCGCGGCTGTGCATTGACCGTGCAAGAGACCTGGTCCGGCGTCACCCATTCAGGAATTCTCATCGAAAGCTGGACTGGCTGCTTGACTGTCACATCGACCTGGCCCGCGTAAGGAATGTGGCTGTCGACATCAGCCCACTCCGATGCACGATTCAAAAGCAGGTTGATTTGTAGACGACCCTTGGTGAACGCCAGGATGTTTTCCCAGATGTAGTAAATTGTGCGGGCTGCATTGCCGGTGCAACAGTGGATAATCCCTAAGGCGGGGTTGTGGGCACCGTACGGATAACGGGACACAAAATCATTCGGCGCAAGGGAGTAACCAAAGCCGCCAATGTTTTTCTCGATCACCTGGTCGCTGGTATGAAAAGGGGGTAGCTGCATCGGTGCGACTGGGGTCGTCGCGGTCCTGGCTGCCAGCCAGTGGACGCGGTGGGCGGATGTGAGTTGCCCTTCGGCAAAAAGATTTCGTGTCCATCGATCCACCATATCCCAATAATCGCCGGTGCCGGCCAGGGTCAGTTTGATCGCCAGGGCAACCATGTCTGCCAAAGTACACATCTCCAGTGTCTGCGGCGTGGACATGTTTAGCCACTCGCCGAAGAAACCAAGGAGACAGTCCCCCTGGGACATCGCGTATTTGAAACCGCGGTCTGCGAATTGAATCGCTTCAGGGTCTTCTGCCGCCGTGCCATATTCCAAGATAGAAAGCAAATTCATCGTGTGCCCATGAAAATGAGCCCGCGGGTTACCTGGATACTCCGGCAAAAAGCAGCCAGCAGAATCGAAATGATTCGCATCTTCGATCACCCAGCGGGAAAGTTTGCCTGCCAGATCCAAGGCTGGTTGGTATCCGGCATGCCTGCCGTAATTGGCGAGGCCTTGAATCGCCCAGGAGATCCAGCTGGCTGGATTATGAATGCCTGCGGCCCCATCATCAGATTTAAACTTGCCGCCGGCACCGATAAAGTTTGCAGGGAAACGGGCCTTGTTGCCTTCGTGAACGGCCAGCGTGTTAAGCCCATCGACAACTTTCTTGCCTGCATCCTTCCAGGAGTCGTCGCCCGTTAGCAGGTAGTAGACGGTCATAGCGGCCAGCAGTCTCCCCTCCAGGGACGGCGAGAAGTAATGGTCCCCAGGGGGTTCTTGCCCGTACGTTCCGAACACACACCACGGCCGACCTGTCTTCGGAAAATACAACAACCCATCCGGGCCTTGCATCTGGCACAACACTTCTGTCCATCGTTTTTCAACGTGCAGGTTTTGTGTACTACCCGATGCCAACCGCAGCAAAGGCAATGCCTCCATGTGCTTGGCTTGAACACAATCACTTTCGGCATGCCACATCACAGGTGGATTGGTGTTGAAAGCGACTTGCCAGTAGATTTCGTAATCCGCCTCTGGGTCCGTGGGTTCTGTCAGGCCATTGATTGCCAACGGGGCCATCTGCGCCTGCAGGTCCAAGGTGTCCGGCACGGTCGCTTCATAGCGGCTGCCACCATAGGCGGGCAACTCTGTCTGCGGCACCTGTGGATCAATGTACTTGATTGTGGTGCTTCTTTTTGGCTCGGCTGGGCTCATCGGCTCGACTGGCCTCATCTTGTGGTGGGTGCTTGATCGGTCAGGCTTTGTTGTCGGTTTTCCCACTGTTATATCCGCGAAATCATTTTTATCAACACCGGCAGGAAATCACAGCCAGCTGTCGCCCAACTACCCGAGAGCAACGTTTGACATCGATTGCGGCATCAGCCTGCGGCAATATAATGAGAACACTCATATCCTCCTCACCCACCCAGCCAGAAAAACACCGGCAGATACAACAAAATATGTTCACCAAAGATCAAATGGAACAATATGAGCGCGACGGATTCGTGATTGTCGAGCGCCTGTTCGATGAAGAGGAGGCGGACTTGTTGCTGAAGATCGCCTCCAGTGACGAATCACTTGAAGGTCCCGCGAAGGACGCCACAGAACTCGATCTAAGCCGCAAGTTTTCGGCGAAGGTCCTGTCGTTGGGTGACGGTGAGGGTGGTGAGTCGAAGTTCTGGGTCGACGACAATATCGGTGATGATTACTACAGCGCAATTGCCCGCTGCCGACGCGTCGTTAATGGGATCGAGGACATTCTCGGAGGCGAGGCCTACCACTGGCATCACAAGATGATGCTGAAATCCGCACACACTGGCGGTGCGTTCATGTGGCATCAGGATTTTGGGTACTGGCATAACACCGGACACTGCCTGTTCCCGTTTATGGCAAGTTGTATGATTGCAGTGAACCGGACGACCAAAGCTAATGGCTGTCTGCAAGTTTTGGCCGGGTCGCACCAGATTGGCCTGATCGATCATCAGCGCGTCGACGGCCAGGCGACGGCTGACCCTGATCGCGTCAATGCCGCGGTCGAACGTTTGCCACTGGTTTACCTCGAGCTCGATCCGGGGTCGGCGGTCTTCTTCCACTGCAACCTTTTGCACCGCTCCGAGGCCAATCGGAGCGACCATCCCCGCTGGACGCTCATCTGTTGCTATAACGCAGCCCGCAACGACCCATACCGCGATTCGCACCATCCGCGATATGCCCCGCTCAGCAGGCTCGAAGATGAAAAGGTGGTGCAGGTTGGGCGACGACAGTGGGAAGGGGTGGCGACATAGCGGTTGCATCAGTCCTGAAAACCACCAAAGAGCATCGTCGCGCTCCGGTTGTCCACGCGGATTGACACGCCCTGGGAATAGTATACATATGTTGCTTGCCTAGAGCCTCCGCTACACCACGCCAGACTGGCTCGCGTCGCTGCGACAACAACTCCCAAGTCCTGATGGTCTGTTCGTCCTCCCAGACCGCGGCGCATGGCGGCGTTCTAAACCGTGCGGTCGATCGACGGCAACCGCTCGAACAGTTGTCAGCATCTGGCATAACACTATCCGACAGCCAAGCTGAGAAGCTGTTACCAACTGCAGCGCCGATCCGTGAAGGCTCAGTAGAAGCTCCGCCCTCCCAATCTGAGGACTTGAATGCAATCAGTCGTCACTCCCGCCATCTGCCGCGAAGATCTCTTTCGGGGATCGTCTCGGTGAACTCTGCGCGTGAAAACGGACCGAGCTGAAGTTCACACAGAGGCGCAGCGGCCGTGTCCCTACGTATTTGCCAACTCAGCCATCTCGTCCACAAGTCGCAGGGCGTTGCCGGGAGCCCAGCGTGCCGGCTGGAAGGGCGTGAAGTGATATCCGCCCCGCGCAACTTCCTCGGCCGGACCGATATAGGGAGACATGCCTCCTCCGGTGAAGCAGACGGGAAAGGTGTAACGGTGTCGGCTGAGGCGTTTGATTTCCAATCCGAGTTGGACGAACAGTTGCAGCGGGTTGAGGATCAACGCGATCTCGTTCCAGCGAAACATCTGCAGTTCCAGCGACAACGGCTCAAAGATCTGTCCGGAGCGGCCGCGCACCTGCTCGGTGAGCATCATTCTCCGCTCGACAACCCGGCGGCGGGCGTCCCGATCAAAGCCCGGGGGAAGGTTAACCGTGTGCGGCCCATAACCCAGCCATACGTCGTCCAGATTGCGATCGAGGCCTTCCAGGAAGTCGCGACAGAACGCGATTTCTTCGTCTAGCTCTTCCACGGTTGGTATCGGGCTGTGCTCGAGATAGGATGACCTCGATGCGTAGGCAGATTGCACCTTGTCCGTGGTCCGGATGCTGTCCAACACGTGCAGCACTTCGTCGGCCAGGACTTCACCGTGCCGGCGGGCATGATCCAGACTTCCGAAGATGTTGTTGATGTTGACGGCGCCGGCTGCGCCCTGGCAAAACATCGGCGTCGCGCCCAGCACTTCGCTCTGAATCTTTTTCATCGTGTAACCGACGAAGTCCGGGCTGACATGCGGTGGTTCGATCTCGATGGCGGGGTGGGCTGTGTAATGGACGAGCACGATCTTGGGGCTCCCATCGAGGCGGTCGATGCGGACCACGCCGACCTGGGGGTCAATCGGCCCCGAGGCCAGCCGCGCCTCCAGGTGGTCCCGTGAATGCTTGATGCCGCCGATATGTTTCGCATCGACGCCGAGCGATGCCGCGTTCTCGGCAGTGATCGGTGTCCGCTCGTAATAGCAAAGCTCACTGCAGTAGCCGTGCGTCGCGCCGATGGCGACCGGTGCGAGGTCGGCGGCGGCATCCTCGGCGGATTGAACCAACTGCGACGCGATCCACGCTCCGTACGGTTCGTCTTCGCCGTACGGCGGTGCTGAATGTGTGTGGCTGGCGGTGACAGCGATTTGCGCGTCTTCGAACCCGGCCGTGCGGCCCAACTGCTCGCGCACACGGTTCACCAACCAGTTCTCAATCGTGATCAGGTCCGCCGTGATCAGAACCAGCAAGTGGTCGTCCTGGCGCGTGACCAGAGTCCGGGTGAAAATTGGCTCGGCGACACCTTCGGTGAAAGAATGGGACCGGTACCCGTCTGCCGACCCTCGGCCGAGCGCACCGCGGCGGGCCCGGAACCAGCTCTCGTCGGGTGATATTGACCGAATGGCCGCCCCGGCCTCGAAGTTCCCCACCACTCGTCCTCCTGGTTTTGATTTGTCGCGTCAGTTTTCAAACGCCTAGTGTGCGGCACGGTAGAGCACTAGACAAGCTCCCACCTGGATCTCTCTGCGGACGACGTCTCTGCGCCTCTACGTGAACTTCGACCCGGTCTTGACCTGCTGTCGTTGCCAAAATCTCTATCCGTGATTCTGGACTTATAAATCATGCATAATTCTACCACACAGTCAGCAAGTTTTCATCCGCTGCGGGAGGGTGTTAGGATATTGGAATCGCCAGTCGCCCCGATTCATCTTTCCTAACACCCCATCGCTCGGGGTTGTTAAAAACACCCAATGCGTCCTCTCATGAATCGCACTTGGATCGCAAAGGAAAACCCTCTTCATGCAACCTCCATCACTTCCTGGGAAATATCTCGATCGGCGTCACTGGTTGGGTTTAGCGACGGCCAGCGCAACCGTGGGGCTGATCAACCAACCCCGGATGTTTGCCGGACAGCAAGACACGGACAGCAAACAGTTGATTGTTCGCGGCGCAACTCCCATGAACGCCGAGCCCGCATTGAGCAAGCTGGTCCAATCGTGGGAAACTCCCATCAAGCACTTTTACGTTCGTAGCCATGCTCCCGTGCCGAAGGTCGATTTGGATTCGTTCCGGATAACGGTCGAGGGAATGGTTCAACGAAAGATGAGCCTGTCGATCGCTGAAATAACGGACCGTTTTCCCGCCACCGAGATCACTGCCACCATGACGTGCGCCGGGAACCGGCGCAGCGAACATAGCCGTGTCAAAAAAGTCGGCGGTGTCCAGTGGGCAGCTGGGCCGATTGGAAATGCCCGGTGGGGCGGCGTACGGCTGGCTGACGTGCTGCAGTTGGCCGGATTGCAGGAGGGAGCAAAACATGTCTGGTTCGAAAGTATTGACCAGGTGAAAAAGGACAATCGAACATTTCCGTTCGGGGCATCTATTCCGGTGAAAAAGAGCCTGGAGAAGACCCGGTTCGGCAACGGCACGTTGCTGGCGACCACCATGAATGGCAGGCCGTTACCGCCTGGCCATGGCTACCCGATCCGAACGGTGGTTCCGGGGTACGTGGGAGCTCGCAGCGTTAAATGGCTCGGCCGCATTGTGGTCAGTGATCGTCCTTCGCCAAACCATTACGTTGCCAATGCCTACAAACTGGTCACCAACGGTGACCAGGACGAATGGGCCGCCGCACAACCGATTTACAAGTTCCCGATTAACTCGGCGATCTGCAATCCTCCGGCAGATGCCAAGCTGCCCAGCGGAAAAATCACCGTCTCCGGCTATGCCCTGCCGCCGGGAGATCCGGGGCGGACGATTGATCGCGTTGAAATTTCCACCGATGGGGGCACGACCTGGCAACGCACGAAATTACTTTCACCTCGGCGGGAATATTGCTGGTCCCTTTGGAAAGCGAAAATCGCTGTGAATACCATGACGGATCAATTGATCCTCCGGGCCATCGATTCGGCGGGTGCCGTCCAACCGGAAACGGTCGACTGGAACCTGAAAGGATATCTCTACAACGCCTGGTATCAGACACCGGTTCAGGTCGGTTCGTGATATCGAGCTCAACCCCAAGCACCAGCTCGCGAGGAATCGCGCCACGGCATGATCAACTGCACGTCCGGGGGCTGGAAGGCATGAATGCGGTCTATCCGGTCAAAGACGGACAGCCGCTGGAACCCGACATGCCTATCAGTAGGCGCAGGTCGGCCTCGCGATGCGACGCGTCCGATCCGTGGCAAGCAAAGCAGTTCTCCGCCAGGATCGGTCGAATATGCTCGTTGAACGTCACCGGCTCCGCCGCGCCGGTTCACGCGCCGACCTGCGACTTGTGGACGAGATGGCTGAGTTGGCAAATACGTAGGGACACGGCCGCTGCGCCTCTGTGTGAACTTCAACTCGGTCCGTTTTCACGCGCAGAGTTCACCGAGACGATCCCCGAAAGAGATCTTCGCGGCAGATGGCGGGAGTAACGACTGATTGCATTCAAGTCCTCAGATTGGGAGGGCGGAGCTCCTACTGAGCCTTCACGGATCGGCACTGCAGTTGGTAACAGCTTCTCAGCTTGGCTGTCGGATAGTGTTATGCCAGATGCTGACGACTGTTCGAGCGGTTGCCGTCGATCGACCGCACGGTTTGGAACGCCGCCATGCGCCGCGGCCTGGGAGGACGAGCAGACCATCAGGACATGGGAGTTGTTGTCGCAGCGACGCGAGCCGGTCTGGTGGCGTGATGTAGCGGAGGCTCTAGGCAAGCAACATATGTATACTATTCCCAGGGCGTGGCAATCCGCGTGGACAACCGGAGCGCGACGATTCTGTTGCGTGGTTTTCTCACTTTGGCCCAACCGCTAAGTCGCCAACCATTCCCGCTGTCGTCGCCCAACCTGCACCACCTGCTTGTCTTCGAGCCTGCTGAGCGGGGTATATCGCGGATGGTGCGAATCGCGGTATGGATCGTTGCGGGCTGCGTTATAGCAACAGATGAGCGTCCAGCGGGGATGGTCGCTCCGGTTGTCCGCGCGGATCGACACTCAGAAGGATTTGAGCCGGTGTTCCGACATCTCCCTTTGACGTTCGCTCGTCCTCGTGGCCAGGTGTTTTGAGAAACGCCTGTTTTTGAAATAGCGGTGGGCGAAGATTCGATGAATCTTCTCGAATTTGATCCGATCGTCTGATACCCTGTACTCATGGCTCAACGAATTAGGCAGCACCGCAAACATGTTTGTAGAAATCCTCTCGACTGGAGGCAATACGATGGTGGGTCCATTCATCCGGGGCTCCCTCGTTGTCCGCCCGCTTGCCCGACAGGACCAGAAGTGCTTCAAGCCACTTTGCGACAGATAGCCAGTTCGATCATCGTCCTGATGATTTTTACGCTCTCGATGGTGCCTGGTGTCGATGCGCGAGAGTTGCTCAGAAATGGTGATTTTGAGTCAGGCAAATCGGGATGGAACCCGTGGCATTGCAAAGGACCCGGCGCCGTGGGCATTGTCTATTCAGTGAGCGAAGACACGCGTCCGGGTTCAACCGGTAAACAATCTCTTCAAATCGATACCACCGATGCATTCGCCTGTGCCAATTTTATCCGCCGGTCGGCGTACGGCCTTGAAGGCGGCAAGAAATACCGGATTTCCATCTGGTACAAGGTCATCGCCGGTGGTGACCCTGACGGCCCGGTCGAAAACGTGATCGCCCGGGAACAGAAAGAGTATACCAATCAAGACCGCGTCGACCTTTATTTCGACATGACGGTTGACGGCAAGTGGAAATACGTATCTGGCGAGTTCACCGCTGAGCAGTCCACGACGGTTGAGGATTTCTACAGCTTGACGGTGAACCCTGTTCCGCGGGACCAGGGCGGCGCCGGTGGCATCATTCGGGTTGACGACTTTTCCCTGTGGGATTTCGCCCCTGCGCCCGCCACCCCTGATACTGCTACAACCGCGACACCCCTGACCGAAGGCGACGTGCTGGCGAAGCTGTTGAATGTCGATGCCGGTGCAGAAGCCAAAAGGTCCAAGGGTGTAGAAGCAGGCACCCTGGGCGGATTTCCCTACCTCCGCAACGAACAGGTGATTTACCTGTGGGACAAGGCTGAAAACGGGGCTGGTCTGCTTCGGCTGCGCGACCTGCGGACAGGCAGGCAGCTGCTGACGGTGGATCAGGCCGAAGCGACGTTGTGGAAGATCGAAGCCAAGAGCCGGGAGGGACAAGCCCGCGGTTTTGACAATGTGGGAGTTCCGTGCGAGGTGAGTTTCGAGGCATCAGAAGGTGAAGCGAAACTGGTATTCGAGTGGCAGCAGCCCAACATGCAGGTGAAGGTTCAGACGCGGCTCGTAACCGGCGAGAGCCTCGCGCGATCGCGCATGACCATCAACACCAAGGGCCAGGCCCTTGGATTACAAACGGTGACCTTCCCGATCATCACCGGCATCGCGCCGCTTACCGCAGAGGGCAAACAGGACAAGATTCTCATATCGCGCAGACGGGGTGCCACCCTGCCTTCTCCGGTGGTTTCCAAGGAAACGATCTTTCTCGACTACCCGATCGAAATCAACCTGCCAATGGGAGCGCTGCTGGGTGACGGCATGGGCCTGTACTTCGGCGAGGAGGACGAACAGGCGAACGAAAAGCACCTTTACTGGATACCCGACGAAGCGGACGGCACCTTGACCTACTCCGCCGTCCATCCGGTTCTTGGCTGGGGTGGTGATGAGCTGGTCACGGCGTATGCAAGCCCGGGCGATGTGGTGATGGGACCGTTTCAAGGAGACTGGTTTGACGCGGCGCGGATCTACCGCCGCTGGGCGATTACCGCACCGTGGTGCGCCAAGGGCCTGATCCACCAACGCGAAGACTACCCTCAATGGCTTGCCCGGGTTCCCTACTGGACCGACGGTGCTCTGCGGGACAAAGAAGGCATCGAACAGGAACATGCCAAGCATGACTTTTTTGATTTACCCGAGAGTCTTTGTCACGATTATTACTACACGTTTGGCTTCCGGCATCACGATCGGAATCCCGAGTACCTGCCACCGCGGATTGGTACGGAAAATTACAAGCGCGTCATCAAAGACCTGAGAAAAAGAGGTGTGCGCGTCATCCCGTACGTCATCGGCTTGCTGTGGAATATGACCACCGAAAGCTACCGCACCGAAGACGCTGAAAAAAGCGCAATCCTCGGGCGATCGGGAGACGTCATTTGGACCTGGGCCGGGGGCGATGACCCGCAAGCCGC
Organism: Planctomycetota bacterium; assembly: GCA_963578605.1. Lineage (GTDB taxonomy): Bacteria > Planctomycetota > Planctomycetia > Pirellulales > Lacipirellulaceae > JAKVCB01. The sequence goes on from CAUZEA010000036.1 coordinate 25,352, forward strand.
GATGTGTCCCCACACACAGCAGTGGCGAGATAAACTCACCTCCCTTTCCAAGGAATTGATCGGCAAGTATGGCTTCTCAGGAATCTACTTCGATTATTTCACCGTCCACAAGATTGATTGCTGGGACCAGGACCATGGCCACCCGATCGCAGGCGGTAACTACTGGACTAAAAGCGTGCATGAACTGTACGAGCAGGTGCGCTCCGAGTGCCGAAAGATGGATCCACAACTGATGTTCTGTGGAGAAAACGTAGCCGAGTGGTGCATCGACGTGCTCGACACCTGTTACGAGGCTGGCCCGGAATCGGATACGCCGATCTTTCTTGCCATCTATCACGGCTATACGCAGATCTTCAGTGGCGGCCTGACGAACCGGTTCACCCCCCCGTTCGTTGGACGTCAGTGGCTGATGGGTTGCCAGAACGGCTGGCTGCACCAGGAATACGCGATTGCCACGTCACCCGAACCGATTTATCGGCGGGCGGGCCCCTTTTACAAAACTCTTGTCCAATGTCACTGGGAGTTTGCCCGACCTTATTTAGGGTACGGCGAAATGTTGCGCCCGCCCGCGATTACCGGAGCATTGCCGACCATTGATATCTCCGGACACGACCCGCCATTCACGGTCAACGCGGTGGAGGGGAGCGCCTGGAGAGCTTCGGACGGTTCGGTGGGAATCTTCTTCGTGAACTACGATGACGAGTCGGATCATGAGTTCACATGGACCAAGGATCTCAACGAGATTGCCGGCATCGGCACCGACAAGAAAGTCAAAGTCACGCTTTGGACCCCGGCTGGCGAAAAAGTCCTTGGTGAATGGTCAGGCGGTGTGGTCGGTACGACCATGAACCTTGAATCGTGGGGGATGATCGCGTTGAAGTTGGAGGTCGTGCAATGAGAACATCACTCGCCGTACTGGTGATCGTTGGTTGCCTGACCATGGTCGCGCAGGCCGAACCCTTGAAGGTGCCTGCTGATTGCCAGGCCGCAAAGGACGCCAAGGCATCGCTTGACGGCTACGCGGACAGGATCATCCACAACAAGACCGGTATTGAATTGATCCTGGTCATTTCCGACAGGTTCATGATGGGGTCGTCGCCATACAGGAGCGACGATTTGGCTCACCCGGTAACCATGACCCAACCGTATTACATGGCCAGGACGGAGGTCACCAATGCACAATTCCGGCGGTTCGTCGACGAGAGTGGATATGACGGTCGACCCGACGTGGATCCCGACCCCGATTACGACCTTTACCTGCGACACTGGCGTGGTAAGAGTATTATGTCGCCCGAAGACGACTACCCTGTGGTATGGGTGAGTTGGAGAAATGCCAAAGCTTTCTGCCAATGGGCAGGCCTGGCCCTTCCCACCGAAGCGCAGTGGGAGTATGCCTGCCGTGCAGGTACAACCACGCTTTACTACTTCGGCAACGACCGCGAAGAGTTTGCCAGGTACGGCTGGGCGCACGCCGGTCGCGACAGTGAAAACCATTACACGCACCCCGTTGCCGGAAAGCTGCCTAATGCCTGGGGATTCCATGATATGCTGGGTAACGTTTGGGAATGGGTCGAAGACGACTGGCACCCGAGTTTTGATGGCGCTCCGATAGACGGATCGGCAAACCTTCTTGAGGACGCCATGACGAAAGTCGTCCGCGGCGGAAGTTGGGGCAACAGCTCAGCCCCCTACCTCTGCGGCAACAGTGCCCGTTACAACAGCGCCCCAACCAATGCCTGCCCCGAGTTCGGGTTCAGGGTGGTTCTGGCGGTGGACAATTCCAGACTCTCCCCTTGAATTGCCGTTGGCAAACTTGTGAAAATATGCATCACCGCAGCGGAATGGCGAAAGTCGACAAGTAAAACCGACCAGGTTCGGTTCTATGCCTGTCGGCTAACGTGTTGTGAACATTTGGATTTGTTTTGAATTTCGATTTTCTATTTCGGATTTTGAGAATGCCTGCCAAACAAAAACACGCACTGTTGTTTCGAACGATCTTCATCGGGTCATTGATGTTGGCCCTCTGCGGCTCGGCTCCGCGTGCCGTCGCGGTCGAGGCGAGCGGCCCGACACTGGGTAACGACCAGGTCGCCTACCACTGGGCGCCGGCCCGGCAGGGAGGTGGGCTGATCGGGATCGAGGATCGCGGGCGACCGGCTGGCTTGCTCGACCCGGCAGCGCCGGCTGCTCCGTGGTGGCGGGTGAAGCTGAAAGACGGACGTACTATCGCCAATACCGATTTGCCTTGCCAGGTCGACTCTCAAGCGGATGCGCTGACATTCACCTGGACCGGCGACATTCGTGTGACCGTCGTGGCGCGGCTTGGTGCGGATGACCGGCTGCTGAGGGCGCGGATTCAGGTGGACACCGTTGCCGAGGGCGCGGGACTGCGTGATGTCGTCTTTCCCGTGATCGACGGCATCCGGCCGCTGACCAAGAACGGGGCGGACGACCGCGTGCTGTTCACGTTCCGATCGGGGTTTACGCGGCCGTCACCGCTGGTCACAGGTGAGCCGCTGAAGATGAAGTATTGTATCGAATACAACATGCAACTCGCGGCGCTGCTGGGCGACGGGCGGGGGCTCTATTTCGGCGACCACGACCCAACATCGGCCTGGAAGGATTTTAGCTGGACGCCGCATGCCGACACGCAGACGCTCAGCTACGCCGTATCGCATCCCGTGCTCGACTGGGGCGGCTCCGAGCCTGTGACGCACTATGAATCGCCGGGTGACTGCGTGCTGGGTCCGTTTCAAGGCGACTGGTACGACGCGGCACGCATCTATCGCCGCTGGGCTATCACCGCGCCGTGGTGTGCCAAGGGCCCCATGGTCCAGCGTGATGATTACCCAAAGTGGTTTTTGAACATCGACTACTGGGCCTTCGGCCACATGGGCGATCCGCTGGCCCAGCAACGCGAGTTCATCAAGCGTGACCTGTTCGATTTTCCCATCACCGTCACGCACGACTATGGCCACTTCAATGGATGGACCATCCACGACGCCGGCCCGGAGTACTTCCCGCCCAAGCCCGGTTCGGTCAACTACCAACGGGTGGTTGGTGAACTGCGCGACCGCGGGGCGCGCGTCGTGCCCTACGTCATGGGATGGATGTGGAACGGCGCGTCGGAGGACTTTCGCCGCAGGGGAGCCAAAGAGAAAGGCGCCATGCTGGGCGAGGACGGCGAGAGCGTGCTCTGGGCCGAACTCGAGCCGTCCGAAGAAAATATTGCGATGTGCCCGGCCTCGAAGATCTGGCGCGACAAGTTGACCGAGGTGTCGGTCGAATTCGTCGAGCGCTATCGTACGGGTGGCATCTATTTCGACTACTTCTCGACACACATGGCCGATTGCTTCAATCCGACCCACGGCCACGCGCTGGGCGGGGGCGATTACTGGGCACGGGGCGTGCACGATTTGTTCCAACAGGTGCGCAGCAGCGTGCACAAGATCGATCCCGAGGCCATGCTCTGCGCGGAGGACCTCGCCGAGTTCTGTATCGATGTGATCGATGCTGCCTACGTGGGAATCACGGCCGACGCGCCCGTGTGGCAGGCGGTCTATCACGACTACACCCAGCTGTTCGGCGGCATGCACTGGATGGAGGCGGGCCAGATCCCGCTCAGCCGCCAGTGGCTCTACGGCCGCATCAGCCAACTCCCCGGCTCGCTGGGGTTTCCTGACCAGACTGAGGTTCCCGGTTCGCAGGCCGAGACACTCCAGTGGTACGGCGACCTCCTGCGGTGCAGTCACGAGTTCGCCCGGCCGTACCTCGGCTATGGCGAAATGCTGCGTCCCCCCGAGGTCACCGGGGACATACCGCTCCTGACGATGGAGGCAGCCGACGGCCCGTTCAAGGCGCCGGCCGTTGAAGGCACAGCGTGGCGGGCACCCGACGGGAGTGTCGGCATCTTTTTTATGAACTATGAGGACCAGCCGCACCAGTTCAGCTGGAAAACCGACCTCGACGAGATCGCCGGGCTCGACGCATCGAAGCAATTGCAAGTCACTGAGTGGACCGTCCAGAGCGGCGTCAAACCGCTGAAGCAAATCAAGGGCGGCATCGTCGGCGACACGGTGGAAATACCGCCGCACGGCATGATTGCCTTGAAGTTGGAGAAGCTACCATGAGGACCTGGACGACGATCCTGCTGATATTCGCCGCGGCTCCCGGCACGATCACCGGTGCCGAGTCCCTCAAAACGCCCCCCGGCTGCGTCGCTGCTGACAATGCCAAGCCGGGTCCCACAGGTTATGCCGACCGCGTCATCCACGAGAAGACCGGTATCGAGCTGATTCTCATTTCCAGCGGCACGTTCGTGATGGGCACCGACGATCGCTTCGCCGCATCCAACGTCGCGCCGGCGCACGAGGTGACGATCGCCCAGCCCTTTTACATGGGCAAGACGGAGGTCACCAACGGCCAGTATCGCCGGTTCATCGAGGCCAGGCCCGATTACGACGGCGACGCTGACGTCGACCCTGCATATGACCTGTATTTATTGCACTTCAAAGACAAGAGTGCCATGTCCCCGGAGGATGAGTATCCGGTCGTCTGGGTGGGTTGGCACAACGCGATGGCGTTCTGTGCCTGGGCCGGCCTGGAACTCCCCAGCGAAGCGCAGTGGGAGTACGCCTGCCGGGCCGGCACAACCACTAATTACTCCTTCGGGGACGACGAACAGAACCTTCACGACTACGCCTGGGCGGATCTGGCCGCTGAGCACCTCACCCACCCGGTGGGGACCAAGCTACCCAACCGGTGGGGATTGTACGACATGCACGGCAACGTGTGGGAGTGGTGCGCCGACGATTACATTTACCGATACGAGGACGCCCCGTCCGACGACTCGGTTCGACGGGATCCAGAATCGCAGACCAAGCCACTGCGCGGCGGATCGTGGAGCACCGGCCCCGGCGTTCACAGAAAGACGCCTGACTGGTTCCCTTCGAGCGCCATGGGCAGCGTGGCGCGTTTCCATGTTGCCCCGGGCAACGCCTGGCAAGACCGCGGGTTCCGGGTGATCTTGCCGCTGAAGGACAGGGCGCCGTGACACGGTTTGCCAGATCGATCCTCGGTTGGGTGCGAACATCGACCGCGGCCTGAGGCATTGCGGATTTTCTGATCAACTTCGATTTGCACCCGGCTCTCGCTGGCTGAGCAAACTCGTCAAGCCGCCCCAGGGTGGCGAGACCCGGCCAGTGGGATTAAATAAAGTCCTGTCAGTTCCCAACAACACCACCAAAGTCTATGCTGAAGTGACCGCAAACAAGTCTGGCCGCGATGCAATCGGCGTCTTGGATGGGAATTGCTCCCACGATATCTACGAGGAACCGAAGGAGTTGAAATGAACGATTTGAACAGAATTCGTTGGAACCCTGGATTGGTGGGATGGGCTATCACACTGGTTGCTTTAACGTGCAGTGCCTACGGCGAACCGACACAATTCATCGCGGCAAATCTTGCCGGGCAGGCTGACAACTGGGGTGAGACTCCGCAGAATGGCATCCCGTGCATGCAGACTTATGGGCCGAATACTTTTTTGCTTTTCGATGTGATCGTCCCGGATCCGGGGGCTGTTTACAAAATATCTCTGGGTCTGGTGAAGGTGACCAATGGCGGCTGTCTGAAGGTGTTCATTGACGATGAGCTTCAAACGGAAATTGACACGTTTGCCACCGGCAACTTTCGCACATCGATCCTGGTTTGTGAAAAGTTCATTGCGCCCGGAAAGCATTCACTGAAGATCAAGAATATTGGTCAGAAGAGTGTGGGCGGCGGCAGTCACCTGTCCGTGATCGGGTTTGAGATTGTTGGCGAGAGCGGTAGTGGGAAATGGCAGGTTGAAGAGAAGACCTTTAACTTTACCCCGCTTGAGAACCAAGAGGCCTCCGGCCAGGCGAACCTTCTCCCGACCCGTTTGCCCCCCAGGCTGCAGGAAGCACCATTTCCAATTCCCCCGGACAGCAAGTCGGCCGACATTTTTTCTCACCCGCTGGTTGAAGTCAACGAGATTCCGTTCCGGATCCCCAAGGTCGATGATGTTCCTGAAACGGGTCGCCTGCTCGAGGAGCAAAGACCGCTTCAGGTCGACCTTCCCGACTCGGCACGAGAAATATTTCTTTTGATCTGGTCAAAGATACCACCGATCGACACGGACTCCGGACCGCTCAAGGCACCGATTGCCCCGATTAACCAGAGTGAGCGATTCACGGCCGAAATCGTCTATCGCGACGGCACTTCCGATCATGTCATCCCGCTAAATCTGACCAGTAAGAGCTATGGGCTGGACAACGGGCTTTCACTTTACGTGGTCCATCCGGGGCCCGGAAAAGTCCCCCAACAGCTGGTTTTTCACGACAAGGTGTATAAGTGTAGCTTTGCCCTGGTGGCGCTTACCTGTAACCGGGGCCGACCCATCTCGCCTGAGCCCGGGCCGGGCGAAATCTCACCCTGGTATCCGGTCGTCGACAAAAAGTTTCCTGCCATCACCAGGAAACCCGAGTCCAACGTCCAGCAAAACAGTGCGGGCGTATCCGATGGGCTCATCGCCGCGAAATTCAGTCTTCAACACGGCTTGGAATGGAACCAGCTTGGTTCGCCCCTGTTCGGTGAAGTCACTCTGGATCGGTCCCCGGTATTTGCGATCAAGCACACCGACAAATGGATCGGATCGGACCAATGGAAAGTGACAGGCAGGAAAGCTTCAGACAATGGCATTCTGGTGGATCTCACGTACCAGGACGAGAAAACAGATCTTCGCGCGGCGGTCAATATAGCCCTGACCGAAGACGGGAAAATCAAAATGGGCTTGACCCTGGTAAACGAGGGGGGCGAACCTTTTTTGGGAAGAGTCCAGTTTCCGATCCTTGAAGGTCTCAAACTCGGTTCGCTGGAGGATACGTGGTATTACTTTTCCGAGAGTTTGGGCGCGGCCATGATTCACCACGACGAGGGGTATGTTTACGCCTCCCACGGGGCCGGGCATCCGCACCAGGTCGACTCGTTCTTTAATCCACGCCAGTGGTATGCGCTGACGCTGTTGAGCAATGATCTGGAAGGTCAGTTTCACTGGTATGACCTGGGCAAGGCAGAAGAAGGGGGCTGGTACCGGCTGGAATATCTTGAAGAGTGGATTCAACCCGGCGCAAGCTGGAGTTTTCCCGAATGCATGATTGCTATTTCGCCGGGTGACTGGCGCGAGAGTTTCCGTTTGTACCGGGACTGGGTGGGCACCTGGTACAACCCCAAACCCCCGGCCCAGGACTGGTACAAAAGGTCATTCTTAACAGGGACTTGGTATGTTTATTCGGGATTGGAAGGTCTGATTGCCGGAGCCCAGAGGGTTCGTGATCTGTTTGGTTATTGTGATGCGGTGACTCTCTCCGGGTGGCATGCCCGGGAGCATCCCGACAACCCAACGCATCACCCTGATTACACTTCCAGTGAGCCCGGTTTCTTTCATCGGCAGGAGTATTCGGGCGAATATGACCGGGATGCCCTGTTCCCGGTAGGAGGCGAAGAGAATTTTAAATCCTTCATCAAGAAGGCCAACGAGGCTGGCGTTCCTATCAGCCTTTACACGAATCCGATTCTCATCAACGAGAACGCACACCGGTTTGGGGCAAAGCGACACGAATGGGGATTTGGGTATCGACCTGTCGACTACGGTGGCATGATGGGGTATGTCCCCTGCCTCTCGTTTCAAGAGTGGGTTGATTACGTGGTGGAGTCGGAGGCATTTCTGGCCAGGGACCTGGGCGTCAAGATTCTCTACCTCGATCAGCTTGGGTCCGGCGCCAGTATATGCAACCATACGGACCATCCCCACAAATCGCCGGAACCGCACTTCTACGGTGAACGCGAACTGACCAAAAGGATCAGAGAGGCTATTCCGGAAGACGTGGTGATCTGCTCGGAGGCACACCCCGAAGATACCCGGCTTCAGTTCCAGAACAGCTTTTACCAGGGAGGCCTTCTTCGCTACCTCACGCGGCAGATCCAAGTCCCCATGAACATGACGCGGTTTGCCTTTCCCGACATCAAGTGTTTTAACAATATCTACGGTTACGGCCTCAAGGACAACAACTGGGAGCGTCTCAAGTTCGTACTCTTCAACGGCGACGCTTTGTTTATGTCGCGCGGCTACGACCCGGAGGGATTCATTGGCAAAGAAGCCACCCAGGATTATCGGAAATTGTTTCAGATCGAGCACGAGCATGCGGACGCATTCACCTCATCGGATGTCGAACCGCTGGTTCCCACCTTGCTTCCAGGGACCTTTGTCAACCGGTTCGGAACAGACGAAAAGGTGATCTGGACGGTGTTTAATGCCAACTACAGAACGGCCCGGGGAAAGCTGCTGGAGATTCCCGCCAGCGGGGGCGCCCAATACGTCGATTTGTGGAATGGGACCCCGATCACCACCAGCACCAAAGGCGACACCACCTGGCTGGTGGTGGAAATTGGCCCCCGGGATGTTGCTTGCATATCGCAGGCTGGCCGCTAGGAAAGACTTTTCCGTGCGGTGCTCCGGGCATCCGGGCAAGCTCTATAAAGACGACAGAGGGTTCAGCAAGAGCCCCTGTCCCTGCCTGGAAACTGATAGCCATATCTACAGACGATTGAATTCGGGGCGGTACGGTGAGGTGTGATACCCATGCCCCTGTTGTCAGGCCTTCAACTTGATGAGTTTGGTCTAAGGATGGTTGTGACCGGCGGTGATGATTTTCCAAGCGAGGCAGCAAGGTTGGCAATCAGGTTGCGCAAAAAGCAACTAGAAGGAATTGGCAATTCAGCGGATGCCAGAATTTGTTACAATTAGAGTGTTCGATCGCATGGGCCCTGCCAACGGACTGATGTTGTCATCGCATCCACGCTTTTGGTGGCTAAGTCCACGACCAGCGGGTCGGCGACCAACTGCGACTGGTCTGCGCTGAGGCGGCCAACAGTTGGCGATGGCAGTCGCGCAATACGGCTACGAGTGCAACAAGGATGGGTAGACGCAGGGGCGGTTAACTTGCTGCAGGATCGACTTAAGTTCCGAAATCCAAAACCAAGGCAATTTGAGAATCGGGTGAGGCGTGGCCTCAGGCAAAACCAGAGACTGAAGGTCCAGGACTTTCAAAACCGATGTTCCCCGCTATGCTTTTGACCCGTGTTCACGTCCATTCTCACCCACCGACGGTGGCAGTGTGTCCGCTGGGCAGGCGCGCACCTTGTGTGGGTTCTGCGGTCTTAAGGGTTCGATTTTCGATGTTCAGTCTCCTGGTGCCATTGTTGTGCCTGCTGGGGTGCAGCACGTCCCTGGCGGACTCCCCCGGACCCGCGGACGACCTGCCGACCATAAACCTGCGGGCCTATGGCGTGCCGTCGGGATTTGGGTCGGGGCCAATCGAGGAAGGCAAGCGGGCGGTGATGGACATGTTCCGCAAACGTTTTCCTGACATCAATCCGGTCAGTACGACCGGTCTGCAATTGCCTGGTGGCAGGCACCACGACATGTTGCCGTTTATGCAGATTGCCGGTGACATAGCCCCGGATGTGATGTCTGTCAATTTCCGGCAATCGCAAACCTACATCAGTATGGGTTTGCTCTATCCGCTGGACGATTACGTCGAAGAGTTAGCGGGCGTAACGATCGAAGATGGTCATCTGCTCAACAACGACGACTACATTGCCGAGCTGAAGAAAGGTGCCAATTGGGCGCGCATTGAAGACCGGGTACCGAGGCAGTGCTGGGAAGTTATGCGCCGCATGGGTCGTGAGGGGGATGGGTACCACACGTACGCGTTTCCGATTGGCCCGGTTGCACTCGGCTTGAAGTATGATCGGGCGCTATTCTCGGAACACGCCGACGAAGGGGTTGAGTTGCGCCCGCCGCGAGACTGGGAAGAAATGCTGGCTTGGGCAAAAATCTTCACCGATCCGGAACGGGGCCACTACGGCATAGAAATAGCGGCGATGGAACCGGCATTTGTGTTTGTGAACTTCCTCTACGGAGCGGGAGGAGATGTGGTCAAGCGGGTAGCCCCCGACGAGGTCGAGTACTTTCGAGACAAGAAAAATCTGGCCAACGTACAGGCCGGCGACTGGGTCTGCGTGTTCGATACGCCGGAAGCGATCGAGGCGGCCCACTTCTGGGCGCGGCTAAGTCACGAGAAGGTAATCCGGGATGGAAAGCTGGTCTGTCGAGGTGTGTATCAAACCTCGAACGAGGGGGGTGGAGATACCGTCCATTTCGGCATGAGTTTCAGATACCTGGAGGATCGCTTTCTGGGGAAAGCCGTGGACCAGACCTTTGGTTTCGGTCCTTTGCCGGCGGGGCCAACAGGGTTGCAGCGGAGCCAGTTCAATGCGCGGATGGTGGGGATCTTTGCCGGACTGAAAAACGACGATCGGCGCCGCGATGCGGCATGGCAGTACATCCAGTTTTTCGATGGCCCCGAGGCACGCAAGGTTCGCGTGGAGAAACTGGTGGAAGCGGGCCTGGGTACTCTCATACCGAGCAAGCTCCTGATGAGCCACAATCAGGATGGTCGCTACGACAGTGTCATCCGTCGCATCTCACCCGACCTGGAGCGGACTCACCAAATTGCTGCTTCCGGCGGCGTTCCCGAGCCGTACGGTAAGAACTGCCAGTACGTCTACGACGAGATGCGTTTTCCCTTGATGGCGATTGCCAGCAACCAGGAAATTCGCGCCGCCATTGACGCAGGAGATAAGACGCGTGCCAAGGCAATCATCAAGGGGATCATGGAACGTGGCACCAAGCGGATTAATGAGAAGATGCTGGGCAACCTGTCACCTCAACAGGCCAGGCATCGTAACATCATCGCGTGGATTGTGATTGCGATCGTGTTGGTCAGCTTTGCGATTGTAATGCGGATGGTGTTCAAGGCCTTCACACCAGAGCACCATCGGGAACTGGCTGGTTGGCAGTTCGGTAAATATTGGAAGGCCTACCTGCTGGCCGCACCAGCCTTGCTGTTGATTGGGATCTGGATGTACTGGCCGATGCTCAAGGGTACGGTTATTGCGTTTCAGGACTACAGCGTCATGGGCGATAGCCAGTGGAGTGGGACCGAAAACTTCTCCGCCGTGTTGTTCGACAGGGAGTTTTGGATGTCGTTGTGGGTCTCGATCCTGTACGCACTGCTGTTCATGATTTTTGGATTCTGCACGCCCATTATCCTGGCGTTTTTGCTGAGCGAAGTGCCACGCGGAAAAACCTTCTTTCGCACAATCTATTATCTGCCTGCTGTGCTCAGCGGGCTGGTCGTTATCATTATGTGGAAGAACTTTTACACCCCCGACGGGATGGTGAACCAGGTGCTCAACGGCGTGGTGTGGGCACTTAATCTGCTGCCCGGGATTCATTTCGGTTTCTTCCGCGAGGATTGGCTCTCGAACCCGACGTGGGCATTGTTCTTCTGCCTGATCCCCACGATTTGGGCCGGCATGGGGCCGGGATGTTTGATTTACATGGCAGCGCTGAAGACCATTCCCGAGGAACTCTACGAAGCAGCCGACATCGACGGGGCGGGGATCCGCCAGAAAATCTTCTCCATTTCGATACCGATGATCAAAATCCTGGTGATGATCAACTTTACCGGCGCAATGATCGGTGCGATCCGCGGCTCGGGAGGTTACATCCTGGCCATGACCGGCGGGGGGCCTTACACCGAGACGGGAGGAGCAACCGAGGTGATCGGTCTCAGGCTGTTCTACACCACGTTTGGGCACCTGAAGTTTGGCGAGGGTGCGGCGATGGCGTGGATTATTGGCGCACTGCTGATCGGCTTTACCGTCTTTCAGCTCAAACGCCTTAGCAATGTTGAGTTCCGTGTCGCGGAAACCGATTGATATGCCGGTAATTAGTAAGATTGGACAGAAAGACTCGCGCGTCGCGGGTGTGGTCTTGTTGATCTACGCCGTGCTGGTGATCGGGTCGGTCAGCATGATCTACCCGTTGATGCTGATGCTTGCCGGGTCGGTTAAGAGCAAGGCCGACTTCTACCAGATAGCGCCGATTCCGCGTTACTTCTTCGACGACGACGTCCTGTGGGCCAAGTACGTTGAGTCGAAGTACACCGATCAATTCGAGGCAGAAAAGGCCCAGTTCAAGCCGATTGGGTATTGGCACAAAATCCGTCCGCCGGTGATCGATCCCCAGCAGGAAGAACGCGCACAGCAGTTTATGGCCTTCCGGACCGAGACCGACTGGTCGCTGGACTGGTATCGGTGCGGGCACCTGTTGTTGGGGCAGAATGAGCGAAAGTGTCTCCAACTCTTGCGAGAACGGTACGGAGACGTCGTTGCCTACTCCGACGCGGTAGGGGTCCGTTACAAGAGTTGGTCACAAGTCCAGACTCCGCAAACCCCTTTCGAAGCAAGGTATTACTTGTTTCCGCAGGGCATCATCTATTCACTCTTGGACGAGGTCAAACAGTCCGCCCCAGAGGCGGACCGCTTCGTGGTGAACCTGGACGGTGTGTTCTGGAACAGTTACCTCAGGCCACGTTGGGCAACGATCGAGAAATACAATGAAACCCATGGCACGGACTACGACAATTACCAGCAAGTGTTGCTGAGTCGCAGGGCCCCGAAGTCGGGCCAGGCACGTGATGACTGGGAAGACTATGTCCGTAACGAATTGAACCTGGTCTATATTCGCATCGATCCTGCCCAGGAATCTGCTTTCAGGGATTTTCTGGACGCGCGCTACGCGGGAGACATTGGCGAACTTAACCGGCAGTGGAAAACCACGTACGCGAGTTTCGATGAGATACCGTTGATGAAGAGGGTCCGTGGTACGCCGCGCGTCTATTTGGATTACGCCAATTTTGTTACCAACAAAAAACAATGCCCGCTTGAGTCGCTTTCGGTTTACGGAGTGCGCCAAGGTTTCGAAGAATTCCTTGCCAGCAAAAGAGGAGTTCCGGTAAGCCAGGTGCCCCACCAGGCGCTACCGATCGTTGCGGTGGACCGAGCCGATTTCGCACAGCAAACCGGTGCCTTGCGGTCGGAGTTCATCAAACGCAACTACATCAAGGTACTCGACTATATCCTGCTGCATGGCAATGGCGTCCGCAACACGATCATTTACTGCGGACTGATGATCCTGGTCACACTCCTGGTCAATCCCCTGGCCGCCTATGCGCTAAGTCGCTACAAGCCGCCAAGCAGCTACAAGATGCTGTTGTTTTGCATGCTGACAATGGCCTTTCCGGCCGAGGTGACGATGATTCCCGCATTTTTGCTGTTGAAGCGGTTTCCGTTGGTTGGGCTGATGGTGGCGGTGTTCGTGGGCTTTTCGGCAGCCTGGTTGGTGGGCCGGTTACGTCCTGGGTTAGGCGAGGCGACCCGGGGAATCCTGGGGGGGCTTGTTGGGATCGTGGTTGGTTTCTACATGATGCCTCGACTCTTTGGCGAAGGTAGCGCCCATGTGAGCCTGCTGAACACTTTTTGGGCGTTGGTTCTTCCGGCCGCCGCCAACGGGTTTAGTATCTTCCTGCTGAAGGGTTTTTTCGATTCCTTGCCGCGAGAACTTTACGAGGCGGCCGACATCGACGGCGCCGGCGAGTGGACCAAGTTCTGGACAATTACGATGAGCCTTTCCAAGCCGATTTTGGCCGTGCTTGCCCTGGCCGCGTTCACCGCTGCATACAGCGAGTTCATGATGGCGCTGGTTATCATTCCCGACCCGGAAATGTGGACCCTCATGGTGTGGCTGTTTCAGCTTCAGAGCGTGGCCGAACCGTATGTTGTCAACGCCAGTATTGTGATTGCAGCAATCCCGACTTTTCTGATCTTCTTGTTCTGCCAGAACATCATCATGAGGGGGATTGCGGTTCCGGTGGAGAAGTAACCCAGAAGGGCTGCGTCCAGGCAAACTTTTCACCGGTGCCCCAACACTCAAACCGAACATAGCCCGCGTCGGCTGGGACCTCGACTTCAATGTGCGGTCCATCGGCTACTTTTAGGCGCTGGCCGTGCTGCGTGATCGCCACAACCCGCTGGGCATCGGCGGTCTCTATCTGCACGTGCGCATCCTCGATCCGAATGCCGGTGATCGCTACGCCCGTCGACGCGTAAAAACGGCCCTGATGCAGTGCATCGACAATTCCCGCAGGGGTTCGCTCTGCGGCCCACACAACATTCCAGCCGAGTTCGACGTCCCCGGTTGTCGCGTGGCTGTCATCATTGGCAAAGCCCCACAGCTTTCGCCCTTCCGACAGCAACAGGTCCCACTTGTTGGTTGCGTAGGGGCTGCCGTTGAGTCGACCAATCACCCCGTTGTAGATTTCCAGACCGCAGAACCCGTTCCACTTTCGCAGGTTCTCGAGCGAGCAGTGGTTGAAGTCGGCCTCTCCGCGGGGATACGACCAGTTTGGGTGGCATGCAACCACGATGCCGTCGCCCTGTTGGGAAACCGCGTCGAGGCATTGCTGCCGGTCGGCGTGCGGATCGACGCGCCGCTTGGCGGCAATGTGCAGCATGTGCGGACCGTTCGCAGTGATTTCGTTACCCGGAATCAAGACCAAATCGCCCTGGGCGACCTCGCGCAGCTCTTCATCAGAAGTGAAAACGTCGTGATCCGACAGCATGAGAAAATCGTATCCCCGGCGGACATAATCGGCGACGACCTCCGGCCGCGACCGGTCGCCGTCGCTGTGGGTCGTGTGGGCGTGCAGGTTGCCCCGCAAGGGTTGGGTCTGGTCAATATTGGCGTAGGGGTGCTCAAGGGTTAGCATCTGCGTGGAACCTCTGCTGTGGTTAGAACGCGAATCGATTCGAAGGGAGCGAGGATTATAGCGGATTGGTTTTGCTTCCCATAGCGGAGCCGGTTTGCCTGGCGAGCCGTGGGGTTTTGCAGATGGGCCAAGCACCCTACGCGCCGCGACTTATTGGTAGACTATTCGAGAAACCAACTCGCCGGGATGATGCGCTGTTTGACGCCACTCTTGTTGCCGAAGATGCCCATGCCATAGTCGTAGACGACCAGCACGTTGCCGTCGTCGAGCACCAACGCATTGGGGTAGCCGACACGAAGTACGCTGGGTGCACGATGGTACCGCTCGGCGTGGGAGGGCTGGTAGTAGCCGTAGTCTTCCCACTGTTCGATCACTTCATAGCGATCGGCCGGCGGAGGGGTGACCACCGTCGTGTCGTCCAGCGACTCGAGGTTCTTGAAATTCTCCCAGGTTTGTCCTTCATCACGCGAGACCGCACATGTCAGTCGATGGCGATGATAGCCCGAGAGGATTTCCTGCCGGGAGACCTGTGTCCAGAGGGTTAAAAGTTCACCGCCGGGCAGGCGTTTCAGGTAATGGGGTGTGTAGCCAGCCGCGTACGGTAGCGGCTCGGGGCGCGACCAGCAGATGCCACCGTCTTCCGACCAGCATCGGTAACCGCGGCCAAGCTGACAGCGCAGGTGCATGAGCAGGCGGCCGTCTTTCAGTTCAATCACTGCCGGTTCTTCCAGGTCGTACGCCGCGCGGTAGTGGCTGACGAAAAGTTCGCTGAGGGATTGGGTCCAGGTCAGGCCTTGGTCATCAGATACGTAGACGTATGCATACGACACGCTCGGCGAGATCATGGTCTCGGCCTGGCCGGTTGGATCGTAGCTGATCCACTTGAACACCGGCACGACGATGCGCCCCGTGCTCATCACGATCGCATGGCCGGTGCAGCAGATGCCGAAGCGCGGCTCGATAACGGAGACGTCAGACCATGTTTGCCCATTGTCCGAACTGGTGGCGAATACCGTGCCGCCATCACGACCGACGCGACCCTTGGGTACGTTGCGTGTTGCATAGACCATGCCCAACTTTCCCGAAGCCAGCTTCAGAACCGTGATGTGATGACAGTCGGCGGCTTTGCCATCGGCGTTGTTTTTATGCCAGGGCTCGCTCCAGGTTTGACCGTTGTCGGTCGAACGTTTGAATCGCGTGCAGGCGAAATGCTCGGACACATCGCCTTCGACCACCGCATCAAAAACGCTAAACAGGATGGTTCCATCGTCACACTGACATAGCATGCCTTCCATCGCCCCAGGATTTTCCCGCGGCTCATCGGCGTAGCTGAACGGGAATTGATCCACGTCCAGCGGCTTGCCGCTGCCGGCTGAATGTTCGTTTTTACGCAGTTCCGTATCGACAACCATCGTTTACTCCTTACATATGCGGTGCACAAAATAGCCGCGCGTTGCTGTTGGGGATTATAAAATTTGTGACGTGTCGGACCATTGGCAGTTGTAGATGGCCCGTTTTGGGGTGAAGGTTTCGAATCCAAATTGCGCATTACACGGAATTTCGCCGTCGGCGGGCCTACGGTCCCGACCCGGGCCGAGGCGCAGCCACGTCAAGGGCCAGCCGCGATGGACACGCGACTGGGCATCCGGGAGCGCCCCTTCGGTCGTAGAATCTATAAGTTCCGATAGTTTGCCAATGATATGACCGGGTGTATAACGGTGTGCCGTTAAAAAGCTCTGTCGTTAAAACTAACGAATGAGCCTTCGCTCTCCTAAACTGGGTCATTATCACCCATATCTAAAGTGGGTTGTTATCACCCAAATTCACTCAGGTTGTGAGCGCCGTTAAGGGCCAATCCGCGAAGGAAGACAATTTCATTTTGTCAGGCCGACATCCGTGTTGATTTTTAAGAAATCAAGACAGACTTTTTAGTCAACTTGTTTGACAATCGTAACAACGTCAGTTTATACTGAGCTTACGTTAAGGAAACTATCGTTATTTGTTTATGTACACACGGTGCTGGGAAGCGTGGCTACTGCGAGTATTTTTTTCTCTGTTTAAATAGGGAGGCGTTCTAATGAAGTATTTTGTCATGAGCATGTTGGCCGTTGCAGTCTTGGCCGTTTCCGTTTCCGCTCAAACCCAATTGTTGTGGGAAGAGGATTTCGAGGGTTACGCAGCTGGAACACGGATTGGCACCACGGCAAAATGGCTGGACTCTCCAGATGAGGGTATCATGGTCAATGGTTACAGTGCGGACTCGGCATTAGGCCAGCGTTTGGATTCGGATGGAATGACCTTGGACGGCAATTCGCATTCGGAACAACAAGCGGGTGGGGCGCGGAAATGGTCGGTCGCGAGAACTGCATTCCCTGGTCCTTCGGCGAACGCTACGTCCTATACCGTGGCTTTCGATACGATTGTGCAGCGCGGCAGTAATTCTAACGGCACAGCGAACTCTGGAGTTTATTTGGAAATCGCAGGCGGACTCGCCGAGTTTGGCCTTCATTTCTCGCGGGCCAATGGCAAAGGCTGGGGCTTCATCAACGGTAATGGCACTATTGGCAGGCCAACGTGGGCAGCCACTGACCGGGGATTGTCCGGCACCAGTGAATATGCGGGTGCGGCAACCACGGGTGGCGCAGAGCTGGGTATGACCAATGACAATGGCATTTGGCACGCCGTCAACAGCCCGACCACAGCTTCGATCACTCTCGACAAAGCAACCATGCTGGTAACGGCTACAGTTGGGGGTTACGATTTTACTCCCCAGGCTTTCACGCAGAACGTTTGGGATAGTCTTCACGGCCTTCGTATCCGCAATGACATTGCCCCTGTTGGCCACCCCGACGCCAACCTCGGCATCGATGTCGACAACATCCGGGTCACCCAAGTAATTCCTGAGCCGGCCACCATGGGTTTGGCCCTGTTGGCACTCTGTGGTTTGGCAGTGATTCGGCGCAAGCGATAGAACGGAATTTTTGTTTAGGGAGTTCACTCAAGTTCCCTGGGGTGGAGCACAGCTTTGCCTCAGGGAGCGTTTATATTGTCACGCCACTGAGGAGAGAGGCTGGCAAATGGGTTTTGCGAACTGAATGCTGATGTCAATTCGACGGTTTCGGCAGCGCAATCCGAGCGGCGTAGTATGATGTTGGGACGGCAGCCTTTCTCTTTTTGTTTCTCCATTGTGCGAAAGCATAGGTATAAAAATGAGGTCTAAAAAATTTGTCGCCTGCAGCGTGGTTGTGGCTACGCTGTTTGTTGTGGCGGTTCCTACCAGTGCAATAACGTTGTGGGAAGAGAATTTCGAGAGCTACGCAGCTGGAACACAGATTGGCACCACGGCAAAATGGCTGGACTCTCCGGATGAGGGTTTGATGATTAATGGTTACTACGACGAGGAAGATGTCTCGAGTGTAGGCCATCGTTTGGATCCGGATGGAATGGCCTTGGACGGCAATTCGCATAAGGAACAAGGAGTCACCGGTCGGCTTTGGTCGGTGGCGAGAGCAACAATTCCCGGGCCCGCGACCAACTCGGAACTGGTTGATGTTACGGTGAGTTTCGATGCGATTGTGCAGCGCGGCAGTAATTCTAACGGCACAGCGAACTCTGGACTTTATTTGGAAATCGCAGGCGGACTCGCCGAGTTCGGCCTTCATTTCTCGCGGGCCAATGGCAAAGGCTGGGGCTTCATCAACGGTAATGGCACTGATGGCAGGCCAACGTGGGCACCCGTTGACCGGGGACTGTCCGGCACCAGTGAATATGCGGGTGAGATAACCACGGGTGGCGTAGAGCTGGGTATGACCCATGACAATGGCATTTGGCATGCCGTCAACAGCCCGACCACAGCTTCGATCACTCTCGACAAAGCAACCATGCTGGCAACGGCGACAGTTGGGGGTTACGATTTTACTCCCCAGCCTTTCACTCAAAACGTTTGGGATAATCTTCACGGCTTTCGCATCCGCAATGACATTAATGGTGTCGCCCACCACGACGCCAACTTCGGCATCGATATCGACAACATACGCGTTACGTCGAACACAGCCACCGATTTCACTTGGAAGGGCGGCTCGGGTGACTGGGGCCAGGCTACCAATTGGACTCCCGGCGGAAGTCCAGGCAACGGGATGGCCACCTTAAGCGATGAAACGGTGTTGTTTGGTGGTGCGAGCGGTGCGACTTCGACAATCTTTACTGACAGCCAGGTAGACATCAATCAGATTCAGTTTGACAACGAGACGGCCAGTCATCTCATTGTGGGCTCTGGCGGGGTGAACATGATTGCCACCACCGAGGACACGCCGGTGGAGCCCTCGGTCAAGGTTTTAGCAGGTGACCACACATTTCAGACTCCATTCTCGATCAGTGACGACACGACCATCACCGTCGACAGTGGTAGCCTCACTTTTGACAACCAGGTTGACCTGGCGGGCCATATGCTCACCCTTTCGGGTACCACGACGTTTAATCATAGCGTGGTCGATAGTGTCGGGGGCGGGTCGGTAGTGCTACTTTCGGGAGAGGTCAGTGGCCTGGGTGCCATCTCCGTAGTGCCGGAGCCAGCGAGCCTGGCCCTGGTCGTATTGGCCGGGTTTTTTGGCCTGGTTTGTCGTCAAAACCGGAAGGCCGTTCTCTGAGCGGGAAGCAAATTCGAAATTCGTGATATCCTGACCGGCGACACTGGCCATCGAGCCAGCGGAGTGGCCTGTCAGCCCAGTGTTCTTCGTAACCACCCATTCTCGGCCCTGTTGCCAAGAATGGGTGAAACCGTTTTGGGGCGGCAGCTTCTCCTGGTGACCGGCGACGCTGGACGTCATGCACAAACGGGCTTCCCACGCCACAGGTAAGATCTTCATGGCAACTGGTGGTTCAGGTACCGGTGTCCCGGTCCCAGGCGACAGCCGGAGAACGAACCAGGCGACAGCCGAACAATGAACCAGGTCGGCTGGTTGACGCACGGCGAGGATGGACTATTTAACAGGGACCATGGCCCGAACCTGGCAATCGACTAACTCGACAGGATCTCTGCTATGGGTTCGCCGTCGTCGAGTAGCGGATGTAGTCGGCCTTGGTGGTCCTTGATCTGCTGCTGGAGCTTGAGGCCGAGGAGGTGATAGATTGTGGCCGCCACGTCGGCGGGTGAGTAGCCCCGCGTGACCGGATAAGCCCCGTGTTTATCCGAGGTGCCCACCACTTGGCCAACCTGGGTACCGGCTCCGCTGAAGAAGATCGAACCGCAGGCCCCCCAATGGTCGCGACCGCCCCTCGGATTGATCGTGGGAGTGCGACCGAACTCGGTGAGGAACACCACCAGCGTGCTCTCAAGCAGTTGGCGCTGCTTTAAGTCGTTGAGCAGCGCGGAAAACGCCTTATCGAGACCGGCCACGTGGTAGCCACGTTTGACCATCTTGGAGATGTGTGGATGATTCTGGCTCTCGGCATTATGGTTGTCCCACACGTTACCGTAATCGTGGTCGTAGCCGTAGTCGACCATCACAAACCGCGCTCCGGCTTCGACAAGTTTACGGGCCATCAGGCACCGCCCGCCGATTTTGGTCCGTCCGTATTGGTCCCGTAACCGGTCCGGCTCCTTAGCGAGATCGAAGGCGTGGCGCACCTGGGGGGTTGTCAGTAGTTGGAGGGCGCTTTGGTAATGTTCCTCCCGCACAGCAATACCGGACTGTGCTTCGGCATGGCGTGCGGCTTGATCGAGCGAGGCCCGCAAGCCGACCCTACGGTCGATTCGTCCCAACGTCATTTCTGCCGGCAATGCCAACCCGGCTGGCCGAAGCACTTCTTCGGCAAACGGAGATGGATTGTCTGCCACATTTCCCGTGGTGAAATCGAGGTTGGCCGGCATTCTTCCCGCGCAAAAAGGGGCGTGTTGTTTGCCCAGCCAACCGCCGACAAATAAATTCGTGGGAGGCGGGCCGGGGCGGGTGAAGCCCGGCACGGCGATGTAGCCTGGTAAACCATTTCGCGGTCCCAACAAGTAGGACACGGTGCTGCCGATGTTCGGTTCGTCGAACAGGGCATCTGTCGTGACTTTGCGTCCGCTGAGTGTATAGGCCTGGCTCAAGAAATGATCATTGCTGTCGTGTGAAAACGTACGGATGACGGCTAACTCGTCGGCGATAGCCGCGAGGTGCGGTAATGTTTCGCAGAACCGGATCCCCGGCACATTGGTGGCGATGTCGGTGAGTTCGCCGCGGATTTCCTGCGGTGCATCGGGCTTGGGATCAAAGGAGTCCAGGTGGGTGACGCCACCACCCATCCAGAGGAAGATGACCGACTGTGCCTGGCTCTCCTGCTGAAGATGTCCCCACCGCGCCGCCTGGCTTGTAAGTCCCGGCGGCAGCACGTTGGCAGCGACCGTTAAGGAACCGACACGGAGCACATCCCGCCGGTTGAACACTGTCTCTCGCGGCAGCGAAGCTGCTTTTGGCAGTTGGTTATCCGTAGCCGTCATTTGTTTCACGTTTACCGTTGACGCAGGATTTACTCATCATTCTAGCCACGACGTGCTCCAGAGTCGAGCGGACCAGGACGCCTCACCCCGCGACGCTCAGTCGCTGCAAACCCGGTTCATGTGCGACCGCGAACGATAACAAGTCTTCGGCACTTCCCGGATTGCACACCTTCTGCGACCGACCTGCACGCTAGCGACAACCCGGGGGGAAGACTAAAATTTACGCCAGCGTGGTTTTGTCGCTGATTTCCGAACTCACAGGACCGAGTGATGAGCAACGAGAACAAGCCCTACTCTTTTATCTACGAAGCTGAGTGGAATGATATCCCCTGTTCGGACTATCCGCTGACTCCCGATCGATTTGTGGCTGAGAGCATACGGCTGCTGGAAAACACGCAAGTCGACGCGTTGTTCTACAACCTTTGCTCGAGCGACGGGTATTGTTGCGATTTGAACAGCGGCGAGATGCTCATGGACAACTGTGAAACCCTGAGCGATGCCTGGGTTTGGCGATACCGGGAAAATACCAAGAAGATGATCGAGGCGGATGCCAACCCACCGAAGCTCGCGGTGGAACATGGCCACCGTCTCGGGCTCAAGGTCATACCCGTCGTGCGTATGAACGACATGCACGACATGTTTTACAAGGATGAAGTGAGCAGTTACAAATTGGAAAATCCCCAGTTGTTGCTGGGCCATGGCAAATACAACGATTGGGAAAAGGGCGCACAGCGCCATCCCAATCGCGAGTCGATGGAGTCTTTCACCTGGGGTGGTTTTGACTTTGCACACCAGCAGGTGCGGGATCATAAGTTGGCTGTCATCGAGGAATTTCTTACACGCTGGGACAATGACGGCATATCCCTCGATTTTGATCGCGATCCCTGGTTTTTCCGGGAGGAGGGCCAGCAGGATAACGCGGCACTGATGACCGACCTTGTGAGACGTGTCCGCACCGTGGTGGATGAAGTATCGAAAGCGCGTGGTCGACCACAGTCTCTGCATGTTCGCGTGATACCCGATATGGATATCTGCTGGCAGCGTGGCATGGACGTAAAGACCTGGGTCCAGGAAGGGCTCGTTGATGCCATCTCACCTGGGTGCGGATACATGACATTTACGCAGGACCTAAAGCCGTGGCTGGAGTTGGTGCGAGGCCATTCTTGTTGGATTTATCCCTGCAATACCCAGTGGAAAGTTCCAGAAGTTACCCGTGCCTGGGCAAAACTCATGTACCAGCGCGGTGCTCACGGTCTTTATCTCTTCAATTGGGGACACCTGCTCTACGGATTTAACAAGGATGCGACCCCCAACGCCGGACGTCTCGGTACCGTTTGGTACGACGAGTTGCATCCATGTTACTACGAAGCATTAAGGCAAATCGGTGAAGTCGAGACCATGCGTTTCGGAAATGCGACATACGACCTCGAATCGATTCCCCATAAACCAATGTCCGGGGAAGCGGGAGCGAACAAAAGACAATCCCGTGGCATCAACGCGATTGAACTTCCCATCGAGATGACGATTGGTCGGCATGCCATCAACCTTCCATGCGCTGAAGATCTGGCAGGCGGGAAGGAAAAAGGAGTGTCACCCCGGTTAAAACTCAGGTTCAGGGTGATCAATTATACGGCACCCGATGAATTCGAAATAAGGTTTAATGGTCAGCCAATCGACACTGCGACCGGAACCCATCGGTCGGTTTTTATCATGGGCAACGATACCTGGTTTGAGTATCCCCTGGCACCTGCTGCCGTCACGTGCGGCGACAATGAATTGGCGTTTAATATCCTGAAGCTTAACAAGCAGATGTCAGTCACGCCCGTATTGGCGAATGTCCAACTGGTGGTGACCTATCGGTCGTGAAACCACGATTGTCGACACATGACCGTGAAATGCGGGTGTTCACCGTCACCGTCACCGTAACTGAGCCGTTCGAGCACCGACCAGTAACGCAAGTTTCTTCGGCTGGCTTTAATAGCTTATTTTCTGCTGATTGTATTCTGCATGACGGAAATAACAGGCGAAATCGTCAGCAAACAGGACGAAGTTTCCCGGGGTGGCTGACCCATCTTTTGGAAAACGAGGTACAATTAACCACTCAGAGGGTGTGGTTTCAAAGGATCGGTTGTCGTTTGCTTGACATGCCAGTTTGAAGTTCGGTTTGCAAAAGGTGTGGTGAGAGTTGTGTCACGACGTAAGCATCATCGCCGCCACCACACCCAGCGAAAATCCAAGGGAGAGGCTTCTCCTGCAGGCCGATCGACAGCTTCGTCTCCCACCAGAGGCGTTACGGCACCGTACCAACTTAGATGGTGGGCAGTGTTCTTCGTTATTTTATTGTTGGTGAGCACCGCGACGGTCCTGGCCGTTTTTCGTCTTGGCAACACATCTTCGCCTGGTAACTCCAATATTGCCCAAAAATTCAGCGTGCCGGCGACGCCCGGACTTCCGACGGAAATTGACGCTACGGTATCCGCTGACAGCCAGGTGGCAATCGATCAGCCTACCGATAGACCAATCGTTGTGCACGAGAACGGCTACGTTGGCTCGCAGTCTTGCCGCGAGTGCCATGCTGATGAATACACCGGGTGGCATGCTTCGTATCATCGCACGATGACACAGGTAGCGACCCCTGAATCGGTGATTGGCGATTTCAACGATGTTGTGCTAACGCTCTTTGGACAGGAAATTCGCTTGACTCGCGAAGGTGACAAGTTCTTTTACGAAGGCCCCGATCCTGATTGGACAGGTCCTCAGAGTCCGCATTTACGAATCAAGCGGCAAATTGTGCAGACAACGGGTTCACACCACATGCAGGTCTATTGGTATGTGTTTGGGAAAAATCGAATGCTGGGATCGGTGCCCGTTACCTGGCTGAAGGAAGACGCACGATGGGTTTGGCGGGAGTCTGTGTTTCTTCGGCCCAGGACCAACAAGATTGTTTCAGAAACTGGCCGGTGGAATATGCTGTGTCTGCGGTGTCACACAACCCATCCACAAACTGGCCTCGAGTGGGCGGATCAAGAGGCTTCTGGGCGAAAAACGGTCGAGAACTTTGACACGCATGTGGGCGAATTTGGGATCGCGTGTGAAGCGTGCCACGGACCGGGTGAGCAGCATGTCCAGTGGCACGAGAGCGGGAAGCAACATCAGGACTCCCAACTGGTCGTACCCACACAGCTGAATGCCCAGCTTTCCTCACAGGTGTGCGGGCAATGTCACAGCGTATGGGATTTCAACGGGGAGGACGCATTCTACGACTGGCTGAAGCACGGATTTCAATACCGCCCCGGCGACGAGCTAAACAACGACATGCGAACGGTGGTCCGTAGTGACTCGGATTCTCCGATGCTTAAAACACAATTCGCCGTAATAGCAAAAGACAGCAAAATGTGGAGTGATGGCATGGTCCGGGTCTCGGGACGTGAATACAACGGGTTGATCGAGTCGCCCTGCTTCAACCATGCCGATGAATCGAAGCGGATGTCTTGCTTGTCGTGCCACACGTTGCACCCCGATACGAATGACAAAGCGGCGCTGGCCAGTTGGGCAGATGACCAGTTGGGACCGGGTATGCGGACCAACCAGGCGTGCACCCAGTGCCATGAGGATTATCGGGACGAAAAGAAGTTGATCAGCCACACCCATCATCCAGCAGGTTCATCGGGCAGCCTCTGCTACAACTGCCACATGCCCTATACCTCGTACGGCCTGTTAAAAGCGATCCGCAGCCATACGATCGACAGTCCCACGGTGCAGGCCAGCGTTGCCACGGGCCGGCCAAACGCCTGTAACCAGTGCCACCTCGATAAAACACTTGCATGGTCCGCCAGCTATCTCAATAGATGGTACAAAATTGCAGAGCCGAAACTGGATAAGGATGAGCAGACCATTGCCGCGTCCATTTTGTGGACACTCAAAGGAGACGCGGGACAGAGGGCCCTGATGGCTTGGAGCATGGGCTGGCCGGACGCCCGTGCGGTCTCAAAGACCGACTGGATGACCCCTTATCTGGCCCAGTTGATGGGCGACGATTACGATGCCGTGCGGTTCATTGCCGCGCGCACGATTCATAAACAAAAAGGGTTTGAGCAGCTCAAATTTGACCCTTTCGCTCCAGTACAGCGGCGGAACAACGTCGTCAAACAGATGGTGAGAAATGGTGGCATCACCCGCTCCGGTGATAAAATCCGTACTGTCGACTCGCAGATCCTGTTTGACCGGGACGGACAACTTCTTGGCGGGGAGTTCTCGCGATTGTTAAAAGCCCGGGACCGGCGACCGGTCAATTTGCAGGAGTGAACCATAATCCATTCGTAATCTGGACAATTCATTGG
>CAUZEA010000037.1:0-48787 GCA_963578605.1 Planctomycetota bacterium
CGGCGTTGTAACTGCAGACGACGTGACTGCCCGGACTCACAATTTGTTTCTGGCCAGCAACGGAAATCTCAAGTGGCGTGGCAAAAGAGAAGGTTTGTGACTCTGCGAATGGCCGGTCCGTTTGCCATATTGTTGTACCCGTGTTTCGATCAAGGGCAACAATGAAGGCCTTGTCACCACCATCACAATTAAAGACGAGCTGTTCGCCCGATAAAATCGGTGATCCACCATTTCCGTGGACAGGGTCAAATTCCAACGACTGGTTCCGCCAAACAACGCTGCCATTCAGGTCAAGTGCTGCCGTACCCATGGTGCCAAAATGGACGTAAATTCGATCTCCACTGGCAATCGGGGTTGGACTGGCATGACTGTTCTTGGTGTGGGAGCTGCTGCGCGTGCCGACTGGAACGCGAAACACTTCCGCATCCCACACGATCTCTCCAGAGGATGGGTCGAGACAGAGAGTTCGCAGCGACTGCTCTGGCGACTCTTGCTGTTCGGACGTCGCTACGGCAGTTGTCAGAAAAATTTGTCCCCGGTAGATAATTGGTGATGACCAGCCCTTGCCAGGAATTTTCGTCTTCCAGACAACGTTGGACGTGTTATCCCAATGGACTGGCAATCGTTGAGAGTCGGCATGCCCTGCCCCGTCCGGCCCGCGAAATTCTGGCCAGTCGGCGGCCTGACTGTGTGTGAGAGTTAGCCAGCACGACAGCAGCGTCGCGAAGACGGTCATCACCATCCTGGTGCGTCGGCCTGGAAGCGGCAGCAGGGTCCGAACGGTTGAAGTGCGGCAATTCTGGGTTCGCTTTGGTGATCCGACGGTCATTTTCCCTCCGGTGGTCGCTGGCACTTGGACTTGTCAAACCCACGAAGTCGGATGTTGCTTATCCCCTTCGCCCTTTAGGTAATGTATCGTTAAACTTCCTGGCGGAAAAGACAAGCAAGGTGTGGTGCTCTGGTAGGCGTCTAGGATGACAATCTCCCAACCAGGAAATAGAATAAGGAGGTTAGTCGACATTTCCTCCAAAAGCCCCCCCCCCCCTATGACGGTCAACTCTTCTTTCAAACCCATCATGCAAGGCAGTTCTTTTGCTTTAATTTTGGCCGCAACATCGCTTTTGCTGGCCGAGCAACCGGGCGCAGCGGAACCACCAGAGTGGAGTCTGGTCGAGATTCCTGCCGCCTGGAAAACAATCGAGAATAAGTCCGGCGCCGAAGACGGCTTTCGGGAATGGTATCGGTGTGTGGTGAAGATTCCGACAGCATGGCGTGGTCAAAAACTCAAGCTGTTTTGCGAGGCCGTCGACGACGCCCGAGAGGTGTTTTTCAACGGTCAGCTGCTGGGCACCTTGGGGTCGTTCCCGCCCGAGTATCGAAGCGGGCTTGGCAAATCGATGTGGTTGCCGATCGACGACCGTCACGTCTTGTTTGGCCAGTTGAATGTCGTTGCGATTCGCATCTTTCACAAGCAGGGTCGCACTGGGTTCAACGTGGCAGCCCCGGTCGTATTCAGCGAGAACGAAGCGATTCGATTGCGCGGGGCATGGGAATCGGTGAGCGGTGACGATTTGCAGTGGGCCAAACTATCGACACGTGATCAGGTCAGTCAAAAAGCCATGTTTGCGCAGCTCGACGATGCGCAGCAGGTGACCAAAACCCTGAAAAATCTCGACGACGAAGAAGGTCCTTTGACGGTTGACGAAACGATAGCAGCCATCGCAACACCCGACGACCTGCAAATTCATGCCGTCCTCGGTGACGATGACATTGGGCAACCGCTGTCATTCAAGTTCGATGAACGGGGCCGCCTGTGGGTCATGCAATACCTTCAGTACCCCTCACCAGCGGGACTAACCATGGTGAGCCGGGACAAGTTTTTGCGAAGTGTTTACGACCAGGTACCAGCACCCCCACCACATCACTTTCGAGGTCGTGACAAGATTACGATTCATGAAGACAAAGACCAAGATGGCTACTTCGAGACACAACAAACTTTTGTCGACGGTCTTAGCCTGGCGACGTCGTTCGCACGCGGGCGCGGGGGCGTTTGGGTGCTCAATCCGCCTTACCTGCTTTTTTACCCTGACCGCGACGAAAATGATGTGCCCGATGGCGATCCAGAAGTTCACCTCGAGGGGTTTGGGCTGGAAGACTCGCATGCGGTTGCCAATAGCCTGCGGTGGGGGCCAGACGGTTGGCTTTACGCCTGTCAGGGGAGCACGGTGACTGCCGGCGTGCGGGCTTACGGCAGTGAAAGCAAGCCGAAACACTCGATGGGACAATTAATCTGGCGGTACCATCCAGAAAAACGTCAGTACGAAATTTTTGCCGAGGGAGGCGGTAATGCATTTGGAATAGAGATCGATTCTCGTGGGCGGATCTATTCGGGCCATAATGCGGGAAACACGCGTGGGTTTCACTATGTCCAGGGAGGGTATTACCAAAGGGGGTTCGGCAAGCATGGTGCCTTGTCAAACCCCTACGCGTTTGGATACTTTCCGCCGATGAAGCATCCCGACGTGGAGCGATTCTCGCACGATTTTGTGATCTACGAAGATGTGCTTTTGCCCGACTCGTACCATCGCAAACTGTTTGCTGTGGAACCACTCGCCGGGCGTATTGTCTACAGTCGGTTGCAACCGACTGGATCTACCTTCGCAAGTGACGATGTCGCATACGCGTTCGAATCAAATGACAAATGGGTTCGTCCCGTTGACATCGACGTTGGCCCCGACGGAGCGATTTATGTCGCCGACTTTTACGAGCAACGGATTGATCACGCCAGCCACCACCAGGGGCGAGTCCACCGCGCCAGCGGTCGGATTTATCGGCTTGGACCAACCGGGCAGTCCTCCAGCCACCCGATTGTCCAGCAAGACTTGTCGGCTCTTGAAACCGCAGAACTCATTGGGCGGTTGATGGCTACGACACACCGCTGGGAGGTCGATACGTTGCTGCGTTTGCTCGGAGATCGCCGCGATACCACAGCCATCGAACCATTCCAGAAGGCGGTCCACGAAAACGGGCAATTCGCCCTCCGTGCCCTCTGGGGATTACACCTGTGCGGTGGACTAAGCGAACCGCAGGCGCTCAAGTTGCTGGCACACCCCGACCCCTATGTGCGGCTGTGGACCATCCGACTTGTTTGTGATGATCGCGAAGCCTCGATGCAGATGGCAGAGCAGTTGGCTCAGTTGGCCCTGGACGAATCGCACGTCGAGGTTCGGTGCCAGTTGGCATGTTCTGCCCGGCGCCTTCCCGCGTCGCAAGGCCTCCAACTGGTCCGCAATTTAGCCCGACACGATGTCGACACCAAAGATTCTTTCATCCCGCTTTTGCTCTGGTGGGCCATGGAAGAGAAGATCGATTCAGATCCTAAGACGGTCCTCGCGTTGTTTGACGAACCGGCATTCTGGAAGCTTCCCATGGTCAAGGAGACGATCCTGCCGCGACTGTTACGCCGGTTTGCAGCAACTGGCAGGCGGACCGATCTGGTCATATGCGCAAAATTATTGCGGCTTCCCCAATCGCGGCAAAACACCAAGGTGCTACTGGCAGGATTCGAACAGGCGTACCAGGGCCGCTCGCTTGCCGATCTCCCTGACGAACTGGTTGCTGCGATGGCTGAAGTAGGGGGAGGTTCGCTTGCCTTGCGGTTGCGGCAGGGAAGTCGGCAAGCGATTGACAAAGCCTTGGCAGTGATTAGCGATGATGAGGCAGCCCTAACAGACCGAATTCAGTACGTCGAAGTGCTTGGCCAGATTCGTTGCCGCGACTGTGTTGTAGAATTGATGGCGCTATGCGTCGCCGACGTCGACAACAAACTACGCGCCGCTGCCTTGACCGCACTGGGTGAGTTTTCAGACCAGGAAATTGCCAGGCACCTCGTCGAGAATCTTGGCGACTTTGAGGGCGATACCCTCGAAGTCGTCCAAACATTGCTTGCCAGTCGTCGAGTGTGGACGCTTGAGCTACTCACTGCGGTCGAGCGAGGTGACGTTTCACCCCAACTTGTTACGTTGCCAACCGTACGGAAAATGCTGCTGCATCAAGATGCCCGCGTGGGCCAGCTCGTCAACAAACACTGGGGCAGTATAGAAGGAGCTCCTACGGCAAAGATGCGGACAGATTTAGAACACTACAAACAGGTCATTGGCCTTGGATCGGGTGATCCGTATGCTGGTAAGAAACTCTACATGCGTTCATGTGGGAAGTGCCACAAACTGTTTGAGAGCGGCGGCGAAATCGGACCCGACCTGACCGCGTTTAAGAGAGGTGATTTGCGTTTGATGCTGGTCAATGTGGTCAATCCCAGCCTGGAGATTCGAGAAGGGTATGAGAATCACGTAATCATTGCCAACAACGGTCGCATTCTCAGTGGGTTGATTGTCGACCAGGACAGCCAGGTTGTCGTGCTCAAAAGCGCAGACGGTCAGCGAACCGTGATCCCCCGCGACGACATCGAAGACATCACTGCCACAGCCCGGTCGCTCATGCCCGAGGGTTTGTTGACACCTTTGAATGAGCAGGAAATACGCGATTTATTTGCCTACCTGCGGTCGACCCAGCCCCAACCGTAGGTCCCCGTAGTTTCCCGCAAGTTGTTCGGCGCATGATTTCCCCAGACACCGAGTGTTAAGCGGATTGCTGGGCTTTTCCGGTGAGGCGACAGTTGCCGCTTCCGCAGACAATTGCTAGCAATTCGGCAGTCGGGTGTTGGAGGCGGTGGGCAACTGCCTGAAAATTACGGTGGCATTAAACCTGGAAGGAGGGTTATCTTTAACTTACCGTTGCTTGTCAGATCGATTTGACAAGCATTGTGAAGCACTTGGTTGACTAAGACAAGAATAACGGAGGCGGTTCGATGCGGAAGTTTCTGGGTTTTCTGGTAATTTTAGTAGTCGTGCTTGGTGTGATTGGTTTTTCCCGTGGATGGTTTACCTATGCCAGTCAAAAGGGGTCAGGGGGAACCAACATGGAATTGCACATTGATGACCAAAAAATTAAGGCCGATGTTAAAGGGGCCGGTGAAAAAGTGAAGCAGGGAGTCCAAGAGCTTGAAAAGGATGCTGAAAACGCTCTGCATACCAAGAAATAGGCGAGCGCAATTCCGCAACTTTTTTATCCCGACGGTTTGCGAGTCGGATTGCTACCAGGGTCAGGAAAAATCGAGTGCTGCAAGGCACGTCGTCGAACCAAGAGCTCTCTACCGGGAGACGTCCGGTGTAAATCCTGGATGGCTGTACGCTCGTTGTTTGAATAGCTGTGGTTGCCTTCCCCTGCCGCACTGATGGTGCTTTGCGGATGACAGCGAGTTCCACCAGGAACACGATGTCTATCCGCCAATTCGAACCGCCAGTCTTGCTTTGCGCAGCGGTCGTTGTGATTGCACCCGCCTGTTCCCGCGGTAGCTTCCCGCAACTCGTCATAGAGACTAGCTCGTCATTTTCGGTGTGGGGAAAAAGCTGGCATCGAATTGCAACCACGATTACAGTGTGCGCATCAACG
The DNA here is from genome assembly GCA_963578605.1 of Planctomycetota bacterium. Lineage (GTDB taxonomy): Bacteria > Planctomycetota > Planctomycetia > Pirellulales > Lacipirellulaceae > JAKVCB01. The sequence goes on from CAUZEA010000037.1 coordinate 5,512, forward strand.
CTGTAGAGGCAGTGGGATCGCAATGGCCAAATGGACCGTCGTCCTTGAAATTCTGTTCTGGGTGACAGTCGGATTGTCGCTTGTTGGAGTTGTGCTTCTTCCGCTGTTGGTGATTTGTATTCCTGCCGATCACTTTGGTCACCCGAATCGACGACGTGGGTGGACAGGCACAAAAAACATGGGACGACGCCCCGTTGTCGTGGTTATCAGGAACCTTCTCGCTGCCCCTTATTTCTGGCAGGAACGATCATGCTCTTCACCCCGGGGCAGGGTGCCCTGATGATACTGGTTGCACTCTCGATCGCGCCCTTTTCCGGTAAAGATCGGATCGCACGACGGATCATTGCACTTCCAGGTGTGCTGGCAACGTTGAACATGATTCGCGTAATAGCGGGGAAGCCACCGCTGCAAACGCCGTGGGTAAACGGCCAGGAAAAGACTGGAATTTCCTGACTGCGTTGGTGCCCTGCGGGATCGACTGAAAGTTGGACATCTGCACCGCATGGCAACCTGGAGAGCAGGCCGACGGGGCGCAGGTTTTTTCTTATTCTTGTTTCGATTGGTATGCAGTTTGCTAAAACTGTCTGAGGTACTTTGGCATGCGAACCCTAGCGGTGCACGGTGCGTAACTCTTGGGATCGGATCAATGCCAACGGTACCTTCAAGGATGGCTTAAACCTGAGGAATTTAAAGGAATGGTAGTTCTTTTCGAAGTGTCGGGCAAATCTGTTGCACCGGGGTTACCGCAACTTCCAGAGCCTGTTAAGGGGGCACTCGGTGCTGCCTTCAAGTGCACAGACCGGCCCGGGCTGACTTGGGTGAAATGTGAATTTCATGAAGGAATGGCTGTTTTGCGGGGAAGTGTCCCTTCCTATTACATGAAGCAAACCGCACAGGAATACGCCAAGCAAATCAAAGGTGTAGAGCAGGTTGTCAACCATTTGGTTGTAAAACCGTCGTCCTAGAGCAAGCAAACCAACGGTCCTTGCCTGGACCGCGTATTTTCGGCTGGGCAGGCCTGCTGCTTCTTTGGCCCCCATGTCCGGGAGATCTTTTGCCCCGAAAGGGCCGCTCTGAAGTATCAGAGAGTCCCAAAATGGGAATTTCAGCGCGTTTATCGCGATGGCTGGGGGAAATTCAAGGCGATTCGTCGGTCTTCAAAATTAAGATGCAATCCTTTGCACCCGGGCGACGTTCTACGGGCCGCCACGCCGGATCCCACCCTACCCATGAGCAAATTGTGCTCGGAGCCGTCTGGCAACTTCCGTGAGGCGAGTTAGCTTTTCGAAAGCCTCATCAATCGAAGGTGGCTCCCCGAGATCGGGGGCAAATTCGCAATCCGGATTCAAGGCGATGCGTGACGGTTCAATGAGCTCAGCTCCCGCTGCTGCAATTGCCATAATACCTGCCACTTCCTGGGGCTGCTCAGTTCTTACATCCACCACTCCCATGCCGACCCGCATTGAGTCGGGCAGAAATTTCAAATCGGAGATATCGCCTGTGTCCTTGTAAGCAAACTCAAGGTTGATCCGGCCAATTTTTGCGTTCGTGAGCCGGGGTAAAACAGGATGGTAACTTCCCGAAACGTCACTCATCCGCTTGTATACACTGTGGCAGCAATGCAAATGGACTTCGGCGTTCAACCCCTCGGTAATCATGTTGATACACTCGACCGCCTCGGGTATCTGCCTGTCGGGATCCCATGGCTGACGTAGCCGATCGTCATGGGGCACGCCCGGTGGGGAATCCCGCGGTAAACAGCAGATCTTTGATGGCGATCGGCACACCATGCAAAAGGCCAGTTGGTTGTCCGGCAGCTTGTGCCTGGTCGAGTCGAGCAGCCGCCTGGAGGGCTTCGCTTTCCAGGACTCGTACGTACGTGTGCAGCTGACCATCCCGCTGGTGGATGCGGGCCAAAACCTTTTCGGTCACTTCAACCGACGAGATCTCGCCCAGCTTGATTTTCTGCGAAATTATTGTGAGCGACTCATAATAGATTGGGTTCATAGTCCTCGGACCTTAACACGGTTCGGGGTCGTGGGGGGGCCCGCCGCTGACAATTCTAGAACCGGCATGTTACGGTGCGAATGTCTGGTTTGGCCATCCCCTCCCTGCGAGTTGGCCGGTTAGAATCGGGCAATATGAGTCCGAGAATCTGTATAGAATAGTCGGCGGCGCCGCTGCCCGGGAAATGTAAAACCCGAGTCTGCGTTGGATTGGAAAACCTGTGTTCGTAACGAAGGAGCATGAAAGTGAGACGATTCAATTCATGTTTGTTGGGGATAATCTTGAGCTTTCTGGTCGCCACGTCGACAGCCGCCGATGACTCGGATCGCGACGGGGCGCAACCGAGCAGTGATGGCCCGGTGGTCCGTGGGGATGTCGTTATCTTAAAAAAGGCGATGACCGAGGGTACATCGATTAACGTCGATGGACTACTGGTTGTTCAGATCTCCGATTCGCAGAGCCACCCGCCGCAGGACATTGTGGTTAAAGCCTCCTCCGGCAACGCACAAAGCTTGGGCCATGTTCGCGGAGTGCGATCGACCAATAACGGCCAGACACTTTTTGGCGGTGGCTATACCTGGTATTTGTTTCGTGCTGTGCGACCAACGAAAATCCTGCAAATCAATGTCAGCTACGTGCCGAATGGAACCCCCGAGCCGACACGTCTCAATCGCACTCATCGGGTAGAAATCGAAGCCGACTGAGTCGGAACGGCACTCGGCCACAGGATCACCAGGTACGCTGGCGGTCGACACACGAAACCAAATCCTTCTGCCGGTGAGCGAGGCCGTCACTACGGTCCTTGTGTGGGCCGTGGTGAACCCGGGTTGTCTGCAAAATAGTGGGCAGGAAATTTGGGCCTACCACAGACTAGCTGTGCCGTAGTCGAAGTGGCGCAGCTAAAAGGCCCATAAGGGTGAGGAGCAGCGCACTCGGTTCGGGGACGACTGGTGACTGCCGCGTGGCAAAGAAAATATGACTTCCCCCAGCGGGGACGATTGCCGACCAGGCAATCTCGCCCGCAAAGATGCGGGGAGAACGGTCATCGTAATCGTTGTCGGTAATCTGCGTGATATCATTGGTGAGCAGGTTGGAGAAGAAGATCTCCGTGTCTGTGCCTTCAGAACCGACCCATGCGATCTCGTCGCCCCAGATTGCTGGCCGGTCATCATCGACATCGTTGTCGGTCACCTGAAAAAGATCCCCGTCATCCCAGGTAAAGATTTCCTGGTCGTGGCCGTCGGAGGCAGACCAGGTCAGTTTGCCCTCAAACATCTGAATATGTCTTTCAGACACGGCGTTATCGGTTACCTGGGTAATGACCTCTGTCGTTGCATTCCAGGAAAATATTTCGGAATCGTCCCCGTCATGACCGGTCCAGACAACATGATTTTCAGAAATCCTTAAGGTACTTGCGTCCTGAAGATTATCAGTCAGCTGTCTGACGACCCCGGAATTCACATCGTATAACAGAAGCTCGATGTCGTCACCGTTTTGGTGCCTCCAGGCAATACGGTCGCCGGAAATTACAGCCCGAGAGTCCTCTGTCAGGTTGTTGGTCAACTGGACCCGAGTCTCGCCGTTGTAATAGTAGATCTCGTTGTCGTCTTCCCCAGTATTGCCATGCCAGACAACCCGGTTTCCGGAGACGGAGGGGCTGAGATCATGAACGTTGTTGTCCGATATTTGTCTCCTGGAATTGCCATCCCAGAGGAGAATTTCAGTGGTGGCTGTGGCATTTGCCCACCACGCGACATGCTCGCCCGAGACGGTCATTCCGTAATCCTGCCACGGGGTGTCACTGATATTCCTGGTACTCTCCCCGTCCCAGAGATAAATATCTCGGGCCGGCCCCCTATAGCCAATCCAGATTACATTGCCATTTGAGATCGTGGCGTTCGAGTTGGGTGTCGTTTCCCCATTGATAACCTGAGTGATGATAAATTCATCGCCGGTCGCATTGGCCTCGGAAGAATTTAGTGCGAGCAAAAGCGTAGCGAATAAAATAAATATTCCCTGGATAGTCCTCCCCATGACTTAAACTCCCGTGGAAATGAACTAAAATTCTAGAAACTTGTGGCGGGGCCTACGGACTAGCCTCTGAAAGAGCTGTAAAGAGCAACTCAGGGGTTTTGGCAACTACCCGACAGATGGCAGTCAGAATTTCGGTTTCAACCTTGTGATGCCTCAGAACTCTAGGGAACGGGTGGGAACCCCAAGGGCGGGCGGGTTAACGGTTGCGTGAAGAGGCCTGCCGGTCACGGTTTGATGATTGCGGCCGCCCAGTTATTGTTGCCGGGAGATGACAACGAAATTTGCCCGCCACCCGACAGGCGTTCTTGCGGTCCAGGCTGGCTGGAGTCGATGTTGATCCAGTGAAGAATTAGTGAGCCTTTAGAGTCTGGCACGTCCAACTGAACCTTGCCACCCTTGGGAAAGTAGACGATGTATGCCTGGCCCTTGTCGGCGGCCAGGTACGCTTCGTTAGCGTCGCGACCCGAAAGCAGCTCATTGGCTGGCTGCACCGACCACAGAGGGACAAGGGATTCCAGTTTGCGGGCCGCCCGGATGCAAGTGACGGCCCTGTCGTTCAATCCGAGCCCCGAATCTGGTCGGTGAAATCGAATCGATGCGGCCCCGGCCAGCAGGTGACGCCAGAACCGTTCGATGCCGTCCTGGTCAGAGTGACCGAACTTGTTGCCGGTGGCTCCGTAGGTTTTTGTCGTGTTCATCGGGCGTGGTTGCCCAGCAAGGTAGTTCCGCACGTACAAGAAGTTGTCCCAGTGCTTCTGGGTTTTATTCTGGTTGTTCTGCGACACGTCCACAAACCCGTACAGTTCAGGATGATCGAATGTCCGCTTGTGAGACTCCCCTGCCAGGTCCCAATCGTCCCACATCTCGGTAAGGTTTACTTCCTTGTTTTCCCGGGCAGCGCGGTTCTTTACAAACTGGGCCCAGTAACGACTCCATTGCTCCTGGCCGCTGGTCTCGTTGTCGATGCAGTACAGCACGTGGTCAAATTGCAATGAGTGGTCGAGAAGTTTGTCGACGAACCGTTGCTGGTATCGCAGCACCACCTGGTTGTTTTTCTGCTCCGGTGTGGTGAAAAAAAACGGCTGTGTGTTTGCACCAGGGTGGTCATCGTAGCGGGCGAAAAAACCCGACTGGGCGTGCGAATAGTTCACGTTGTTGGCGGGATTGTACGGGTGAATATGCCAGCGGTTGCTATCGTCAAGATCCGCGTAGTCGAAGCGGTCCCAGATCTCAATCTGTACGAAGATGTTTCGCCGGGCGGTCTCACGAAGCATCCTCTGGAAACGGGTCCAGTACTGGTCGTTCCAGGCGTTGAGGTCGTACTTGCCGGTGTCGAGGTGTTTGAATGGATAGACTTCGAAACCCTTGTCCTTACGGTCACTCATCGTGTTGCGAATTACGTTGCCACCCGCGTCCGCCAGCCGGTCGAGTTGGGCGATGAGGTCCTTCTCTGGCCACTGGAACAGATTGTCATCATCACTGCCGCCCAAGAGCAGTACAGGTTTGTCCCGATGACTCCAGTACCACCGGTTTTTTGTCCACGGCCGTAGCACTGGCTCGGCAGCCGTTGCGGTGGCGAGCAGGAGGAAGATCAGTAACGGTAGCAGTGCTGCGGAGACGCGTTTCATCGGTCAATCACCTGGGATGTTAATGACTGGGTGCTCACGCATTATAGTGGAACTCTGAGGTGTCATAAAACACGGGGTGCCACACAACTGAAACCCGCCCCGGACACCGTTATTTAGCCGACACGAGTTTCGTCGATACGAGAAACGTCAGGGCGCCGATGGTCGCCCCATCGTGCCCGGTTCGCAGAGTACTCGCAGAGTTTAAAAAGAAAACGGCGTTACACCGCTCGGTGGTTGCCACACAAGGCCTTATTTTATGGAGTTTACCTGTAAGACAGCCGGTCACCCCATAAAACACTTGACCAAAAATTGCATTCTTATAATCGGTGCGTATGCTGCAAGTATGAGCGAAGGCACATTCGTATTGCTCCCGACATGCAGTGATGAGTCTCTTGACGCCCCGAGGCTGCGGATGGTCGGTTTGTGGCGCGTCTCGATAATCGCGTTGGTGGGTATCTTCCTTGTTGGGATGGCAGATCGTGCCCGAGCGGCCGACGTCGTCCTCAGCGATCCGTATGGCAACGGTTCCTACCTGGCTGTTCCTGCCTTGGTGCCTGGTGGCCCGTCGACAAATGAGCATCGTGCCGTTCTCTACAACCACGGGGGCAAGGGGCCCTTGGAGGAGGGCGGCGATCCGCAGAAGGTCGTGGAAATGCTGGCCACCGAGGGATTTATTGCCTACGCTAAAAAGCGGGAAAAAACGTCAGTCCCCGATACGCTCACTGAGGTCCAAGATGGGCTCGCCGAGTTGATAAACCTCTCGTCAGACCAGCTTCAGAATCGTTCCATTGTGGAAGACTCGGCCGGCCCCGGGGTGTCCGTCTTCGGATATTCTCGTGGCGCTCTGTTGTCGTTGCGACTGGCAGAGCTCCAGGAGAACTCAAGCGGCGAGGCGGTGAAGATCGACAAGGTGATCCTTGCTGCGATGGCCCCAGGATCTGGCTCGTGGATCGAAGGCGGTGCGTTGGATGCAAGCAAGTTCGCAACGGCGGATCAGTATCTCTCCGACGGATCGATTATCGCCACCAACAATATCGGGTTGATTAACAGCAGCCTCACCGAATTCTTCATGATCGCGGCCGCGAACGATCAACCAACCGATAATCCGAACAACAACCTGGTCGACCTGATGACCACGGCCAACCAGAGGATGGCCAACCGGAGCGGAACCGCTGTGACCTCTACTTTGAAGGTCTACGACAGTTGGAGGTCACCCGCTACGGGTCACAACCTGTTCATGAAGGTTGTCGATGGAGGGCAGGACCTGGTCAACGAACCGGGGTATTACTGGTACGACATCGTTCGCTTCCTCAAGAATGAGTCCATCGATACGACGTACACAGCCCTGATTCCAGAGCCTGGCTCCGGTGTCCTGGCCTTTCTTGGCGCGGCCGGGCTGGGGTTCTGCCGCCGATACCGCAGGACGCGCGCCACCAGGTCGTCCAGCTGAGCGGCGAGGTCCATGAGCGGGCCTTTTCCCAAGGCCTGGTCCAGCTGTCGGTTTGGTCCACGGCAGGCAAATAAGTCTGGTTGATCCACGTTGAGGACCGTGAGACGCGACGTTACAATTCCCATCCGGCGGACCGTCTGAAGTGGTATAAAGCGGTCAGCGGTAACCCAACCTCGAAACTCGGCACGGCTGCGGGATCAATCCTGCCGATCACCTGATGGAAATGCCATGAACGTCGGTAAGTTGTTGACCCACACAGCTCGTCAATTTCCCGATAACCTGGCAATCGTGCACGGCGCCCGGACCTCAACCTACGCTCAGTTCAACCAACGCACGAATCGGTTGGCCAATGGGCTGAGCAAGCTCGGGCTCTCCCAGCAAGATCACGTTGCGCTGCTCATGGTCAACTGCCCCGAGATGCTCGAAGCAATGTTCGCATGCTTCAAAATGGGTTGTGGCGCAGTGCCAATCAATTTTCGGCTGCATCCCAGGGAATTTGGCTTCATCATCGACCATTCTCAAGCCAAGGTGGTTATCGTGTCGCCTGAGTTCAACGAGTCAATCCTTGAAATTCGTGATCAGATTCCACAGGCAAAACACCTGATCACAGTTTCGGGGGCCACAGGTGAACTGCTCGATTACGAAAGCGTGGTGGTTTCGGAGTCGGACCAGCTTGAGGCTGCGGATGTTGCGTCTGATGACGTGGCCTGGCTCTTTTACACATCGGGCACGACAGGCCGGTCCAAAGGCGCCATGTTGACCCACCGTAACCTGATGGCCATGACCGTGGGATATTTTGCAGACATGTGCCCCGGTTTTGGCTTTGATGAAGTCGTGCTTCATGCCGCACCTTTATCGCACGGCAGCGGGTTGTACGCATTGCCGAACATTGCCAAGGCCGCGACGAACGTTATTCTCGAGTCCAAGACGTTCGATCCCGAACTCGCCTTCAAGACCATCGAGACCCATCGGGTGACCAATTTGTTTGCTGCCCCGACCATGCTCAAGAGGTTGATCGATGCGCCGGCGGTCGACCGCTATGACCACGGTTCACTCAAGGCCGTAGTCTACGGCGGTGCCCCAATGTTGGTCGAAGACCTGACCAAGGCGATCGAGAAGCTTGGGCCTTGCCTGGTCCAGCTGTATGGGCAGGGCGAAGCACCGATGACCATCACCTACCTTCCCCACCAGGATCATGCCCTCGATGGCAATGCGGAGCAGCGCAAGCGGCTAGGGTCAGCCGGGTTTGCCCGAACGGACGTAGAGGTCAAGATTTTCGATTCGGACGACAACGAGCTACCACCGGGTGAAATGGGCCAGATCGTCACCCGCTCGGATCTGGTGATGAAGGGGTATTGGTGCAATCCCGAGGCCACCGCTGAGACGCTCAAGAACGGGTGGCTGCACACCGGGGACATCGGCTACATCGACGAGGGTGGCTACCTGTTCATCATGGATCGGTTGAACGACATGATCATCAGCGGTGGCGAGAATATTTACCCCCGTGAGATCGAGGAAGTGATCATCCAGCACCCGGCAGTGCGTGAGGTGGCGGTCCTCGGCATTCCTGATCCGGAATGGGGCGAGGCGATCAAGGCCGTCGTTTCGTTGGTCCCCGGGCAGGCCGTGACCGAAGCGGAACTGATCGATTTTTGCAAGGATCATATTGCCGGCTACAAGAAGCCCAAGTCGGTCGATTTCGTGGACGAGCTACCGAAGAACAACTATGGGAAAATCGTCAAGCGGGAATTGCGGACAAAACACTGGGAAGGCAAAATACGACAGGTGATCTGAATCATGTTCTCACCGAGGTCTACCGTTGAGTAAAAAACGAAAGCTTGGACGTGGTGTGGCGATGGTCGGTGCCGGCATGTCGAAATTTGGCATGTTCAGCGACCTCGATTCCAAAGATCTGTTCGTTCAGGCTTTTGGCGAGTTAACCACTTCGGTCGACAAGGGGATGGACCCGAACGACATCGATGCCCTGTATGTCGGGAATTTCACCAACGATTTTTTTGTCAGCCAGTCGCACTGGGGGGCGATTCTCGCCGATACGCTAGGGTTGGTACCCAAGCCGGCGACACGGACCGAGGGCGCATGCGCGTCGAGCGCGCTTGCATTCCGAGAGGCGGTGTTCGCAGTGGCGTCGGGGTTTTACGACATCGTGCTGGTCGGTGGGTTCGAGGATATGTCGAAACGCTCGACCGAAGAGGTCTCCGAAGGTCTGGCCTTGGCAGCGATTCCTTATGAACGGAAGGCAGCGTTCACCTTCCCGGGAATTTTCGGGGCAATCGCCACCGCCTATTTCGACCGATATGGTGCGTCGCGTGAACATTTGATGAATGTGACCATCAAGAGCCACAATAACGCTGCTTTGAACCCGAAAGCACAGTACCAGGTCTCGATCCGCGATATCATGGCATCCAAGGTCGAGCGGGCCAGAAGCAAGGGCAGGACGATTCCCGACTGGAGCGACGAAAAAGCTTTCCTGCGCGATCCCAAGGCAAATCCCATGATAGCCTGGCCCATGCACCTGTTCGACTGTAGCCCCATTAGTGACGGCGCTGCCTGCATGTTGTTGGTCGGTGAGGAACTCGCGGGGCAATTTACCGACGATCCGTTGTACGTGGCGGGACTTGGACAGGCCAGTGGGAAGGGGCTGCACGCTACCGACGACCTGACGGCTTTCGAAGCTACCCAATGTGCAGCCGACGAGGCGTATCGCATGTCTGGATTCAAGCCGTCGGATATTCAATTCGCTGAAGTGCATGACTGCTTTTCGATTGCCGAGATCCTTCACATCGAGGACCTCGGCTTCTTTGAGAAAGGCCATGGATACAAAGCCGTGGAAGAAGGCCTGACTCGACTCGATGGGCCCAAGCCGATCAATACTTCAGGGGGGTTGAAATGTAAGGGGCACCCCGTCGGCGCCACCGGGGCAGCGCAGCTGATCGAGGTGTGGGAACAACTCAGAGGCCAGGCTGGAAAGCGACAAGTGCAAATCAGCGATCTCCGCATCGGTGCTGCCCACAATCTCGGGGGCACAGGAGGCACAAGCACATTCACCATTCTCGAGCGGAGATAATCGCGTGGCCCAACTGATCAGCGATCACCAATTCGAACAGTTTCTGGGAGAGCAGCGGCTGATGGGCTCTGAGTGCAGTTCGTGTGGTAGCCTCTTCGTACCGCCGCGTGCGAGTTGCAGCAACTGCCATGGTACCGAGATGCAGTGGGCCGAAATGTCCGGGAAGGGCCGTCTTGCTGCATTCACCTGCATCGCGATCGGACCGCCCTCCATGGTTCAGGAGGGATACGACAGGAACAACCCTTACTGCTCGGGTGTTGTTGAATTAGAGGAAGGGCCGCGCATGGTTGCCCGGATCGATGGAGTCGATGCAAAAAATCCCGAAAGTATCAAGATCGGCACCTCCTTGATGATGAAGTATCTGGATCGAGGTGGTGACCAGGGAACCGTCCTGGCGTTCGCGCCGGTATGAGGAATGGACCGTACGATAGTGGAGTGCCAACGTGTTTGCGCGTGCCGGCGGTTGGTTTTAGTTAGATCTATCCTTGAGGGAGACATCACGATGGGAAGATCCCAGCAACCGTTGTCACAGGCAACCAGCGTTTTTCTGATGGTGATGGGGGCGGCTTTATTCCTGGCAGCCGCGGACAATCGAGAAGCGCTTGCTCGCCCCCACATCGCGTATCGAATTTTCCGGAGTACAAACGCTCCGAAAGATGTACCTGCCCTGCAAATGGAACTGACCATTGAAAACCTCGGGAAAGATCGCCAACTCGATCTTCGGGTGCCGGCTGTCTTCGGTCCGGCCGGGAGCCAGTTCCCAAAAGCAAAACTGTTTACGAATTTTGAGATTGATCCCGAGGTGTCAGGTGGGCAGTGGGTGGAATCGAGCGACACCCGTTGGCGGGTGCAATTTGACACGGCCGATCAACCAGTCGTGATTCACTACACGTTAAAGCAACCCTACAGTGGTCCACCCTTCGACCGCAAACTGGTGTTTGCACCTGCCATCCAGCCAGACTACTGGTACCTCTCTACGAGTACCTCGCTGATGGTGCCTGAGATTGACGGGCCAGTTACGGTTACCATGCGGTGGGAGGCACCCGGTGGGGCGCGGAATTGGAAACTTGTCAGCAGCTACGGTGCCGCTGAAACAGAATGTGCATCCCAGTGCGAGCAGTCGTTTGTAACCGACATAAACACCTTTTATTATCTCAATCCAGACACGGGCGAGGGACATCCTTCGTATGCCATCATCTTTATGTTTGGCGATTACAAGCTCTTTCAGCGGAAAGGACCAGGCGGAAGTGGTGATGTTGTCATGACGCTCTACGGATTGCCCGACTATGTGGAAAGCGGCGACCAGCTTTTCGACGCCGTTTATGACAATATTGCCAGGCAACGGACTTTCTGGGGCGATCGGGGCCAGCCTTATTTCCTCGTTAATTTTGTCACCTACCCCAATCGCGACAATGACCGGTTTGGGGGCTACAACCTGAACAGCGCTTTCACGAGTTTCATTCCGCAGAGCCCGATAGCTGTTCCCGAAGGTAAACCGGTCGGCCGGTTTAATAACCTGATGGCCCACCTTAGCCATGAATATGTCCACACCTGGTTGCGGCCCGATATAATCGACGATCGCGAACAGCTGCGCCTCTACTTCCTGGTCGAAGGAGGAGCAGAATATTACGGCGAATATTTTATGCTGTGTGAGGGTGTGGTCAATTTTTCTGAGCACGTGGCGCGGTACAACGATTTCCTGAAGGAGTACTATGGCTATGGCCAGGAGGCTCGCCTGGCTGATATGCAGACCGTGAGTAAGCAATTTTGGGCAGGTGATAACTACCAGCGGCAGCCGTACGTACGTGGGTTGATGCTGCTGCACAACTGGCATGCCCGGATACGCAGGCAGACCAATAATCAAAAAGGTCTCAACGCGTTAATCCCACCCCTGGTCACTGCCGGTTTCAAGCAGCCAGTGACGCTGGATCACTTTCAGACTTTCTCGCAAACCCTGCTCAAAGAGGGGGTCGCGAGTGATGTTTTAGCCCACTGGGTGAATGGCGAGCAGATTGTACCGGAGCCCGATACGTTTGGCCCGTGGTGTGAACTGCAATGGAACGCTGACGGCGTCCCGGAATTTGTCGTCAACGAAGCATTATTGCAGGAGCACGGAGAGGCGGCTGCCAAAGCCTGGTTTGATTGAAGTCCCGTTGATAAGATCCCGTCACAAATCCTCTATCAGGTTAATTCGCCATGACTGAGCCACGACAAAACAAAGGCCCCTGGATTCATCGTTTCTTGATCGCGTTGTTCAGCGTAGTTGCTGGGATTTTATGCTTTTGGCTGCTGGGGTTTATGGTTGATGACATCGTTAGTTGGCCTGGTCCCACCTACGAGAAATTGGAGAAACGTTTGCTTGACCAGGCTGTTGTCAAACAGCAAGTGGCATTGGGTCAACAGATCTCCGACACCAGGCGCAAAATCTCTAACCAAAATAAGCGACAGGAATTGCTGCGGGACAGTACTGATAGTTCGCAGACAACCATGAACCAGTTGTTGGAATTTCAGAAAGCGAATTTGCAAAAAGACGTGAAGCCGTCTCCTGGGGAACAGCAGGCGCTGGCTGACAGCCAACAGCGATTCCTTGCGAATCAGAAGCAGTATCAAGTCCTCAACGAAGAGATTGTCAAGTTCAACCAGCAGCTTAAGGCCTTGGAGAGTCAGCAACAGGAAGTGAATAGCAAACTCGAAACTCAGCGTAAGCCGATTCAGACAGAGTTCGAGGTTTTAGAAAGCAAGCATGAACTTATGATGGCAGTCGTCGAGCTTTCAGTGCTGATTCCCCTGTTGGTGTTGGCCGTCGTGCTGTTTCTAAAGTTCCGCGGTGGCACCTATGCGACGCTGGTTTACGCCTTTGGTATCGCTGTCCTACTAAAGGTCGGGCTCGTGATGCACGAACACTTTCCCAGTCGTTACTTCAAGTATGTGCTCATCCTGGCGACCCTGGCCATCGTCGTTCGAATCCTTGTGCATCTGTTGCGAATGGTTGCATTTCCCCGCAAGGATTGGCTGCTCAAGCGATACCTGGAGGCCTACGAGGTCTTTCTTTGCCCGGTTTGTTCCTATCCCATCCGGCGTGGCCCTTTGAGATATGTCTTCTGGACCCGCCGGACCATCAAGAAAATGCGGCCGCGGTCAACCGGTGAAACCGACCGCGAGGAGGTTTATACGTGTCCGACGTGTTCGACGCAACTGTATGAGAAATGTTCAAACTGTGGTGAGGTTCGCCACAGTCTGCTGCCGACGTGTCAAAAATGTGGCGATACAAAATCAGTGGAACTCGCTGCTGCACCGTAGACAGAAAAATTCGTTGGAGTCATCTCATTTCTTTACGTTGGCAGCTACAAACCTGGTCATAAAACATTTTTCTACAGGGAGGTACGATCATGCCCGTTCCGACATTTCTCCGAGTTGCGCTCGTGGGCTTGGTTGTGTTAGAGTGCTTCTTGCACACCTGCCCTGCTCGGGGCCAGCAGGACGTATCAGATTTCCTCGCACAGTTTGAGCGGGAACAAATGGAGGATCGTCGCAAAAGTTCTCCAGCGTATGTGACAACGTTGCTCGAAATGCCTCGCAACCACGGTGGACTCTTTGCACTCGACACGACTCCCGACGGGGGCATGCTCGCTGGTGGTACAGGCAAGGTAACCGTAACGACTGACGGTCACAAAGAGGTATTCGGTGGTGAGGTGGTTCTGTGGGACGGTAAATCGGGCAAGCTTGTCGCCACGCTGGGTAATCACCAACCCGCAAGCGTCACATATGTAAAGTTCGCCAACCGAGATCGAATCCTCGTGAGCGCCAGTGATGACAACTTGTTGGTGCAGGTGTGGGATGTTCGCAAGAGGTCACGGATCTCGCAATTCACACTCAAGGGACCGTGGAGTCAACAATGTCCGCCGGCGATCACTCCCAGGGGCCGTTACATTGCCAACGTTACCACCGAGGAACAAACCTTTGGGGATCGGGAAATGGTGACCCAGGCTGATCTGACGGTTAGCAGTGCGGCAACGGGAAAAACGGTTTGGACCCATCCCCAGGCAGCGGTTTCCTGTCTGAGCTTTAACGGCGACGGTGCCAGGCTGATCGGTGCGATTCACCGCACCGAGTGGACTCAAGAGGGCGACCGCGTGCGGGGAAAACAAAAGGAACTGGCATTAGCCGGCTGGGAGACCAAAACCGGGAAGGAACTCTGGAAAAAGCCGCTGAAAAAACGCCCAGCCATTCTGTTGGTCGTGCCGAATCACCCCAACCTGGTCTTGGGGTTCAGCGGGTCGCGGGTTTGGGGATGGGATGCGTCCAGTGGAGATCTCCTTAGCGAGGTGAAGCTGACCGGCAAAGATCCTCTATCGCTCGGCGAGGTTGCAGTATCAAGTGACTTGTCTGTGCTCGCGATTGTCAACTTTATGGCAACCAAGATAGGTCTATATAATCTGAAAACTGGCGAAGAGTTGCATCGCGCAAAGGTCAAGTTCCCAGACGAATTCGACAATGCGGCATTTACCGCTGACCTGAAAAGTATGGTTTGCGATTATGGGGTGAATGTGGGGTCAGCGGTCATTGATGTCAACCAGCTGTTCCAGGCTGCTGCCGGGCCGTGATTGGGCGGATACGGGGTTCCGTGCACGTTTTCCGGTGTCTGCACCGTTACTGCAGGAATCCACGTAACGTTAGTGAGCACGCTGGCTGGACCGGTTTGCGTAGGTGAGCTATCCTCATGACGGGGATATAAATTTATTGGGTCGAATGCAGCGATGTTTTGAATCGGTGGTTTTTTCCTTGCTGCCAGCCCTGGCGGTTGTGTGATCGTAGCGATGGAACCTGTCGGAACAATGACTTTCTGCGACTCGCCGTGCCCGATATCGCCGCATCTCCGGGTGCTTGTCGAAAGCAGGGTTTTTCAGTCCTATCGAGTGTGAGTGGAGTAATTTAATGGGTTTCCTTTCTACCTGTCACGGGCGGTGTATTCACTGGCACCTCTTTTCCTGCGCGACACTTGCTGGTTGCCTGATTGTTGTTACCTTTGCCCTGGCGGCTCCACCAACGGATGCACTCGTCCAGGTTCGTCGCAACTTTGGAGAGGATCCCGGCTGGGACCACTATCAAAATCGGATCGTCGGTGTCGACATGCCGATGGTGATCGAGGACTTTGGCTGGAGCGACACCAGTTATGTGAACGCCGGCAAAGGCGAAATCGGCGGGCGTGTGGACAACTCCCGTTACCAGGCTTACTACGCTATACCATTGGGCAAGCCGCTCTCGTTCGACGACGAAATCTCGGCGTCTGGCAAAGTAGCACTCCGTCATCTCGGACTGCGCGGCGTTGGGTATTTCGGTTTTTTTAACTCGAAGCGCCACACCTGGCGAGTCTGGTCGTCCATGGCGTTTCGGATCTGGGAAGAAGACATGCTGGGCCAAATCATGTTTGACTGGATGTCGAGCGATTGGCAAGCACGCGGGGCGGAGACGGCCATTCTGCTTGCCCCCGATGGACAGCCCCATTCCTGGAGCTTTCGCTACGAGCCAAATGTCCGATCCGATCCGACCTGGCACGATAAATCGCTGGAGCGCCACATCACCGATCAAACAGGTAACGGGCGCGCGTACGAGTTGCAGGGTGAGGAATTTATCTTCGCACGGCTGAAGAAAGAGGAACCAAAACTGACTCCTGCGGCCTTGCACAAGCGCTTGCTCCAGGCCCGCGACCAGGGCCTGATCGAATACTTTCATCGACACGATCAGCATCGCTGGTGGAAACGCGAAGATGGTGGCCACTCCCACGGGCGGGTCACCCTGCAATTTGACAATCAAACGCCCAATGTTTTCTGGTTTGACGAAAAAATCCGTCGAGCTCCGGTCGAATTTGATCGCTTCGGCCTGTTCAACATCAAACGTTTTGGTGAGTGGGTCGAGGTTTATTTCGGCGATCTGACGGTCAACGGTCAGGAAATCGAGCTTTCACAGGATCCACATTGGGATGCCCGCAACAATCGCGCGGAGTACGTCGAACCGAATTTTCACGGCATGCACGACTATGGCTGGAGCCAGACCAATTGGGCTGGCGCGCAGCCTGGTGAGATTGGTGGTTTGTTTTGGCGAACGGAGCCGGAAGATCCGCTCTTTTCGTATTACGCCGACGATGTCGGAGAGCTGACCTTAGACGACCCACTTGAGTTCTCCGGGAGCATCTATTTTGACACAGGCATGACCGATGCGGCGGCTTACTTTGGGTACTTCAACCATCAGGACCAAACGACGGAGTTCTCCAAAGGTGATGCCGATGCGGGGCGCCAGTTGGCAAACATGCTGGGCATCACCATCAGCGACAGTTCGGCCGTTGGTTACTATTTCGCGCCCATGGCCTCGGCGCAAAACACCGACACGGTCCGAGCGCAAGGCCCCGTTTTCACACCGGGACATCGACGTCGCCACTTTTCATTTCGTTATGATCCAACTGCCAACAAAGGTGTCGGGCGCGTCGAAATCACGCTGGACGACCATAAGTTTGGCATGGACCTTACGGAAGCATATCGCCGTTCGGGCGCTGTATTCAACCGTTTTGGCCTGGCAAACATCCGCGGGGGCGGTCACTCCGTGGAATTCTATCTTGACGACCTGAGCTATACAGCGCGGCGTTCTGCGGGCGTCAAGCCGAAGTTTGTCAAACAAACCTATGTGGAAGTTCCCTACCCTCACGAGCAGGGTGGTCGTCGCTACTGAGTTTCAGCGGTTGGTCTTCCTGCGGATAAAAGGAACTCCTGCGTCGAATGTGCGCCAGTTTTAGGTCGTCCCCAATCAACAGGTAGGTAAACAGGAACCCACTCGCTTTCTCCCAACAGGTGTTTTCGTGCCGATGATTGCAGTAGCCTTGAAATGCAGTTAATATAAAACTGGTTCCGGTAACGTGTTATTAGCACCCAATCGCGTCATGTACTCCCGTCACCAACTGCTGACATGCGCATTGAACAATCGGATTGTATTGCCACTGGCGGTCGTCATGGCGACGACGTTCCTGGCAGTCACCACGGTGACAGGGTTCACGGGGGACGAGTTACCCGCGGAGGCCCGACAGCATTACGCGTTTCAACCGCTCAACCGCCCAACCCCACCGTCGCTTTCTGACTCGCGGCGACCGCTGACGTCGATCGACGCATTTGTGGTCGCCCGTCTTGAGTCGCAGGGTCTTAATCTCTCGGGAGAGTCAGATCAGCGGACGTTGATCCGTCGAGCTTCCTTTGACCTCATCGGTTTACCCCCCAGCGCGGAAGAGGTCGACGCTTTCGCCGGCGACGATTCAGCGGACGCTTACGAACAGTTGCTTGACCGGTTGCTGGACTCTTCCCACTTTGGCGAGCGTTGGGGGAGGTATTGGCTCGATGTGGCTGGCTACGTAGATGTTCACGGGTCAGATGAGAACAATTGGATCATACGGATCCCGCGGGGCGCTGGCCGATATCGGGACTATGTCATCCAATCATTCAACGGTGACAAACCGTATGACCGATTCCTCGTTGAACAAATTGCTGGCGATGAGCTGGTCGACTGGCGAAACGCCACCGAGTTCACGCCTGAGATTCGGGAATTACTCGTTGCCACAGGTTTTCTGCGGACGGCGATTGATGACACGGATGATGATGCGCTGTTGTTGCCCAGCAATCTCTATGCGGTCATCTTCAACCAGGTCCAAATCTTTGGTACCAGTGTGCTCGGCCTTACCCTGCAGTGTGCTCGCTGCCACGAGCACAAATATGATCCTATCCCACAGGAAGATTACTTCCGGTTGATGGCCCACTTCACGGCGGCCTACAACCCCGCTGCCTGGGTGAAACGGAGCGAGCGGATGTTGCGGGACGTTTCGGCCACGGAAATGAAAACCATCGAAGCGCACAATGCTGTGTGTGACGCGAAGATTATTGAAATCCAGAAGCAGCTTGCAAGCTTCACGCGGTCGACGGTCGACCGCGTCATTGATGAGCGGGTTGCCAAACTCCCCAAGCCGGTTCGTAAGGACGTAAAAGACGCGATTCAACAGGAAAAGGTGGATGAAAGGACCGAGGTACAAAAATACCTGGTTGCAACGTTTTCGGATTACATCGGCGTTTCGCCCAGACAACTGGCCAAGCTGATGTCGTCTGCAGGTGCTGCCGAAGTAGAACGTCTCCTTGCCGAAGTGGCGTCGGTAACTGCGTCGCGACGAAATCCTGGCTGGATCCAGGCGCTCTACGATACTGGGCCACCTCCCGATACGCACCTGTTGATCCGCGGCGATGTCGAGCGACCCGGCACCGTGGTAAAACCGGGGTTGTTGGGTATACTCGTCGATAAGGATCGCGAACAGGCGACGAATCCGGCGAAAAACTACGAGCAGACCAGTGGGCAGCGATTGGCATTCGCCCGTCGGTTGACCGAACCAGGCTCGCGAGCCGAGGGGCTGGTGGCTCGCGTCGCGGTGAACCGCGCGTGGCACCATCTTTTTGGGCGAGGGCTGGTTTCCAGCCCGGGCAACCTGGGCATGGGGATCGATCCTCCTTCACACCCACTGTTGCTTGATTGGCTAGCCAGCGAACTGGTCGAAGGGGGTTGGCGGCTCAAACCACTCTTGAAGCAGATCATGACTTCCTCTGTTTATCGGCAGGCGTCGTCTCGAACGACGTGTTCAGAATTTGCGGATCGGCATGAAGATGATCCTTCCGCTTCACCCACCGAACTTCAAACTCTGCACTCGATAGACCCCGACAATCACCTCCTGTGGCGCATGCCTCTCCGGCGGATGGATGCGGAAACGGTCCGCGATGCGATTCTGTGTACCTCGGGAAAACTGAACCGTGTGCAGGGAGGTCTGCCACTTCCACTCACTGTTAATGATGACGGTGAGGTTGTTTTGGCGATGGACCAAATGCCTGCGCCCGACAGCCACTTTCGGCGCAGTCTCTACATCACGTCCCGGCGGAATTATCATCCCACGTTCGTTGGCTCCTTCGACATGCCTGTCATGGCCACTAACTGCACACGCCGCAATTCGTCTACGGTCGTCACCCAGTCGCTCACATTGCTGAACAGCGAGTTTATGCTTCGGCAGGCAGACCATTTTTCCGACAAGGTCCGGAGTATGGCCGAAGAAACACCTCAAAGCAGGGTTGACCACGCCTTTCGCCTGGCTTATCAGCGGCTCCCTACGACCGACGAGTCGGTCTGGGCGGCCGCATTGTTGCTCGATCAAGTGGCCAATTATCGGCAAAATGGTGATACGGCAGAACAGAGCAAGCAACTGGCGCTTAGCCGGCTTTGCCAAATGTTGCTTTGCAGTAATGAGTTCTTGTACCTGCAGTGAAAAACTGTCAGGGTGAGTAGATGGCAGACAGGGAAGATCGATAATCAAAACAAGGCCATGAACGAAATCAATTTTCTGCAGGCACGCCTGATTTCCCGCCGCCAGATGCTTGAGATGAGCGGTATGGGAATGGGGAGTGTCGCTTTGGCAGCCCTCATGCATAGTGATGCGGTGCGCGCCGACCAGGTCCATTTCAAGCCGCGGATGGATCTCCTCCCCAGCAAGCCCCACTTCCCGGCTCGCGCCCAGGCCGTGATTCAGCTGGTCATGACCGGTGGCCCCAGCCAAATGGATCTCTTTGACCCCAAACCAGAACTGCAGCAACGTCACGACCAGGTCTTCGAAATCAAGATCGACGCCTTCCAGCGGGGGAGCGAGGCCAACAGGTTGATGGCCAGTCCCTTCAAATTCCGCAAGGTTGGTCAGTCGGGCATGAACATGTCAGAGTGCCTGACGCATCTGCCCGACGTGGCCGACGACATCTGCCTCATTCGCTCCCAGGTTGGCGTCCACAACAACCACACCGAGGGCATCATTAATTTAGGTTGCGGCAAGATGTTCCTCGGCCGACCGACGTTGGGGGCGTGGGTTAGTTACGGGCTGGGCACCGAGAACCGGGATTTGCCAGCCTTTGTCGTGCTCCGCGATCCCAAGGGGTACTCAACCAGTGGTGGGCTGATGTCGAAAAATGGTTGGATGCCGGCAATCTTTGGTGGCACGGAGTTCAACACCACGGGCCCCGCCGTGCGGAATCTCCAGCCCTCGCAGTCGTTGCCACGGGGGGTTCGTCGCCGCAGCCTTGAATTCCTCGCCCAGTTAAATACGGAGCACCGCCGTAATTATCCCTACAATTCCGAGCTGGAGAGTCGCATCAAAAACTACGAGCTTGCGGCTCGAATGCAGCTCACCGCAAGTCGTGCGCTCGACCTTTCCACAGAGACCAGGTCGACCAGGCAACTCTATGGACTCGACAATACCGAGACGGCCAGTTATGGCACGCGATGCTTGATGGCACGCCGATTGGTCGAGGCCGGCGTCCGTTTCATTCAGGTCTTCTCAGAAAAAGGGCAGCCGTGGGATCATCACAATGGCCTCAGCGAGGGTCTGCCCGACATGTGCGACAAAACAGATCTCGCCACCACGGGGTTGATCAAAGACCTCAAGCAACGTGGCTTGTTGGATTCTACAATCGTGCTGTGGGCAGGTGAATTTGGACGCATGCCGGTTGCCCAAAACGGCACCGGCCGTGATCACAACAAACATGCCGGCAGTTTCTTCCTGGCAGGCGGTGGCTTCAAAGGGGGGATCACCCACGGCACGACCGACGACGTCGGCTATGCCGTCGTGGAGGATCCCGTGACCGTCCCTGACATGTTCGCCTGCATTCTTCATCAGTTGGGCTTGGATCACACCAGGCTGCAATACTTCCACTCCGGCCGATTTGAAAATTCGACCGATGACGTGGTCACCGGTGCCCATGTCCATCCCCAAATCATCGGCACGCCGATATACGCTTAGGACAAACATGGCGACCGGGTACGCCCGCTTGACTAGCGTCGACGGACCACTCACCTTGTGCACTTCTTTTCATGGGCCAGCGGTCTGAATAAGATAAGACAAACCACTTGAGGAGTCTCAACGAGTTACGCCGATCGTCGTCGCAATGCAAAACTTCTCGGCCGCATGGTGGGTCACTGGCGGACTGGACGTTTGACCCAGGCCGGCTTGGAATCCATTTGACCCCAGGGAGTTCGTTAGCCGGCGGCTGCAGCTATCCCGGATGGTTCTGGCACAACGGACTGTTGTGGATGAGCGATCGGTCGTATCGCCAGGGCAAACCAAGCACCTGACCTGCGACAATTCGGTTCCACCAACACGACCGATCAAAAATTGGTATGCTGGTAATCGAGGCTGATTCGCACCGCCGATTTTTGACCGCGACCACCGCCGGAGGCGTTGCGGTAGTTGTTGGCGCTTCGGTGAAGCCAGCAGACGCATCGTCGAAGGATCAGTCTGCCGAGCTTTGGTTGGAGAACACACACATGAACAAACTCCCTGACTCTCGCCCTTTGCTGTTTATTTATTGCAGTTTGGTGTGCTGCTCCACGTGGATGGCAACTCGTTGTTGTGTGGGCGAAGAACTCGCCAAAAAACCACTCGACTGGCCACCCATTGCGCGTGAACAGAAGCCTTGGACACGCTGGTGGTGGTTCGGCTCGGTCGTCGACGCAAAAAATCTCGAGATGGAATTGGAGCGGCTCGCCAAGGCGGGGCTGGGGGGTATCGAACTTACGTGCCTCTACGGTGCAAAGGGATATGAAGATCAATACATTCGGTATCTCTCGCCGCGTTGGATCGAAATGCTGAACACCACGACCAGACTGGCCGAGGATCTCGATTTGGGGGTTGATTTGCCTCCCTGCTCAGGCTGGATATATGGAGGTCCTTGGGTCAAACCCAATCAAACCGTGGTTCGCGCCAAGCTCGAAACCAAGTCATTGCGGGAAGGAGAATCGTGGCAGATTGATCTTGCGACTCGGCGCGTGGCTGCGGTCATGGCCTATTCAGCCGATGGCAGAGTCCTGAATCTGGGCACCGGCCACGTAAAAGACAATTCGCTCCACTGGCGGGCACCGGAGGGCACATGGACCGTCTATCTCCTTTCGATGGATCCGACTCCGCAGCGGCACAAGGCAAGCGCTCCCGGGGGGGAAGGGATGCCTATCGATCCGCTGTCTCGAGCGGTGGTGGAGGATTATCTGGCCGGTTTTGCCTCACGCGCAGCAGGGATCCGGCCCGGGACGGTGCGGGCTTATTACCACGATTCCTTCGAGTACGCCACCGATTCGTCTCCCGATTTATTGGACGAATTCGCGCGCCGACGTGGGTATGATTTGCGAAATCACCTGCCCGCGCTGTTTGGACGAGCTGACGAAGATCTGTCGCTACGCAACGATAGCGTCGCCCGCGTGCGTTGCGACTATCGAGAAACAGTGGCCGACATGCTCCTCGAGAATTTCGTCTTCCAGCTGACCGGATGGGCTCACGAGCGAGGCAGCCTGAGCCGCAACCAGGCCCACGGCTCTCCCGGCAATCTGCTCGATCTGTACGCGGCGGCGGATATCCCGGAAGCGGAGCTATATGGGCGACTCGACCAGCCGGGTCCGCCCATGCATCCGTTCACGGACGTGATGAGTGTGAAGCTCGCTTCCTCTGCTGGCCACGTGGCCGGTCGCGACCTGATTGCAGCAGAAAGTTTTACCTGGCTGGATAACCACTTTCATACTTCGCTGGACCAAATGAAAACGGCGACCGATCGCTTTCTGGTGGGGGGTGCCAATCACATTTTTTTTCACGGTACAGCCTACTCGCCCGAGGAGGTTCCCTGGCCTGGCTGGTTGTACTTTGCCAGCACCCAGATCAATCCGCGCAACACGATTTGGCGCGACTTGCCGACCCTGAACCACTATATTGCTCGCTGCCAATCCGTTCTGCAGTCGGGTGAACCTGACAACGACGTGTTGCTGTACTGGCCGATCTACGACCTTTGGCAAGTGGGGCATGACATCTGGTGGCAGGACTACACCAGTTATTTTCAACGTCGGCGGTATGAATTGCCCGATCTGCCGCTGCTGGATGCCAATTGGGGCACCACCGGTTATATGCAGTTGCCGTTGCATTCCAAACATCTGTGGTTGGATGCCAAACCGGTGGGGCGGGTGGCCAGCCGGTTGTGGCAGCGGGGGTATGGCTTCGATTTTGTTTCTGACCATCTGTTGAACGCCTGCACGGCCCTGAAAGGCAATATCCACAGCCCGGGCGCACGCTACCGAGTCGTCGTTGTGCCGGCGGCCCGGGTAATGCCATTGAAAACACTGGAGAAGCTGCTTGGCCTGGCAGCCGATGGCGCCACAGTGGCCTTCGTCGCTCATTTGCCCGAGGATGTGCCAGGGTTACATGAAGTTGACGCGCGCCTGGCCCGGCTACGGGACTTGCGGGGGGATCTCCAATGGGTCCCGACTGAAGCGGCAGACGTGCGCGAGGCAGTGGTTGGCCGCGGGCGCTTGCTGGTGGGGCAGAATATTGAAAAACTGCTGGCCACAGCCGGCGTACAGCGTGAACCGATCGTTGATCGAGGAGTGCAGTTCATCCGCCGCAGGCATAACCTCGGACATCATTATTTCTTGACCAATGCGGGATCGCAGCCGCTGGACGATTGGGTGGCTCCAGCCGTCGATTTTACAACTGCGGCATTGCTCGATCCCATGACCGGGACTACTGGCTTAGCAGAGACGCGTCAACCTGCAGAAAACCAGCGGCAGCTCCGCTTGCAACTGCAGCCTGGCCAGTCGGTGATCGTGCGAACGTTCGGGCGGCCACTGGAAGGTCCGACTTGGCGCTACCGGGAACTCACTGGCCGTCCCGTCGAAATTCGGGGGACATGGTCTGTGGAATTCATCTCGGGGGGCCCTTCGCTCCCCGACTCGTTCAAGACCGATTCGCTCGACTCGTGGACCAACCTGGGAGGAGCCGAGGCTCAACGTTTTGCCGGTACGACGCGGTACTCGGTCTCCTTCGATGCACCTCGCGACGGGAAGGCGTATCTGCTCGACCTGGGCCGTGTGTCGGACAGTGCGCGGGTAACGTTGAACGACCAGCCGTTGGCAACCCTGGTCAGCCATCCCTTTCAGGTAACGGTCGATAACCTGCGTGCCAAGGGAAATCGCCTCGAGATCGAGGTGACCAACGTCGCGGCTAACCGCATTCGCGACTTGGACGTTCGCCACGTGCCGTGGAAGGAACTCCACGGCTACGGGATGTTGAACATGGGTGCTCAGGTCAATAAGGCTGGTTTGAAAAGCCGCACTCTCGACGCTTCCCTTTGGCCAGTACGGGATGCAGGGCTGTTTGGCCCTGTCACGCTACACGCCCTCGATTGATGGTATCGATCCAGATTGAAAAAGAGAAAATCTTTCACCTAGTTTGTTACTGTCATTTCAATGCATTACCGAAGACGCCTTTATTCGGCGCTCGATGAGGAGTTCACCCGATGCGACAATACCCGCGGACGCTGTTGACGATAATTGCGGCCTGGGTTCTCTTCTCGGGCAACCGGGCAGCGCTTGCTAAACCCGACACGCCTGCCGCCGCCCAGACACTCGGCCGAACACGCGCGGCGGTACCACTCCAACCCGACGGGCTCTACATTGGTGAGGCCGAGGAGTTTCAGACCGCGCAGCCGACGCAGCCGGGATGGAAAGCACAACGCTGGGGTGAGAACTACTATGCCGCGACGTTAGCCAACTCATTCCTCAGCCGGAAAGCGTTTCTCGGCGCGCCGGAGCAGTGCGAGGAAACAATTGCCGCAATCAACGTCGACGTGAACGAGGCGGGACAATACCTGGTACTCGTCAGGTACGAAGCGGTTTACCGGTTTGAAACGCAGTTTCGTGTCCAGATCGAACAGCACGGGCAGCGGATCTTCGACCGGCTGTACGGCGCGAGGAAGAACACCAAAATATGGGCCTTCGGACAAGGGCTGAAGACCGAGATAGGATGGGGATGGGGCGCGGTCGAAAACATGGTCTGGGAAGGACATGACGCGTTCGCGGAACTCCAGGAGGGGCGTGCCACCATTCGGCTGGTCGCGGCTAAACAACCCGAACCAGCCGCCAAACGCAATGTCGATCTGGTCATGCTGACAACGGATGTGGCGCAGGTAAAGGCACGTATCGAAAAGGAGGCGTACTTGCCGCTGGACGGCATGCTCACGCAGTCGGGAGATGTTTGGCTGCGAGTCACCAACGTCGGCGACAAGCCGCTCACGTTTGCTGGCCAGCCCGCGGCAGGCGGTGGGAACTGGCAGCAGCATTCGCCATACTGGATTCATATACGGAACTGGACGGTGCCGTCGATTCAAGTTGAACCGGGAACGACGAGCCAGTGGGTTGAAGTGGGCGGTACGATGGATTCGCTTAACGATGGGCAATGGTTCTGGACCGGCAACGGGAAGTACAAGGCCGAGTTCGGCTTGAAAGAGGCAGACGGATCGATTTGCGGGCTTGCCGAGTTTACTGGCGAGGGTGATCTATGGTTGGCCGGGGATGCCGATACACGATACTCGCGGCAGGTGCGGAAGCTGGAAGATGTCCTGTACGGCTTGCTTGACGAACTCAAGCAAGCCAACCCGGCCCCCCACGGCTGTACACCCCAACAGACGATCATCTATGGCACCACCTTCAACGCATTGGACAACGGCGAACACGCGGCGGCGGTTGAAGAGTTCAAGCAACTTTTCGCACTCGCGGATCCCAAGGCTGGGGCACCTGGTGGCCGAGGACACATCGATGTCCGCGAAGTTCCGACCGCGAAATTGGCCGAATACTGCGAGAACCTGGGAGGCGATAAAAAGAACATCGCGGTTGTGAGCCTTGGCGACGAGATCAGTTTGCCTTCACCTGGAGACGTAGCGGCAACCGACGAGTTTCGCCAGTGGCTGCAGGACCGTGGACTGAAACCTGCCGACGTCGATCCATCGGCCGGCGATTGGAATGCGATTAATTATAATGTTGACGCGAAGATCAAGGAATCAAAGCCAGGTATCTACTACTGGTCGAAACGGTATCAATACTACTTTGGCATCCAGTCGATCAAAGAGCGGACGGACATCCTGCGACACCACTTGCCGAACGCCGGTATTGGAGCGAACTACTCGCCACATTATCCACAGGAGCACATGTTTCTGGGAGAGGTGTTCAAGTGGGTCACGGTTTTTCGCCAGGACGGAATGACGCTGCCGTGGAGCGAGGATTATATCTGGCAGGTCCCCGTCGGGACGCCACAGATGAACAACATCAACCTCGATCTGTTCCGCGCCGGGTTGCGTCATCATCCCGACCGCCGTATCCACTACTACGTCATGTCGCACATGCCGGGCAACACGCCACGCCAGTGGCGGCGATTGTTCTACGGTGCGCTGGGCCATGGTATGAAGATCGTCAATTTGTTTGAATTCCGGCCGGTTCATGTCTCCTACACCGAGAACCACGTCGATGACCCCGCCATGTATCACATGGTGCTGCGGAGTTTGCGCGAGTTCGGGCTGTTCGAAGACATCGTCCAGGACGGTCACGTGCGCCCGGCGGAAGCAGCACTCTGGTTTAGCGAGACCGGAGACATCTGGGGAGACAATCACCGTTCATTCGCCGCTGCCAAGCGTGCCCTCTACACGGCGATTCGGCATCAGCAGATCCCGCTGGATTTCGTCGTCGAACAAGATGCGCTCGATGGGACTTTGTCCGACTACAAGGTGCTTTACCTGACCGACGCTCACGTCTCCTCGGCTGCGGCGATGAAGATTGCCGAGTGGGTCAAGAACGGGGGGCAATTGTTCGCAACCGCTGGGGCCGGGATGTTCGACGAGTTGGATCGGCCAAACCAAACGGTTCGGGAACTGCTGGGCGTGGAACAAACAGCGATCGATGCGCCGCAGGACAATCAGATCACATGGGTTAAGCAGGATCTTCCGTTCACCGAGCCAATTCAAGGCGTTGCAGATTTGAGTGGGGATACGCCAGAATACATGCCGGTCTTTTGCGTTCGTAGCCGTCTCAAACTCGCTGGCGCTGAGCCTCGGTGGGCGTTCAAAGACAACACCGTTGCGCTCACCACACACCGCGTCGGAAAAGGGCGCGCGACCTGCTGCGCCTTCCTGCCCGGCCTCTCCTACTACAAACCGGCCATCCCCAAACGGCCGGTCGACCGTGGCGCAACAGACGACTCGATGGCCCATTTTTTGCCAACGCATTTCGACGCACGGGCGGCCAGCTTGATCGCATCACCGGCGGGCCAACTTTCGCAACCCGTCCATTGCAGCCACCCGCTGGTCGAAACGACCGTGATCGAATCACCGCACGGGGTAGTTATCCCGCTGGTCAATTGGAGTGGTGAGCCAATCGCCGACCTGCGAGTTGAGGTCCGAATCGAAGTTCCCAACGCAAAAGTGAGCCTCGCCAGCGGGGCACCGGTCAAAGTTGAAAGGAATAAACCAGGATTGACAGCGACGTTCGCGATCGATGAGGCAGATGCGTTGATCTTTAGAAACTAGTTGGACGGCATCGGGGCCATCGTGCCCCCCATCCCTGGTCAGACCAACTTCCGTTTTGGTCGTCGAAAGGACAGGCATTTACACCCAATCTCGTGCCGGGCGGGTGCGCATGCTGTTCGCTTTTTCGTGGTTAATGAATTCCTCTCTTTCGGGGTCCCATGCCAACTTTGTACCTTTGTGCTGGATGGCGATGTTCCACAAGTGACAGACAGTGGCACTGCGATGCCCCACTTCGACGGGTTCGAGTGGTTCCTGGCGGGATTTGACGCTGTCGAGAAAATTACGGATTTGATCGGCGTAGTAGTTACCGGGCTCCTCAAACGTCCGCTCTGGATTTGAGACTGGAAGGCGGATTTCGTTGGAGCCGATGACTTCGGTCTCCAACGATGGGGATGATGCCTGGAAACGCCCGCCGAGAGTGAAGTCAATCCACCCCTCGGTTCCCTCAAACCGTAGGCCCATGTCTCTGTCCGAGCTTTCGCCAATCAACTCCACTCCGTTCGCATAACGTGCCCGGAACTTTGATTCCAATGCAGTGTTGAACAAACTTCCCTCTGGAGGCCATTGGCCGTGAAGCCCTTCGACCTCGATCGGGCCCGACAGGCTCGAACCATTTCCCCATTGGGCAATGTCGATGCTGTGCGCACCGAGGTTAGTTATCTGCCCGCCGGAGTAATCACGGATGAAACGAAATTTGTAGATGCACCGTTTAACGTGGTAAGGAACCCTGGGAGCCGGTCCGAGCCACAAGTCGTAATCAAACCCATCCGGGACAGGCATCGGTTTCCAGGCCTGGCCGGGACCAACTTTGTTGTTATATCCGATGTAAATGCGAATCGTCTTGAGTTGTCCGATCCGTCCGTTGAGCACCAACTCGCAGGCGTGCCGCGCCCGGGCATGGGATCGATACTGGCTGCCGGTTTGCAGGATCCGTTGGTGCTGGCGCACCGCCTTGATCATTTGTTGACCCTCGCTGATGGTCAGCGTGAGGGGTTTCTGGCAGAATATGTCCTTACCTGCCTGGGCAGCCATGATCGTCATCGATGCATGCCAGTGGTCCGGCACGACAATTGCCACCGCGTCGATATCGTCACGTTCCAGGATGCGTCTGAAATCGTTGTACGCATTGACGCCTTGAAACGAGCCGGACTTTCGTTTTGCTCCGTAGTGCTCGTTGACGATTTTTAGGGCCGGCTCGCGTCCCATGGTGATCTCTTCATCGCGATATCCCTTGCTGGCGGTGTTGACATCGCAAATGGCACGAATCTGCACGTCGTCATTTCGCATGAACAGTTTCATATCTGGGATTCCGCGCGTTCCCAAGCCAATCACACCGACATTGATACGGTTGCTTGGCGCCAAACGACCAAACACGGTATCAGGTAATACCAGGGGTGCGCCAGCAGCGAGAGAGGTTGAGCCGACAGCTTTGAGAAAGTTACGTCGGCTGGAAACGGCTGCGGGTTTCCTATGATCGAAAGCCATTTGATTTGACTCTCCTTGTGGGATTCGTGGTGTCGAGCAAAATCACCTTCGGAGTTGTCGAACAAATCACCTTCGGAGTTGTCGAACAAATCATCCTATCACATTGTATCCCGGCGAATAGGTCCATTGTTGGGATTACTGGAGTGGTGATATGAGCCGAAGAGAGAGGTCGAAGCAGGGTGTGACCGGCAATTAACGTCAGTTCCCCAAAATGATACCTGAGCCCGTTAACAAAGCGTAATCTCATATTGCCCAATTGTCAGCCTGCACGTAGGGTCTTGTCAGAATACGGTTTGCATGCGCACGGTTTCCAGAATTTTCGACGGCACCTGTGGTTGACGGCTGGCATCAGTTCTCTTTTGCCTTGCCAGTCCCCTTTTGAAAACTACCACCGGCTTCGAAACTGCAACTGGTGGCATCGCGGCGGAAACGGACGGGGCGACTATCCGCTGAATTTTACCGGGTTACTGGTCGAGATTCGCGAGAATCTCGTCTACGTCGGTGAGTTGCTTGAGGCGTTGAGCCGAAGTATCATGATAGGCAAGCTGACATGCGGTGCGCCCCTTAGAACTGTAGGACCTTAGGACTACAGCCTCTCCTGGAGCTACATGTCCCGCTGGAGCAAACGCTACGTGCCGTTTCGCCATCGCGAATTCCTGTCGTCACTCTTACTTGTCGCTGGCCTGACCGCAACGCTGGTCGGTTCTGCCACGCTGGACGGCGAAGGCGGCTGCAGCGACGGTTGGCCGACGCAGAGCTCGACAAAGCGATTCTCAAGGAGGCCGCCTCGGAAAACTTCTGAGCCCGGCGAAGCGGCATCAAGCGGTCGAACATGTCCGAGACACACTCGGGCGCGACCGCGTGTCGGAGCGTCGGGCTTGCCGGGTAATCGGCCAACCACGAAGTACGCAACGTCGTGAGCGGCAGATTCCCTCCGACGAGCCACGGTTGGTCAAACGGATTACGGAGTTGGCCAGCGCGTACGGAAGGTACAGGTATCGTCGCATGACAGCGTTGTTACATGCGGAGGGCTGGCGGGTGAATCATAAACGGGTAGAACGCCTGTGGCGTCAGGAGGGCCTGAAAGTGCCTCAACCACAAAAACGAAGGCGTCTCTGGCTGAATGACGGGCCGTCCATTTCGAATGCTCACAATCGTCGACGAACACACGCACGAGAGCTTGGCGATTGACGTGGCCAGGAAGCTCAAGAGTGAAGATGTACTGGAGCGGCTGAGCGACTTGTTTATCCGTCGTGGTGTACCCAAATACATCCGCAGTGACAACGGTCCAGAGTTTACGGCACACAAAGTACCTGAGTGGCTAACTAGCGTCGAGGTCCAAACCCTGTTCATCGAGCCGGGCAGCCCCTGGGAAAACGGCACCATCGAGAGCTTCAATGGTAAGCTCCGCGATGAGCTCGTCGACCGCGAACTGTTCGATACGTTATTGGAAGCCAAGGTGCTCATCGAGCGTTGGCGGAGGCACTACAATACTGTCCGGCCACACAGCAGCCTAGGCTACCGACCCCCGGCTCCCGAGGCGATCCTAACACTAACTTAAACACTGGTACCTAACGTGGGGGCAGGTCACCCAATCCCGTCCTGTTTCGCGCCACGGATTCATGACGGTCCCGGAACAGTCCGCGGTCAGTTCAAAGCACAACAGATTCTTTTGGCCTGTCTTGACGACGGTGGTCAATTCGCTTTCTTCATGATACCGGGTGGGCAAAATATTTCCCTGGACGGGAACCACTCCGTTCTTTTCTAGCATACACTCTCGGGGAATGTCAGTCCACTTGGCGCTGTCGCCCCGACACCTATCGTCGAACGGGCAGACGTTGGGGGCAAAAGGACACACGCAATTGAAGGGAGTCGTGTAGGCGGTAAAACTTTGGCATCCCCTTGGGTGTTGAACTTCAATTCCGTTCCCTGCGGCGGGCGTTATTTTTTGGTTCTTCAGAAAACTCTGTGGGTAAATAACGGCGCGTGGTGATGGAGACGTGAGACCCCTCCGGGATCTGAACAACAAAGCCTGGCTTAGAAGTAGATGGAGGCAGCATTGTGTTGCGATTCGACAGCTTCGTCGTCCTTTCATCCGTCGGAGCTCACCCCCGGGCGCAGCGCATGGCCTCGACGGATGAAAGGACCATGAAGCCTGACATACTTGCAAAAAAGCACGAGGAGTATTTGATTTAATAGCGTATCCTGCACGACCTTCGGTTATGGATTGTGTTGCACAACTATCCAACCCAAGGGGCGCAGGATGCACCTGAAAACTATCCTCAATCGCGTCACGAATTACAAGTTGTTTGTGTTTGGAAAGGTCACTTGGAAGGGCGATTCCCTGACTCCGGCGTTGGACGTAGAGGTTAAACCGCGGGCCAACGGGCAGCCAGTCTGTTTCGGCTGCGGAAAGCGGGTCCCCGGCTATGACACGATGCCGACGCCGCGGCGTTTTGGCTTCATTCCGTTGTGGGGAATTGCGATTGTGTTCGTTTACTCCATGCGACGGGTCGACTGCCCGGCGTGTGGAGTGAAGGTGGAACGAGTTCCCTGGGCCGAGGGGAAGAGCACGATGACAACCGAATACGCGTGGTACTTGGCCCAATGGGCGCGACGGATGTCTTGGAAGGAGGTTTCGGAATCGCTTCGTGTGAGCTGGGACAGCGTGTTCAAGGCAGTAAAAGAAGCGGTCAACTGGGGTTTGGAGCACCGAGACCTGGAAGCGATCACGTCGATCAGCGTGGACGAAGTTCAGTGGCATCGGGGCCACAAGTACCAGACGGTGGTGTATCAAATCGACGAGATTCAAAAACGCCTGCTGTGGATCGGCCCTGACCGGAAGGCGAAGACATTGTTGCGGTTCTTTCGCTTTCTGGGAAAGGAGCGGACGACGCGACTGGATTTCATCTGCAGCGACATGTGGCAAGGTTACCTGAAAGTCATCCGTAAGAAGGCGAGCCACGCCGTTCATGTTCTCGACCGGTTTCACGTGATGCAGCGCATCAACAAGGACCTCAACGACGTCCGCGCTGCAGAAGTCAAGCAGCTGAAGAATGACGGCTACGAGCCGGTGCTCAGCGGTAGTCGTTGGATCTTGTTGAAGCGCCCCGAGAATCTCACAGAGCGACAGACTACGAAGCTCAAAGAGTTGTTGCAATACAACCTCCAAAGCATCCGGAGTCACTTGATGCGGGAAGACTTCCAGCGACTCTGGGGGTACACCAGCGCGACCTGGGCCGGCAAGTTCCTCAACGCCTGGTGTACTCGCGCCATGCGGAGCAAGATCGAGCCCCTGAAGAAAGTGGCTTGGTCGTTCCGTGACAAACGGGACTTGATTCACAACTGGTTTCATGCTGACGGCGTCATCTCAGCCGGAATTGTCGAGGGATTTAACAATGAGCTAAAATTGATCACCAGAAAGTCGGACGGATTTCGCACCCAGCAAGCCTATGAAATCGCTCTGTATCACAACCGTGGGGCATTACCCCAGAGAGAATTCACCCACACATTCCTCTGAAGAGGCTGTTTTTTAAAGATCAAACCACCTTCGCATCGTTCGGACTGGTCACAACCGAGGTCGGAATCGTTGAAGAGTGTCAGGCCAGAGAGGTGGTACAGGTTCGGAGTGCCGTGTGTAGTCGGCGACTCGGCCGCCTCGGCAAGAAGTTCGTGCATCAGCTCAAGCGTCAGGCCACGCCGCCCTGGCGGGTTCTCACGGGTGGGACCGATGATCGGGCTGGCCACGACGATGGGAATGTCGCGCTGTTCATCGCGAATGAGTTCGATCGTACCAATCGCCTGCCCACGGAAGGTGTGGGAGTTGAACATGCCGGCGGAGCGCCGTTTGACGGCAACAGCCCCGAAAGCCGGATGCCCGTTACTGACTGCTGACGCGTCCCAGTCACAGCCGAGTGCCGATACTGGATTCCAAATATTGGATGCACGATTACGGTACGGCACAACACGGTTCAGTCACTCGGTTTCACAGAGTGTTTCCAGATGATCGTTAGTCTCAGCCCACAAACCGTGGGTGTCGGTGACGCGTGGAACATGCTTGTCTTTGTATCGCTGAGAGCCGTATCCGTCGACAAAATGGGCCCTGTCGGATTTAGAGGAGTGAGGACAAGGCAAGGACAAGCCCAGTGGACTCTTTCATTCACGCTGGCACTAAACGAGGGAGGCGGTCAGTGGTCCGAACGCCAACGACCTTTCTTGCGAACTGCAAGCCGCTCTGGCTGCGGGTCAAACCCAAGGAAGCCAGCCTCGACGGCGGGGATACGCTGAGACGAGTGCAAAGAGTAACAAGTATGCGGTCGACGGTTCTGGCACCAAGGCAGAACTTGCGCTGGCAGCGACGCTACCGAAATTTGTCTTCCACACAGCGTAGTCCGCCCGGTCGATGGTGCCGTTGCCACTGCCGTCGGCACCGCTGCTACGCGCCACCTGCTCACCCAACGTATCCCTCCAACGCGTGAAGTCGGCGGCGTCCACGATCCCATCGCTGTTGTAGTCACCATCCAGACTGGGGGAAATTGTTTCCAGGATGACGGTCGAGCCTCCCACCACCAATCGAAATCGGTCCGCATTGGGCCCGGTGAGCGCAATGCCGTTGTGGAGCACATCGGCAGCGGTAAGAACCAAAAACATACGGCCGATTTCCGGCTCGTAGTCATCCGCAAGCGTGACGTCAAGCGTGCCGGCCAGCCGGGCGCTGCCCTCAATGACCAGCGAGTCGTACGCGGCCGTCGAACTGCCGGCAATTTCGAACTCGAGCATCCCTTCCGGTGCGAGCGAGAAATCACCGCCCAGCTGCAGCCGTCCGATGTCGTGGCCAAGCCGCAGCGTGCCCCGCGTGACGTTGAGATCTCCGTTGACGATCCCTTTGCCTCCCACCACACCCCCAAGAACGTCGAACGAACCTCCGTCGGCAATGGAAGACCCGTCCAGGTACAACTCACCGGCACCTTGCTTGGTCACGGTAACGTTTTCAAAATCAAATCTGCCGGTTATGCTTAGCGATGCCCCCGCCGTCACGTCGATCGACGTATCCGTAGAGGTGGTAACGTTCACATCCCACACATGGTTGCCTGCGGTGACCATGACGCCGGCGGCACCGTCGTCAGAATCGAGCTGCAAACTGTTGCCGGTAAAATGGTAGGCGCTGGTGCCATCGATTTCAATCTGGCCAATCGTGATGGGCACGTCAAGCTGGATGGTCGTGGTGGGGGAAGTTCCACCGGTGATCCGCACGGCTCCTCGATCCGGTGGCACGATGGCGGGGGACCAATGGGCCACCGTCTGCCAACTGCCGCCGGTGGCAGAGGCCCATTGATAAACAGCCGGTTCCGGTCGAGCGCGCAGCAGGATCTGACCTGAGCCCAATTCCAGGTCGAACAGCGTCGCGGCAGGACCCGTGATGGTCAGTCCATTGTCGACCAGATTGCCGCTGGTGAGGACCAAGTATCCCCGGCCGTGTTGGTGTTCGTACTCATCGGTGAGCACGATTTCCAGCGAGCCTCCCAGCTCCGCCACGCCCGCCACCGAGAGGGAATCAAACTGCGAAGTCGATGGCCCTTCGATTTGAATTTGCAGGGTGGCCTGTGACTGGAGTTCGAAGTCGCCGCGGACCTGGAGTTTCCCCAGGTCGTGCCCCGGTGCCACGACCCCACGGGTTACGGTGAGATTTCCGTTGACGGCGCCGTCACCACCGATCACCCCGTCGAGCACGTGCAGCGAGCCGACGCTGGCAATGGCCACACCATTGAAGTTCAGTCGACCGGCACCATCCTTCACGACGGTAGCGCCGGCGAAGTCGAACTTCCCATCCAACGTGAGTGAGGCTCCACCGGCCACGTCGATATTCGTGTCTGCGTCAGCCTCGACGGTCGTATACCACGAGTGATCACCACCTTTAACCGAGACATGAGCCTCACCGCTCTCGGCGTTGAGACGCAAGGTGCCATTACCAGACAAATGAAAGGAGCTGCTGCCATCGACCTTGATGTCCTGGACGGTGACCAAGGACGGAAGTTCAATATCGGTGATCGACGACGATCCGCCGGTCAGGAAAACGGTGGCGGCGTCCCCGGTAGGAACGGCCCGTGGGATCCAACTGGTGGCGGAAGTCCACAGACCGGCCGAGGCGCCACCCCAGCGAGCCAAGATGTTTCCGGGGGCGTAATCGATCGTGGCAAGCTGATCGATCGCGACATTGTCGGCGAATTGCGCCTTCCCGCCGGGCCACAATATCTCCAGGTCCACCAGTCCCGAGTGTTGACCGAGCCCGAAATGGAGGGTGGCGTCGTTCTGGTTGCCCTCACCCGTGCCGAACTCGACCTGACGGAGCAACGTCTGGCTGCCCAATTGAATTCGCACCTGGGCCCCGACGGCATCTCGGCTGATGGCCTGGCCATCGCCAATCAGTTTGACTTTCAGCCAGTGGTTGCTGTTGCCCTGGTTCCGAAAAAGCTTGGAATCGGTGACCAAGTCTAAATCGCCGTCATTATCGTAATCGGCGAACCCAGCCTGGTAGGTAGGCCCGAGGCCAGCCAGCCCCATCGTGTACGTCACGTCGGTAAATTGCCAGTTTCCATTGTTGCGGTAGAGGCGCGGCTCGTCGCCACTGTAGACGGTCGTGAAATAGAGGTCCAAGTCACCATCGTTGTCGTAATCCCCCAGGACCGGCGAGCCGTACGACTCCTGCCAGACGACGCCACCCTGGCCCATGTCCTGAAACGAGTAACCGCCCGCCGTCCCCGTGTTGCGGAAAAAATGCGAACGATCCTGATACGAGGGTGGATGCGAAAAGTTGCCGTTGAACAGATCGATCTCGCCGTCGTTGTCAAAATCTCCCCAAGTGGCGCCAATGCTGTGTCCCCAAACACCGCTGCTCCGGGTCCCTGCTACGCCGCGGGCGGTGGCTTGTTCGTCGAAATCGCCCTGACCGTCGTTCACCCACAACTGATTCGGCTCGAGCCGGTAGTTAGAGACGTAGACGTCCAGGTCGCCATCGCTATCGAAGTCGGCGGAAGTAATGCCACGTCCTGGCCGCGGGCGGTTCGGTGTGACGACGGCGTCGTTGGATTGCGTCCACGTCCGAGTGAACGACAAACCCTGGTTGTTGCGCAGCCTCACATCAGGCCGATACTCGCCCTGACTCCCCTGGTATCCACCCACGTAGAGATCAAGGAAGCTGTCGTTGTTGTAGTCGCCCCAGCTAGCCCCCATGGGGTCGATCGTGGGCAGGGATGGCAAGTTGGCTTCGGTGAAGCCGGTACCTCCATTGCCCCGATACAGACGCGGCGCGGTCGCATAGACGAAGAAATCGAGAAAACCGTCATTGTTGTAGTTTCCCCAAATGCCGTCCCTGGACATCACTGTCGCCATCCGCGTGAAGTTCACGCCGCCATTATTCCGCCACGCATACCCACCCGCGTGCAGGTCCACAAACCCATCGTTGTCAAAGTCGCCCCAGGCCACCTTCCGACCGTCCATGCCGGGAATGACGCTCGAGGTAACGTTCGTGAACGTGGCGGCGGGCAGAAAGCTCGCAAAATTGGCCAGCAGAAACACCAAGGGGGCGATCAGCGAGATTCGTAACACTAGGAACTCGTTCATCCTACCCATCTTGGTGCCCCCCCATCTTGGTGCCCCGACGACGCTGATTGTACCTCAATTACATCTTTGTGGGAAATACG
This sequence comes from Planctomycetota bacterium, assembly GCA_963578605.1. Taxonomy (GTDB): domain Bacteria; phylum Planctomycetota; class Planctomycetia; order Pirellulales; family Lacipirellulaceae; genus JAKVCB01. The sequence continues at coordinate 42,342 of CAUZEA010000037.1, forward strand.
AGGCAATATTTCGAGATACCCCGTTACATTAACGACGAAAATGACCTGCTTTTTCGCAAAAATACCACGGCAATCATTGACACTCGTTGCGATTGGTGGTACGAAATAGAAATTGTTTGCATGGTTGGGACCACGTCTGCACGTCTGGGACACCCCGTAGTTTTTCACGATCCAGAGTAATGGACGGCAGCAGCACGAGCTGGCTTTGGGAACCCAAGGATTTCGCGCACGGGAAGCTTCGATATTTCAGCAATGTTCGTCAGTTTTTTTGAATTAAATCAAATGAGGAGTGGATACATGGCTCAATTCGCGGCGAATTTGCGGTGGGTGTGGTTGCTGACCGTCTTGTCGTTGGTCTTGGCATTCGACAACCTTGCCTTGGGTGTCGAAATCACCACGGCCGAGGGTGTGGGGGCCGATGCGACTATCATGTACGACGATCAAGATCCAGACGTTGTAGATTTAAACTTTAACGAGAGCGCGGCCGATAATTTTCTGGAGGTGCGTCAAAATCGCTATAGTTATCTGCGGTTTGACTTGGCGACGGCGCCAGAGACCACTGCGGCTGCCGGACTGACGCTGATGCTGGGTTTTCGGCAAACGCCGCCACGTGAGTATCACGTCTGGGCATTGAATGACAACGTAGCTGGCCAGGACTGGGGTGAGGAGACGATCACCTGGAACACAGCCCCGGGAATTGATAATACAAAAGACCCCAATATAGAAGAGGCTTTCGTCCTCAGCGACGTGACCTTCTTGGGATTGATGCCAATGCCCGTTGAACCCCCGCCCATTGGACCAGGGGGCATTCTCCTGCTTTCCAACCAGTCGTTGGTGGATTTTGTCAACGCCGACACCGACAACCAGATCACGCTCATTCTCAGAAGCACTGGCGTCACTTCCCAGGTCATCGGCAGCGACAATACCGATACCTTCAACCCGCAAATCGGATTTGCAAACATCATGTTTCCCACACTGAGTCTCCCGACGGACTTGGAGACGTTTGAGTGGCAAACGGCCGACGGTGGGTTATGGAACAGTCAGCCTAACTGGAATCTCCTCATCGGATCGCCACCCAACCGCGATACCGACTCCGTGCTGTTCGGTGACGCCGGAGGCATGATCACCACCGATACCACGGTCGTGACCAATACCGAAGTGAACGCCAATTCAATCGAATTTGACCTGTCGGGCAGCACCTATGCCGTGGCCGGCAGCGGCAGCGTCACCCTGTCTGGAACGAATCCCACCATTATCAACACCAACGGCAGTCACCAGTTCCAAGTGGAGGTGAACCTCGGCGCAAACACCACCATTGCATCGAATGATCCCAGTGGCAGTCTGGACTTCAACAACCAGATCGATCTGGCCGGCAACGTGCTTACCACGTCAGGCACGGTGAATATCAACCAGAGTGTGGTCGACAGCGTAGGTGGTGGGATGATTTCAAGTTCCGGCACCTTGGGGACACTCGGCGCCGCCGAAATCGCTGGCGGTCTGACGAGCACCGGTACACTTGAGATCGATATTAGCGGCGCTGGGACGGGACAAAGCGATGTCTTCCACGTAACCGGCTCGGCCAATCTGGAAGGGAGTGTCGCCGTCGACGTGTTCGGTTCGTTCACTCCGGACCGCGACGTGACCATCATGACCACCTCCCATGGCATCAACCTGACCGGACCGCTGTCGCTTGCGGGAGACGGCGCAGGGTTCTTTCCGGGGGGAGTGCGTGTCGTTGGAAATGACCTCGTCTTGTTAGTCGGCAGCGCGATCCCCGAGCCCACCACCTGGACACTGGCCATGCTTGGGCTGTTGGCCCTCCAGCGGCGACGCAAGCGGCCAGTGGAGAATAAACCGAGGACACGACTGGCACCGTTGCTGCGGCCGGCAGCGTTGACAATTGCCTTGGCCTTGAGTGCGGCAATCGGCAACGTTGCATCTGCTATCGAAATCACCACGGCCGACGGGGTGGGGGCAGACGCGACCGTCATGGACGCATACTATAGTACCAACTTTAATGAAGGCGGCACCAACTTTCTGGAGGTGCGCATAGATCGCTACGGTTATTTGCGGTTTGACTTGACGTCGGCTCCACTGACCACGACTGCTGCCACACTGAGTATGATGGTCGCCTTTGTTCAAGAGGATCAGCTTGACTACTTGGTTTACGGATTGAATGACAACGTATCTGGCCAGGACTGGGATGAGGAGACGATTACGTGGGAAACTGCCCCGGGAATCAATTTTTGGGCGGACCCCACCGCAGAAGAGGCTTTAATCCTCAGCGCAGTGACTTTCTTGGGAAACATGCCCACACCCTCCCTTGCAACTCGCGCCCCGGGTGACATCTTCACGTTTAGCTCCCAACCGTTGGTTGATTTTGTCAATGCCGACACCGACGGCCAAGTGACGTTCATCCTCCGCAGTGCGGGGATCACGGTCCAGGCCATCGGCAGCGACAATACTGATACCCTGCCGTCGATCGCGCCGGACCCGGTCATGTTTCCCACGCTGGAACTCGTGGAAATGGCGGCCGGACTCTTTGAGTGGAAAACGCCGGAATTTGGATTTTGGGACGATCAGATCAACTGGGATCCCATCACCGGATCGCCACCCGACAGCGACACGGATACCGCGGTGTTCCGAAACGCCGGAGGCATGATCACCACCGATACCACAGTCGTGACCAACACCGGTGTGACGGCCAACATGATCGAGTTTGACCAGTCGGCCAGCACCTATGTCGTGGCCGGAACCGGCAGTGTCACCCTGGCTGGCATCAGTCCCACCATTGTCAACACCAACGGCAGTCACCAGTTCCAAGTGGAAGTGAACCTCGGCGCGGACACCAGCGTTGCATCGAATGATCCCAATGGCAATCTGGATTTCAACAACCAGATCGATCTGGCCGGCAACGTGCTCTCCACGTCCGGCACGGTGAACGTTAATCACAGCGTGAGCGACACCGTGGGGAATGGTTCCATTTTTAACTCAGGCACGCTCGGTACGGCCGGTACCACCCAGATTGACGGAAACCTGACCAGCACCGACACGCTCGCGATTGACATCAACGGCACCGGTACTGGACAAACCGATCACTTTGTGGTCAATGGGACCGCCGATCTAGCCGGTAATTTAAGCGTCGACGTGGCGGATAACTTCGCCCCCAGCGGTACCTTCGAGGTGGTGACCGCCGACACGCTCCTTGGTAACTTGACTTTGGTCGGAGCGGACGCCGGCCTGTTTTCCCTTGATTTCAACACCGTCACGGGTATTGTGAGCCTCATCGCTGGCAGTGGTGGTCTCGCTGGTGACTACAACAACAACGGTGTGGTCGACGCAGCGGACTACGTCGTCTGGCGCGACACGTTGGGTTCGACATCCGATCTAACTGCCGACGGAGAGCCAAACGGCGTCATTGATGAAGCCGACTACGTCCTCTGGAAGAATAATTTCGGTGCGACCTCCAGCGGCAATGGAGGCTCCGCGGCGGTACCCGAACCGAGTAGCTGGGCACTGGCAATGCTGGGGCTCTTGACGCTGCGACGGCGACGTAAGACCGTTTTCGAAGGAAACTAGGGAATGATTGGTGGGTGTGCGCTGAATGAAACTCCTACTCACGTGTAGGGGGAGCGGTGAACGGTTACCCCCGGCGCAGCGTTTGAGTCAGAGCCACTGTTGACGGTACACACTAAACGTTACAACCGTTAGCTGAGGGCGATTTAAAGTTTCATAACGCTTATTCTAGCGAGTAAGTGGTCGACCGGGTAAGCATTTGTCCTTGCCGCACCAACCGCGTTGCGGGTTTCGGTAAGGCCAAAGAGATTGATGGCAGCGTTGCGAAAGGCGACCATGTTCTGGGCATCGTTGCCCGTTCGGATCCGACAGCGGTCCTCACGCCAGTGGGTGTTGCGAACTTAGTGGACCCGATTTTCGGTCCCCAATGCGCCCTCAAAAACGAAAGCAACATAGCTACGTCAATATGGTCGAGAGCAGGACTGGTTATGGCGTACTGAACTTCGCGCGTCGTTTTCTCATCGCGACGCGTTCGTTGTTCCAAACGGAAGACTTCTTTCGGGCCAGGCTAACTAATCTGTGAAACGATTCTCGTACTGACTTCAAGACGCCGCTTGACTAAGCGACCGTGCTCTTTCGAAGAGGTTTGGGCAGAGGAGAATTACGACCGCTTCTTCTGTTCACTGGAGGGGGGATAACGCCCGGATAAAAACCCCGGCAAACACATCTTTCCGTTCCCTTTGGTTGTCGTTACACAATAATCAGGTAATTACCACCTACTTCAATAATCGTGTCACAGATAGGCTTTTGGCGGAACGTCGCGTCGGCGGTGAGCACACGCCCTTCCAACACCAAGGACTTAAGAATCTCTAACGATGCCTTCGCCGCAATGGTGTTGCCCGGCCCGGCGGCCTGACTCAACACGCAGCCAGGGTGTTGGTCGAACAACGAGAGCAATCGGGCTGTGACATCGTGCCGCAGAGCGTCTTGCCGTCGCTGGCAGCCGCTTCGGCGATTGACAACTGGTCGGTCTGACTGGCAATTTAACCTCGCAGGCAGGCTTCGAGAATCTCCCAATTGAGTTTTAAAAGCAAATAACGAAAACCGCTGTCAGTCGGTGGACGCTTGAAGTACCCCAACAGAGTCCAATCTGCCGAAAGTTGGGTATGAAGCAATTGCTTAACCGCTTCCAAACTTCGCGCGCCGCACATCGCGGAACTGACAATTGTAGCCGGCCTTGCCTCAGAAGAGTGGCCCCATCCTTGAATCCCCTGCCGATTGAAAATCGGCTGCAAACAAGACAGCAAATTCACCGCGTAAGTGGCATCCACAATAAAACCTGCTTGAAGTACACGGGGGAATCAACAATCGATTTTTGCCTCCTGCGATACCCACGGCACAACAGGTTCATCTTTTCGCTAGCCCAACTTGAACACTTGGCGTGAAGACGTGGCAATTTTGAAGTGTTTTTGAGCGGTCGTTTGTCGTAAGTCGTTTGGCGTTGGTTCGAGTCTTGCGAAATCGTCGGCAATCCGGTGGTGATCGCATTGTAGTGAAGACCTTGAGCTTGCGCGAGGCGGATTGGATTTGTTCCATTGACGAACATGTTTGTTCGTCCGTGTTACCGCAACAAAGATGAAAAGCGACACGCGTATTGGGCATTGGTGGAATCGTATCGCACCGAACGAGGCCCTCGTCAACGCGTGGTCGCGTACCTGGGCCGACTCGCTGAAGAGGGGCGCTGGGGTGTACAGGAAGTGGCCGCACCCAATACGCACGGCGACGAGCGGCAGCATTGTTTGCCTTTCGTGGATGAAACGTCGCACGATGATTAATGAGACGCGAAACCGCGATGGGTCACCGTCAACGCTTCCGCGGTGCGTGTGGAGAACTGTGTCCAGTTCGGCGGGCCGTGGTTGGCACTGGAACGGATCAAGAAGATCGGATTGGACGACTTCTTGCACCGTTTGCCTGCCAATCAAACCGACATTCGTTGGCCAAGTATCGCATTGATTTTAGTCGTCTTCCGGTTGTGCAAACCATCGAGTGAACTGCGTATCGCCGAGCACTTCTATCACGACACGGCGCTGGCACAACTCCTGGGAGTTCCAGCGACCAAGGTTTATCACACGCGATTGTATCGCGCAATAGATCAACTCCTGCCACACAAGGAAAAGTTGGAATTGTTTGTGAAGCATCGACTAACAGAGCTCTTCGAACTGGAGTACGACTTGCTGCTGTACGATGTCGCCAGCACCTATTTCGAAGGGCAAGCAAAAGCCAACACCAAAGCCAAATACGGATATTCATGCGATAAGCGTAGTGATTGCAAACAGGTCTGCATTGCACTGGTCGTATCCCGTTGTGGAATGCCCATCGGCTACGAAGTCTTTGACGGCAAACGCCGGGACAGCACAGCGGTCGAGGAGATTGTGACGACCATGGAATCACGTTACGGCAAGTCCAATCCTGTCTGGGGCATGCTATCGCAAGCCAACATCAAGTTCCTCAAGGATGGAGTTCGGCGTTACATCATCGGCACTCCCCAGAGCATGCTGAAGCAGTTTGAACGACAGTTGCTTGAGGAATCGTGGGATCATGTTCGTGAAGGTGTGGAAGTCAAACTTTGCCCATCACCCGACGGCGATGAAGAAACGTTCATTCTCTGTCGAAGCGGTGACCGCCTGGGGAAAGAAGAGGCGATCTTCGCGCGTTTCGAGTCGCGTATCAATGAAGGGTTGAACAAGATCCAAGCCAGTTGCGAGCAGCAGAAACAGTCAGCGGTCAAGATCGCGGAACGGGGTGGTGGGCTTCCCCCCTTTAACTGATCCAGGTCTATGAGAGAATCGCATCCGGGCGTAGCCCGGAAAGGATTTCCTCAGATGAAGAAGAACCGACACACGACCAAGCAGATTATTGAGAAGCTTCGT
>CAUZEA010000038.1:0-47712 GCA_963578605.1 Planctomycetota bacterium
GGCTTCCCTCCGCTGCAAAGGTTGCTTCGGCTACGCCTCAGCAACCTTCTCCGCTACGGCAAGCCAGCGGATCCCTAGACCTAGATTTTCTCATAGGCCCTGGATCATAGATCGGGGGAAGCCCAGAGACTGCCAGCGCGATTATTTCCCGCGTCTTGGCGTCCAGGCGGGATTGCCGGTCTGTGGCTTCGGGATGCATCCATTTTTTCAAGTTGTTCCAAACCGACTCTAGTAGTTCTGGTTGAGTTGCCAGGGTTCGCCAGAAGTTTGGAACGAAGTCGATCTCTTTCGTGCGTTGGAATCCGCAAAGATTTCGGCAACTCGTTCAGACGCCTGATCTTCCGGCACTGGCGAGACAGTCGCGGTGGGGAGCTCCGACATGATGATCCATTCTGTTTCTCGGGCGGGGCCTGATAAACGAATTACCGATTCTCCTATTATTGGAAACTGCCGACAAGCTGGTCAGCGGCGTTGCCATCGGACTGGGTGACTCGAGAACCTGAGGCGGTTGCCCCCACGCGAGTTCCCTAGAACCCTCCTGACATGGGAGCTGACAACCGTTCTGGCAGTTTTTACCCATCACCCCAATCTCGTGGTTGCCGGCTGGTATACCACACAAACGCTGGTATACCACACAAACGCTGGTATACCACACAAACGCTGGTATACCACACAAACGCTGGTATACCACACAAACGCTGGTATACCACACAAACGCTGGTATACCACACAAACGCTGGTATACCACACAAACCATGTAATCTCCTCTTTTCGGTGACGGCAAAGGGATTCGGGGCAAACCAACGTCCCCGGTTAGTGATAGCGACTGTAAAGCGTGATTTTGTGGAGTTCACTAGCATTGCAAAGGAAACAAATTTACAATGATGTTACCAGCTAGCCGATAATGAATGATGTTACCAGCTAGCCGATAATGATTGTGGGAAAATGGCCCTAAGCTGCACGGAAGCAAGCGAGTTGGTATCTTCGGGGAATGGATTTCGGCATCCCGAACAGGAAAACCAAGGCAGTACGAACTGGCCAGTCGCAGTTCAGGCCGCTACCACCAGGAGAAAAGTGTCTATGTGCGGAATCGCCGGCATCATGTTCAAAAAGGCTGATCTGGATCTCCAGACCGGACAAGCCTTGATCGACATGCTGGATGGCTGCCAGCATCGCGGCCCGGATTCCACCGGATTTGCGCTCTACGGGGATGCAAAATCGGGACAGTTGCGTCTGCGGTTTTTTGTAGGAGAAGATACCGAGGCTACAGAGGCTATTCAGCGAATTCAGGCGACATTGGCAGATCAGGGTGCCGACGTTGTCGAGGACCAGGTGATCGGGAACAATTACCGTGTCACCGTGAATTTCGACGGTGACGTCCGAAAGTTTTCGTACCGCATGGAACACGTGGCCAAGGTAATTTCGATCGGCTCGAGTCTCGAGATCATCAAAGACGTCGGTAGTGCACATGATGTGGATGATCGGTACGATGTGCATTGCTTTCGTGGCACCCACGGGATTGGGCATGTGCGACTGGCCACGGAGTCGGATGTCAAGCCAGAGGCTTCCCACCCTTTCTGGGCGACCGGATTCACTGATGTAGCGATTGTCCACAACGGCCAGATCACCAATTATTGGAAAATGCGGCGGAGATTGGAGCAGCGGGACTTCCAGTTTTCGACCGACAATGACAGTGAGCTCGTCGCAGTTTACTTAGCCGACAAGCTGTCGCAGAGTGCTTCGCTGAAAGAAGCGCTGGCGAGTTCGATCGATGACTTGGACGGTACCTTCTCTTTTCTGGTCTCAACGCGTGACGAGATTGGTTATGCCAAGGATCGTCTGGCAGCCAAACCGATGATCATGTTTGAAAACGACAACCTCATTTCAATTGCTTCCGAAGAAGTTTCCCTCAATCGTCTCTTCCCCGGCCAGGCCTTGAATACCAAGGAACCACCGCCCGGTACGTACAACACATGGTCACGATCGATTTAGCCGAAATTTCTGTCCGTAAAGCTAACGAGCTTATCTGGAAACAGGGTGCCGACGGCGACGATGTCGAAGTCATCAACCCCGATGCACGTCATCATATTGGCGTAGGCCTGACGTCACCGATTACGGTCAAAATCAGGGGCTCCGCCGGTTATTTTTGCGCCGGCCTGACCGACCAGGCACATTTCGAGGTTGATAACAATGTTGGCTGGGGCCTGGGAGACAATATGTATGTCGGATCGGTGGTGGTCGCGGGTAATGCGGGTGCCATTGCCGGCGTTGCCATTCGAGGTGCCGAGCTGGTCATCCGTGGCAACATGGGATCTCGCGCCGGACAGGTCATGAAAGCGGGTACCCTCTGCTGCGCCGGTAATGCAAATTTTATGGCCGGTTACATGATGTATGGCGGCAGGATCATTATCCTGGGCGACTCGGGCGAGCGTCTTGGCGAGGATATGACCGGCGGAGAGATTTTTCTGGGTGGTCGTTTGCAGGACTTGGGATCGGATGCAGAAGTTACGGACACAGCAGACGAAGAAATTGAGAGCATTCGTGAATTTCTGGATCGGTATAAAATCTCGTTTGAGGGAACGTTCCAGAAAGTCGTCAACGCTGGCAAGAAGCTGCGCTATAGTACTAGTGAAGAGCAAATGCGGAGCATTCCATTCTTTTCTTTCTCAGGCGACTCGTCCTATTGGAACCCAAAAATTCAGGAAGATATTCACGTTAAGTCGCAGATCGGCCGGTACCGCATTCGCGGATACGGTGGCGCCCGCTCATTGCCGCACCTGTCGGACCTTGCCTTTAAACGCGATTTATCGAGCGCCGGTGACGACGTCGATGTGGCCTCAAAAGTTGAAATGTATACCGAGATTGGCAGCAAAAACGGGGCCAACCCGTTGAAACTCAGCATGCCTGTCATGATCGCTCCCATGAGTTATGGGGCACTGAGCCGCTCGACCAAGCAGGCAATTGGTATCGCCTCGTCGCTTTCGCGTATTGCTGAGAATACCGGCGAGGGTGGCATGAGCGATGCACAACGTGATGCTGCCGACCAGCTGATTTTCCAATGCCTGGGGGGACGCCTGGGTTGGAATATTCACGACATGTTGCGGGCTGACGGACTGGAAATCTACATTTCACAGGGTGCCAAGCCGGGCCTGGGTGGACAACTGATGGCCAAGAAGGTGACTCCCGAACTGGCCGCGATCCGTGGGATCCCGGCCGGCATTGACCTTCGCTCGCCTTCCCGTCACCCCGATATCCTGGGCGCAGACGATTTGATCATCAAGATCGAAGAATTTCGCGAAGCGACTGGGTACCGGTTACCGGTGAGTGTCAAACTTGGTGCCGGTCGAGTACGTGACGACATCAAGATTGCGGTCAAAGATGGCTTTGATTTCATCGAACTGGATGGAATGCAGGGCTCGACCGGGGCGGGCAGTGCCGAAGTCATCGATTATGTTGGCATACCCACGTTGGCAGCGATTATCGAGGCCGAGGAAGCCCTGGCGGAAATCGGACGCCGGGACGATATCGAGATCATACTGATGGGAGGAATACGGGATGGAGTCGATGCCGTCAAAGGGCTTTGCCTGGGCGCCGATGCGGTAGCCTTTGGTACGTCGGTCATTATTGCCGGGGGCTGTATCGCCTGCATGCAGTGTCATGTGGGACAGTGTGTGACAGGGATTGCCACCCAGGATCCAAAACATGAAGAGCGGTACCACATCCATGTAGAAGCGCAAAACATCCATCGCTTCCTCGAAAGCGTACGCTGGCAAATCGCATCGATCACCCAGGGGCTTGGACATACGGACGTGCGGCAGTTGAGCCGCGACGATCTGGTAGCGGTCACCCCCGACGCGGCTGCCATTACCGGTCTGCCGTATGCGCCCGAGTTCCGGGAAAACCGTGTCCCCGAGGTAGTAAAGGCCAGTTGAGATGACCGTCTACGATTTAGAACGTATTCAATTGCCGGTACTTCCGTCGGAGTTTCGTGATCGCGATGACTCGGCGGACACGCATTTTGTGCCCGCACCATGCCAGGTCGCGTGTCCGATCGGTACGGATGCACCTTCTTATATCGGCTATATTTGGGAAGGAAAGCTCGAGGAGGCTTTCGAGGCGATCACGGCAACCAATCCATTCAGCTCGATTTGTGGCCGAGTGTGCGACGCCCCGTGCGAACCTGCCTGCCGACGTACCGACAGCGATGGTCCGGTGCAAATCCGTAATCTCAAACGGTACGTCATGGACAAGCTTGGCGCTTCGTACCGCCTGCCCCGGCTGCCAGTGACGCAAAGTGAATCTGTGGGAATCGTTGGGAGCGGCCCAGCCGGGCTGACAGCGGCCAACGACCTTTGCGCGGCCGGTTATACCGTCCATGTTTATGAAATGACAGATCGTCTTGGCGGAACGATGGTCTGGGGAATACCCGCATTTCGACTGCCACCCGGAATTATCCAGGAAGATATTGACCGGCTTACCGATCGCTGCGAAGGCTTGCACATTCACCTAAATACCGCGCTCGGCAATGATATTACGCTGGACGAACTGAAATCACGCCACGATGCCATCATCATGGCGATTGGTGCCTGGTGGGGCAAGCCCATGGGCATTCCCGGTGAGGACGATCCGCGGGTTGTCGACGGTGTTGGTTTTTTGCGACGCGTTAATGTCGGCGAGAGACCCGAGCTACCCGAAACTGTGGTCGTGGTGGGCGGCGGAGACGTGGCCATGGATGCCTGCCGTGTGGCGAAGCGACTTCCCGGCTGCAAGCATGTGAAGGTGATTTACCGCCGTGGTCCCGATGAGATTCCCGCACGTCGTATTGAATTGGAAGGTGCCATTAAGGAAGGCATTGAATTTACCTATCACACCCAGCAGGTCGCGGTTGAGTCGAGTGATGATTCACTCGTGTTGCGCTGCGTGCGAACTGAACCGGGTGAACCGGATGAAGATGGTCGCAGGCGGCCTGTCACGGTAGCGGGCAGTGAACATGACATTGAATGTGGCATGGTCATCGCTTCTGTCGGCCAGCAGGCGGAGTGTGAGGAGTTGGCACAAAACGACATGATGGCTGCGGACCGCATCAACGCAAATTTTGAAAGTATGGGCACGTCAGATCCCAAAGTCTTTGCGGCGGGAGACGGGGCATTTGGGGGTTCCACCATCGTGATAGCCATGCACCACGGTCAGCGCGTGGCCTATTACGTCAAAGCCTTTCTCGAGGGACGTGACAACCCTCTCCCGTATCGGACACCTTACCGCACTCGGCGGGTACCCGTGGCTCAGGATATCCTGTGGGAAACAACGCCCGTGCAACAGCCAGAGTTTTTTGGGCTGGGTGAGAATCCTATCGAGTTTGCTGAAATCGAAGCGACCTACAACCTGGACACAGCCCGCCAGGAAGCAGCGCGGTGTTATCGCTGCGATGCAGAAACCGGGTCCGCCGATTACACGGTGCGCCACCGGGAAGACCTGTTTTCGATGGCCCGTACCGTACCCACCGATTTGCCAAAACTCAATGCGATGTTGCACCAGCGTTTGCCCGTTCGAGACGATCCGTTTCCCGAAGGCCGCCCGCCAAACCTGGATGATATCGTTTTCTTGCCCGCGAACTTGTCGCGTCTGGTGATCGACCCTTATCGCGAAGCTTGTAAAATCAGTATCAAAATTGCCGGCAGGATCGACCTTGTGCAGCCATTTCTGGTGACCGGCTTTGACCAGGCCCCGGTAGAAGTGCGTGACGGTGTCGGAATGGGGCTCGCTCAAGCCGGGTGTGGCTACCTGGGTACCATGCCACTTGGCGGCTGCTCGTCGTGGTTCCAGTTGTTGACCCCAGGGGCACCCGAACCAAGCGCCGATGCAACCGCGCTCATCCATGCCTTGGGCGACACGTTTCAATCACCTGGGCTCCAGCGCCAACACGACGGTCAAATTCTCGGGCTGGCTGTCAGCTCCACACAAGTCCTGGAAGAGGCCATCCAGCATTCCCTGGAGCAAGGTCTGGACATGATGCTATTGGATGCGACGGGCCACTTGGGTGAGCTCTGGCCGGAATTGGGTGGCGCCCCCGATTTTGGAATTCTTCGTGATGCCGTGAAAATCCTCCGCCGCCTCCGAAGGGAAGAGGAATTTGACCTGGTCTACTTTGGAGGTATTCGTTCGGGTACTGATGCCTCAAAGATCATCGGGATGGGGACTGTAGCAGTCGTACTTGGGGTTTGCGTGGGCCTCGCCGTTGGTGGCGGAATCACCGATGGCACGCTGCAGTTTTCGTCGGACTTCAACGAACAGGAACGTGCGGAAGCGGTGGTCAACATTCTCCAGGCGAACTCTGGTGAGGCATCGATGATGGCTCGATGTACCGGCAAGACCAGCTTGCACAATCTGGAACCCGAGGATCTACGGACCGTAACGCTGTCGGCTGCCTCGGCCACCGGCATCCCGTTGGTCGGCACTCGGGCTTGAACGCCTAAAGCAGGGCTCTTCGGCTTGATCGGGAAACCGGTCTTCCCATTTGGGACATCATGGGTTGTGGCGATTCGATTTTTTTCGTGCCGGTCAGACGCAGGCTGTTTTCCGATCGCGTTGTCGAGTTACCGACCATCACACAGCCGAGAGGCATTAATAGCCCTGTCAAAAAACAGGTGCCTCACGGTAGGTTCCCCACACCTTACGGAGTGCCTCGACAATGTCCCCCATGGTAGCCCCCGCCTTCACGAGCTCGATGGTTACGGGCAGGACGTTTTGTGATTCGTCTTCAACCACAGCCTGGAGGCGGGCAAGCAGTGCCTGAACGGTGGGCTCGTCGCGCTCAGCTCGAACATGGTTGAGTCGGTTTAGTTGGCGTTCAAGGGTTTCCGGGTTGTAATCGTGGGTTTCGATGTCGAACGTTTCGTCCTCTTCGACGAATGCGTTGACACCGATGACCTGTTTTTCTCCAGACTGCTTTTTGAGGGCCACCTGGTAGGCGAAATCTGAAATATGGCGCTGACACCAGCCTTCTTCGATCCGTTTGACAATTCCACCGTTCGTGTCGATCTCGTCAAGGACCTCAAACACGCGCCGCTCGAACTCGCTGGTGAGGCTCTCGACATAATAGGAACCGCCCAGCGGATCAACGACGTTTGCCACGTTGGTTTCTACGGCGATGATCTGCTGTGTGCGCAGCGCGATTTTCATTGCTTCTTCGGTGGGGATTGTAAAAGCCTCGTCCATTCCGTTGGTGTGCAGGCTTTGTGCACCTCCCAATACGGCGGACAGCGCCTGCAGGCTCGTCCGTACAATGTTATTCTTGTATTGGGGCTGGGTGAGCGAAGCCGCCGCCGTCTGACAGTGGAACCGCAGCCGCATCGACTCAGGTTTCTGTGCACCAAAACGGTTTTTCATAATCTTCGCCCAGCAACGCCTCGCCGCCCGGAATTTAGCGATCTCTTCGAAAAAATCCGACTGCGAGACGAAGTAGAATGAAAGCCTTGCCGCAAACTCATCAACAGGCATCCCTGTTTTGATCACTTCTTCCACGTAATGAATGCCGTTGGCCAGCGTAAAGGCCACTTCGTGCAGCGGTGACGCCCCTGCTTCGGAGATGTGATATCCCGAGATGTTGACCGGATTAAACCGCTTCATGTGCCTGGCACAATAAGTAATACAGTCTCGCACCAGGCGAACCGACGGCAGAATTGGATAGATCCATTCGTTTTGCGCCATGTACTCTTTGAGGATATCGGCCTGTATTGTGCCGGACAGTTTGTTCAGATCGTACCCGCGTTGCTCGGCAAAGGCGACGAACATGGCCAGTAAGATCCACGCCGACGGGTTGATGGTCAACGATACTGAAATTTGCTCCAGGTCAATTCCCTCGAACAACGCTTCCATGTCGGCCAACGAGTCGATCGCAACGCCTTCGCGGCCGACTTCACCCTCGCTCATAGGATGATCCGAATCGTAGCCCATCAGCGTCGGCATATCGAAGTCGACAGACAAGCCGGTCTGTCCGTTGGCAATCAGATATTTGAATCGCTTGTTGGTATCCTCCCCGGTGCCAAAACCGGCAATTTGACGCATGGTCCAGGTTCGTGCCCGATACATGGTTGGATACGGACCGCGCGTATAAGGGTATTGCCCGGGAAGACCGATGTCTTCGAGCGGAGTGTCCTGTAGATCAAGGTCGGTGTACACACGCTGCACAGGAATGGTGCCGTAGGTCTCGAATTGCGTGCGGCGCTCGGCTTGGCGATCGAGAAAAGATTTGAGTTCGGCTTGCTCCCAAGCTGCGAACTGTTGGGCCAGGGTATCAACTTCTGAGCGGTTATGGAAACTATCCGTCATGATGGACCCTCCTTGAATAGAGTCTTGATAAGCTCATTAGCTGCGACACGCGGACTCGTTGCGCGACTGACGAGTTGATGCGTGAATATCGACAGGCGGTCGTCGCAATCTTTTGCGAATTGACCACGCAACAGGTCTTCGGTGGTTTGAAGAAGCCGCCACTCGGCAATCCGCGCACGCCGCGCGGCTAATTCACCTGACGATTTGAGGAACGCAAAGTGGTTGTCGATGTGACTGAGTAGTTCCTCTATCCCCTGCTCTTCCCTGGCGCTGGTGGCCACGACCGGAGGCGACCAACCGGAATGTTGCTCGTGCGTCGCAGTCATTGTCAACATGTTCGTTAAATCGGCAATTGTCTTGTTGGCGTCTGGGCGATCGCACTTGCTGACGGCGTGAATGTCGGCAATCTCCAAGACGCCTGCTTTAATGGCCTGGATATCGTCGCCAAGCCCGGGTGCGGAGACCACGACGGTCGTATGGACTGCTCGAACCACATCAATTTCGTCTTGTCCTACACCAACTGTTTCAATGAGTACGATGTCGAAACCGGCGGCGTCGAGGATATCGACGGCGTCGAGCGTGGTCCGCGCAAGTCCGCCCAGACTTCCGCGGGTTGCCATGCTGCGAATGAATACCCCGGGGTCACTTGCGAAGCTGTGCATGCGGATGCGATCACCCAGAATGGCGCCGCCACTAAAAGGACTTGTAGGATCGACGGCCACCACGGCAACCGTCCGGTTGCCGTTTCGAATGGCCCCGACAAGGCGTTGAAGTAAAGTCGACTTTCCGCTGCCTGGCACCCCGGTGACACCCACGACCATGGCTTTACCCGTGTGACGATAGATTTCAGCTAAAGCGTCATGTACCTCCTCGCCTCCATTCTCGGCGTGCGTAAGCAAACGGGCAATTGCCGCCACCTTGCCTGCGAGAACCGGCTCGATCAGTTCCACCGAAGAGATTGATTGGCGTTCGATCATAATTCACCATTGTCGATTCGCTGTTGCATTTCCGCAAAGACCTGTCGGTCGTCGACAACGCGACGTGCTTTAAAATCCGTTCGCGCAAACGTTTCCCGTGCCACAACTTCAACCTGAGTGCGGATTCCAAGAACTCGATGCAGAGATCCAGTCGCGGCTTCCCGGAGCGTGCCGATCTTCGTAGACCCCCCGTCGTAGACCTCAGAAGTGCCTTCGATTTGCACGAGCAACTCGTCCATGGCACCTTCACGTGAAATGATGATGCGGTGTTCTCCACCGTAGTTTGGGATTTCGTTTAACACAGCATCGATTTCGCTCGGATACACATTTTCGCCTCGCACGGTAAACGAGTCGTCAATGCGGCCGAAAATACCATGTGGCAGCCGGGGATAGGTGCGGCCACACGGTGTCGGCCCGTCCTCCCACAACGTGAGGTCGCCCGAGACAAGACGAATCATTGGCTGCGAGGTGCGTTCCAGGTGAGTGTATACCGGTGTGCCGCGCTGGCCAAAAGGGACTCGTCGAAAACTCTTCGGATCACAGACTTCCGTGTACACGATGTCCTGCCAAAGCAACATGCCGTCTGTCTCCGCCGTACCCGACGCGTTCATCCATGGCGCCATTTCGGCCATGGACCCGCAGTCGATGACGTTTGCCCCGTACGCCGTACGAAGTTTTTCACGGACTCCCGGCACCGAAGCACCAGGCTCGCCCGAAAAAAATAACAGTTTCAAATTAAACTCCCGCGGGTCAATGCCTTCGTCCCGCGCAACATCGGCAAGGTAGAGCGCATAGGAAGGCGTTCCGTAGAACGCCGTGGGCTTCACCGTCTGCAGCCAGTGCACCGTCCGCACACTCATACCAGATACCCCGGCACCGAAGGGAAATGAAACAGCCCCTAGACGTTCGGCGCCGATCAGGGTTCCCCAGGATCCGAGATAAAGGCTGAACACGGAACCGATGAAGATCGTGTCGCCGGGTCTCAACCCCATGCCCCACATCACGCGTGCATGAGCATTGGCAATCGCATCCCAATCGCTCCGCCCAATGGCAAAGGCGGTCGGTGTCCCCGTGGTTCCGGAGGTCCCGTGAATGCGAAACACATCGTTACGGGGTATGCAGAGATAATCTCCAAAGGGTGGGACTTCTGCCTGGGATGCGTGCAGGTCAGGCTTGGTTATTACCGGTACCCGGTCCTCGAAGTCCTCCAGCGATCTGAGTTGCTCGGGATGAAAACCAGCCTCATCCCATCTCCGCCGATAGAATGAAGAGCTGTCATAGGCGTATTGGGTGACAACTTTTAAGCGATCGAGGATGGCCTGATCGCGCTGGGCACTCGACATCATTTCCCGCTGTGGAAACCAGAAACGAGACCTGGAATCCGGTTGATAGTTAGCGCTGTACCGTGGTGGAAAGGACCAGTCTTCCATTGCGCGACTCAGTGTTTTGAAGCAAATCAGCGGGGACCGCGAGCTGTGACGAGCTGGCGCAGTGTCTCGACAATGATCTGCGGGGGGGTATCCTGCAGCAAAATCTCCCGGATACCCATGTGCTTCAGTGCACCAACATCATCCGAAGGTACGACACCACCACCCACGACGATTATATCGTGGGCTTCGTGGTTGTTTAGTAACTCTAATACCTTGGGAAAGACCGTCATGTGGGCGCCCGACAGAATACTAATGCCCAGGATATCAACATCCTCCTGAACAGCCGCCAGAACGACTTCTTCGGCTGTCCGATGAAGTCCCGTGTAGATGACGTCCATGCCGGCGTCCCGGAGGGAGCGGGCTACGATCTTGACCCCGCGGTCGTGGCCGTCGAGCCCGACTTTGGCTATCAGTACCCGGATCGGTTTAGCGGTTACCTGCGACATACTCATTGTCCAGAGTCTCTTTAGTCCCGAACCGGAACCCCCATTCCCGAACCAGCACCCGCGGAACCTGGTTGACGGTTCATGGCCCAAGAGGCTCCCTCTTTTTGTGCGACGATAAGTGAATGTTCGTTCCCAGGAAGCTCAGTGGCTGATCTTCGACCACTGATCCGCTCGACCTGCAAATTACCCGATAGCTCTCCCAGCCTACCAAATGCTGGTGCCGATTGCATCATGAGCCGACCCGCCGCGTAAGGCCTCGACATTCTTGCCCCAGGCGACGTTCTTTGGTACCAATGGCTTGTAACACTCGACGTCATTGAGGATAGTTGGTAGTTGTACGGTGAAGAGTCCTGGTCAACCAGGGTTGGCTTCAACTTCCTTCGACGAAAAGGCCTTGAGAAACAACAAACGTTTTCGTACCGCTTGGCTGACGATAAGGGTTTTCGAAACATTCGACGGGCAGTGCCTCAGACTAGCACACACAAGGAGTCTATGACATGCAAATCGCGGTTACCGGAGCTACCGGTTTTGTGGGCAGATACATTGTTCGTCGATTAATCGACGCGGGGCACACCTGCCGCTGCTGGTATCGTCCAGAGGGCGACCGATCTGGCATTGAATTTCCCGAAGACCAGCTGCAGTGGGTATCTGGGTGGCTGGGGGACTCGGCCAGCAGTCTCGAGCTGGTTCGCGACTGTGACGCCGTCGCGCATGCGGCGCTGCACCGCCCGGGTGCCGGATTTCGCGGTGAGGAGGGCGACCTGGTGGAATTCTGTCGCCAGAACGTGCTGGGGACGTTGCAGCTGATTGAAGCGGCGCGCACAACCGGTGTTGGGCGTTTTGTGTACGTTTCGACGTGTGCCGTGCACGAAAAGATTCTGGATGATCGACCGCTCGACGAGACTCACCCACTGTGGCCCAACAGCCACTACGGCGCTCACAAGGCGGCGGTCGAGAAATTTGTGCACAGCTACGGGTTGGGCGAGGGCTATGCAATCTGCGGAGTGCGGCCAACGGGCGTGTATGGATTAACGCACCCGCCCAGCCACAGCAAGTGGTGGGACCTGGTGCAACAAGTGGTGCGCGGCGAGCCAGTCGTTTGTCGCTCCGGAGGGAAGGAAGTTCATGCAGCCGATGTGGCACGTGCCGTCGAGCTCTTGTTGACTGCCGACGGTATCCACGGGCAGGTTTACAACTGCTACGATCGTTACATCTCGGATTACGATGTGGCAATGACGGCCAAACAACTCATTGGCAGCAACACCGCCATCGAGGGTCAAGCCACGGTACCCCGACACCAGATCGAAACCGCCAAGATCCAGTCACTGGGAATGGAGTTTGGCGGAACGCCCCTGCTGGAGAAAACTGTAGAGCAGATGATCGAGGCAATCCGTGCATCTGCGAGTCTGGCGAAGGCATCAGGAGCATAAGTCGAGTACCACGTTCGATGGCCAGTTCCACCGTGAGCAGCTCATTCTCCAGAGTTACCACCTTCAGTCATTTGAGACTGTTTGCGCCAGTTCCCGGGCTCAATCCTTTTCCGTTTGAGTCATCATTCAAGCGGCGTTAGAAACCACGTGTGCGAACGCACCTCGAGAGGAACCGGTTTGGGTAGCGGATCGCCGGCCAGCTTGTGCAGACTTCGAGCACAGGTTGCTCCAACCATGTCATGCGCTGCCATGGGGCCAGTATATTTTCGGAACAGGGGAATTGCTTCCTGGACATTCATCAGCCTCAGGCCCACGGCCGCCGCAGCACGAGTCTGGGGTGCTTCAAATGTGTTGCCTGGTGGAACAGATTCTAAAATTTCGGTGAGGCGGCCAACGAGTTCCCCATCGGCCTCGTCCGCAGACAAGTTTCCCAGTGCCCAGATGGCGGCCGCTCGTGTCTGGGAAACATAAGTCGCTGCTACCGCCGGCGGGTCGCCAAATCCCCGTGCTGACGGCGTTGGCAGAAAACGTTGGAGCAGCGGCTCGCTGGACTCGACCCGCATCACCGCCAATGCCTGAATCAGCTGCTCCAGCTGGTGATACGTTATCAAAAGTTCGTCAAAATCGACCACCGGTGCAGGCCTATCGGACCACGTTTGCCAAAGCTTGTTGTCCAGCGCGAGGGTCCGCTCTACCTCGTGGTCGACCTTCTGCAAAATTGCCTCCGCCGTCTCCACGACGGCCAATTGTCGCAAAGCCCACGCCGAGGCAATCGCAATCTCAGGCACGTCCGATTCAAGCAGCTGGACCAGCTGGCCGGCGGCAGGCTCGTGGTCGATCGCGCCCAGTACCATGGCGGCCTGTTCCACACCTCGTGGTCGCTCTGAGAGCAGCATTTTGGTCGCTGCCGCCCGGACACTGTTCCGCAACGGTTCAATCTTATCCAATGCCACCAACTGGTCCGCAGCAAATATCCGAATGTTGGGGATTGGGTCGTCGAGCAATATGGCGAGCAAGGCGACTGCCTCGACCGTTTGTTGGCCCGAAAATGCTTGCGATGCCAGCTGTCGGACGTTGGCATCGGGACTCGTGACGATTTGCTCGTTTACTGGCTCAACTAACGAAGGGTCGATTTCCACCAACCGCGCCAAGGCGATCGCAGCGACAGCACCCGACTGGTCCCCGGCGAGCTTCAGCAACAGTTCAACTGCCGCGGGCCCACTGTGGTACCGCAGGAGCTGTGCGGAGATAAGGCGATCGACCAACGCGACCCTTTGTGGTGCCGAAAACAAGTCGCGCGCATCGCTCTCTCCAGCTTCCCGCCGAATTGACCCAAGTGCTCGGGCACTTTTGAGACGGAGATCGGAGGGATTTTGTGAATCGAGTGCCAGGCGACGCAGTGGTTCAATCGCCTGTTGTTCATTGACAACCCGCAGTCCGTCGATGGCCAGCGCCAACCGTGCTTGTTTAATGTCGTTTTGTCCAAGGCGTGTCAACCAGACTTCTCGCATGGGGGCGAAATCCCAGTCGGCCAGCGCAGGTTCAATCAGGAATGCCATTGAAAGATTCCCCTGTTGGGCGCGTTGCATCAGCAGACCGGCTGAGTCTCGAGCATCCAGTTCGATGAGGGCACGGGCAGTGTCGAAAGCCACGGCGCGGGAGACCTCGCCGGCTGAAAGAACTTCCATGAGTGATGGGATTGTCTGCTCCAAGTCCGGCATCCCCAAGCGATGCGCCTTTGCAATGTCCCGGGCCACTTGGCGTTTTATTTCACTTTCCGGTCGAGCCAGCGCGTCGATCCAGAGTGGAGTGACCCGTGGTGAAAAGACAGGGACTTGTGGACGTGGTTGATAAGTAAGTTCTTTTCCGACTAACGAGTCGAGTTCCACCGCCTTTAAGGTGGCAGGTCCGAGAAGGGCAAGTATCCAACAGCTGCCAATCGCCACACACAAACTCCGCTTGGATCGGTGGCCTGTGGACGGTGGTTTGCAGACCATTTGATGGTTCGCTTTTCGGAAAGGAAGGCTTCGCATTGTGATCCGTGGAAATAGGACCGAGTGTTGTTGAGCAAATCGTAACAAAATGTGGGATCCTTTCAACAGCCCTGAAACCATGGCCCCAGGCGACGCATTGCAGGCCGCAGGAGTCATTTCCGATTGACAGGGGGCACAATAAAGCTCACGCTGAATTTAGTACTATGTTACGAATTGCAGTATGCATTGTATCGATCAGTTGGCTCACGTCGGCAAGCCATGCCGCGGAACAAGGAACTCGTGCGCCGAATTATACGCAAGTGCCACTCCTTGGGGGTACCCGGACGCTTCGCACAAACCGTTGGGCATTAATATCGTTCGAGGTTGGTAATCCAGGCAGCCAAAGTGTGGAATTGGTCACCACCAGCTTCTTTGCGGAGGAACCAAGACTACAATATGGCTGCGCTGTGTGGGTTCCCCCGCACGCAAAGCGGCGAGGCTGGTTTCCCATACGAGCTCCGGCCACAATTTCGGACTCGACACGCCACTTCGATTTACATTCCTTCCTGATAGACCGTACTTCTCTGCCTGAAAAAATCCTGCCAAGTTCTAATGGTACGTTATACCGTCATGGATTGCTGGGAGTGACCGGGGCGCGTGTCGTTACAGGCATGATGCAAGACCCGTTGGACGACGCTCCTCGACACGCAGTTGCGGCAGCGCGGAGTTCGCGAAATTTAAGAACGGCTATACCCGATCTGTATGATCAATCTTTTCCGCCAGTCGACAAGGTCGTAGAAGGATTGGACCAGTTGGTCATTTGTAACGACGATCTGCTGGGTGACGCGGCGGCACTCGCTGCCATTCGGCAGTGGTTGTACGGCGGCGGGAGAGCGTGGGTCATGCTTGACAAGGTATCGCCCGCAACGGTCCGCCAGCTACTCGGGAATCGTTTTGACTGGGACGTGGTCGACCACGTCTTGTTAGACGAATTTACACTCGTTCATGAGCAACCTCAACCTGGAGAGGATCCCCCTCTGACACGCACGTTTGACGACCCGCTGCAATTTGTGCGAATCATGGTGGCCAATGGCGACGTTGCCTATTCAATCAATGGTTGGCCGGCGGCCATGTGGTGCAACGTGGGCCACGGCCAGGTGCTGCTCACGACCCTCGATGCTCGTGGCTGGTATCGAGAGTGGAATTCGACAGACCACCGACCCAAGGACGTATTAAAAACGTCCTCGTTTTCTGCCACCGAGCCATTGAGGTTCCTGGCGGAAATGTTTTTGAAACCGCGCAAAGAGCCAATGAAGGTCAGTGAAGCTTTTGAGGAAATTGTTTCGGAGGGACTTGGGCACGAAGTCCTCTCGCTCCGGTTCGTAGCCCTTGTCTTGGGGGGATTTTGCGCTAGCCTCGTGGTTTCGACCTTGGTTCTGGCCCGATTTGGTGGGACCGTAATCATGGGAGCGCTCAGTCCAGCCTTGGCTTTGCTGGCTGCCGTGATCATTGGAACAGCCGGGTCGGTGTCTCACCGGGCAACTCCCCAGTCCATGGCGATCGGCGAGCAAATTGAAGTTGACGAGGATTTTTCCACATTCCAGACATCGGGAGTTGTGTCCCTGTACAACCAGCAACAATGGGATGCGCCAATAGGTAGTGATGGCGGTGGTTTTTTTGTGCCCGGGACCGGTCAAGCAACAGGCTCGACCCTGCGTATGGTGTGGACAGACCTTGATCGTTGGCGGTGGGAAAACCTCACGCTACCATCGGGCGTCCAATCAGCATCGTTTTCTTGTTCAATACCCGCCGATTCCCCTGTGAAAACAATAGCGACGTTGAACCGGGAGGGCATTGTCGTTGACTTCGATCCGGGATCTTTGGGAGATGTCAGCGATGTACTTCTGCTGGCACCAGGTCGCCGGGCAATGCAAACACATCTTCAGGAAAATGGCACGCTCCTGGCTCGCGTCACCGACTTACTCCCACCCGGCCAGTATGCAACCGGAACGCTGATTTCCGGGGATCAGCGTCGTCGGCAAGCTGTCTTGCGGAGACTGCTCGCGGCAGACGACCTCTGGCCGTCGAACGACTTGGTGTTGCTAGGCTGGGCCCAACCGCTTGACCTGCCCTTCGTTTTGAATGATCCCCAGCACCGTACGGGTAGCGCCTTGCTTACTGTGCCAGTTACCTTGACTCGGCCTGCCACAGGAACGCGTGTTGCTATCCCCTCCTCTCTCGTGGGATATCGAACCATCACAGGAGATCATGGAACGGTATCGGCCGCTTACAGCAATCTTGACAGGAAGTGGGTTGAGCAGCTGGTGACGGCAACTCGCGCCAACCTCCGCATCGACCTGCCTGCCGTACTGCTACCCATGGAAGTGCACCACATATCCGTCACGCTTAATATGGTTGCTCCACAGCGTGAGGTCGCAATCTTGGGGAAAAATGGAAATAGCAAAGATCAAATTGATGTGGTACTGTGGAGAACTCAGAGTCCAGTGGGTATCGCGCGGATCGATATCGAGCCGGACGAGGCCTGGCAGGTGATGGATCCTGGTGATCTAACGCTAATGCTCAGCATCGGGCAGCACCCTCATCAAGAAGGCGGGGCAGGTGCTCAAGCAGGCTGGCACATCGGGGATTTTTCACTGGATGTCGAAGGAACAATTTTAGCGCGTTAATTCAATGGTTGATATGAAAAACGAAGCGGTGGTGGTAACGGACAGGCTGACCAAGCGATATGGTGAGATATTAGCCGTCAGCGATCTGTCAATTTCGATCGAGCGTGGGCAAATTCTCGGGTTTATCGGTCCTAACGGTGCGGGGAAAACGACCACGATAAAAATCCTGGTTGGTCAGGCTCGCCCCACTTCCGGTAGTGCTTCGATTGCAGGCGCAGATTGTGTTCGTGATGCCAAACGTGTGAAGCATTTAGTCGGCTACATGCCCGATACGTTCGGGACGTACGATAACATGCGCGTCCATGAGTATTTAGACTTCTTTGGCGCAGCGTTTGGCATTCCTCGCACAGACCGAATACGGCGTGTAGCAGAGGTGATGGAAATTGCCGGCGCGACTTATATGAAAGATCGCTACGTCGAAAGCCTGAGCCATGGCATGAAGCAGCGTGTCGCGATTGCCCGTACGTTGATTCACGACCCACAGGTTTTGATTCTCGACGAACCCGCCAACGGTTTGGATCCGCAGGCGCGTATTGAAATGCGTGAGCTGCTGCTGCAGCTCGCGGACGCGGGCAAGACTCTAATCGTGACTAGTCACATCCTGCCCGAGCTGTCGCGGATCTGTAACCAGGTGGCTATTATCACTCATGGCCAACTACGGGCTTTTGGTTCGCTCGACGAAATATTGAGGACAGTCAGCCAACGTCGCTGGATTGAAGTTCAGTTGACCACGGCCTTGGATGTCGATAAGACCGTACAAATCGCCGAGCAGCACGTCGGGATGGATTCGGGAATAACAAGTTCGTCGGCCGAAGCAACCGTGCGTTTTCAGACAAGTCAGTCTGAAGAAGAACTCAGCCAATTGCTTGCCCAATTAACCACTGCGGGTGTCGGCGTGAGTCAGTTTCGAGAGATTCCGGTTGATTTGGAGGATACGTTTCTTTCCATTACGCGACAGGCTGTGGATACTGTCGGTTAGTGGTTGTCCGTTCTCCCGGAAAAAAACTCGTTGACGGACTGCCCAAACACTTGATGGCTACCTTAAATCGATGGGCCCAAGAAAAAAACTAAGTGCCATGTAACCCATGAAAAATCCCATCATCCAACGGGAAGTGCTGGGGTTTTTGCGGTCGTGGTGGGCGCCGGCCATCCAGATCTTGCCGGCGATTGCCTTTTCCCTGTTGGTGTTGATCCGTTGGCCAACCGATGGGCAAGTGAGTGTGGCGGGC
The DNA here is from genome assembly GCA_963578605.1 of Planctomycetota bacterium. GTDB lineage: Bacteria > Planctomycetota > Planctomycetia > Pirellulales > Lacipirellulaceae > JAKVCB01. The sequence goes on from CAUZEA010000038.1 coordinate 18,501, forward strand.
ACTCAGGCCCGCCAGGTCCTGGAACTCTTCGGTTACGGATCACTGGTCCTGGTGCTTCTGTTAGTGCCGATCTTTCCTGCCACGGCGTTGGTTCGTGAGCGAAGGCAAGGCACGCTGGCGTTATTGCTCAACTCTCCCATGTCCTCCTGGTCGATTTACTTTGGAAAACTGGCGGGAGGTCTGACCTGTGTCCTTTTGCCACTGCTGATGAGTTTGCCGGCGGCTGCCGCCTGCTACGCGATGACAGGTCTAGGTGTGTCGGAACATCTGGGGAGACTGTATCTGGTCCTGTTAATGGCGACCATCGAATACACGATGCTGGCGCTATACGTCAGCAGTTTTGCGTCAACGACCGACTCGGCATTGCGTACGACCTTCAGCATCATCTTGTTGATGTCTGTCGGTAGTTTGGGACCATATCAGTTCTTGCAAGGCCAGCCGGCCGGGTGGACGGTTGAAATCGCACTGTGGTTGCAGTCGATCTCGCCGCTTCCCGCCATGATGGAAATCCTGGGACACGGAGATGTTACTGCCCAGGGACTGATCACGCGCAGCGGAAGCCCGCTGCGGTTTTCCCTGTTGGCAGCCATTACGGCAACCTATTGTGCAGCCCACACAATCCATCGCTTGAAACAAACGATGCTCGATCGCCCGCGACCTCAGGGCGTGGTCACTCAAGATCGTAGTCATCTTCAGCAATGGATGCGACGGTTTGTCTTTCTCGTTGATCCCAATCGCCGCAGTGGCGCTATCGGCGATTGGACCAACCCGGTGCTGGTGAAAGAATTTCGCAGTCGGCGCTTCGGCCGTTCCCAATGGATGTTGCGTTTAATTTCCCTGGCGGCGTTGATCTCACTATTGTTGACCTATATGGCGACCACGGGGACCTTTGTTTGGGGGCCCGAAACCATTGGTGTGATCATGGTGGTGTTGCAGATTGCGTTGGTGTTGATTTTGACGCCCAGCCTGGCTGCGGGCCTGATCAGTTCCGAACGCGAGAGTGGTGGCTGGACACTGCTGATGATGACACCGCTAACCGCCATGCGGATTATTGTCGGGAAGCTACTCAGTGTGGCGGCCACGGTCTTGATCGTGCTGATGGCCACGCTTCCAGGTTACCTTGTCATGATGGTGATTCAGCCGGTATTAAAACAGCAAGTCCTTTATGTGTTGCTGAGTCTTGTGTTGACGGCCCTGTTTGCAGTCACCTTGAGTGCCGCGGTGAGCAGTTTTTTTCGGCGTACGGCTCCCGCGACGATTACCTGTTACGCATTGTTGGCGTTATTTCTCATCATGCCGATGCTGATTTGGCTCGGTCGCGATGCACCGTTTGGACAACCCGTTGTTGAAACGGTATTGATTGCAAGTCCGCTGGCTGCCGCATTACAAACCATGCAGATCTCGGGATTTACCCACTACGATCTCCTGCCGCTTAATTGGTGGATTATGGGAGGCGCATCGTCACTCTGTATTGGCGTCTTAGCGGTGCAGACCTGGCGGATTACCCGACCCCTTTGAATGACTCAGGAAAAATAGTTGTATAACTAATCGACCCACGTCTCGGGATTGACTCCCACCTGCCGTGCCTCCACGCAGATCTCTTCCCACGTCCTGTCGTCTACCTCGATCCCCTCTTTCGATACGCGTTTGGCGTTCCTGAACTCAGGCTCACCAGGGAGCAGAATTTCCTGGAACCCATTCGCCACCCGACTCGACCTGACGTGCGCGATCACCGATTCAAGCTCGTCGTAGTAAAAGTCGAGGTCCACAAAGTGTTCGATATTGTAGACATTGAGGAATACACCGTTACTCATCATTGTTCGCGAGCCGCTGGCGCAGCCGAGCCCGCTCATCGCGCCCCCTAAGACCTCCACCATCAGGCTCAAAGCCATCCCCTTGTGTCCGGCGGCCCCGCCAAGCGGAAGGATCGCGCCCGGCGGATCACCTTTGAAGTCGATGGGATCTGTCGAGGGGTTACCTTCCGAATCAATGATCCATCCCTCAGGGAGTGTTTTGCCTTGGTTGAGGGCTACGCGGATCTTGCCCTCCGCCACTACCGAGGTGGTCATATCCACCATGATAGGTTCGGCATTTCGCCGTGGGGCGGAAAACCCCAGCGGGTTGGTGCTCAGCTTTCCGTCGATCCCGCCGAACGGCGCGATCTGATACCCGAGCTGGCCAGCGTTCACAAAGATCTGTCCGATGAATCCGCGCCGTGCTGCCATCAGCGGATAGGCACCAACTCTGCCAATGTGGGCTGTGTTCCGGAGAGCGACCGTACCCGTTCCGTACAGCTTCGCCTTTTCGATCGCCAGCTCTGTGGCAAAGGTTGCGCCCACCTGCCCCATTGCGCCGCCGGCGTCGACAACCGCAACCGCCGGATGATCACGCACCACCTTTGGTTTTGCACCAGGCTTGAAGCGGCCCTCACGGATGAATCGGGTATACTCGTAAAACCGAATCGCGCCGTGGGATTCGTGGCCGAACAGGCTGGACTCGACCAGGTGGTCCACCACGGTCTTCGCGTCCTCTTCGCGACAGCCAGCCGCTTTAAACAGGGTGTATCCGATCTCGCTTAGCTTTTCGGGGGTAAACCTCGGCAATTTCAACTCCTTTTGTCTCCTGGTTCACAGCCGTTCCAGAGAACAACCGCCTTCAGTGGCGGTTTCATGCTCTCGGTATGCACTCATCTACGCGACGACCGTTCATGGGCAATAAATCAATGGCGACGAATTCTACAGGATAGCATATTTGATTCACCGCCGAAGCCTGGGGATTGTTTGACCGGCGCAAAGCGACAGATGCAAGATGTGACTGGAGGTTCGAGAGTCCCACGACATTCCCTGCGCGGTTGCTGCACCCGTCCGCTTGATTTACGCATGGCTGGTGGTATTCTGGAGACCCTGCTGAGAGTCAGGAGCCTGTCGGAGCCGTACAACCGGTTTTTGGCGGAAATCCACGACGGCGGCTTGAGTCAATTCGGCCCACTCCCATCGCGATCCCCCACTTGTGACGCACCTATGGCGGCCCCCACAACCGGTCACGAAGTCATCACCGTCCTCGGGCCGATAGCGCCCGAGCAGATGGGGATCACTCAAACTCACGAGCACCTCTTCATCGATGCGGTGAACCACTATGCCGATGGCAAAGGCTTCGGCTATCTACTGGAAACATTCGTGCCGATGCTGCGCCAGCGGGACGTCAGCGACGAGGCGATCCAACACATGCTGGTCACCAACCCGGCCCGAGCTTTTGCGCGGAGACAGCCCAATGGCTGACGGGGCGTATGCAAAGTACGGCGTGCCGGAAATCGTTAACGGTGTGGGCTACGCAACACGGGTCGGTGGGAGCTGCCCGCACCCCGACGTGCTGCGCGCGATGTCCGAGGCCAACACGGCGTTTGTCGAGATCGACGATTTAGAAGCCGCCGCCTCGCGGATGATCGCCCACTGCACCGGTGCGGAGTCGGGCCTCGCCACCTGTGGCGCAAGCGCCGCCTTGACACTCGCCGCCGCTGCGTGCCTGGCAGGCAGCGACCCCGAGCTAATGGACCTCCTGCCCGATGTCTCGACCTTTACTCGCAGTGAAATCATTTATCCGCACCCGGGACCGTACGACTATGACCACGCCGTACGCACCGCCGGCGCGAGGCTGGTTACCATCGACTACGAGGCCCCCAATGCACTCGAGCAGATTCGGTCTTCCATTGGCCCGCACACCGCTGCGATTGGCTACGTGTGGCTGGGGACCAACGAAAGCCCGGCCATACCAGCTTTGGCTGAATTAGCCCACGGGCACGGCCTGCCGCTGATCGTCGACGCGGCATTTTCGCTGCCGCCTGTCGAGAACCTGCGCTCGTTCATTACCCGCGGCGCCGATCTTGTCGCTTACAGCGGCGGCAAACACCTCGGCGGACCACAGAATTCGGGTATCCTCTGTGGCCGCGCAGATCTCCTCCGCAGCGCGTGGGTGCAGATGGTTGACATGGACGTGCGGCCAGACACCTGGTCGCTGCAACCGCTGATCGAGAGCGGTTGGATCGAGCGCCCGCCGCGCCACGGAATCGGGCGGTCGATGAAGGTCGGCAAGGATGCCGTGATTGGCCTGATGGCCGCCCTGGAACGATACAGCGTTCGGAATCACGACACGGAGCTGGAGGTTTGGCGGTCGTCAATCGCGTGCGTGGCGGACGGATTGGCAGGGCTGCCCGAACTGGGCCTCACGCAACTTTTCCCCAACCCTAACGGGCAGCCGTTCCCGGTCCTACGGATCGCATCAGGCGAGGACGCAGACAGACTTTGTGTCCGCGATTTGATCCTTGCTCTGGGCCGGCTGCCACGGAAGGTAATCCTGGCCGAACACGAACGTTCGCCCGACGTCGCCTTTCTTTATCCTATGTGCCTTCGTCCAGGCGATCCCGAGTACATCGTCACCTCTATCCGAACAATCATCGAAAAGAAAAACCAAGGAGAATTACCGTGAGCAGCTACCTCATTCGTGGCGGACAGGTGTACGACGGCTCGGGAGAAGCCCCGGCTGCGCTTGATGTGAGAATCGAGGATTCGTTAATTCAAGAGATGGGGCCTGCGCTACAACCTGACGGCGCGCAAATCGTCGATGCGACAGGCCTGATCGTAGCGCCTGGCCTGATCGACCTGCACAGCCACGTGTTCAGTGAAATGGGTTTGTATTCGATCGATTTTGCCGATGCCGGCCTCAAGCGAGGAGTCACTACGCTGCTCGATACCGGGTCGGCCGGAGCATTGGCCTATCCGGTGTTTCACCACTACATCATTCCACGGGCGACTGAAGACATCTTCGCGCTTCTGAATATCTCGCAGATCGGCGTATGCGGGCATCCGGACGTCGACCCGTTCCTCGGTGATTTGCACGAGATCCGATATCTCCACGTCCCCTCGGCCGTCGAGTGTATCCGAAAATTTCCAGGTCGTATTTTGGGAACCAAGGTTCGACTTACCTCGGTCCTGGCCGAAGGCCGGACCGAAAATGAATGGGCCGGCTTGAACGGGGCAATCGAGGTGGCACGCCAAACGGATCTGCCTTGCATGATCCACCACTCGAGGTCCAAGGTGCCGCTTGCAGACGTACTTCGTGCGCTGCAGCCAGGCGACATCTACACCCACATGTATCACCCCCACTACGACCACGGGTTTGCTGACGACAGTGGTGCTCCCCAGGACATAATGCACGAGGCCCGCCAGCGCGGCATCATTTTTGACGTGGGCCACGGCGTGGGTTCTTTCGGCTGGAACGTCGCCGAAGGCGCCTGCCAGCAGTACGACTTCTGGCCCGACACCATCAGCACGGATATCCACAAGTTCAATCTTCACGGCCCGGTGTTCGACTTGACCACCACGATGAGCAAGTTTCTCCATCTGGGCATGCCCCTGGAGAAGGTGATTCGCGCCACGACGCTTGAGCCCGCCCGGGCGATGCGGCTGTCGGACCGGTTCGGCCGCCTGACGCCGGGACGGCCCGCAGACGTGACCCTTCTGCGGCTGGTCAGCGGGAGCTTTCGGCTGATCGACGTGAAACAACAAGAACGTGTGGCGAGCGAGCGACTCGTGGCGGTGATGGCGTTCAAGAACGGACAGCGCTCGGATTGTGTCCAGGACGAGGTTTAAGGAATATGAGAAAACGCTTGTTCGGAATCGATGGGCGGCAATCGGCCGAGCATTTCCTGAGCCAGGACACCTGTTATTCATCAAAGAGGGAAAGACTGCTCTCTTTATCGCGCTGGTCTTTTATCCCACGATGTCTCTATTCCACGAACAGCACATCGGCCACCCGGGGCATTGGCAGCTGTATGGAAATGGAGCCGTCGCGGCCCCGTCGAAACTTTAGATCCCCCAGGCGGGCTGAACGCACAGAACGCGTATCCGACGCATCTGCGAGGGTAATCTGTACCTGGCTCAGAGGCTTGCTACCCCAGTTCAGCAGAGTCACTGCCCGCCCGTGATCCGACTTCAGCAGGACTGATTCGACCGAAGGTGGGTTCGTCGTCACCGGCGCGACAATGCCCGCGTCGGTGGCCAGGTTCGTGATCAGGTCGGCAATACGGGGAGGGTAATCGGTGGTGGGGATCCGATCTACCTGCTGGGCCCCGCGGCCGTAAGCCAATCCCGGCATGGTCGCGAAATGGAGCGATTCCCCTTGTCCATACCGGTTCCGGATTACCGCCGGTTGCCCGTCGTCGAATCGTCCTCTCACCTGCCCCGTCGTCACTTGAAATTTCCCGCGAGAACCGTAGGCATTCCACGCCTCGCTGCCCAGTCCTGCCGAGGCGTCCATCTGAACCTCCGCCAGCGGCGCGAGGTCCTTCAGACCATTCTTTGCGGCGTAATCCCCTGAGGTCTTTTCGACTCGCCTGTGCTCCACACCCAGAACGTCGCCCAGCAGGTCCTGCGGCTGGTTATACTCATCCCGCGTTCCCGCCGCCGCGCAGGTCCAGAGATGGCCCCCCTGCCGAACCCAGTTCCGGATGGCCGTGGCGGTTTGTTGTTCCAGGCTGGGGCCGGTCACGTAAAGCACCTGGTACGGGGCCAGGTCGCCTCGCTGCACCATGACCTCATCCACAAATTCTACCGGAATGCCACGATGGTTCAGCGCGAACCAAATATGTTCCATCTCCACCAGAAAATCGCAGTTGTAACTCCAAAATCCGTGCTGATTGACAGCGTAGAGTTGGCTGGTCATGGGCCATAAAATGGCCACTTTGGTTGGGGGGCGAACCCCATCAACCAGAAAATCTTCAGCCTTTCCGATCAAGCGGTTGGCATCGGCCACATCGTCGTAATGGCCCAGCTTCTCCGACCACATCCACTCCGTGAAAGCATAACTGGGCCCGTAGATCCAGGAGTTGTAGGCACTGCCGCCATAACCGGCCAATGCCATGATGCTCAGTTCCACTTCGTGACCGTGGTCTTCGGCGATGGAACCGCCGTGGTGAATGTACGCTCCGAAGCGGCCAGGTCCTTCCTGGGCTGCGGAACGGAGCAGGTTGACCATCATGGACCAGGTTCGGAAGGTGGAGCCATACTGACCGCCTCCCTCCTCCATGCCTGCTCCCAGCCAAAGGCAGGTTCCACCGCCCAGACGCGAGAATTCAAACCAATCGTGGGAGGCATACAATTCAAGACCTGGCGACGACCGTTGTGTGACATTGAGATAGAAGATTCCCGGGCAGTTCCAGTTCGTGAAGGCCAGCAGCTGATCGCCGTACAGCTGGCGCAGTGCCCGTGCCGCAACTCCACACCTGCGGCTATCGTCATATCCCACGAAGTGGACGGTGTGATACCAGAGGCGACGAGCACTCAGAGAGGCCTCCGGATCGGACGACCCCCCCAGCTTGACCTCCGCCCAGGACTCCTGGCCCAGGTCGGCAGGCAAAAGACTTTTCTCCTGTAAATATTCTCGGAACCGCTCCAGCACGGCGGCGTCTTTGTTAAGATCCTCCGCCCGACCCGGGAAATACCAGTGGGGCTCGTCGGACACGGCAAAGGTCCGCAGGCGGTTGGTAGAACCGAATGCGTCGGCAAAAGCTTTGGCTCCCGACCGATAGTGTTCTACCGCGACGGCTTCGTCCAGGGTCTTCGGCGGTCGGTGTTCCCCCATCTGGCAGTAGGGGATGTCCAGCTTCTTGCAGAGTTCGTAGGGCACGTGGCTGAGGGTGTTGTAGCCCAACCGCAGGAGCGTCTGGACTTCTTTCGTTGCCGCGTCGTTATTCTTTGGATCCGACCCGATGACACAACCAGTTGCCGTGACGAACTTCTTTGGCATTTCCTCGCGACTGAGCCCGAAATCGCGGGTGGCCTCCAGATGACCCTGGGCTACTTCCACGATCGTTTTCACACGCCGCGGCACCAGGGCATCGGGCACCCCTCGCTCGGGAAGAATAAACTTCCACCCTGCACCAGAACCCTCCATGATCCTGGACGCCACCGGGTCGGTCGCGTCGTGGCTGCGGGCCAGTTCGAGCTGCACCCGCACCGTTCCGGCCAGGGGCTTTCGGTCCTTGGTAACGGAAACACCAGCCGTGGCGTCGTCTTTCCCGTCGGGCAGCACTTCCGAAAGATCCAGCCACTCCGACATCTCTCCCTGGGACAGGTTGGCCGCGTTCACCGAGAAAGCGGGGTTCCATGGGGAGCGATGGATCATGTGGATTTTAATGGAAACATCGAAGGGCCCGCTGCTTTCTTCCGCCTCGAGGACCGCCACCCGGACAAACAAGAACGGCGCCGCTTCGGCACCTTCCAATCGTGCGGCCCCAAGGCAAAGCGACAGCACTGCTGCGGCAAGAAATCCTGTTGGTCTCATAGCTTTCCCCTATCGGTATTAGAAATTATAACCGCAGCAGCCGAGAGCCGTAAAAAAATCGAAGGTCTCGCCCTTACTTTCGAGCATCAATGCATGCGCATTAAGAGAGGCGGAAGAGGTCTGGTTTGCCAGCACGACGACCTGTATGCTGCCGATCACGTGATTTAATTTTCAGGCAGTTGGCGACGGCCGGGTGGGACTGGTATACCGACCGATTCTGGCGGGGAGGTTGGTGTGGAACTTATCGCCGAATCGCAAGCCGCCCAATTGCAAGTGTATGCTGAGATGATCGATACCCGGTCCCCCTGATCAGGAGCTCGCTATGCAGGATATGCGTATCGGTGTGGTCCAGATGATTTGTCGGGTTGGTCGAACAGAGGCCAACCTCGAGACGATCGAGTGCTTTAGCGAGAAAGCTGCAGGGCAAGATGTGGACATGCTCTGTTTCCCCGAATTATCCATTTGCGGATACAATGCCGGGAGTACCGCTCATCCTGAGCCGGAACCGCTCGATGGCCCTTCCGTTGGGCGGCTCAAGGCGATTGCCGCGGGCCATGGGATCACCTTGCTCGCGGGGTTTTTGGAGCGGGGCCGCAGTGGCATAGTCTACAACACGCAAGTCATCTGCGATGCAGACGGCCTGGTCGCAGCCTATCGCAAGACGCATGTGCCCACGACAGAAATCGGCACCTGGTCGGCCGGGGCTGAGTTGCCGGTCTTTCTACACCATAAGGCGTGTTACGGGGTCGAGATTTGTTACGATTCGCACTTTCCCGAGGTGAGTGCCATTCTGGCGAAAAAGGGGGCAGACATCCTTTTTTTCCCCCACGCTTCGACCGGCGCCGGCGGGGGCGAGACTGGGGAGACAGCCGTGGCTAAGAAAGCTCGCTGGTTGCGCTATATGCCAGCTCGTGCCTATGACAATACGGTCTACGTGGCTGTGTGCAACCAGGCCGGCGACAACGACGCGGATCGGCGTTTTGCGGGGGTGTCCTTTATTTGTGACCCGTACGGGGTAGTCATTGCCGAAGCGGGGGGCGATGGTGAGGAAATGGTGGTAGCCCATTTGCAAGCATCCGAGTTGCGGAGGGCGCGCAGCGTCCCCGAGACCTTCTTTCGCCATTTTCGCCGACCGGAAATGTATGCCTATTGGCTGGGGGAGAGCTGAGATTAACAAGACTCGCGTAGGGGTAATCGGCGTTGGGCGCGGCCAGGGTTTTGCGCGGAGTGCGACCGACAGCGTGGGGATGATCGCGCAAATTGGCACGACTTGCGTGCTAGCCGCGAACTATCCCCTTACGGCGTTTCGCAGCCAGATTTCATGGTGACCCTGCCGCGGCAGTTCATTGGAGGGAGACTCGAACTTCGTCAATGACTGGCGAGTCAGCACAGTTGACCGTGTCGAGGATCGCTCGGTATTGGATCCACTGGCCCTTGATCGCACCTGCTGCAACTTTCGAGGGCGTGTCGAAGAAAGAATCCTTTCCCTTTGGTCCGCGCCAAGTTGCCTTGTTCAGTCCTTCACGCGACTTGGCCGATCGCAATTGAAAACGAACGGAGGTCCTGGCAGGTGTTTCGGCCTTCCAGTCGATCCCTGTCACGCTTTTCCCGTTGGCGAGATAGGGTGACGAAACGTAATCAAACAAGCAGCTACGGTCACGAATGTTTCCCACATCAACGCCGATGTCGTAATGCACTCCTTTACCGGGGATGCCCCAGCGGTTGTCGACACTGAAACCATCGGGTGATCCGAAGTAAAGAAACGAATCGGTTGCGTGATCTCCGAAGTGCCCAACCTCTTCGTGAGATCCATCGTGGCGATGGCACCAGAAAAAGACATCGGTATGGCCATCGAAGTTAAAGTCGCTGACCACGGCCCCCGTACCACCGTCGGTGGGCAACTGAACACGTCGGTCAAGGCTGAATTGATCTGGTCCACCAAGCAGCAAAGACGAATTTAAGGACCGGCGTCCACCTTGGCTGTAGAGCGGACAGACGATGTCGAGCCAGCCATCGTCATTGACGTCGCCGATGGTCATTGTTTTGCACTGCAGCTTGACGACTTGCGAGCGGGAGAGATCAAACTGGGCATCCTTATCTCCGTAGTAAATCTTGACTTCCTTTCCTCCGGCGAATGCGATGTCAAGGTGGCCGTCACGATTAAGGTCGGCCACGTCAGGTGTTCCAGTATCGTAGGCACCTTCAATAAGTTGGCGGCGATCTTTTGAGAATTCTCGCGTTCCGTTTCCAAGAAAGATAGCAGCGGTACGGTCGACGGTCTTGTCTGCCCGCTCCTGGCCAAACACAAGATCTAAGTGTCCATCGCCGTTGATATCGACAACGCATGGTGAGCGACTACGGTTCATCGGCACGGTTGTGCTGTCGGTAACGACGTACCCGTGTGGGCTCCCCCAAAAAATGGTAAACGCGGAGTCAGGGTCATCACTTCCTGGTAGGGGGAAATAGTTGCTGACGAGAATGTCGATGTAGCCGTCCTTGTCCAGGTCAGCCACCTGTACACCCAACCCACGAACCGCAGGCAGGCCGCTCACTCGCCAGGGATGAAAGTCACCTCCCTCGTTCCAATAGATGAAGAGTTCATTGGCCCCTCGGGTGACCTCGCCTTGATTCATTAACATTAAATCGACCTGGCCGTCATCGTCCAGGTCGGCCATCGCCTGTTCGTAACCCTCTCGGCCCGGCAGCGAAGTTTTCCGGTCAGGCGAGTGTTTGCCTTGGGCGTTGCCAAAATAGAGCCAGCACGGATCATAGTCACCACGCGATCCTCCCATCATCGAGGTGATCGCCAGGTCCAAATGGCCGTCGCCATTCAGGTCACCAACCGTACAGCCTTGAGCGCCATGTTCGTACAGCGGAGTTCTCTTTGCCGGTGAAAATCCGTTGGGGCCGTTCCAATAGATAAATGAAGGCACTTCATAGGAATAGTGCTCCTGGAAGTTGCACACCACCAGGTCGGTCCAGCCGTCACTATTGAGATCGGCGGCATTGGCTCCCCACGCACCCATGGTTTGCAACTCCTGCCGGTTGTCTGGCGAAAATCCATCTGCCGACCCCCAATAGAGGTAGGAGTTGATCAACCGGTTGGCCAGCTTGGGATTACCCGTGAGCGAGTACTGGTGATTGGTAAAAAAGATATCAGCGTAGCCATCCTTGTTGAAGTCCGCCACGACACAGTCCTTGGCCATGTGGGTGGGGAATTCAATACGGCGTGTCGGCTCGAACTTTCCACCCCGGTTCAGGTAGGCGAGCGACTCTTCGCCTTTCTCGTTGGCAAAAACAATATCGAGTGCACCGTCGTTATCGACGTCGGCAATCTCAACCGCATGAGGGCTTGTGGCCGGCAAATTGGTCGTGGGTTGTTTGGAATACGTGTCTTTACTGCCATAGTAAATGTAAGAGTCCGCATCTTTGTCCCCGTTGGCAAACACGATATCCGGGTAACCATCGTCGTTCAGATCAGCCACGGCGACATCCGATGCTCCCTGTGTTTCAAGATCCCGAAAATTCTCGCGATCGAATCCGTCTGCGGAGTTCCAGTAAATCCGCGAAGGTGCACCGACCGCTTCTGGATCGCGGTATTCCCAAAAACCACCGGAGAACGCGAACACGATGTCGGGATACCCGTCTTTGTTGAAATCAGCAACGACCGCCTTTTGGCAGTTTTGACTCGGCAGATAGGTGCGCCCGTCGAAAGAATAGGACCCATCACCGCTGGTCGCTCCCCAATAAATGGCCGAGTCCATTCCTGTCCAGGAGCCGTTGGAGTAATTGGCGACCACCAGGTCCTGGGTGCCATCGGCGTTCAAATCGGCCGGCGTCACCCACATCGGCCCGTTGACGGGAACATAGGTATGATTGCGGATGCTGTAATCCTTGCCATTGCCCCAATAGATCGACATGTCGAGCATTTCGACCAGCGGATGGGAATTGACAAAAAACAAATCGATAAAACCGTCGTGATTCACATCCCACCGATTCACAGTCTGGATACGACCATCGGCCGAAACATAGGTATTGGCCCCGGAATCCCCAAAAACGCCATCTTGAAAGTCTTTAAATGTGGACTCCACCCATACGTCGTTCGCCAGGCCTGCGCTGATTAGCCCACAGAAAATGCTCACAGCAATGCAAGATGTCCAGAGTTTCATCGATCCACCTCATCCGCGGTTAATGGTTTAGACTATTAAATGAATTAAAAAGTGTGACACCGATTCTGACAAGTCAACCTGATATTGTGCCGTGGGTGGGTCGCGATAGCAACGACCCACCAGGCGAGTAGCTCTGATTTGACCTGTGACGACATGGCAGGTTCTTCTCAGGCTTGAAATACTCTGCCAGCAAAGATCCGCCGGGCAGCTTGCCAGGGTACGAAAAGCTGAAAGTTGTGGGCGCGGCAGCTATCTTCTAGAATATACGGGTATCTCCGCGCGTTTGATCATTCTCTGGTCCGTTTTCGTAGCTTGGGGTTCGTCGACCGGACGTTGATGTCATGGTTGCAGATATCACGCTGCATGGTGAACACAAACCGTTTCGGAAGACTTCGCGTCAGAAGCCGATTAACATCATGTCGCACGCCGCGAGATCTCGTTCGCCCGATTGGCGCCATACCATACAACCTGTAATCTGCCGTGCTGGAGATAACCGTGACAGCGCTAAAAACTAATCCTGTCCGAGAAAATCTGCAAGCTGGCGGGACGAGCCTGGGCTGTTTCCTTGGCCTGGAGAGCAGCAGCGTCGCAGAGATGCTCGGCCATGCCGGCTTCGAATGGCTGATGATCGAGGCAGAGCACAACGCGCTCGACATGGCTCAAGTGCAGGACATGATTCGGGCGGTGAATACCACACCCGCCGTACCGCTGGTGCGGATTCCTTCAGCCGACCGCGTGTTCATCCAGCGGGTTTTGGATGTCGGCGCGATGGGCATCATGGTCCCCATGATCCGCAGCCTGGAGGAGGTTCGCCAGGTCGTGCAGGCAACCCGCTATCCACCCGAGGGCCGACGCGCGTTCGGCGGGTTGCGGGCCAGCAAGTACACGTTCGACAACGAGGGATATTTTCGACGGGCCAATCAAAACATCCTGGTTATCATCATCATCGAGACTAGCGAGGCAGTCGACCAAATCGACGCGATCGCCAGCGAACCGGGTGTGGACGCGTTGATGATCGGTCCCTTCGATTTGTACCTTTCTTACGGACTGGATCCCTTCAAGCAACCGTCACCCGAAGCCGAAGCGATCATGGAGCGCGTGTTGGCAGCCGGTCGAAAGCACAATACGCCGGTTGGCCTTGTCTACGGTTCGCCGGAGCAGGTCAAACAGCGCCGCGACGAGGGCTTTCAGTTGCTTGCCCTGACCGACTACCTGATGTTGGCCAACAGGGCCCGTGAGTGCCTTCAAATTGTTAGCGGTGAACTAGAATAGGTTTGGCCTCGTTCCCATGAATCGTGCTACCAGTTATCGGGGATTGTTCACCGAGTTCGGCATTTTCTGCCGTAAGCCGTATTTTTAGGGAGAAACATGTTAACTATTCAGGTCCAACATGGCTTGAAACACCTTCTGTTTCGGCTTGTTCTGCGTGGGTGCGTCGTTTTACTTCTTTCGATCATGGCGAGTGGACCAGAAGCACGCGGAAACGGGACGCTTGGTCCGCGCAATGAGCCGGTCGATCTCACTTTGTATGAGCAGGTATCGTACGTAGCGCCGGCGGGGGAAGACGAACCAGACCGTGGTTCGCGAGACCATCCCTATCGCAGCCTGGGGTTTGCCGTAGCTCAGAGTCAAGGCGCCAGTGAGAATAGTCGCTCTGCCATCCTGATCGCGGCAGGGACGTATATCGTCAATGATCTGAAATTGTCCTCCTGGGTCGATTTGTACGGCGGCTTTGACAACGAGAACTGGGTTCGTCAGATTGCAGCAAACAAGACGATTCTGGACGCCGACGGAAAAGGACGAGTCCTGGTCGGTGCGGACCAGTGCCGTGTTGACGGTTTCACATTACAGGGTGGGCGGCGTCGAGGGCATGGTGGTGCAATCCTTTGCAAAGATGCTGGCATGGTGATAACCAACAACGTCTTCATGAACAACGGCACGTTGGAACCAACAGGCTACAACCGTCAGCACCTCCACGAACGTGGGCATACAGGCGGAGCAATCGCATTAAGTTTTGCGAGTACGTGTAAGATCGCGCACAACCTGTTGGTCGAAAACTTTACCGAAATTGGCGAAGGGGGCGCTATCTCTTGCTATCAGTTGAGCCGGTCCCCACGCGGCAAATCGGTTATCCAGGAGAACGTCTTTCTGGGGAATCGTACGGGCGCATCGGTCATGCCGTTTCCTATGACCAGGGCAAGCAGTGGCGGAGCGATTTCCTGCAGCCACGGCTCAGCACCCAGTATTTTGCGAAATGCTTTCATTGGCAATCAGGCCGGCGACAACAGTGATGCCGGCGCAATCTACATGGAAGTCGCGTCGAGCCCGCTGGTTCAGGGGAACTGGATTGTTGGCAACCAGGGCTACGATGACGGTGGCGGTATTTATTGTATGAGAGATGCCCAGCCCACGATTGAGAGCAATTGGATCGCCGGCAACCAGTGCGTGCGGGGAGGCCCCGGCGGTATCCGACTTAGCAAGGAGGGGCGGGCAATCATTCGTAACAATTTTGTCGTTCATAATCAAAAAGGCGGTGGCGTGCTTAATGCCAACGGTTGGATGCGGATGGAGAACAATACCATCGTTAATAACGGACAACTCGGAGTATACCATCACAATTCGTTGGAGCATTTTAACCCTTCGGTTCTATCTAAAAACATCATCCGCGAAAATGCCCTGCAAATCGATGAGGGTGGATTGCGACCGGTCATCTCGTACAACAATGTGTCGGGGGGATGCGACGGGGAAGGAAACATCGATGCAGATCCCCAATTTGTCGAAGATGGAATCGAGCAAACCGTTTCGCAAATCGAGTACGATCCCGAATCCTTTACGACCTGGATCGCATGTGAGCCGACTTTGGTAGGTCATGCCGACTTGAAAGGCAGGATCCTGCAATATGGAAAACGCTGGAGTGTCGTGAGGTTAAGCGACGGGCAGTCGATTGTGGTTTGGGGTGACGTGACACGGCAACTGGGCGGAAATGCCAACGTCAGCAATTCAATCAGGATCATTCCGACGTTTCGGATTAAAGAGAATTCGCCTCAGCATGATATGGGTGCTCGTTGAATTATTCAACTTCACGTGGTGCATTCCGGCACCTGGGCCTGCCCAACGGTCGTACCCGGAAGAAAGGTTTGGTTTTGAATACCCAACTGCTCATTTCGAGTAACGGAGATCATCCACATATAACTCCACGTGATGACCTCCCGACTGTATGTTGAAAAGACCAAAGCGATCGAGGGTTGCACCCTCTGCCCGCAGTCCTTCCTGCAGGTCGAGATAATGTGGCTGACCATCGAACGTGACCGTAATGCGACCACGACCATTGGCCTCATCAGGTTGGTAGTGCAGCGACCAGTGGTGAATCTTTCCATTGGGTTCAATCCTGGGTCGTTCCTGTTCTGTGCCCTCGTGAGTGGGAGCCTCACCATGACCTTTGGATGTTGAATAGGCTGGTCGAAAGTAGTGGCCAATACGACTGGGGCCTTCGACCATGATTCCCAAGAGGTCGGTCTGACGCTGTTCGTGTTCTGGAAGGTCCTTGTACCGTTTGGCGTCAGCCCCGAACCAGCCGAGCATGGCGGCGCTATCGGCACCAGCGCTTCGCAGCATGACTTTACCGCTGGCCAGCAGTTCATGCTCCAAGGAAAAAGGGCCTACCGGGTCAGCATAGTATGCCGGTTTCTCGTCGCGAAAGAGAATGCCTCCAATCTCACCCTGCTGACCCCCAGCATAGTCGGTCATGTTATGGCCAAAATTGTGGTACGGCCGGATAACGCGTTGGGCAAACGTGACGGGATTGCCGTCGGTGTGCCAACCGGGATCGGTGTCGAACGACTCCCCTGCCCCGTCGATGACAACATCATCAAGATAAACCTCCAAGGGATCCCCAGCTGTTTGTTGATTCCAAATCCCGAATCGATCGAACGTGGCGCCCTGCTGCCGGTGACCATCCAGAAGCGGAAATTCCCATGTTTGATTATCGCAGCGAAATGTGACTAAGCCTCGACCGTCAGCCCCCTCGGGATCGTAAGTCATTTCCCACTGGTGGACGGTTCCATTGGCCAGGTAAGGGGGCGTGGGGGTCGTTTGGTAGCGTTCTCCTTCGAATGCACCCACTCCATTGGTTCCCCATTGTTGGGTGCCGTATTCGCAAAACACCCAATATTTTCCACCGTTGCCATCGAGCCGCATGGCCAGGGAACTGGGAGTACGCCATCCCTGCGACTTTTCTTGATTAAACCAACCAACAAGCACTCCGCTTCCACCACCAGCTCGTGTTACTGCAAAAGTTCCTGACGCCGACAGGCGATCCTCCAATGTTTTGGGAGAGATCTTTTTCGCATAGGTGGCCCGCGGGTAGGCACGGTGAATAATTCCACCAGCCTCGCCCGGGCGAGAACCTCCTGCAAAATTCGACGAGCGGTAGCCGAAATTCTGCCGAACGACTGGTCGCCCCGCCGGCAAGAGCTGACTGCGAAAGGATTCCCATCCTGGATCGGTATCGAAGTTCGCGCTGGCCTGGTGGCCTGGTTCCGCTCCCACTAGCCTGTTGACGATTCCCACTACAACGGTCACAGCCGCCATAATTTTGCAGAGGCGTCCAAGGGTTTGGCGATTCATGACGATGCTCCTTTTGCGGTTGACAACGGTTGGACACCGGGTCGGTGCGTTCGATCGTGGTTTATTTCATTGGCCCCAATGTCGACTACTCCCTCGCGGAGTTCATACCCGGACCGCCATATCTTGCTTGTCGCCAGAATCTATCTGTGCGTCAAGCTACCTGTCATTGTCGCTTGCCGCAGGGATCGTGGGAGAGAATTTCCCACCCGTGGTGGGGCGTGTGAGAGCTAGCAAGAGGCTTGGTCTGCGAAGACCTCTTCGTTCGAGCTGAAGACCAACCACCGGGCCGCTGATCAGCGGCCCGGCCGTTCAACGATGATATCGAACTGGTTTTCACCCCCGTCTGTCAAGACGGTGTACCGCAGCCCCGACGTAGCGAAGCTGGTGTGCTTGCGGTCAATAATCTCGGGTACAAATCGGACCTCGTCGCGGTCGCCCTTGAAGGGGGGGGGGTGACCAGCGCTTCGTGGTCACCCTCAACCACTCCGTCGCCAGATTCGAAGGTACCCAACTGGTACGAGCCATCCTCCTGGATCGCGCCTCGCGCACCGACCCGATGTTCACCAGTCACGGACCGAAACTGAACAAGTCCGCCGGCCAGAGGTGTGCCGTCTGGGAAGGTAACTGTACCGCCGACCGGATACGTCCGCACGCCGCCCGAGCCGCAACCGACCAGTAGAATTAACGCCAGTGACCTTAAGAGTAGATGCCTCGAAAGTAGATGCAGTGTAGAAGACATTTCTTTGATTGGCATCGCCATCTCCACGATTTGTCAAGTAACCGGCGCCCACTTTAACGCGACAAAAATCAATCCAACGCACCGCCAACCGCTAATACAATACCTAATACCTTAATGTATATCAATCATACCTATCAATGGCGGTTTCAAAGCAGGTCAAGCAGGTTGGCTATGACTGTCCAGGCCACAATTTCGCGGACCTCAGCCTCTGCCGCAGATTGTCTGATGCCCGTGGCGGAGGGTTCCTCTGGTATGCCCCGGTCGAGGGAGTTTGTCAGCGTCAGCCCGGACACCTTTCCTTCGGCCGCACACCGGATTAAACTACTCTATATGATGCAGTGTGTACTCAAAATCTTGACCATCGTCATGACGTTGGTCGGTTCAGTTCAAGCCGATGGAAATGGATATATTCGTCTCTTCAACGGTAAAGACCTCACTGGCTGGAGTGGCGACCGGTCCGTTTGGTCGGTCCGGGACGGCGCCATTACCGGCACGACGACCGCAGATGCACCTCTGGAGCAGAATACGTTTCTCATCTGGCAAGGAGGTGAGTTCACCGACTTCAACCTGGAACTGGAGTACCGCATCGTCAACGGTAACAGCGGTATCCAATACCGAAGCCAGGTGCTTGACCCGAATGCGTGGGTGGTTGGGGGCTACCAGGCGGATATTGATTCCGGATCGAACTACACCGGTATTCTTTATGAGGAACAGGGACGGGGAATCCTTGCACAACGGGGTCAGCGGGTGGTCATTAGCACCGACGGCGACCCTGCCGTCACGTCCTTTGCCGATGCGGCCGTGTTGCAACAATCCATTCGCCCGTCCGAATGGAACCATTATGCCATCGTGACCCGCGGCCGTGTGTTGCGTCACGTGATCAACGGCCAGGTGATGAGCGAAACGGTGGATTACCCGGTCGACGCGGGGGCCTCGTCGGGCATCTTAGCACTTCAGGTGCACAAGGGGCCGCCGATGACCGTCCAATTCCGGAACATTCGGCTGAAGCGTGAGGAAGAATCGGTGGTGTCGAAACCGGAAAGTACGGAAAGGCAAACCATCGCCCAATCTGCCACACCCGTCGAAGCCCTTTCGCTATTACCCGGCTTCCATGCCGAACTCCTTTACTCTGTGCCACGCGACGAGCAGGGTTCCTGGGTGGCGATGACGGTTGATCCGAACGGGCGACTGATCACTTCCGACGAGGGCGGTCACCTCTACCGCGTGACGCCGCCGGTGTTGGGTGACGTGGCTAGCAATACACGCGTTGAGCGACTCGACAAGATCCCGCTGGGCATGGCCCAGGGTCTCGCCTGGGCAAACGACAGCCTTTACGTCGTCGTCAATGGTAAAGGCTTTGATGGTAATAGCCACGGTCTTTATCGAGTGCGCGACACGGACGGGGACGGGGACCTTGACAAGGTTCAGCGGCTGCGTCGCTTTAAAGGTGCCGGGGAACACGGTCCCCACGCTGTGTTGCCTGGTCCCAAGGGCAAGTCCCTGTACGTGATCGGAGGCAACCACACGCTTGTTCCCGAGCCGGAACATTCGCTTGTGCCCCGCGTATGGGGCGAAGATTATCTCTTGTCCCGACTCTGGGATGCGAGCGGGCACGCCGTTGGAATCCTTGCCCCGGGGGGATGGATTTGCCGTACCGATCCCGAGGGCAAGTCCTGGGAGTTGGTCAGCATCGGATATCGAAACCCGTACGACCTCGCGTTCAACAAAGATGGAGAGCTGTTTACATACGACGCCGACATGGAATGGGACATTGGTGCACCGTGGTTTCGACCGACGCGGGTCTGCCACGTGACCAGCGGCAGTGATTTTGGCTGGCGAAGCGGCAGCGGAAAATGGCCTGCGTATTTTCCCGACAGCTTACCCGCGACGGTCAACATTGGTACCGGTTCGCCGACGGGAATCACCTTTGGTTATGGAGGCAACTTTCCACAACAATATCGCGATGCCCTCTTCATCTGTGATTGGAGTTTCGGAAAGCTGTATGCTGTGCACTTGGAGCCGAGCGGCGCCACGTATCGCAGCGAAGTCGAAGAGTTTCTGACCGGAGCACCTCTGCCGCTTACCGACGTCGTGTTGAACCCGAGTGACGGAGCGATGTACTTCACGATCGGTGGCCGCAACACCCAATCCGGTTTGTACCGCGTGACGTACGATGCCACGGGAGCGGCCGGCAATAGACTCCCGCCGAACGAGCCTCACAAAGCTGACACCGCCGCAGTGCCCACCCCGCAACCAAACCCTCCCACCGCAGCACTGCGCCGGCGGTTGGAGCAGTGGCACGGCCGCGAAGATTCCACCGCCATCGACATGGCATGGCCCTATTTGAATCACCCAGATCGCTTTGTTCGCTATGCCGCACGTATTGCAATCGAGTCCCAACCTGTCGACCAGTGGCAGCAGCGGGCGCTGGCTGAAACCCGGCCACGGGCTCTTATCGAGACCATGGTCGCCCTGGCCCGGCATGGTAATCCCGCAGACGGGGAGCTACCACGTCAGATGGTCGCGGCACTTGACCGGTTCGGTTGGTCCGACCTCTCTCAGCCGCAGCAACTGGCACTCATGCGTGCCTACGGGCTCATCCTCATACGACTTGCTCCTGACGACGAAGTCACGCAGGCAGCGTTGACTGGCCGCCTTGACCGTCATTTTCCGGCTGCTGATATCAACTTGAACCGGGAGTTGAGTCGTTTGTTGAGTTTCCTGGGCGCACCGGCCGTTGTCGACAGGACTCTTTCGCTGTTGGCAGCTGCACCTACGCAAGAAGGACAAATTCACTACATTTACGTGCTGCGATCTGTGATTGCAGGTGCGTCGCTCGCACAGCAGCGCCAATACTTCCGGTGGTTTCAGCAGGCACACGATTTGCGCGGCGGCCATAGTCTGGAAGGGTTCCTGCAGAACATGAAGAAAGAGGCCGCGGAGAAGCTCAGCGAAGAACGCCGCCAACAGCTTGCGGACGTTTTGAAGGCGACGGACGAAAGCAACAAAGGCGTCGACGAGTTGGCCGGGCGACCGGTCGTTAAAAAATACACCGTTCCCGACGTGCTCCAGCCGCTGCAACCGGGGCTCCGCGGTCGAAACTTCGCCCAAGCTCGGCGGTTGTTTGCTACCGCCCAATGTTTTAAATGCCATCGGGTGGGTGACGAAGGTGGCGCGACTGGACCTGACCTCACGGCGGTTGGACGCCGCTTCAGCCATCGCGACCTGGTCGAAGCAATCATTGAACCGAATAAGGTCATTTCCGATCGCTATCGGGCGACGACGTTCGTGTTGGAAGACGGGCGGGTCGTGAGTGGCCGTGTGGCCAATCTGAGCGCCGATCAAATCATGGTGGTCACGAACATGCTGGCCCCGGGAGATTTGACGTCAATTGATCGTCACGAAATCGAGTCGTTTGCTCCGGTAGCCACGTCAGAAATGCCCGCCGGGCTGCTTAACACATTCACCCAGGACGAGATTCTCGACCTGATGGCGTATCTCATCTCCGGTGGCGACCGCGACCACGAAGCCTTTCGTGACCAATAAAAGCCTGGGACTGCGCGTCATCGGGGCGAGTCCAACGGCAGGAACGTGCCCGGTCCACAAGGAACGATAAGCCCCGGCGAAGAACTTCGCTAAACGGATTTACGCGATCAACTCCTCTACGACGCGTGCCTTGTGGACCCGCGTATCCGTCACGTTTTCCTCGAAACCCTGCACGTTGTAGGTGACCCGTTCATGGTCCAGTCCCATCTGGTGAAGGACGGTGGCAAAGAGATCGGGTACACCGAGCGGTCCGTCGACGGCGGCATAACCTAGTTCGTCGGTTGCGCCATGCACATGGCCCGCTTTAAGGCCACCTCCTGCTAATAAGAGGGAAAATCCGTGTGGATTGTGGTCCCGCCCCGTCCCCCCTTGAGAAGTCGGCAGACGACCGAACTCGCCAGTCCAAATGACGAGTGTTTGATCCAAGAGACCGCGCTGTTTAAGGTCGGTGATTAATCCGGCAGAGGGCAAATCGGTTTGGCGGCAAATAACAGGCAACTTCGTGTCGATTTTTCCGTGGTGATCCCACACGTTGTGCGGCCCGGGCGACAGCACCTGTACAAAGCGGACTCCCCGCTCCACCAGCCGGCGGGCCAGTAACAGTCGCTGGCCATACGATGCAGTGACCGGATCGTTGAGTCCGTAGAGTCGGCCGGTTGCTTCTGTCTCTCCGGACAGATCAAGCTCATCAGCGGCACGCAGCTGCATGCGGGCCGCCAGTTCGTAGTTTTGAATGCGGGACGCAAGGTCTGCTTCGTGGGGATATCGTTGCCGGTGGAACTCGTTCAATTGGTCCAGCATGCGGAGGTTGTTTTCCTGAATACCTGCCGGCCGGGCCTCTGCAGGATGCAGGTTGAGAATTGGATCTCCCTCGGAACGGAGTTCAGTGCCACGGAACTGGGCTGGCAGCCAGGCGTTGGTAATCTGCATTGCCCCACCACTGTGAAACATACCGGGGTCACGGAGCAGGACATAACCGGGCAGATTTTGATTTTCGCTACCCAGGGCATACACGGTCCATGCGCCCAGTGCCGGGCGACCAGGCCGATTGTTGCAGGTGCACATCATGTAGGTTGCGCCGGGATGGTTCGGGTCGGTGCTTACCATCGAGCGCACGACACAGAGGTCATCTACCACCGAGCGGAGCTGCGGAACCAGTTCGGAAAACTCGATGCCGGACTGCCCGCCAGGTTGAAAACGGAAAGGGGTGCTCTTAAGCGGTTCTTCTGACGGGGTATTCGTATTGCCACCGCGGATGTTTGGTACGTGCTCGCCGGCGCGATGCTGCAGTTCGGGCTTCGGATCAAACAGGTCCATCTGGCTGGGCCCGCCGTTCTGGAAGACCATGATCACCGACTTCGCAGGACCGGGGAAATGACCAAGCCGGGGCGAAAGATCCCGATCGGTGCCCACCGACGCCTGAACCTCCTGGTCCTTTAACAGGCAACCCAAGGCTACCGCGCCAAAACCAAGGCTCGAATGCTCGAGGAAACGGCGCCGGGAAGCAACTGCAACCGGTAATGTTGGGGAAGACATCAGCTGTGCCTTTGCTCACTTGTCAGCCGGTTTCGCCAATCAGCCATGGTCAGTGGGTTGACAACGAACATTGAATAACAAAACACAATCGCTGCGAATCTGAAGTAACTCACTCCACGTACAAGAACTCGTTTGCGCTCATTAACGTCTGGCACAGGCAGGCCAGCGCGGCGACCGAAACGTCATCCGGCGGCACGTCAATACTACTATAAACGCGTGCCTGTTGTTTTACAAGCTCACGGCTCCACGTCTGCTCTTCCGGACGTGGCTTGCGCCCAAAGGCCAGCCGGTAGGCGAGTTCGATCTGCCCGTCCACAGAATCGCCTCCCTCTTGTGCAACGCGGTGGGCAAAATATTTCGCATGTTCGAGCACGACCGCATCGTTCATCATGGTCAGTGACTGCAGGGGAGCTGCCACCTGGTCGCGCTGGCACACGCAACCGGTAACCGTTGGTTTATCAAACACGCTTAGAAACGACGGGTTGTAAATCCGCCGGTTCGTCAGGTAGAGACTCCGACGCCACTGCGAGGTGGCCGTCGGCAGTCCTTCCCGGGCAACCGTAATTCTGCCAGTGGGAGAATAACTTAAAGGCACCGGCGGCCCATCGAGTGAGGTGTCCAACTTTCCGCTGATGGCCAATATCGTGTCGCGAATCGCCTCGGCCTGTAAACGCCGCAGCCGTGCCCGCCACAAAAGGTGATTTGCGGGATCGACCGCGTGTGGAGTGGCCTGCTCTTCTTCCTGCACTCCGGGATCCGCCGTGGGCACTCGAAACGACGCCTGGCGGTAGCTCGTCGACATCATGATCTGTTTGATCAATGGCTTGAAATGCCAGCCCCGGTCGACAAACTCGGCTGCCAACCAGTCGAGTAACTGCGGATGCGTTGGCGCCGCGCCGGAGGTACCCAGGTTTTCGGGCGTTGCTACGATGCCTTCGCCCAGCAGCTGTTGCCACACGCGGTTGACCATCACCCGGGCGACCAACGGCGAGGCGGGTGACTGCCGGTCGGTCAGCCACCGGGCCAACATCGTACGGTATTGGCTGGTGTGTTCCGCCGGCGGCACTTGCAGCAGCCACTGGGTGTACGCGTCCGAAAGTACAGCCAGAAATCGCGGCGGGACTTCCTGGCGGGGCTGTAGATAATCTCCCCGGTAAAAGACATGTGCCACGGGTGGCGGGCTCACGTCGGCCATGCCCATGATCCAACCGTGCTCGAGGCGCTGATCGTTGAGTTGGTCAATCTGATGCTGAAACCTGCCGACGGCGTCCTGGTCGGATTCGCTCAACGCAGCCGTCACCTCTCGGTCGATGGCTTGAACCTCCTGATCGTATTTTTCGACCAGTTCCTTATCTTGATCGTTCCGCTCGCTTGCGGCCAGATCGAGCGCTGCCTTCAGCTTGTCTCGGTCGGATTCGGGAACAGACGTTAGCTTTGCATCTCGTAGCGCCAGTGCGTAGGGACGGCGCACTGTTGCAATCTCACGGTCCACCTTTTCTACTTGTTGATCGATCTCTGCGTTGTGCTGGCTAAGTTTCGCGAACTCAGGGGCGGGTATGTCGGGCAGGGCCCGCTCTTCTGGCGATTTCCAGTTGGCGGGATAGTCAACGGCATTCAGCGCAGGGCCGAACAGTCCCATGATCGAGTAGTAGTCTTCTTGGGAAATCGGCTCAAATTTATGGTCGTGACAGCGAGCACAGCTGAGGCTCAGCCCCAGTAGACTTGTTCCAAGTTGGGTTACCGTGTCGTGCAACACCGACCAAACGATAAATGGGCGCTTATCCTCTCCGCTGATGTCTTCACAACAGCGAAAATATCCCGTGGCTACCAGGTGTTCGACAATCTCAGGCGTGTATCGGGTTGCACTGCGCCAGTCGACCATTTCGTCGCCAGCGACCTGTTCAGCGAGGAAGCGATGGTAAGGTTTGTCCTCATTAAACGATCGTACCACGTAGTCGCGGTAGCGCCATTTTCCCTTGGTGAATCCAATGGGTGGACCAAAGTCGTCGTCGAAGCTGATCGTATCGGTGTAACCAACAATGTCCAGCCAATGGCGGCCCCAGCGGACCCCAAATTGTGGCGAGGTCAGTAGCTGGTCGACCAACTGCTCGTACGCATCCGACCGGGTGTCGTACAGAAAAGCGTCGGTTTGGGCCGGCGTGGGTGGCAATCCAAGGAGGTCAAAATACACCCGACGGACCAGTCGACCACGGTCAGCATCTGGAGAAAGGCAAAGTCCCTGCGCTGCAAGCCTGGCGACAACGAACGCATCGATCGGGGTGCGGACGCGGTCCGCCTGGTCAAAGTCCGGTACCACGGGCCGCACCAGGGGTCGAAAAGCCCAATGCTGTTGCGCAGCAGCATCCCCGGGTGCGTTGCCGAGAGCCGCTGGGGGCCAGGCAACCGCCAAGTGTACCAAGCCAAGACCGACTACTAATCGAAGAAACACAGCCTGGTCCCTTTGGGATGCATGCGGTGACAAAAGGCACCCGGAAGTTCAGTGGTCCCAAGCGAAGATTCCCAAGTGCAAGGGTCATTACCCACAACTGTTATTAGAAACAACTTTAAAGCTCGGATCAAGGTTAAGGGTAAACCAATAAGCAGCCGTATTCTGCCGTGGGGTCCTCCACAAACGTCAGTATAGGGGAAAAATGGTTGTTGCTGTGTGGATAGAAAACCAGCACGTGGTTCCATTTCGTCGCGACACCAACCCACACCGCCAACCAATTCAGCTTGGGCAACACCAGGGAGATGTTGAAATCGGCGTGGCTTTCGATGGGGCTTTCGATACCGTTGGGCAAACACGCGTTGGTGGCGAGTCTAAACTCGCCGAAAGGCGTCCAGTCCCCGACGGGCGGCACCTTCTAACAGCATGTAGTCGGTCCCGTACGCGAGGAAGGTGAACCCCTGGTCCTGGCGTTGCTGCAATTCTTCCGGCGACCCGCAACCGACCCCGGCAGCAATGCCGTGGCGCCGGCTAAGCTCAACGAGCTTCACCAGCGCATCCTCGATTTCTGCGTGCGGTTGCTCGAACGGGTCGAGGCCCAGAGAAAGACAGAGGTCAAAAGGACCGACGAAAATAGCGTCCAGTCCCGGTACAGCCATAATCTCGTCCAGCCGGTCGAGTGCCTCTTTCGTTTCGAGGATCAACGACACCAGGATTTTTTCGTTCGCCTCACGGAAATATTCGCGGCCTTGTTGCATGTATCTGGATGCTCGCAACGGTCCAAAACCGCGTTTACCAACCGGTGGATATCGCGTGGTGTCAACGATTGCCTGCACCTCATTGGCCGTTCGTACCATCGGTACCAGGATGCCCATCGCCCCGGCATCGAGTGCGCGTTGAATCACAATTGGCTCGGCCGTTGCCACACGCACGATCGGATTCGCACGGGTCCCTTCCATCGCCATCATCATGTGTTCGACCCGCTCGATGTCGACGGCACTGTGTTCGGTCTCGAGCACCAGCCAGTCATACCCTGCGTGGGCCAGGAGTTCGGCGACATGCGGGCTTCCTAATCCCAAAAAGCAGCCAATAGTCGGCTTGCCGCTCTGAAGCTTTGTGCGTACGCAATAGTCTTTCATGGTGATAAACTGCAGCCGTTGGGGAATATATGAGGCGAGTGCTTCGGCGATTGTAGCACTTGGCCTTGCCGGTTGGCAACTTGCCAACCGGATCAAGGTTCGCTACCTTTAGCCAAGTATTAGAAACGGACTTTTTTAAACCGACCATGACTCTACCTTCGACAACGTCCGAGTTGACCCTGAACGAATTGCGTAGCTTTTCGGTTCCTAACGGTTCCTTGACGGCATGGTGGCTTGGGCAATCCGGCTATTTCCTCAAGAGCCCACAGGGTGTGTTGGTGGTATTGGACCCCTATCTCTCCAACGTGTGCAAGGCTGATGGGGATCGCTACGGAATGGATGCCGATCGTCGCATACCGGCGCCATTCACACCCGATGAGCTTGTTGGCATTGACCTGTATGTGTTGACGCACTCGCATTTGGATCACATGGACCCGGAGACGATTTCCTCCTATCGCGAAGCAGGTGGAGTCGGCCCTTACCTGGCTCCTCCGGAAACGTACGAACGTCTCCAGCAGCAGTTTGGCATTCCTGCTGAGCAAATCATGATGACGTGGCCCAACAAGTCCCATACCGTAGGTGACTTGACCTTAACCACAACATTTGCGATCGGGTTTGGTGCCGACGATATGACGCACGTCGGTTACCTGGCCTCGCTCGAAGGTGGTCCAACCTTTTATTTTACCGGGGATACCGCGTACGAGGACCTGGTTGGCCTGGGTGTCCGCGATCGGCATCCCGATGTCATGTTTACTGTGATCAATGGAGCTTTTCGTAACTTGGGTCCAGCGGAGGCGGCCAAGTTGGCTAAACTAGTAGATCCGAAAATCGTAATCCCTTGCCACCACGACATGTTCCATTGCAACACTGCACCCCCCCAAATGCTACAAACGAATTTGATACTGGCTGGAATTGGCGAGAAGTATCACGACTTAGCGCATTTCAAACCGTTCACCTATCCCGGATGAGTTTGCACCGAACGTGGTGCTTCACAAGGTTAGAACACATTCGTGTTCAGGAGATAAGCAAGATGTTCGCTACCAAGTTTGATCATGTAGCTGTTACCGTGAGCGACCTGGACCGATCGCTCGAATTTTATTGTGACCTGTTGGGGATGCAGCGCGCAGGCGACCACGATCTGGAAGGGGAAACCATCTCCCGCATGACGGGCAAGGACCGTGTTCACATGCGGGTGATAAGACTCCTGTGTCCACAGACACCTGGGATTTATATCGACCTACAGCAGTATCTCGATCCCCCCGGCAAGCAATCGGACAGCAAATTGGGAGATGTCGCCAACGGTCACTTTTGCGTGGAGGTTGATGATATCCAGAAGGCAAGTGAACATTTAAAGGGCAAGGGTGTGGAATTTGTCAGTGACCCGGTGGAATTCGATCTCGAAGATGCTGGCCAAATCGGCTGTGTGTTCTTTCTTGATCCCGACGGTTATGTACTCGAACTGGTCGACTATTCGAAGATGTAAGGTTTCCCATGGCTATTTATCCTGAACTCAAAGATCGATCGGTCGTCGTTACGGGCGCGGGACGCGGAATTGGCCTGGCAATCGCCCGCCGCTTTGTCCGCGAGGGTTCTCGTGTCTTGATAACCGATATCGAGGAGAGTGATTCACAGAGTGTTATCTCCTTGGCCGACCAGTCCGATACCCAGGCGGCTTATCAGCGGTTGGATGTGACCTGCAGTGAGGAAGTCGATGCCGGGATTGCCAAAGTGGTCGACCTGTTTGGTAGTCTGGACGTGATGGTGTGTAACGCTGGGGTGGGGGAGATTGCGCCGCTGATCGATGCCAGCGAAGCGAGTTTTCACCGACAAATGAACGTCAATGCCAAGGGTGCGTTTTTGTGCGCAACCGCAGCCGCTCGCCAGATGCTCTCCCAGGGTGGGGGCGGGCGAATTATCATCAATGCCAGCGGCGCGGGAAAAATAGCGCCTGGAAAGGCCGTTCCGCTTGGGGTCTATGCGATGACCAAACACGCCGCCATCGGTCTGACCAAGCAGCTGGGAGTCGAGTTGGCCGGCGACGGCATTCTTGTCAATTGCGTCTGTGGTGGAATTGTCGACACACCGATGTGGGATCTCATCGATCGCGAAGTGAGCCGTCTTACCGGTGAACCAGAACGTTCCTTCACGGAAGCGGCGCTCGGGTCAGTGCCTGTGGGTCGGATGCAAACCCCCGACGATATGGCGAACATGTTCGTTTACCTGGCAAGTGACGATGCCGGGTACTCTGCCGGGCAAACGTTCAACTGTTCCGGTGGACTGTTGCCTTATTAATGCTTCAGGGTTGACGGAATCCTGAGTTGATTTTCATCAAACAGTTTGCAAACCAGCTCGTAGTTCCCACACTTCACTTGAGACAACCTGGAGGCGTGGGCATCATGTTGGTAGTCGCTATATTGAAAGTCTTCTGTATTGAGTCGACCGATGCATCCCGACGGTAGCCAAAGCGGAGTGTATAGCGGTCAGGCACCGGACCAGGGCATTGCCGCATTAATAGCAACGTGGCCTGTTCGAAGAGACGCTGGTGATCTTGGGCTTCCCCCGATCTATGATCCAGGGCCTATGAGAAAATCTAGGTCTAGGGATCCGCTGGCTTGCCGTAGCGGAGAAGGTTGCTGAGGCGTAGCCGAAGCAACCTTTGCAGCGGAGGGAAGCC
>CAUZEA010000039.1:0-46907 GCA_963578605.1 Planctomycetota bacterium
ATTTTAAGCCGGGTACAACGAACTTCCACGACTGGAAACAGGATCTCCGACCGAAGTTGTGCACCTTATTGGGGCTTGATGATCAAGTAGTCTCTCCCTTGAACAGCCGGATACTTTCTACTGAAGAGTTTCCCGACTTTAAGATAGAGAAGATCGTATTTCAAAGTGAACCGAATGTTTGGGTCCCCACACTTCTTTACATTCCCCACAACCTGAAAGGACCGGCCCGCACACTGCTCCATTGCCATGGGCACGGCTCGGGATTGGATCAGTCTCTTTATTCCTATATCGCTGACTTTGCCAGGAGGGGATATGTGGTCGTTTCGCCGGAGGTTCGGGGCTTTGGAGAACGGGCATTCGGGAAACGGGGAGAAATGACCTGTGATCGAGTCTATAAATTGGCAGCGATGTTGGGAAAAAATCTTACCGGCCTGAGGTTGTGGGACTTTATTCGCGCCATCGATTACTTAGAAACTCGCCAGGAGGTGGACCCCAAACGCATAGCCTGCGGTGGGCTTTCCCTGGGTGGTGAGCTGTCGATGTTTTTGGCAGCCATGGAAGAACGGATACAGTACGCATTCATTAGCGGGTTCGTTACCACTTATGAAGCACTGGAATTTCGAGTGAACAATTGCATTTGCTACATAATTCCCGGAATTCTTAAATTATGTGATATGTCTGATATCGTAGGCCTGATCGCTCCTCGCCCTGTTGTCGTACAGAGCGGCATCAAGGATCCGTGGATGCCGATCTACTATACACGCCAAGCCTTTGCTGAAGCTCAAGAGATTTATCAGGCTGCCGGTGCTTCTGAAAAGGTTGTTCACGATGCCTTCGATGGGGTCCACCAGTTCCACGGCGAAGTCACCTTCGAGATGTTTGACCGCTGGCTTCCGGCGAACGGATAAAACGAGTATCTAACTTGCGCAGGAGCAACAACGGACTCAGCCCTTTACAGAGTCACCCATCGCGGCACAATCTCTGACCCTGACGGAGTGAAGACCTGTAAAAGCTGGCATGGGAGTCTCGAAATTCGACAAGAAGCTTTTCGCACTGCGGTTGAAAACACCGCACAACGGTTGCTGGTTGTTTTCGTCGTCGGGTCAGTGAGATCAAATTCCTGTTCGTTGTCAGTTGGCCGTGTGGTCGCCATACCTGGTTTCGTGGTGGTAAAGCTGGAACCCGGAGCACCGGCAGAATCTGGTATACTTCGATTTGTGTAGCCCACACTCCGGAAGTCGTACGCGGAGGCCCTTTGGCCCCGCAACTGTACCGAAGCATTGTTCACTTTTGGACTTCTCTGGCGAAAGAAAAAAATGTGGCGATTAACTACGTTAACGATAGTCCTGGCGGTAGTGTCGACGACTTCTCAGGGAGCAGCCGCGGAGGAAACCTTTCGCCCAGTGGTGGAGGTCGGGCCCCTGTTCGAGACAATTGCTCTGGACGGCACCGCCGGTTCGCGCAATCTGGGTGACGAGGCGGGCACTGCCGTGACGGATGATGGCTTGCCGTTCGGCAAGACGGTCCTCGTCGAGGGGGTCCCGATGCAGTTCGTTGAGCGAAGCGGTTCCGAGGACGCCGACCACATCGACATTGGTCGGAGCATGTTTGGCCAAGCCAATGTGCCCGGCTATCACCCCGCAGGTGTGCGATTTGCGGGTACTAGCAAACCTGCTGCGGCGCGCATCCAATTGCAGATCCCCAACGGTCGATACGACGCCATGTACGTGGTCGCCACATTCGATGGCGGGAAGGACAGCTTGCCGATTCTGTCGGCGATGTTCTACCGCCCCAGTGCGGGGTTTCCTATGGTCTTCGAGACCACTGTGCCCTCCCTTTACCAGTCCGATACCCAGGCCACGCCGCTCCCGGTCAAGCTGGAAAACGGCAAGCAGGTAAACCTTTGGCTGGTGAAAATTCCACTCGACCCGGCGATGCTCGCCAGTTTCTCGGATCTGGATATGCTCGAGGTCGAGCTCACCAAGAAGGTCTACCAGCACCGTAGTTATCCCGATCCCTACATGTACGGCTGGCATCAGGGCGGACGGCCCAGCGGCGTGCGTGTTTACGCCTTGACGTTGCACCGTCCCGATGTGCACATGACGTTGGAGCTGACCATCTTCGGCCACGTCTTTAAGCACAAGCAAACACCCAGCTATAAGCTGCACCTGGCCAACCGGGCCTCGACCAAGCGAACGGTCACACTCACGGTTGATACTACCAGCCACGACGGCCAGGAAAAGACCGTGCCACAGATGAAAACGGTCACCCTCGAGGCGGGCGGGGAAAAGGACCTGACATTTCCTTTAAACATCGAGAAATTCGGCATCCACCGCTTGGTCGTCACGATGAAAGATGGTGACCACCAGTGGACCGAGTGGCGCAATTTCTGCCGGCTGGCGCCCGACACTCGGGCGGTCAAGTGGGAACAAGGCAAGGGCGCCCTGTTCGGCTACTGGAGCTACCACGGCGGGCACTACACGCCTCCGCAGAAAGAGCGGCTCATGACCATGGCCGGCGGTCGTGCCACGTTGGGTATCCAAGCGAAGGACCCTGTCGCACGACAGATCATCGAACAGCACGCCGTCAGGGGCGGGCCCAACCCATGGCCGATCTCTCCTCAATCGAGTTGGGCTGGAGAAGAAGAGATCGACCCTGCGAAATACGACGCCTACAAGAAGGCGGCCGTTGACGCCATTGCCATGGCTTATCCCGAGAACGCCGAGCTGATCACCTTTTTCCTGAGCCGCACATCTCGCGCAACCTCACGACCGGCAATCCCCCGGACTATTGGGGCGAGCCGGAACATAAGCTGAACGAGGATGAGCAGCGTAACCTGCGTGTGTTCATGAACACGTCCCGCGCCGCCGCCGAGGCCGTTCGCGCCAGATGGCCCAACGCCAAGATCCTGATCCCTTGGGGCAATCCGCTTTTTATCGTGCCCCTGCTCCGCGCCGGGTTCCCCAAGCACCTGATTGACGGCAGCGGCTTGGACATGATTGGCTTTGAGCGCCTACCCGAACAACAACTGCACCAGGCAAGCACCCATCGCCTTTACATCCTGCTCAACGAGTACCGGAAGTTCGGCCTGGACAAACCGCTGCTTCCCTATGTCGAGGGTACGTTTGTCCCGACCGAGCCCGGCGCCGTGACTTGGGACGAACAGGCGGACCTTTATCATCGCTGGAACCTGGTCTCGCTGGCATATGGGATTAAGCGATTCTATTCGGGCTGGTTTGCATTCGACTGCGGTGACTACTACGGCGCTGAGCACTATGGTGGATGTGGCATTCAGCGACGTATACCCTATGCCGACCCAAAGCCCGCCTACGCCCACTACGCCACCATGACCCGAGCGCTGGACCAGGCCAATTTCGACAGGTGGATTCCTACGGGTTCGCTCACCACCTATTGCCTGCGATTCACTCACGACACGCAACGATATCTCGGCGACATGAGTGTGACCGTGGTCAAAGACCCGGGGCGCCGCGCTGGCAATCAAGCTCCACGAGCAGGACCAAGAACACAAGCTCATGCCGTGGTTTACGGTGCTCAAGCCTGGCCAGCCGGTTGTCATTCCCGGCCGCGCCAACGCCTTGGGCTTATGGGTGAAAGCACATAGCGATTGGGGTCGGTTCGTGTATTGCCTGCGTGATGCTAATGACGAACGCTGGATCTCGATCGGCCACCAGGACGAGTGGAACTGCGACGACGTACACAGTTGGTCGAGTTTTAATTTCGATGGTTGGCGCTACCTGCGGTTTGAATTGCCCGGCCACCTTCCCTACGACAATTACCGCCTCTATGGGACAACGTTCTGGCGTCATACCGGGGGTGATCGCATCGTGGACCTGCCGCTGACGATCGAAAAGATCATCGTCGAACGGCGCACGCACATTATCTATGTCAACGACGTTCAACCGACCAACGCGCAAGCTAACGACGTACTGTTTGGAGACCTGATAGCGGAGTATGACTCGGCGGAGTAGCGCGGCTTTCATTGGCACGTCCACGAGAGCCCCGCCCTTGCCTGATCGCGGAAGAGTGGGTTCCAGCAATGAGCAGGCCGATTGCAAGCAACGCTACACTTGTCGGTTCGGGAACGATCCCGCTACCCGTACCGATAGCTGTGTGGTTGAAGTTGGCTTTCCAGAGGGCGTAGTCGTCCTGGTCAATCCCGTTCAGCCCATCGCCGTTGCCGTTGAGGATCGCCTCGTTGGCTTCCCCGAGGTGGTCGCGCCATACCGTGTAGTCTGCTGCATCGACTATGCCGTCACCGTTGAAGTTACCAGGAAGGAGGGGCACCGGCCCTGGGATTACGCCATAGACCTCCAACTCAGCCAGTGCAAAGCCGCCATATCCATAACCTGGAACGCCAACCTTGACATATCTTGCCAGGACTGGTGTAAACGTAAAATCTTCCACCAAACCAGCACTCATGTTCTGCTCTGCCTGAATTGTCCAGGGCGCAGATGTAGCAGACGGCGGGGTCGCAGTATCTTCTGTCCACAGACCGTCTGATGTCCGGTACACGAGTTCGCCAAAATCCTCGTACACAACGGTGCCCTCACTTCCGTCCAGGGCGGTGGCAACATACATGTACCAGGGATATCCATGATTGTTTGCATCATACGTTTTTACCTGGTCAACCAGATAGTTCTGCCCCAGGTCCACGTACATCCAGAGATTGTCATATTGCCCCGAACCGCCGACTTGAGCCCGAGCGGGATATGCTTGATCCGCTGTGATGCCATCAATTAGCGCGCTAACATCAGCCCCCCCATAACCACCATTATTATAAACTTCTTGTTGTTGTTCGGTTGCTGAGATTCCACGACCCCATGCATCCACAGCCCAAATTTGCGGACTTGCGGAAATGGTAGTGGACAAAGCCACAACTGTACCGACGGCTACCATTGCCGACCACAGCTTCGTTTTCATTTTCCTCTTCATGAGTTTGCTTGACCTCTTTTCTTTACAACCATCCAAGGGCAACGTCCGATGCTCATTTCATTCCTCTCTTTGAGAATGGCCGACAAACTTGCCGGATACCGATTTCCCCTCCGCCTGACTTTGCTGTGCTGTTATCAAAAAACATGGATCTGAACTATTATAATTTGACATTCATCTCAAACTGATCGCCCTGCATTGTGAACAACAAAAGTATAAATTTCTCTTGACGTCGTCCAACAAAGCGTATGTCACTGACTGAAAATGCCATGGTTCGGGTTCACCCGACGACAGATGCGCTGGCCAAATCGACTGGGGTTTCAGCGGCCACCATTTCACGGGGGGGTGCGTAACGACGTCGAGGTCAGCCTCAGCACGTGGCACCGCATCCGAGACGCCACCCGGTGGCGGACTTTTGACCGTCCCCCACCCCAACTGGCTGGCGGGAGGGGCCTGAGCTCGCTGCTGGTGTCCAAAGCACAGACCCCGGTCTTTGCCTTACCAGTGGCCAATTATTTAGCGAACGGGGTTTTTCCCCGCTTGGTGGCAGTTGACTTTTGATTCCCTGACATGGGTTGGCAACCGGAATCTGGTATCCGGGTCAAGCTGACTGTTAGGCTCCGCAACCGCCATCGGGGGGCCTCCCCATCAAATTCAGCTCATGCCACAAGGTTTTATTCGCAACTACAGCGAAAGTTGCCCACAGCACAAGCAACCGGAAACTAGCCGCCCGGCAGGGCTCCTCGTAGCGTCCCCTCGGCGGTAGAATAAAAGTTGTCGGATTACAGGTGGATTGCAACAAGCCTGGTTTGGGTACCAGGAAGGCCTGCATTGAGTACCAGGAAGGTAAACAACTATGACCAAACACATCTTTGTAACTGGTGGTGTTGTCAGCTCGCTCGGCAAAGGTTTGACCAGCGCCTCGATTGGCATGCTGCTGGAGAAGCGTGGGCTATGTGTGCGGATGCAAAAGCTCGATCCGTACATTAATGTCGACCCGGGCACAATGAGCCCTTACCAACACGGTGAGGTCTATGTGCTGGACGATGGTAGCGAAACCGATCTCGACTTGGGTCACTATGAAAGGTTCACCAATAGTCCCCTTTCGCGTTTTTCAAACTATACAACTGGCCAGATCTACCAATCGGTCATCAATAAGGAACGCCGTGGCGAGTTCCTTGGAAAAACTGTTCAGGTCATTCCGCATATTACCAACGAAATCAAGAGCGTGATTTCCAAAATGTCGGAAGACCCGACGGATCCAGTCGACGTAATCATTACCGAAATTGGGGGCACCGTGGGAGACATTGAAAGCCTCCCCTTTCTGGAAGCGATCCGCCAGTTTGCGATCGACGTTGGTAAAGAAAACTGCCTTTATATCCACTTGACCCTGGTCCCTTACCTGAAGGCGGCGAAGGAACTGAAAACCAAGCCGACGCAGCATTCTGTCGGTCAGCTACGGCAAATTGGTATTCAGCCAGATATCCTGATTTGCCGGACGGAGCGGTCGATCAGTCGAGAAGATCGCGAGAAAATCGCCCTCTTCTGCAATGTTACGATCGACGCGGTTATTGAAGAAAAAGACAAAGACTTTTCGATTTACGAAGTGCCTCTGAGCCTGGTTGACAACCAGCTGGACAAATTCATCGTTGATAAACTGGGACTCTCCACACCCGACCCCAATCTGGACGACTGGCGGGAGTTACTTCAACGCCTGCGAAATCCCAGCCACGAAATCAGCATTGCGGTTGTCGGCAAATACGCCGATCACAGCGATGCTTACAAATCAATCTACGAGGCACTCGACCATGGCGGCGTTGCCCACCGAGCCCGGATTCGCATTGGCCGGATTCGTAGCGAGGATGTCGAAGCCGAAGGGCCGGAAAAAGTTCTCTCCGGTTATGACGGTTTACTGGTACCGGGTGGATTTGGAGAGCGGGGTATTGAAGGGAAGGTTACTGCCATCCGCTACGCCCGCGAGCGAAAGTTGCCTTTTCTGGGGGTCTGTCTCGGAATGCAATGTGCTGTGATCGAGTTCGCTCGCAACGTCAGCGACCTTGAAGGGGCAAATTCAACCGAGTTTGACAAAGACGCCCCTCACCCGGTGATTTGCCTCCTGAATGAACAAAAGACGATCACCGACAAAGGTGGTACCATGCGGCTGGGTGCACAACCAACCTGCCTTGAGGCAGGTAGTGTTGTTGCCGATTGCTACGGGTGTACCGATATCCATGAACGGCATCGGCATCGCTATGAATTCAACAACGTCTACCGCCAGCAGTTTGCTCGGCACGGCATGCGGTTTTCCGGCACAAGTCCCGACGGTTCCCTGGTGGAGGTTATTGAATTGCCCGATCACCCTTGGTTTGTTGCCGTGCAATACCACCCGGAGTTCAAATCAAAACCGACCTCACCCCAACCTCTGTTTGCCGGATTCATTGGGGCGGCCACGGCTCACCATTTGGGCCGCGTACGCCCCACACATCCTCAAGAACCAGCTGATGGAGATGTGCCTGCTGTAAAATCCACCGAGGCCCCCTCAACGAACCCAACGAAGTAGTTTTCCCCGCAAAACACTTACGAAGCCTTTGTCACCTTAACTTACCATGCCTGAAGAAAAAAAAATCATCGTCGATGAGGACTGGAAATCGAAGGTACGAGCCGAAAAAGAATCCTTCGAAAAGGAGTCGGAAAAACCGGAAGCGGATGATCCACACGACCCGCCCATGCCACCGGCAAGCCTGGAAATGCTGCTCACGACGCTCGCCACCGAAGCCATGATGGCACTCGGTCAGATTCCACATCCCACCATGGGAAAAATGTTGTTTCAGCCAAACCAGGCGAAATTCCTGATCGATACGATCGGAGTCCTCAAGGAAAAGACCAGCGGCAATTTGACAACAGCCGAAACACAAGCCATTGATAATCTCATCCATCAACTGCGGATGGTCTACATCGCTGGTCCTCCGGAAAATGTACCGGTACCGGATGAAGCCGCTGGCGAGGCTGCCAGCTCAATAGAAGTTTCCGGAACCAACTAAAGCACCCTACCCAGACGATCCTCGTGCTCGACACTACGGTCGAATGTGCCGCCACCTAAAAACTTGCATTCCCGTATCCGGCTGACAACGGTCGGGGTAATTAGCGGCGAACGACTCTCGAACTGGGTAGGGTTGCTTGTTTCCCACTTCCCTTGATTGGCAGTGCAAATCGTGGGGTGGCTCTGTCTTGACTGTCTCGTGCTCCTTGTTCTTCAACCTGTCACGCCGACAGTTGGTCGAACAACTGTCGAAATTCCGGCATTTGCTCGGCAATGTGTTGTTGCCACCGTTCTGGATGCCAAATCTCGATACAAACAGCGGCCCCGATGACCATGACGGTGCCTCCTGGCTCGACATCCAGAAACTCCCGAAATCCCTCGGGTAATACGATTCGCCCACGGCCAGCTAACTTGACCTGGGTTTGCCTGGTCGAAAGCAAGCGACCGAGCAATTGAACCTCAAATAACCTTCCTTCCAGCCTGCCGGCCTGAATCTTGCTTGCAACCAGGGCGACGCCTTCATCCTGCTTGGCCTGCCACGCACCCGCATTCCAGAGGCTGAGACATCCGTACTGCTCTTTGGCGAGAATGCACTCACTACCATCGGCTGCTAGCTGGTCCACTAACTCCGAAGGCAGTGAGACACGGTATCGATCGTCGAGCGTCCGCGCGCTTTCGCCCAAAATCAGTTCGGTCGTCTCTGCCATGGCAACCTGTCGGGGGCTATCTCGATTTCATCTTGGCGCCATCCTCGGCGGAACTCCAAGTCTCCTTTCAATTGGGTCTAAAACCCTCTAATATAGCCTGTTTCATCACAGTTATGGGCTTATATCCCACTATATGACAGCTGATTCTATCGTCCCCAGATTTTCTGACAAGGTGTGCAGCCGATAATTTGCAGAAATATTTTTGCCCTGTTCGTGCCCCCAAAAGCGTACGAGTTCGACCTGGCGGCAAGAACTTGCTAGCGGTGATCGGACCGTACCTGCTGAATTACCGAACTCGCGTGGCACGAAACGGGCTGTTTTAGTAGCTTTCGCCGTTTCGAATAATCAACGCCGTGCCACGAGCGACCGGCTTTTGTCGTGCCTGGACGATATTAAGGAATCGGGTGGTCAGGGAATTCTTACAAAGCGACCGCGTTGTGATCACTGGCATGGGGGTGCTCACTTCGACCGGCAGCCATCGGGAAAGCGTCTAGCAAGCAATTTGTTCCGGCCAGAGCGGAGCCCGTCGCGTGACGGGTATCCCAGGCATCCCCGATGGCATGTTTTTGGCAGCGCCGGTTGACCTGTTTCGCGAATTTCCTGGCCAGTTGAAGAACATTCCTCTCTGTCGCCAGACGGCCAAAGAGGCTTTGTTCGACAGCGGGCTCAACCCTGCAAAGATGGACCGCACCCGTTTTGGCTGTTCGATCAGCGGGCACATGGGCGACACTGACTTCGTGGTCGAACAGGTTGGCAAGAAAAACCTGATTCCAAAGGGAAAACGGCCATGGTGGCACCAGTGGTTACCCAATACAGCGTGTTCGATTGTGGCCAATGACCATGACTTACGCGGACCGCGACTGAGCAATTCAACGGCCTGTGCTAGCGGAACGATTGCATTTCTGGTTGCCGTGCGATCCATTCTTGATGGGCAATGTGACGTGATGTTAACGGGCAGTTCGCAAGCGATACATCCTTTATTTGCCGCTGGTTTCCACAACATGCGAGTGCTGGCAGACCATGAAGATCCCTCTCAGGCTTGCCGCCCTTTCGATTCAAATCGTAAAGGATTCGTTATGGGCGAAGGTGCAGCGATGCTGGTTGTCGAACGACTCAGCCACGCTCTGGAGCGGGGTGCGCGGATATACGCCGAAGTGCTCGCTGGTCATATTCTTACCGACGGCCAGCATGTCACCAGTCTTGATGCCAATAGCGACGCGCTGGTGCACTTGATCACAATGACCCTCCATTCGGCGAACCTTGCACCGCACAACATCACCCACATCAACGCCCACGGGACGGGCACGATCCAGAATGACGCCATGGAAGCCCAGGGCATCCGTCGCGCGCTGGGCCCGGCAGCCGATTCCGTGTGTGTGAGTGCCAATAAATCGATGTTGGGCCATTTGGTCAACGCTTCCGGAGCTGTTGAATTGGCCATGACTGCATTGGCCCTCCGCGATGGCTTTGCTCCGCCAACGGTCAATCTCACCGATCCTGACTCCACTTGTGACCTCGATTGCGTTCCGCTGGTGGGACAGCGTCAGACGATGGACCACGCACTGAAACTGTCGATCGCCTTCGGTGGGCATTTGGCGGCAGTCGCGTTGCGCCGCTGGCGAGGTTGTGGCGAGCGCGAGAGTGCGATCCAGCGACTCTTGGCCGCATAAGCCCTAACGTTCCCGGCGAGATGCTACTGGCCAAGCATATTCTTGCGGCGCAATAAGTGGTGGTAATGCTGCGCAAAACGGTGAGACTCGTCCCGCACGTATTGCAGCAACCGAAGGGCATACGAGTGGCGACTCAGCTGGTACGGTTCAGCGCGGTGCATGACATAGACAAGTTCCTCTTTTTTGGCGAGTGACAACACCAGTGGGGGTTCGATTCCAGCGGCCTGGAATGCTTCAAGCCCTTGATTGAGTTGACCCTTGCCACCGTCGATGAGGAGAATGTCTGGAAAGACTGCGTTCTCCTCTTCCAGGTGCTTGAATCGGCGGGAAATGACCTCGCGAATACTGGCATAATCGTCCACACCGTCAACCTCTCGAATGCGATAGCGTCGGTAACCTGGTTTGAACGGCAACCCATCGAGAAACTGTACAAGGCTGGCAACTGTTTCGTTGCCGCCAAGATGGGCGATATCAACACCTTCGATCGTCCGAGGTTGGTCGGGCAATGCGAAAAGTTTTTGAAGCCCTGCCAGACCTTTCTTTGGATCAACATAAAAAACTTCGGGCTGCTCATGTTTCTCCAAGTCGCCCCGTTCCCGCAAAGACTCAAGCATCTCGATTTCATCGCGTAACTTGGCTGCCTTTTCGAACCTGAGATCGGCCGCCGCTTGGCTCATTTCAGCTCGCATCTCCTTGAGAAGCGATTGGCGTTTACCATCCAGGAACATTCGCAGCCGTTTGATATCGTGGCGATATTCTTCCTTGGAAATCCTCAAATTGCAGGGAGCGGTACACTGGTGGATCGACGCCAGCAAACAGGGACGAAACCATCGCCAGCGCTCATCGTCGGCATCGATATCAAGGGAACACGTCCGAAACTTGAATACCCTCTGCAAAACTTGTAGAGCTCCGCGGAGACTACCAACGTTGGCAAAGGGGCCATAAAGTTTTACCCCCCCTGCCCGCGGCTCCCGGGTAATTTCCACACGCGGGAAATCTTCATGCGTGGTGATTTGCAGATACGGGAAACTCTTATCGTCACGGAGGTCTCGATTGAACTTCGGTTGCGTGTCTTTAATGAGTCGGGCTTCCATCAGCAAGGCATCGACTTCGCTTTCGGCTTCGAGAAAATCGACGTCGTAGGCTTCCCTGACGAGTTGGGCGGTGCGGCGGTCTTGGGCTGCCGCCTGGAGAAAGTAACTGCCGACACGTGCGCGCAAATTTTTTGCTTTGCCGATGTAGATCACGCGTCCGGCCTGATCCTGGAAAAGGTAGACACCTGGCGCCGACGGGAATTTGCTCCGCACCTTGTTCGCCGCCCGCTGGAAAAAATCTAGCTGCGTTTTGGGAAGTTCAGCTGAATCGCCAGCGGTTGTCACTGTGTTTGCAAGCTAAGTGGACCAAGGGGATTTTCCACGTCTATCTGCTCAATTATTCTGCGGCCCGTTGATTGTGCCAACGGCAACGTTGGAGGAAAAGGTGTTTTGATGGTACCTATCAGACCCCCGCGAACATCCGAAGATCGTTTTCCAGACGCGACAATCGTTCCGTGAGATCAATCTTTGTGCGCTCCAGATCAGCAAGCTGTTCTGGTGCCGTATACGCAAACATGTAGAACTTGATTTTTGGCTCAGTCCCGCTTGGCCTGATCGCCACGTAATTTCCCTCGGCGACCAGGTCGAGAATGATCAAGTCCCCCCGGGGACCCGCCAACGGTTCTTCCTTGCCACCAATGGGGGTTATCGTTTTGCGGAGAAAATCGCGA
Organism: Planctomycetota bacterium; assembly: GCA_963578605.1. Classification (GTDB taxonomy): domain Bacteria; phylum Planctomycetota; class Planctomycetia; order Pirellulales; family Lacipirellulaceae; genus JAKVCB01. The sequence goes on from CAUZEA010000039.1 coordinate 12,133, forward strand.
CCGGTGGCAACGCCGCTTCCACCAAGTTCCAGGGGAGGATTGTCTCGAAAAGCCGCCATCACCGCCTTCATTCGATCCATTCCCTCACTACCGGGCATCTGCACCGAAATGGTCCGCTCGGCGTGGGCCCCATGCTGCCACATCAGGGCATCGAGTTTTTCGTGCAAGGTCTGGCGATCTGCCTTGAGCTTTGCAGCAAGTTCCGAGAGTAACAAGGCTGCAACAGCACCATCCTTATCGCGAACGTGGGTACCTGCCAGATAACCGTGTGATTCCTCGGTACCGAACACAAACTGATCGGGGCCTTCACGATCGATGACTTCAGCAATCCATTTAAATCCGACCAGCAAATCTCCTATCGTTCGTACGCCATAGCTGTCACCAATGCGCCGCGTAAGTTGTGTGGTAACGAGTGTTTTGACCAAATAATTGCTCGGTGTCAGCTCCCCGGCCGCTTGCCGTGTCTCTAAAATGTAATCGGCAAGCAACGCCCCGATTTGGTTACCCGACAAGGTTCGCCATGGCGAGTTCGCCGACCACGTAAGCGGAGCTGCACAACCAATTCGATCGCAATCGGGATCACTGGCGATTGTTAAATCAGCCGAAACTTCCTGTGCGCGGGCAATAATTGCATCAAACACCTCGGGGTTCTCCGGATTCGAAATGTTTCCAGGGACATTCGGAAAATCCGGATCCGGCTCGGCGTGAAGTGCAAAAAGCTCCACGTCGGAGAATCCACATTTCTCCAGTACCGGACAAACAGCCGTTGCCCCCACACCATGCAGGGGTGAATAAATGATCCGCAGCTCTCGGGGACCAGGCATCGATACCGCAGCAACTGCTGCGTAGAACTCCAAATCAATTTCTTGCTGGCTGATCACGATCTCTTCCTGAGACAAACTGGCGTCAAAATCAGTACGATGGATGGCTTGCACACCCATCACTCGTTCGATCACACCTTGATCGTGCGGTGGGAGAATCTGGCCCCCAGTCGACCAATAGACTTTGACAGCATTATCACTTGGTGGGTTGTGGCTGGCAGTCACCATGATGCCACAGGAGCAATTCTTGTGACGCACCGCAAATGAGAGCTCTGGCGTACTACGAGGTCCGTCGAGAAAATAGACCTTGAAACCGTTGGCAACCATGATTTCTGCGCAGAGCCGGGCGAAATGGGATGATTTGTGACGCGTGTCGTAGGCAATGGCACAGGAGAGGGTTGCTCCTGCACCTGAACTCTCCTTAACGTATTCGGCCAAACCTTGCGCGCTCTCGCCGATCGTTCGATCGTTAATGGCATTGCTGCCAATCGGATACATTTTGCCGCGTCGCCCACCCGTACCAAACGGAAGGATTGTCCAGAAGATGTCGTCCAGGGTCTGCCATTGCTCATCGAGGATATGTTGTTCGACCTCGGCCGCGTACTCGGCATAGCACGGCTCGGAAAGCCAGATCCGAATATTTCCCGCAGCCGCTTCGGTGAGCTGTCCCGCGGCAAGGGCTTTATCAAGATGGGCGAGAGCTTGTGATGATCCTGTGGTCATATCCGTCATGACGGTCTTCCTGAAATCTTCCGGTGGTGGGAGTCTGTTCCGGTTCGACCCCCAATGGGTGTGTCATCGTTATCGCAGCAAGTCGGATAAAATTCTACCTCTGACGTCATCATTCGGTCCGAAAAAGTCATGCCGGCTTGTCCAAAACTGAACGGGACTTGATAATAACCGGTGAAGGGATCAGCCTGACATGCACGCTATTTCTGGTCACCGGGCCCTACGGCAAGCTCTACTCGGCGTATTTGCGGTCGTAACGGCCTTCATGCCATCACTCACAACAATCCAAGCTGAGATACCTCTCCGAGGAGCGAAGCCACCGGTCTGGTCGCGTGACGTGCTCGACTTGTTTTTTGACGATGCGAGGGACGCGTTACAGGGGCCCCGGCCAGATTACGACGCTTTTCGCCCCGCCACAACCGAGGATCACTCAAACAACGCCGCCAGTCCTGCGAAGGTCGATACCGAATCACGTTGGACTGACCTGGTCGATGCAGACACGATCGAAATCGAAATCAAACGCCTGGCAAAACTGATCGACAGCGACGTCACAACCCCCGGACCATTCAAGGGTGGTGGGCACAGAAAATGCCGTCAGCACTTCAGTACATTGGCAGTTCTCTTTGCGATTGTTGGCCAGTACGACGGTGAGGTGCGGTGGAAGCAACCAGCACCCGCGTTCCGGGATCTGTTTGCCCGGGCAGGCTATAACTGCAAGGCTGGAACCGATCAGTCGTATCGTGAAGCAACCCAACGGAAACAAGATCTGACCGATTTGATCCAAGGCAGCCGACCGGCGGTTCCAAAAGCTGAACGTCAGCCCGATTGGAGCCAGGTGGCTGATCGTTCACCGCTAATGAAGCGGATAGAACTGGCCCATCAAGGTCGACTGACGAAGTGGGTGGCCAGTCGAGACGAGTTCTCCAGGAATCGTTTGGAAATCATCCACGAAGCGCAACTGCTGGCGGTCCTAGCTGAGATTATCCGCCAGGAAGGCTTCGATGATTGGGATGATGAGACGTATAGCGGTTTTGCGCTCCAGCTCAGCCAGGCGGCTCGAGACCTCTCTGTAGCTGTCGAGAACACTAATTACGCCGGGGCCCGCGACGCCGCGGGAAGAGCCACCAAGGCCTGTAGTGGGTGCCATGAGGACTATCGTGGCTAAACCTCGAATTCGGCGTTTCGCAACCCATTTTCAAGGCGTTTAGAAAACAACGGGTTTTTGCTCGCCTTGTCCCAAACCTCGTGTATAATAGCGACTGGGGGTGTTCTTCCGGACACTCCGGTTATCTTGATCCTGGTGATTTCACGAGTCGATCTACTGTTACCTTAATCGACCAAATTTTCGAATCTTTTGCGGGATATTTGTGTCTCGTTTGGCTAATGAAGGCGTCGGACACTGCTACCCGAAAAAGACCGTTGCTCGGGGCTTGGTTTTAGCCGCAAACAGCCGTCTTCAGTTGGGCTGCCGCTTCATTCGACGGCCATGTTTTTCTCAGCCTCAGTCGTGATTCTTACCGCTTGCGGAGAATCCAGTCCGTAGCACGTCGGTGTGCTCGGCTTGCGAAGCTCAGATGCATCAGACCGTTGGTGAAAACCGTCCGCCACGACTTACCCCAACAGCTTCCAAACTTTGGTTCGCGCGCCCAAGTGGGGAGAAGACCTCATGAATTCGAAAACTTGTATTCACGCCAACCAGGTGCTGAGGTACGCCGGCACCGCGGTGTGTAGGAGTACGGGCATCGTTTGTTTGTTGGCAGTGACGATGTTGCTTTCGTTAAGCACCGATGGTCTTGCTCAGGAAAGCGGTGATGGCGTGGCTGAGGCGGGACTTTACGCCGGAGGCAACAGCGGCCACGGACCGGGCCCGTTTGCGGGAACCGTCAACCTTAATGACTTCTTGGGAGCAGATCGGTTTTATGACGAAGGCCTGACAGGTACGAAAGCGGTCATAGCCACCATCGAAGCAGGCCATCCGTGGAGCGGGCACGAGACTCTCACCCACGCTCAGCAAATCAACAATCCGTATATAACTGACCAGGTTGATCGCCATGGCACGTGGGTGGCGATGGTAATTGCTGGCCGCACGAACCCGAGCAATCCTGGCGAACACCAGCGCGGTCTAGCGCCTGATGCGGAACTTCACACGGGCGCGATTTCACCCAGTTGGTCCACTAGTTCCTCCCGCTATTCGACAAGCTTCAACCTGAATTTCTCTGGAATGTCGACTTACAGTCTCTATCGCGACGCCTTTCTTAACGGCATCACGGGACCAAGCAACACCAGAACAGCTGACGTGGTGAATTCAAGTTACAACGCGAACATTAGCGGAGCACACAGCGGAACTGACCGATTGTCGGGCACGTTGGATGCACTAGCGAATTCCAATCCACGCACCTTGTTTACGACTTCGGTCGGCAATACGCTCCCCAGTGGCAGCGGCCCTAACACGGTGAACAGCCCCGCCGCGGGCTACAATAACATTGCGGTCGGATCTCTCGGTATTGCTACAAACGGCTTCGTCAACCCCAGCACTTTCAGCAATGGCGGTCCCAACGACTACAAGGATCCGGTCAACGGCATGGTCTCCCAGGCTCGACAAGTGGTCGATATTGGAGCACCGGGCCAACACCTATCCACGGCCTACTATGGTGGCGAAACGGGTGGCAATAGCTCCACCCTCCTCGGTGCAGCGAATGGACCGGCTGGTGGGTCAGATTACTACACGCGTTCCGTTAGCGGGACGAGCTTTGCTGCCCCAGTCGTAGCTGGCTCTGCAGCGCTTATATACGACGCGGCTTACACGCTGATGGGCGATAATGACGATGCTCGCGACGCACGCGTCGTCAAAGCCGTACTCATGAACTCAGCTGACAAAACTCTGAATTGGGATAACGGGCAAATTGCACATCCCAACAACCACGGTGGCGTGCTGACAACGCAAGGGCTCGACAATCGTGTTGGCACGGGCCGCTTGAACCTTGACAAAGCCTTTGAACAGTTTCTCTTTGGTACCACCGATGTCCCTGATGACAACCAAGGGAATCTGGGAATGGTTGAGGAAAGTGGTTGGGACTTAGGTACTGTGAACGAGGGTACAACAAACAACTATTTCATAGGGCAACCTCTGGAGAGTGGTTCCACGTTCAACGCCACATTGACCTGGTATCGGGATCGCGCTCAGCTGAGCACCAATGACTTTACCGAACAGAGTTACGACAACCTCGATCTGGAACTATGGACTGCCATTGATAGCTTGCCCAAGGATCTGATTTCCGTTTCCAGCAGTGCCTACAACAACTCCGAGCATTTCAGCTTCGAGATTCCCACCACCGACCATTACGTCCTACGAGTCCGTTGGGCAAACGAAGTCTTCGACCAGATTTCCAGTGCCAACATTGAAACCTACGGGCTGGCCTGGTCAGGAACCGCTCTGCCAGAACCCGATACGATGCTAATGGCACTCATGAGCACCGCAGGGCTGTTCGTGAGAACAAGGTGGCAAACGGCACGAGGGGAAACCTGAGCAATTGGAGAACACTTGAAATCCCGGTTTTTTCGAATATTGTTCTAAAAACGGAAATCCAACACTTTTTTGGCCTTTTGCCGCGAACCGATTCGCCAAAACAAGTGTCTCGGGACAGGTGGGGACAATTCAAGGTCGATTTTCCCGCCAGCAAAGGGTTTCGACCGCTCGCCTCGACCTGATTGAGGCTGGCTTTTGCTTGACCACAAAGGCCAGGCATGAGATCCTGAAAGTTACCTATTGCGGCTTCCGATGTGGTGGAAGCCCATATTACGTTCTCTTTAGCCGCGCGAAGCGCAGCGAGCTGTACGATGCGTACCATCACGAATAGCACGACTCTTGGAAAACCGATGACCATCCAAGGTATGGCAATCGTTGTCGATGGCACAATTCAGCTAGCATTGCGCAATTTCTGGCTAACGCTGCGCCATCTCAGCGCAGATCTTTCGCGTGGCTTCACCAGGATGGGCGTTGAGTTCGCCCAGGCCGGTTGTTGGCAAGCATGTTGCTTGGAACTTCAAGCAGCCAGCCTGTCGCGACCGCAGGACCCAGATCGCGGGAAGCGATCGATCGTCCTGGGTAGGCACAAATCGTGCCGCGTCGTCGTCACGCGAGTCGGCAACGGCGTGAGCTGAGGCCGCTAGCGGGCTGGCCCAGCCGCCCCAACTGCTCCAGCGACTGATCTTCGCCGACGCCCTGGCTCACTCGAGCACGAACGGTTGTCGCTTGCACGCGCACCTTCACCTCGACAGCCTGCACCCTCGGCTCCTGCAACACGCGGTTTGCTTTCGAAGCTGAATTTTTTCTAGAAACAACTGAACTCATGACAACTACTTTAGAACACCAAAACGATGCCCTGATGGCTGTGGACGATTTAGTTTCCGCCGCCCAGGGTGGCGACCGCTCCGCGTTCGGCGAGTTGGCAAACCGATTCGAGGGCATGGTCTATGCTCAGGCTTTGCGCCGACTGGGAGACCACAGCGAAGCCCAGGAACTCACTCAAGAGGTCCTGCTCAAGGCATTTGAAAAACTGTACCAATTAAAGGTACCGGCTGCATTCGGTGGCTGGCTACGGTCGATCACCGTGCGGATGTCGATCAACCGACAGGTTCGCCGTCCGCCTACCATCGCGACCGAACCTCAGATATTGGCAGCCACATGCGTTGATTTGCAAACACCGGTTGAGGTTTCGTTACAGCGCGAGCGGGTACACGAGGTCCGCAGCGGTCTGCGGAGGTTGGGTAAGCTCGATCGCACAACGCTTGAGGCTTTTTATGTCCGAGGCCAATCGCTAGCCGAGATGAGCCAGTCATTTTCAGCTCCGATTGGAACGATCAAGCGACGCTTACACGTGGCCCGTAAACGACTAGCGCGGGAGTTGGAAACCTCGCAAGCTGTCTAGCCTCAGCCAAAGGTATTGACGCCCCTGGATTGTATTCTGGCAGCAATGGTTCAATGGGAGCTGGAGAGGTGCGGCGAGTGCCGTCCCACGAAAGTCCCGGCGGCAAGCAAGACCCAACCCAATATCAAAGTCAGGCCACCGATCGGTACAATCGCACCGAACCAGTTATATGCTGGCCTGACGACGGTGAGTACGTACAATGAGCCGGAAAAGACAATCAGGCCAAGTAAAAAAGCCCAGGCCGCAGCCTGCCAATAGCGGGTTGGGGCACGATCAAGCAACGTCGCGACCCACCCCAGGGCCAGGGCGTGTACAAGTTGATAACGAGCGGCTGTGTCAAAGATGTCGAGGCGACGATTTAGATCATCTCCCTGGTATCCAAGAGCCAACAGTCGGTCGGGCAGACCATGTGCGGCAAAGGCACCGAACGCGACTCCTACAGCGCCAGTCAACGCCGCAATCATAATCCAACGGCATGAGAGAGATGACATACCTGCGATGCCTGCCTCATCAATTTGGGCCCGTCGACAACTTGACCTGGCCAAAACTCCGGTCGTGCTGACCCTTCGGCAGTCATCCCTAGAGCGATGAGATCCCGAGTTTCTCTTCCTCTTCCTCCTGAATGATGATGCGCGGTGTGACCATCATCATGAGACTATCGGACTGACGACCGATGCCCACATTTCGGAAGAGACGATTGATGTACGGCAATTTGGAGAGCAGCGGAATTCCCCGTTCGTTGCGGCCTTCGCTCAGTCGCTTGATACCGCCCAACAGGACGGTTCCCCCGTCAGGCACACTGACGGTGGTCACTACCGAAACAAACTGGAATGTGGGTAGCTGAACCGTAGTACCCACTGAATTCGTTGCTGTAGAGACCTCCTCCTCTTTATCCTTATCGGTCGTGGTACTGGTACTAGCCGAGGTCGTGGAGCCTTCGAAGGTGAAGGTATCCACATCCCCAATGGCGCTAAAGAAGGGAACGACCGTCAGTCGCACATAGCGGCGGTTGTCCGAAACAACCGCCTGAATCGACATCAAAGTCCCTTCCGAGAGAACCACGATCACCGGCTGTTGGGCAGCGGCAAATTCGCCGACCACCGGAATCACACTGATTACGAATGGTCGCTGGACTGCGTCGGCCACAAAAGCTTGTTGGCCGTTGAACAGGGTCACCTTCGGGGCATTAAGGACGTTGGTGCGGTTGTCACCTTGCACGGCTTGGATGAAGAAGGTCGCTTCGAGCTCGGTCAAAAGTGCGAACCCGAACTGCCCCACCTCGGTTCCCATACCGCCGAATTGGGGTGGCGTGAGTTCAAAACTGTTCTGTTGGAACTGAACGTCAAGGTTGCCGGTATAGTTCGGATACAACTCGCCGCTTTTCGTTTCATTAATACCGACGGCGGCACTATGACGTCGAGGCTCAAACGAAGCACCTGGGATCAGAGAATTTGGAGTAGCAATCGTCGCGCCGTTTTCTCGATCGGGAAGACCCGTGCCGTCTTCGATGTTGAGGTCAAAATCGATTCCGACCCTTTCGAAGAAATCGTCTTTCAAGTTGATGAACCGCACTTCGATGGTAACTTGCAGGTCTTGCAGGCGGCGAAGTTGTTCTAACAAGTCAGCAATTTCCTCGTGCACCGTCTGAGTTTGACTAACAACGAGACTGAGGTTGGTGGGAAACGGACGAATCTCTGCTTCACCGCCGCCGTTCTCTGCCCAGGTCTCGGTGGCAACCGTTGAAATGATTAAATCAATCAACGAGTCAAAGTCGGCCATGGCACCCCCACCCAGACCACCTGGACCAGCCCCAAAGGGAACTGCCGGTGTGGGTACACCTCGATTAGCCCCGGTAAACTGTTGCGCAAGTACGTTATTATCGTTTACGCCTCCCTGCGAAGTGTAGGGATTGTTCGCCAAGGCAATGGGACCTGGTGCCCCAAAGCCGCCACCGTAACCCATGGCTGCCTGGGCGTCATTTAACAAGCCTTGTAAGCCGATGTTGTTGGTGGGCACAAAATTCGGAATCGGAATCACCAGGTCGGCCACGTTGTACGTGTATGTTTGTAAGTCACCGTCGCGTAGCTGCTCGCTGGTAATCTTGAGCACTTCGTCTTTGATGACGTAGCTCAAGTGCAAAGGTTCCAGGATCAAGTTCAGGGCACTTTTGAGCTGAATCTCGCGGTTCAAATTAAACGTAATGGGTGTGTCGGAGGTAACTCCCTCCTGATTAAGACCACGAGAATCAAGGTGAATGTTGATTCCGGTAAGTTGGGAGAGACTATCGATCACCTCCCTAAGCGGGCGATTCTCATATCGCATTTGGACCGGCGTTTTCAGCCGACGCTTAATCTCCATCTCGCGTTCGGTCATACGACCGGTTCGTTCACTCGAACCGGGACGATTTTTGATGAAGTCATCCCATTTCTTTTGGTCGTAAACAATCTCCCGGTCGTCCCCCACCTTTTGGATTGAGGAATTCTCCACGTCCCAGAGGGCAAGCCAGTTACTCTCTTCTTTACGATCGTTGAGATCACGGTTCATCTTTTCACGACGAATAAACTTGGCCGTTTGCCAAATCTGCTGCACAACCATTTCATCTGGCGCGAGGTCGCGTAAACGCTGGGCGATTACTTCCGCTTCTTCAAACCGCTGTTCATCGAGAAGCTGGTTGAACTGGTCAACCAGTTCCGCGATGTCTTGCTGCACCTTAACTTTTACCACTCTGCTCCGTTCAATCTCGGCGAGGACGGCTTCGTTCTGCTCGTCGAGCTCAATCTCGGCACGATGCTGCTGGATGTACTCCTCTGTCTCCTTGATCGAAATATCCACCCGTCGTATCAACTGCGAACTTACCGCAGAGGAGAGGTTTGATTTTTCGACCTGCTCGCGAACCTCTCGAAGCAGCTGGAGCGCCTGTTTGGGGTTTTTTTCCCGTAGCCGGCTCGCTTCAATCTGTCGTTTGGTAAGTTCTGCCTGAAGCTGGCGAGCAACAACTTGTTCGCCCTGGTCGGCAAGATCAAGCGTACTTGAATCTGACGTACCCCTGCCAGGAGAGGTCTTCGTAAGCATCCGCAAGTGACCCTCGAGTCGTTGCCGACTAACCGAATCAAGCTCTGCTGCGTACCGCTGGGCTTCCTGGAATAGCGAACGAGCTCCCGCTCGATCTTGATTGCCGAGCGCACTCTCACCTTCGGCCAAAAGCTGTACGGCACGGTTTGTGTTCAAGTCAGTTTGCGGTAACTGGTTCGGTTCAGTTTGCGGTAACTGGTTCGGTGTCGAGGTTAAATCACCACGGAAATCCTCGGGGAATTGCGCAAATCGTAACCCGGCGCTGCTGGAAACCTCAGTTGCTGACTGGATGTTCGGGGTCGTGTCGTTCTCCAGCAAATGAACTGCGTCGTGATGTTGCGAACCCGTTGAGCCAGTAAGACCACCAGCCATATCAGGGCTTACTGGCGCTACGGCTGTCGGCGACTTACTTGAAGCCGGGTTCAATGACAGCAAGGACGTTGATCGCTGTTTCGCCTGTTGAATCTCCCATGCCAACTCGGCAGGTCGATCTTCGCCTGACAGAAAATGGGGGGCGGATTCATGATCGGCGATTGTGAACAAACTGGTTGAAGGACTGGTGACTGACTCATCGCCGTCGGTTGGTGCAGCCACGGTCTGGTAGATCGACTCGGGTGCAGCCGAGAAAATTAGTGGTGCTGACTGAGCTAAATTGGAGTCCCGATTCTCTGGCAGGCGACCGACGGCAGACACGTTGGAACGCACCTGGTGGTCCTGGCTTTCTAGCGACTGCTCCCGTGGAGGCAAAATGGGAATACTTGCGACCGCGGGCAAAACTGCTCCCACAGCTGACGACTGTTGTGTTGCCAGTCGAATGTCCACTCCAGGTTCCGGAATGGAACCCCGCACAAACGGGTCTTCCAGTGTAACCTTGTCCTCTCCGTCCGACGGTATAGCCACCACGGGCCGACCTGGTAACGAAGAACTCTTAAATCCCGCTGCACGTTGGGCAGCCGTTAATTCACGTCGGACCTTTGCAGGAGTCGCACCAAAATGAAGCAGGGAATACCAAATTTTGGAAGACTCCGCGCGTCGTACCAGTGCATCAGCCTGGTCAAGGTTTCCAGCATCAATCGCAGCCCGTGCCTGCTCAAGCAGCTCAGCAACTTCACGTTTCGACAGTCGGGACGGATTTTGCAGACCATTTGTCTGGCCCAACACGATCGGAAAAACGGTAACGGTTCCCGGTACGACAGCGGTCGCTGTTCCAGTTGCGAGAAGAGACAGCATCAACGTAGTAATCAAAATCACCCTCTTAACTACGGAGTGTTCTTTGCCGTTCAACTTATCAATCTCCTTAACGGAGTGTGTTGCATCTCAATCTCCTTAACGGAGTGTGTTGCATCCAAACGCGACGCACTTTTCTCAGGGTTGGAGCCCGGGAATCTGGTCCATCCGAAATTTACAGCAAAAGACGCGTGGAAAATTGTGTTGCGACACCCCCGGAAAACTGTCCGAAGTACATACCGTCAACACGTGTCATCCTGAAAATGCCCCGAACGGGGAGACTTATCCGTGTTCCTGTTGATTAGATGGAAGACGAGCAGCGGGATAAATACTGTGACCAACCAGAACGGTCAAGCCCACTTCATTTGCCCCATGGCTTGTGGACCAATTAAACCAGCACGTGGAGCAACAACGGCAGGAATTGCTAGCGTCGCGGAGCCAGGGAGCAAACGCCGAGGAATCTTCCACCACAAAGATTCTCTATACCGGGGCATCCCACCTCTGCAGAAATGAACTGCATGTTGAAGGGCTTCACATGCCGCTCCCCTGGTGGGAACTGCGTCTCCGAGCCGCTGTGAGTTCAACCCCGGTTCCGGAAAGGCACACGTATGCAAGCAGACAGAGCCAGTAAACCGCTAGCTGAAAAAACTAGCAGCCCTCGAAAAATTCGCCTCTAAAGGTCTCTAAAATCTTCATCGAAGCCTCCGTAACCCCTTTCAGGAAATCCACCGCGTTGCCTCTCATCTTTGGCAAACGTCTGTCGGTGTCGCTCAACGGCATCAGCATCCTTGAGCTCGTCACGGATATAAAGACCACCTGTCGAATCCATAAGAAGCACCCGGGCAGGCACGGTGAGTTCCTTGGTGAGTTTTTCACCCCCATCGATATCGACAATGGCAATATCCGTGTGGAACCGAAAAGAATCGAGCGAATCGATCATACCGCGTTCGATAAGGATTTCGACTTTTTTTTCGGTCATGTTAGCCACACTTCCACGTTGGAATTCCTTCTCCTTGGCAGCTTGGATAGGCTTCCCCTGCGGATCAACATCGAATGACTGCACTAGAAGTGTGACTGACGGTGTTGCATTGAGCGAACCCGCCGCTGGGACCTCGGCCATGGCGATTCTCACGCTACCCCCATCCGGAATGCCGAGCACCGGACTTGGTTCGCTCCAATCCGTCCAGCGATACCCTTTCCTTTTGTCACTCAGATCGGCCCGCCGCTCCAGGACTGCGTTATCCAGCGTATGATCTCCCGCATTGTGGTTCACATCGAATAGCGCAAGCCGAACACGGTATTTGTATCGCCGACCCGACTGGACCTTGAAATCGAAGAATCGGAACAACAGGTAAGGTACTTCTGTCTGGGGGATTGCTGTCGACTGACGTATCTGGCGACCAGACATTCCCATACCACCACTGTAGCCCCCATAGTCACCGTAACCCCCTCCCATGTCGTCCATGTCCATGCCCCCATAGCCACCGAAATTCCCTCCCACGTCGTCCATGTCCATGCCGCCATAGCCACCTTCCATGCCCATACCGCCATAGCCACCTTCCATGCCCATGCCGCCATAGCCTCCTTCCATGCCACGCATGCCGCCATAGCCTCCTTCCATGCCCCGCATGCTGCCGTAGCCACCTTCCATGCCACGCATGCCGCCGCCTATCCCGCCACGTCGCCTTGTGCCCGCGCCGTCCGGGGCCGCGGCCAAAAAGTCGAATTCCCCATCGTCCGATTCGCTCTGCGGTTCGTTAATTTCTGGAAGTGCCCCTTCTAGTTCTGGGATGACGTCGATTAGTTCTGGGATGACGTCGATGGCGAGCGGAATATCCGAGTGAGTGGCATCTTTCCCCCAATCTTGTCCGACGATGGGGGGTAGCGGAAAGGTAAGCAAGGGTTCAAAGGAACGTAGATCGACCACCTCTTCCTGACTCTGGGCCCAATCCTTGACTAACTGGTAGAGTTCATTACTACCACCGGTAAAAACGACCTTCCATGCTTGCTGTTTTCCACGACTGATTTCTGCACGTTCGACCTGATAGCCAACGTACTCGGGACAATCGCTGACCGGATTGTATTGGCTGGTGTTTTCCAGTGTGTCTCGATATAACTTGATCTGATCTTCGATGGGCACTTTGGCAATCACCATCGTCCATGCTTGCTTGGCAATCTTTTCGTCACCCTGCAGTGGGATACCGCTCGGACGGGCAAGACCGACCACGCGCCGTCGATTTGGGTATTCGGGATCGAGGGGTTGATCCCTCAGTTGATCACGCTCGTCGTTTCGTGTTCGTCCTCGCCGCCCCTGATTGCGTTCGTTTTCCTCCCTCATTTTTTCGCGTTCCAGCTCTCGTTTGTGTTCTTTTTCGTCCTGTTCTTTCAACCTTTCGAGTTGTTTTTTGGCGAGCACTTCTTCATCGATGGAAGCCAACAGGCCGGTTCCCGCATGGACTTCCAAATCGGTGACGGTCAGGAGCACAGGATCCGTCCGTAAAACCGAGGGCGGTACAACAGCCTTGTCCCAACCTGTCCTAGACGTTATGTAGGTTGCTGGTTTTACACGGCGTGCATCCTGATCGTTGAAGCGATGCATTTCGTTTTTCTCTGCCTCGGGGGTGTCATTCCAGCGAAATTTCTCCACCTTGGTGCGTGCCTCGCGAACCAGTTTGTGCAGTTCTTCAGGTTGGTTGTCAGCAGGCAGGTGTTCACGACCGATCGAGTAATAGACAAAAAACAAAGCACACACACCCACAAGCACAAAACCCAACTTCTCGCAGTGCTTGATGACTCCGCCTTTTAAACCTTGAAGTCCCTTTAGGTTCGCTTTCATCGTTTCTCTCCTTGGCGATTCACGGACTTTGTCTTTCGCCCAACGACCAGGTCAGTTTTGAATGGTTAGCGGTGTTGAATCGGTGGTTCCAATCAACGGTTAAATCGAAGCTTCTTCAACTTCGAATTGCATTTCGTCAGGCCGGTTAAAAATATAAATGGTCCCTTGAATCACGACGGGAACGACATAGGGCTGTCGGTTAAATACACGGGCGTTGGCACGGCCCCCTCGGCCGAACATTCTACCACCGTCCTCTCGACCGAACATTTCGCCACCACCCCCGGCAAGACCGATTTGGTTTTGCCCCGATTGCAGGGTGTACATCCGGTTACTGGTCGCAACTGCTGAACGCATGCCACCACGGGTTTGAATAGGATTGACACGTACTTCCTGGACTTCAATTTGGAGCGGTGCATTAGCGCATTCTGCAATGAGGAAGTAAAGCCATCGCTGATCCATTTGTAAACTCATTCGAATCGGCAAGCGTTTATATTCCACTCCGGCGAGCGTAGGGTCCCAGTCCCCTTGGATGGCAATCGGTTGTTTTTCTGCGTCGACGTATCGGAAGGAAACGAGTTGGGTATTCTCGTCACCCCCCTCGGGATCTCCTTTGGCAAAGGCCCCTCCCATTCCACCGAAATCTCCATCCATGCCAAATCCACCACCGTAGCCTCCTTCCATGCCAAATCCACCACCATAACCGCCGTCCATATCCCGGTCGCCACCAGCGCCACCAGCGCCACCAGCGCCACCAGCGCCACCAGCGCCACCAGCGCCACCAGCGCCACCAGCGCCACCAAAGCCACCAGCGCCACCAGCGCCACCAAAGCCACCAGGACCCCCTTCCATACCATATCCGCCACCATAACCACCTGCCATTCCCTCCTCACCGAATGCGTCGCCACGGCCTTGCTGCACAGGTACAAGGATGCGACCTTTTGCCCTGCTCTCTCGTGCTGCCGCTCTGCCAACTTCGAGCGAATCGATCACACGAACAGCCGCGTTTGAAAAACGAGTTGATCCGGCTGCCTTGTTCGTATTCGCAATCACTTGGAGCATGGTGGTGTAGACCCAAAGATCTTCCTGGGTTACCCAGATTCGCATTGAGGAGGGCCGTGCATTGAACGTGAGTCGACTTCGAACCATATCTTGATCAACCCAATAGACGAGGAAATCGAGCTTAGGCGGGTCCTCTTGTTCCTGGTTGCTTTTGTTGTTGGGTCCGGAACGACCCAATTGACTGGCAGACACCATTTGCTCGATCTGTGCGATATCGATAATCTGCTGACCCATGCCCCTCCCCATTACATTGGGGGTTCGAGAACCTTCGGGTAACTCAAGAGCCTTCACTGTTTGCGGCAATTCCTTGAAGTGATTCTTCGCGTAATTCAGGTAGGTGTCACGCATATCGGGATGAATGTCATTACCGAACTTCAGTTGGATAATGTTTCGTTGGAAGCGGGGACCAAGTTGCGTGGGCCACGTGAGAACGGCATCCTGTTGGACAGCGTAGAGTTGCTGCCAGAGTTTGGTTACCTCGCCAGCCTGTTGCTCGATTTGTTTTCGCTGTTCTTTATTAACCTGTTCATTGGGGTGAAAAACCTTGTCCCACAGACCTTTTTGTGACGTGAATTCTTGCTTGATCTTGGTTTTGTTGGCTGCATAAAGCTTGCTCAAATTGCTTGACGCCCGAAACCAACAACCCAGACCAATCAACACGACAAGCGCCGAAAGCAACCAAAAATGGTGCTTCACCGCCCAGTTCAATAAAACGCGAATCTTATCCATGTTGTTTTAGCTCCTACCGAATACTGGTATTGGCAGTGGCCGTGTCATACTCATCTGGTCCCGCTTCGTCATTGCGTTTCCCTTGTCGAATCGACCGCGATTTTTGTGACCATGCGAATTGAATTACGAAATCGTATTCCCGCAATTTCCAGCGGACAGGTTCTTTAAATTCTTCCTCCTGGTTACCCTGCTGATTGCCGGGCACACCTGGGGTCCGCAACCCCATGAAACGTTGCGCACCTTGTTCGCTGGTTGCCTCAGGATCGTATTGCACCTCATAAATCTTGTTCTGGGTCACCACGATAGGGTGGCTAATGCCGAGATCGGCAATTGGCACATCGATCAGTTCACCATTTGGTCCATCGGGAAGTTGCACACTTCCTTCCTCCAGCTGCTTGATGAAGGTGTTCTGCAGGAAAGGTTGGCCTTCGTTGTAGGGATCGCTGTTGTGGAAATGGTATCCATTGAGCTGAATCACCCACCCTGGCCCGGAAGGTCCTTCCACGGCTCCAGCTGTCTCATCTCCATCCCCAAAACCTTGGCCGCCAACACCATTGTCACCGAAGGCATCCTCCGCTCCAAAGCCGCTCGCATCACCCGGGATATTGTTATTCGCGGGCACATTTTCCCCGCTCTCCTGACTATCCTCGGTAGCCTCAGCCTCGCTCTGGTCTCCGCCCGCAGCGTCTTCGGTAGAAGAGGATTCACCCGTCTGATCAACAAACTCGGTGTGTGATTGGGTATAGAGAGACTGCACACCGGTAAACCATTGGGAGAGATCCTCGAAATACTCGCAGTCCATGTGTTCGATGTGTATTTCAGTCCGACCCGTCACATCGTCGTCCGTTTGCGCGCGTTCTTCCGCTGGGCGCTCATCGATTGGCAAAGCGGCGTCGATTGCCTTTAACAACTCCAGCCATAGCAACCGGCCTTCCACATTGGTTTGCAAGTTCTGCCCGATTTCCACGATCCCATCAAACTTCGACTTCAAGTTTGAGTTCTCGCTGGCCATCGAACTGGCCTGCTGCGACCAACTTTGGGACTTCTTGATCGCCTGTGCCATTGTCGGCGCCGATACTGAATCGATATCGACACTTTTGAACGCGGAATAATGGCTGGCGTAATTGATCGTCAGGCCAATCATTAACAAAGCGGCCGCCGCCACGATCCACGGTTTTTTGGCACGCACGAGCCGTGCCGTTACGATCTGCTCGGGCAAAAGATTGGTGCTGATCTGGCCCCGCCCCAATGCCTGGACACAAAGCCCATATGCAACGGGAAAGGTGAGTTGATTCTCGGTAAACTGTTGGGTTGCAGCGACACTGCCCCCAACCAGGTTGGCAAACTCGTTTACCGGCGTTACCTTCTGGTCGAGGTTTTGGGACAAATAGCGTTGCAAACCGGGCAGTTTCACCGCATTGCCCAGTAAAATCACCTCTCCCAACTGAACGTCGCGATTGTTGCTGGAAAAGAATCCCAGTGACCGCTGGATCTCGGCAACCAAATCGCTAAAGACAGGCCGCATTGCCCGAAAGACTGCCTTGGGATCCTCGGCCTTTATCGCATTGCGTTTGAGGTGTTCGGCTTTAGCAAAAGTGAGTCGCAACCCTTTCGACAAAGCCTTCGTGAAATGATTGCCCCCAATGGGAATATTGCGTTGCCAGACACGATTCCCGTTGGTGATCACTAAATCGGTGGTATCTGCACCCAAGGAGATCGCAACGATCGAATCATTCGTTTTTCCATCGCCTTCGCTAACAGAGGCAAGATTGCCAAACCGATCAAAACAAACATAGTTGTAAATCGAAAGCGGCGCCAGTTGTACGATTTCGACGTCGATACCCACCTCTTCAAATGGCTGCAGGATTCGCGAGACCTGGTCTCGCTTTATCGCGAACAAGCCAACTTCCGTATCAAGGGCGTATCCTTCGTCCTCGCTGGTCCCCGCCAGGGACTGGTAATCCCAAACGACATCCTCCAGGGCAAACGGAATCTGTTGTCGAGCTTCGTATTTGACGATGTCGGGAATCTTCTTCTTCTCAACCGGCGGCAACTTGATAAATCGCGTCAAGCCGCTTTGGCCAGGAACGGAAATTGCCACTTGATCGTCTTTGACCTCATTGCGCGACAAAAACTCCTCAAGTGCCTCGCGGATCAACTCCTCGCGGTCAGCTTCAGGTTGGCTCAAAATCTTTGGGTACTCGATGTAATCGAAAGCCTCGATCACGATCCGTCCGGCATCCTTTTCGTGTGGGCGGCAACGAAGCGCTTTCAGCGCACACTGCCCCACGTCAATCCCCCACACTGCGCCAGAATTTGCCATAATCAAGAGCCTCTATTCCGTTCTATCGATACCATCGCCGCAATCCCGTAAAGATGGATTGCTTGCTTCATCTTCCACTTCCGTTCGACGACAATTACCAAGAATAAAGGGAAAGGTAAGTTCGCGACGAAACAACTGTCGTCCGAACCAAGAACGTCGTTAGAAGCGGGCGCCTCTCTTATGCTCTTTAGTCAACCGATCCGGTTACCCAATGCGTGCCGTCCGGTCCTCATTTACCAATCATGGCAGCTTGCAAAAACACGATAAACCCAAATGGGTTTACGAGTTTCACCACCGAGACCAAACTGGGAGTCGTACCGGGTCCGGGCATCGTCACTACCTATACTCTCCATTGTACTCGTGTCCCTTCAAATGAGTAGTAGAAGTTACCAAGTCACCGATAGCCACAAGACGTCACAATCGGTAGAACTTGACACAGGCCGGACGCACATGAAATCCTCAGCTGCCATAATCTCCATAACCCCTTTTCTGAAATGACTTTGCGACACACAACCATCTTTCTCCCCTGCCATAGCCTGCACGATTTTCCAGCTTTTCTCGGCGGTTCGGAGGCCGATTCCCTGCTGGCCGCATGGACAACGGCGTGGCACCCGGAACTAATCGCCTCCACAAAAGGGATCCCGTCGTGGCAACGGGCAGACGATCCACCCGAGCCCGAATCACTTGCTGGGGAGCTTCTCTTGGTCCCGGAAACTGCCCACCCAGTGCTCCCGACCAACTGGCTGGACCGGTTCCGCGCTACACATCCGGTCAATCCCCCACCCATCGTTGAGATGAGAATGCGGTCCCAGATAATTGACGCGCTCAGCGAGGTCGGTCTTGTGCATGACGACGCAATCGATGCGGAACTCGTAAGAGAGTTTTTTGGGTTGGGGTACTGCTACCTGCAAGTGGAGCTGCTTACGCATGCTATGCAGTACCACAACATTATCGAACCACAGGAATTGTCGCAGGCGACGGTCACCGCTGCCGAAGCAGCGGTCCACGGAGATATCCATCGAGCCCGCGACCAACTGGAACGGGCTTTTGACTTGCTCACGCAGGCTCGCCAGCACTCCTATCCGGTCGATCCGTACTTCATCGACGTGCAATTGTTCTCGACAGGTGTGAATGACCAGGCGCTGCACGACTGTTTAGTGTCCGGCCATCCCCTGAACCTGCTTGCCAGTGGTTCGGAAATCGAACAGCTTGCCAGACAATCACCAAAAACGCTGGCCACGCTCAAGCAATCTATTTCCGCGGGATCAACTTCGGTTGTCGGTGGCCCTTACAGTCAAGGTAATCTGGGAAACCTGTCACCCGAGCATCTCCTCGCTGAATTCATTCACGGAAAATCAGCCTATCGGACAACCTTGGACTCGGACGTAACGGTTTTTGGCCAGTTTGCATGTAGCACCGCTCCTCTCTTACCTCAAGTATTACAACAACTACAATTTCGAGGGGCAATGCTTTCGACCTTCGACGGCACTCGCAAACCACCAAGTGAGCAAGCGAAAACTCGTTGGCAGGAAGCCGGTAATTGTGTGATGGACGCGCTTTCGGTTACGCCACAAGACACGTCCAAATCTGAAACTTTTCTCAGCCTGTCTGATAACCTGGGCCACTCAATTCAATATGACCACGTGGCAAGTCTGTTATTCGCGGGATGGCCAGGTGACGAGAGCTCGTGGTACGACGATCTTCGCAGCACGAGGCGTTACGGGCCAGTGCTGGGTAAATTTGTAACTCTCGAGGATTACTTTGACGAATCTGCAACGGCGGATTACTGGCTGACCTGTCAGATTCCGCCCAGGCCACGACAGCGGCTTGTGTCGGCAGTTGTCGGTCACTCACCCGATCCGCTATCGCAACGGGCGTCCGACTTCACCACGCAGGTTTCCCAAATCCACAAGCAACTGCTGATCGGACTGGCAAACGTCGTGGTCGGTAACGAGCCGGTATCGGGTGTGGCTTCGTCACCGCTGGAGCGTTTGAGTGATCTGATTGGCGAACCTTCTGGTAATCCATCTGAGACCACTCATACAGTCGGAATCAATGCGTGGAGTTTTGACCGCAGCATCCCAGTAACTTTTGTCGGTCAGGAGGTACCTGCATTGGGATTTTCTACATCTGCAGAAAATCCGGCTCCGCTCAACCTTCCCCTGGCCGTTGAGAATCGATTGCGCAACGAATACCTGGAACTAACAATCAACGGGGCGACAGGAGGTATTCAATCTATCAAATCACATCGTGACCGAACCACAAGAATTTCGCAGCGGCTGGTTCGCTGTTGCCCGGAAGATCCACCAGCGGCTGCCGACGACCTCGAAACATACTCTGGAAGTTCGCAAATGAAGGCCGACTCTGTTGAGATCACACGGTGTGACCAATACGCAGGGGCACTTACTTCAACAGGGGCGATTTTGGATGGGGAGGATCACCCGGTTGCCCGGTTCACCCAATGCGTAACTCTTTACCGAGGGGCCCGCGAGTTGGTCGTCGATGTGCAATTTGATGACGTGTCGCCGGTCTCCGGAGATCCCTGGCGAAGTTACATTGCCAGCCGAATCATGTGGGCGGACTTGAGTATGGATATCCGCTATGGCTCGAATTGGCTTGGCCTCCCGGTAGCTGGGAGGTACATCGAGAGTGGAGAATGGATTGAAATTCGCGAAGTGTCGGTAGACAGTCGTTCGATCACGCTATCCCCCTGGGGATTGCCTTGCCACCGCCGAATTGGTGATCGTGCCCTCGATACACTGCTCATCGTTGATGGCGAAACGAGCGTTAACTTTCGGTTTGGCCTTTGCCTGGACACCGTTTTCCCCATGAAATCGATCTTGGGATCGTTAACCCCACCGGGCGAGTGTGTTGCGAAGGTCTCAAGCACGTCCGGTTCCCGGCATGGTTGGTTTTTGCACGCCAGTGCAAAGAACGTACTTGTGACTCATCTAGGGAGGCGTACCTCGGGAAATGCCGACCTTTGTTTGCGTCTCTTGGAAACCGAAGGCCGGGCCACCCAAGTGCGAATCTCTGCCTGGAAACCGTTTCAAACCGGAAAAACCACCAGTTTTTCGGATCAACCGCGCGCCGAGTTATCTGTGAATGAAGGCGATATTGTCCTCGAACTCGAACCACACCAATGGGTACAATTGGCCGGTCGTTTCGCAACGTAGCACGAGCCGCATGAGAGCACAGAGAAATCACCAGCCATACCAACGAAATCACCAGCCATACCAACCGGCAGTCGAAAGTGCTGCTGGCTTGCCATGATCGTAACTATTGACGGCCCAGCGGGAGTTGGGAAAAGCAGCGCGGCACGTCGCCTGGCTCAACGCCTCGGGTTCCATTTTCTCGATACCGGAGCGATGTATCGGGCTGTAACACTGGCCGTGATCGAAAAAGGTATCGATCTGGCCGACGCAGATGCGTTGCTACAGGTAGCCCACAGCGTGGAAATCGTCCTGGATGAAGATAGCGTGATTCTCGACGGTCGCGATGTTACTGCAACGATTCGCTCTTTTGAGATTACTACCTCGACCCGCTACGCAGCCGATCATCCCGGCGTGCGTGAGCGGCTCGTCAAATTGCAACAAGACGCTGCTGCCGGCGTCGATGTGGTTACCGAAGGCCGCGATCAAGCCACGGTCGTTTTTCCCGAAGCGGAATGCAAGATATTTTTGACTGCCAGCCAAGAAACTCGTGCCCAACGCCGTCATCAAGACCTGGTAGCTCGGGGTGAAAAAATCACCTATGAAGAAGTGCTGGAAAAACAGCGTACCCGCGATCATCGCGACAAAACGCGTCCGGTGGGTGCCCTACGGAAAGCCGACGACGCAATTCAAGTGGTCACCGACGGCATGACACCTGAAGCAGTTGTCAACCACTTGGAAGAAATCGTACGCACCCATATGTAATCGAGGTGACCCTTTTGCTTGGACAACTTTGGTACACCGTGGTTTGTAGCTGCTGTTGGTTCGTCGCGCGGATTGCGTTCCGTTTGCGGGTAATCGGCGGCGAACAACTTCCCCAGGATGGTGGTGTGTTGATCCTCTCCAATCACCAAAGTCACCTTGATCCCGTACTGGTGGGCATTGCCAGCTCCAGGCAGCTGCGTTTTCTCACCCGTGATACCTTATTCTTCTGGCCACTGAAATGGCTAATTGGGTCGTTAGGTGCCATTCCAATCAACCGAGAGGGGATGGGTCTGTCGGGCTTGCGGACATCGTTACGAGTTCTAAAAGATCAACAACCGCTACTGGTGTTTCCAGAAGGTACACGCACACATGATGGCAACCTGCAACCGTTGCAATCTGGTTTCTGCGTTATTGCCCGTCGCTCCCGGGTGACGCTCGTACCGGTCGCGGTCGCCGGATCGTTTGATGCCCTGCCCCGGGGACGTATGGTACCCCGGTTTCGACCGATTGTCGTGGCTTTTGGTGCACCCATTGATCCAGGGGAAATTCTCGATAAGGACAACCAGCAACTGGTCGATCTGCTGACCGAACGCCTCGCCGAAACCTTCCATCGGGCCTCGACTTTTAGGGCAACTCGTCAAGGCAGAAGCCCTAAGGATAAGGAAAACTAGGTCGGCGTGGCGACTTCTACATGTGGCGTTCGGGGATGAGTGGCAGTTTGGGGCTACCGCACCGTGCCCTTTACGGCAATTGTCGGGGCTAACACGATCTGTTAGCATACCCGGTTCCCCTTGCGAACTTGTTTAGTAGGTCGTCTCTGTTGGTCGGTCGAGTTCGCAGGAAGCGAGTTGAGGACAGCCCCCTCTCGCCTGTGGGCAAAGTTTCCCTACGTGACAGATACAAGCTGTCCTTGATTCTGTCGGTTTATCCCCCAGGTTTCATGGTCAACCGCAATCTAATCCGAGAATTCGACGTTTCTGAAGAAGACTGGAATGCCGCCGTTGGCACCGCCTTGCCCGACGAGATCGACTGGGTTTCCGGTGTAAGTGTCGGTGTCAACCAAATTGTCGAAGGCACCATTCTTCGTATCGACAATGAGTTTGTCCTCGTAGATGTCGGCTACAAGAGCGAAGGCATCATCCCCCGCCATGAATGGGAAGCAGAAGGGAAAGAGCTTCCCGAGGTGGGTGAGCGGGTGCGCGTGCTGGTCGAGGAAGTGGAAGACACTGTTGGTCGACAGGACGATCGGGGCATGATCGTCCTGAGCAAGCAGAAGGCAGAGAAAATTGAGAAGTGGATGAGGGTAATGGAAACTGTCGCTGAGGGCGATCAAGTCTCCGGAACCGTCACACGCAAAATCAAGGGTGGCCTGCTGGTCGACATCGGCGTCAACGTTTTCTTGCCAGCCAGTCAGGTTGATATCCGCCGACCCCACGATATTGGAGAGTACATCGGTAAAGAAATCGAATGCGTCGTACTCAAGATTGACGAAGCACGACGTAATATCGTTGTCAGCCGTCGCAGCCTGATCGAGGCAGAACGTTCCAAGAAGAAATCAGAACTGCTCAAAGAGCTCGAAGTCAACCAGTTGCGTAAAGGCGTGGTCAAGAATATCGCTGACTTCGGCGCATTTGTCGATCTGGGTGGCATCGATGGTTTATTGCATATCACCGACATGAGTTGGGGACGCGTCAACCATCCCTCTGAGATGGTGAAGATCGACGACGAATTGGAAGTCTTGATCCTTCACATTGACTACGAAAAGGAAAAGATTGCACTAGGGCTCAAGCAGAAGCAGACCAGCCCCTGGGAGCACGTCGGGGAAAAGTATCCGGTCGAATCTTTCCACAAGGGAACTGTGGTCAATGTGATGAGCTACGGGGCGTTTGTAAAGTTGGAAGATGGAATCGAAGGTTTGGTCCACATCAGCGAGATGTCGTGGACCAAGCGAATCAGCCATCCGACCGAGTTGGTACAAGTCGATGACGTCATTGACGTTGTCGTGCTAAAGATCGACGAGGAAAAACAGGAAATCTCGCTCGGCATGAAGCAAACCCAACAGAACCCCTGGGAAAAGGTCGCCGATCGTTACCCGAAAGGCGAACTTGTCAAAGGCCGGGTGCGAAATCTCACCAACTACGGAGCCTTCATCGAACTGGAAGAAGGAATCGATGGCCTGCTGCATGTCAGTGACATGTCATGGACTCGCAAGATCAGCCATCCGAGCGAAGTGGTTGGGAAGGGGCAGGAAATCGAGTGCAAAGTCTTGACCGTCGATCAAGACCGTCGACGAATTGCCCTGGGACTGAAACAACTCGACGAAGACCCTTGGGCCAACGATATCCCCAACCGTTACCAGTCGGGGCAACTCGTAACGGGTAAGGTGACCAAGGTCACAAACTTCGGCGTGTTTGTCTGCCTGGAAGATGGTCTCGAAGGATTGCTTCACATCTCGGAACTGGCGGACCACAAAGTCGACAATCCAGAAGAAGTTGTCAAGCTTGGCGAAGACATTGAGGTCAAAATCCTTCGTGTCGATACTGAAGAGCGCAAGATTGGCCTGTCGCGCAAGCGAGTCGAATGGGCCGAAGAAGAAGAAGCTGAAACAAGCGCTGCCGGCACTGGATTGGCAGTCGAATTGAAGGGTGGTGTCGGTTCCCAATCGGGCCCCCTTTTCAAACCGGCATCAGCCGAAGCCGAAGAGGTTCCGGCCGAAGATACCGATAATGCGGGTGATGTCGCTGTCGAGGATTCTCCCGCTGAAGAGGCCAGCCAGGCTGAAACTCCAGACGAGAACCCAGCCTAACGGCTACAACTGGCATAGCCTGACCGAAATCTCAGCCCCAATCCACGACGCCACGGGTTACGACCTGTGGCGTCGTTCTTTTTGGCATGGCCCGAAACGCAGGCGCATTCGTGACACGCTATCGAAAACAGTCCGAAATGTAGTTTCCTCCCGCACCCGTCGATGAAAGGAATCGGGGCTGCTAGCAAAGCTGTCCGCAGTTTTCACACTTCTGGTGCCCACACCGATTTTGTCGATTCCTTCCTCCCGACCGTAACACCTTTCCATGACCAGCACCACAAAAACCGGACGCCGCTCCAGTTCTTCAGTCCAGTCACCGCTGGAAACCTACCTGCGCGAGATTAATGAAACGGCCCTGCTCACCGCTCAACAAGAACGAGAACTGGCAATCCGCATTGGCGAAGGCGATACCCGGGCACGGGACCGCATGGTGCGGGCAAACCTCCGTTTGGTGGTGAACATTGCCCGAGGCTACTCTGGAAAAGGCCTGGGACTTCAAGACCTGATTGAGGAAGGGAATCTCGGCCTCCTCCGCGCTGTGGAGGGATTCGACCCGGCAATGGGAACCCGGTTTAGCACTTACGCAAGCTATTGGATCAAACAATCGATTAAACGGGCCCTGATCAACACCGGAAAAACGATCCGGATTCCCGCTTACATGGTGGAACTGTTGAGTAAATGGCGACGAGCTACCGCTCGCTTGACCGAGGAACTGGACCGTTCACCAACACCCGAAGAAGTTGCCCGCGTATTGGGTCTGCCTAAAAAGAAGCTGCCCATCATCAAGAAAGCAATCAAAATCTACAATGCGACACCGCATACAGACCAGACCGAGGCCGGTTGGACGTTGGGCGACATGGTGATGGACGAACGCCAACTGTCACCAGATGAGTCGCTTATCGAAAGCGACAGCCTGCGGCACGTAATGGCTCTGCTGAAAACGATGGACGAACGCGAGGCGACCATTTTGCGAATGCGATTCGGACTCGAAGGACACGAGCCGAAGACCCTCAAAGAAATTGGACAGCAATTAGGTCTCACCCGCGAACGGGTCCGGCAGATCGAGACCGAAGCCCTTCGCAAGATGGCCGAAAGTATGGAAGATCCACGTGAGAAAAAACTGTCGTTCGGGTAATGTCAATCATGCCGGCACGATCCTGCCCACACCCGATTCATCTCGTTGGCGTTTTCTTGAAATCCACACACCGTCGAACGTGCTATGGAAGTACAGAGGGTTAGCAACCGGCTTGCCCTTACTACGGCAAGCTCAGCATGAATCGGCTCGTCTTCTCATTAATGATGGCCACCGCCCTGGCGGCTGTGGCTTTCCTGCCTGCTTGCGGTCAAGGCAAACCTGATTCGCCCTGGTGGTTCAGCGCAAATCTCGTCTCCGGACCAAACGCTTTCATCACCCCCGGTTCTATCCCCAGACGAGCGGGTATTCGTTTCAAAGGCCCTATCCGTACCATCTCGACTACTACAAGGTGTGACACTGAGAAAGCTACGCTCCTTATTTTGAAAACCTGTATGGCCGTGGCTGGTTCAATGGACGGCAGCATTCCGCAACAGTTTCAAAAACTGGAGGCTTCAACCTGTTTCGAGTACCCAGCCCAGACAATTCCGATCAGTCGGCAGCGGTATCGGGTACGGATAACGTCAGATTTTTGGGAAAACCAGGGGTAAATTCGCCGGTAAGTCAACACGCAAGCCGGTGAGAATTCGCTCGCAAAGGTCCAACCGAAGGTTACTTTTTCCGCAATTTTTCCGGCTTCCGTAAGAATGAGGATCAAAACCAGCAAATAGTTTACCGGGTGAACCCGACGTTAAAGCTGAAAACCTGAAGATCGTCGTACTCAGCGCGTTTTACACCCCAAGCAAAGTCAAGCGCGATTGGTGCTGGCCCCATCGCAGGCACGGTCATCCGCAATCCGAATCCGGGAGCGACCCGCACGCTGTTCATATCCAACTTTACGGAACTTTCCACTGTTCCAAAGTCGACAAACACAACACCGTGAATCATGTCGTCGGCGGTGAGTGGAAAGAGATACTCTAGTGAATTGATCCACATGAATTGTCCACCGACTTCGACAAACGAGCCGCCGCCAATGGGATAAACGGGTGACGCTCCCCGAAAATCAAAACCACGGAGGGTTGAGAAACCACCGGCGAAAAAGTTATCGTAAATTGGGGTATCACGACCGCTAAATCCGACCCGCGACCTGCCGCTCAAAACGTGACGTCCCGAATGATCGGGACGCTCGTGAAGCAAACCGTATTCGCGGATGTCAATAATTGCTCGGGCGTACGTGTAGTCGCCGAGGACCTGTTCGAGATTCACATCAAACAAGTGCCCTTGGGTGGGAAAGAAGGCGCTGTCACGTGTGTCATTGGCAAACCCAACTCGAAAACCGTGGAGCGTATTATCACCCATGACGTCTTCCAACGAGGGTACCAATGGAGCGTTAGGAGCATCGTAAATTTTGATCAGTTCACCACGATATCCAAGTGTTGCCGACAGGTCGTATTCAACCCACTGGTACCCGAGTGACGCACGCCCCCCCAAACGTTCTTCGTCCCAATCCCGAAAACGACGTTCGAAGTAGGATCCACTGAGTCCAAAGCTGATGGGGGAATCAAACAGATAGGGCTCGCTAAAACTGGCCAGGTAGCGTTGAACTATAGTACCGGGTGCCGCTTCGAGTCGGAACCGCTGGCCAGCACCCCTCCAGGCACGACCGGTTGCGAAGTCATTAAGGCTCCTGGGCGGGCGACGCCAGTCAAAGTTGCGTTCGTCAAGAGAAATATTACCAATCACACCAGCATCTGAATTGATACCAGCACCAATCTGAAACCGGCCCGTCGGTGCCTCAGCGACGTCGATAACGACATCCACGTTTGGTTCCGAATAGGGGTTCAAGCCAGTGAATGGAACGCCGGGGTAATAACCCGGCTGAGCCGGTAATGGAGTGATTGGAGGTTCGTAATTGGAACTAGGTGCGACTGATGGTGCCACGGCACTTCCCACCGGTGCGGGGAGCGGTTGGACATACTGTACCGGCTGTACTTGTCCCACCGCTGCGTACTGAGGTGGTGGGACCTGCCCATAGGCATTGGAACCACTTTGCCGTGCTGAAAGGTAAGCTGGCGCGACCACTTGTTGAGATGGCTGGATCTGTCCGACATGGTAACCAACAGGTGCTGACTGAGGGCCAGTGGCACCGGGTAATTGACCACCGTAGGTTGGCGCAACAGACTGGCCTGGCTGAAAAGGACTTTGGGTACGCACCACGATGGCGTCATAGGTGCCCCGCCCTGCACTTGGCGGCTCACCTTCGGACTGCACATTTTCCAAGGGTGGCCGCATTGCAACATGTCGAACAGCGGTTGCCGACAGCGGTTGGTGGTTCGGCGAGTGAATCGTGTTTCCCGCTTCTGGTTCACCTTGGGAGGATGGCACTGATTTGGGGGATTGACTGAAGTCCAAATAAACGTTAACGACCTCAGCCTGGGAGAGTAGAGGCAGGCGTCGAACTTCGTAGGTTCGCTTTTCAGAGTCTGAATTGGGGAGGGCCTCGGGGACAGCCAGATCGGGACTTTGCCCACGCATTCCGGCAGCGGGACCATTTCGCCGGTCACCGGTGAATTCGATAGACTCCAGCTCAGGAATTCGAAAGGTGATTTTGGGTGCAACCCCTTGAACGGGATCTGTCAAGAACAAGCCGCTCGCCTGAAGACGACGTTCACTAGCCCGCACTTCACGGATATCCAGAATCTCACCCGGCTTGAGGGAAAGTCGATTCAGGGCAGTCTGGATCCGGGAATGGGTATGTTCACCGTTGATGTTGACAAGAATTCGACCCACCCGCCAACGCTTCCCTTCTTCGATGTGGTAGACGAGGTCAAGTTGCCCCGGTTCTTCGAGCAGGACTTGTTCGGCACGGATGTCGGCAAAAACGTAACCCTGGCTGCCATAAAGTTCCTTCAACCATTCGATATCGTTGTTCATATTTGCCCGTTCGAACGGCTTGCCAGCGGGCATGCGAAGTCCCATTTCCAGGGAATTATTACTGAGTAGTTGATTACCCATAAAGGAAACGTTCCGCACCTCGTACCGCGGGCCCTCATCGACGACGAAGGTGAGATTTGCCCAGGTTCCCTGGTCGTTGAACTCGATCTTTCGGCCAACCTTGGCCTGATAGAATCCAAATGACCGATAGAAGTCGGTGAGTGCCTGCGTGTCGGCTTCGATTTGTTCGCGATCGACAAAACCTTTGAACAGGAGCATCATCGGGGGTTTTGACTGGATTCGTGTCTTGAGTCGACGTGCACTCACAAAGTTGGCACCGACAAAATCTACGTCCCAAATTCTCTGCGAAACGCCTTCGTTGATAATGTAGACCACCCCTTGGTCGGTTGCCTTGTTGCCCTCAAGAACGGAAATCTGCGTCTTGTTAAATCCGTTCTTCTTGTAAAGTGCGGTGATTTTTCGGCGCCCATCTTCGACAGCAAACGGATCCACCGCACCCCCCACCGTAAGGTCAATTTCTTTGGTAAGGGTTTTGTCGCGAATCCGCTGATTGCCTAGAAATTCGACATAACGGATCGTCGGCCGCTCCACGACTTGAAAAATTACAATGCGACCTACGGGCGTTTTTTCGTACAGTGGCTTCACATCCACAAACCAACTCAAAGAAGCCAACTTGCGGACGTCCCGCTGCACGATCTTGGGATCGAAGGGACGGCCACGACGAGTTTGTATCTGATTAACGATTTGCGACGTCGGAATTGTCTTGTTCCCGACAATCCGCAACTCCACCACATCCTCACCTGTCGCGGCCAGCGAAAGCCCCATCAATTCGGATTTCTTGCGGTTTCGACCACCCGGGAAGGTTGGATTCGCGCCGGAGTTCGGTCCCATCTGGGCACCACATTCTGCGGCAAGGGCACACACAAAGAGTATTCCAAACCCAATCCGAACCCGTGTTGGTCGACAACAGAGAAGCATTGGTCGCTTCACTCGCGAAGGAATGACACTGGATGAGAAACTGCGGATAAGTACCGGCTTGGAACGGTCCGCCCCACAAAACAAGTCGCGCAAACATCCTCAACGCAACAGGTGGTCTCACGACAAGACCACGAAGAAATACAGAAAAACACTGCCAGCGGCAAGGTGAATTCGGTGTGAACCTATCGAGAAATCAGCTGGCGCGAACGGCGAATTCACAATTCCGCTCAACCGCTGGACCGAGAGGTCTGCTAGCAGGCAGATGTTCACTTTCTGGCAACTAGCAAGCTGGCAACTTCCGTGGGCAAATGCTCCACCTGCCAGTGGCGGGGAGGATCCGTTTGATGACCTGATGCCGAGCTTTAAGAATTCAACAGGTTAATGGACTAGAAACTTTTCCCCCCGCCATAACCATCATCGAACTCTTCGTAAGGCTGTGGCGCGGCGTTACTGAATCGTGTAAAGTCATGGAGCCAGGTGAGCTTCACATCGCCGGTTGGGCCATTACGCTGCTTTTTGATGAGCAGGTCGGCCTCGCCTTTCACCCGTTCCCGCTCGTCATCGTTGGTCATGTAATACTCTTCGCGATGGATAAACATCACCACATCGGCATCCTGTTCAATGGCTCCGGACTCTCTTAAATGGCTCAGCTGGGGCCGATTGTCACGGGTGGCTTCGACCTGTCGATTCAGCTGTGCGAGGCACAACACGGGAACGTTCAATTCACGAGCAAGTCCTTTAAGTCGGCGTGCGATCTTGGCAACTTGTTCTTGGCGGGGATCTCGCGCATTGTCAGGTTCGATCAGCTGAAGGTAATCGACGACGACCAGAGCCAACCCGTCCCGACGCTGAAGTCGTCTGGCAGCGGCAGCAATCTCGGTCATTCTTCGGCTGGGAGAATCATCGACAAACAGTGGGGCACTACTCACTTCGGCAGCTGTCTGAACTAACTTGCGGCTCTCTTCAGCAGTAATCTGACCGTTGCGCAGCCGACGACTGTTTACTTTTGCCCGCGAGCATAACAGACGATCCCCGAGTTCGAGGGCTGACATTTCCAAACTTATGAACAAGACCGGCTTCGCCAGCTCAATTGTCATATGTTCGACCATATTCATCGCCAGCGCCGTTTTCCCCATACTGGGACGCGAAGCCAGAACCACCAGTTCGCTGTTGTGCAGCCCACCGGTCAGGTCGTCAAAGTCATCGAAACCTGACTCCAGGCCACCAAACGCATGTTCATGCTTCATACGAGCATCAATACGAGCCAGCGATTCCTGCAACACATCGCGAATGGAGCTGACACAATCTGATCCCTTGGCATCGAGAATACCGAACACACGCTCTTCAGCGCGACTCAGCATTTCCCGGCCGTCCACACTCGGTTCATACGCATCTTTGAGAATATCGGTGCTGACATGAATCAACGATCGCAACAGCGATTTTTCATGCACAATTCGGGCATAATACTCAGCGTGTGCGGCAGTCGAGACTTCGCGACCTACTTCCAGCAGGTAAGAACTCCCGCCGACTGTCTCGAATTCACCCGAATCGCGGAGGCGTTCGGCAAGTAAAAGCGGATCGATCCGGCCGCCATCTTCATGCAACGCTTGCATGTGACGGAAGATACGTTGGTGGGCGTCGTCGTAGAAATCTTCAGCCCGGATGATCAGAGCGACTTCATCGCAGGCCTCGGGCAACAACAACAGGCTCCCCAAGACGGCCCGTTCCGCCTCGCGGCTAGAGGGCATATAACGATCGAGATGCTCATCAACATCCGCGAGAGCATCCATGCGTGGTTTTTGATCCACCGAGGCCACAGGCTACCGATCCTTCTTTGGTTTTCGCTCCGTCTATCCAGAGACTTCTGCCCGTACATGTGCGGTACGGGCGAAGCCAATATTCCCATCCGGCGGCCAATCGATTGGCCAGCGGGACACTCTTATTCCACTTCCACCGCCGGCACCTATTCCACTTCCACCGCCGGCACCACCCAAACCTTAAGCTGGCCTTCGACTTCGCTTGAGAGGCGGAATTTGATCGTGTAGAGTCCTAACTCTTTCAGCGGTCCTTCAAGCTTGATTTGCTCTGGTGAGAGATTGATCTCAATTTTCTTGAGTGCCGAGACAATTTCCGCGGCACCCACACTTCCGTAGAGGTGCCCATCTTCGGTTGCATTGGCCTCAACGGTAACACTCTGCTTGGCGATATCGGCGGCGAATTTGTGGAGTTCCACCTGCTTCGCCTTTTCGATCTCAATAAGCTTGCTACGGTGTTTTTCAACCATCCGTTTATGATGGTCGGTAGCAACGGTCGCCAGACCTTGAGGAATCAAGTAGTTGTGGGCGTAACCTGGTTTGACTTCAACCACGTCACCTTGGGCACCCAGATGCTCTACCGAGTGAATCAAAAGCAGCTCAACGCCACCATGGGGTCCTTTGGGGAGTCGTTTGAAGCGAGGCTTCTTGACACGATTCGAGACAGTTGGTTTTTTTGTCTTCGTTGCCATGAAAGGTCTGGTTTCAGGTCAAAGGGGACTGTGTTGAGAGACTCTCAGCAACGAGCTCTCAAGCGGT
The DNA here is from genome assembly GCA_963578605.1 of Planctomycetota bacterium. Classification (GTDB taxonomy): domain Bacteria; phylum Planctomycetota; class Planctomycetia; order Pirellulales; family Lacipirellulaceae; genus JAKVCB01. Next base: position 44,158 of record CAUZEA010000039.1, read on the forward strand.
AATGTTTGTGCGAGCAGCCAAGCTGCCCCAGCATTTGTTTTTCCACCAGGTCATCTGGCACCGGGGCTACTTCGGCTTACCGGCTGTCGACAGCAAGCAGCTTTAAAACGGAATTTCACTGCCTTCGGGTGGGCCACCGGCCGGAACAAAGTTGTCATCCGCGGGATAGGAATCGTCCTGCCCCTGTCCACCCCCGCTGCTACGACTGCCAAGCATCTGCATCCGTTCACCGATCACCTTCAGCTTGGAAAACTTCTGACCGTCCTTTTCCCAGCGATCCAGCTTCAACCGCCCTTCGATCAGTACAGGTGACCCCTTGCTCAGGTATTCGCTGGCAACTTCAGCAGCTCGAGCCCACAACGTCACGTCAACAAATGTGGTCTCATCGACCCATTCGTTGTTACGTTTCACACGATCGTTCACAGCCAACCCGATTTCCGACACCGCCGTACCACTGGGGATGTGCCGTAATTCCGGATCACGAGTCAAGTTGCCAACGAGAATCACTCGGTTAAAGCTTGCCATAACAGTTCTTCCTTCGCGTTTTACCCCTCAACGTCACACCAAGTTGGGCATGGGTCCACAGTTTGCAGGGTTGTCTCCAGTGACAGGGTCTTGAATGTTTACACCTTGTTTCCAGGGGGTGCCGCCTTCGCAACGCGGAGCGTGAATCGAGGTCTCCAAGCCCTCCTATCGAAAAAAGCCCCACCTGCCGATAGTGAACACACGTTCCGTTACCCGCAAATTACCAAATCACAGATCCGAAGGCAAGCAGTCCCACTCATGTCGGCACTGGGAAAGGGATTTCAAGCCTCTGCAGCCGTCTCGGTGGCAGCCGTCTCGGTGGCAGCCGTCTCGGTGGCAGCCGTCTCGGTGGCAGCCGTCTCGGTGGCAGCCGTCTCGGTGGCAGCCGTCTCGGTGGCAGCCTCGGGTGCCTCAGACTCGGAATCTACTTCACCCCGCGCATGGGCCAAAATCGGCTCTTCCAGATGCGGATGGACCTTCAAAACCAGCTGCCTCAAGATGTTCTCATTGATCTCACATTGACGATTCAGCGTCTTGATCTGGTCAGGATTGGCACGGAAATAAATCAGCCAGTACGTACCTTTGCGTTGTCCTCGGATGGGATACGCTAGCTTGCGGTCTTCCCAAAGCCGGCTAATCAGGACTTCGCCACCGTTGGAGGTGATCATTTCTTCGATCTCCTTGGGCAGCTTATCCGGATTGCGCACAAAGCGGCTGGAGTTGAAGATTAACATTACTTCGTAAACGTTTTGGTCCAAAGTTCGGTTCTCCAATCGGAAACGAGTGCGGACTGCCAATTTGGCTTAATTGAAGTTATTCATGCTTTGATCAATACCATCGGTACACCAGCAATCGATCGCTTTGCAGGCTCGGTCGACCACCTCAGCAACCGTTTCGCGCTGAGCGGCGGTAAACTTGCCTAGCACAAAGTCTGCTGCACTGCACCGCTCCGGCAAAGGCCCCACGCCGATTCGTAGTCGGCAAAACTCCTCGCTGCCCAGTTGTTCAATTGTATTCTGCAAACCATGTTGTCCCCCCGAAGAACCTCGTGTTCGGAATCGCAACTTGCCGACTGGCAGGTTGAAGTCGTCACAAATGACCAGCAATTCTCCCAAGGGCAACTTATAAAAATTGGCCGCCAAGCGAATGCTTCGCCCGCTCAAATTCATATACGTCAAAGGGCAAAGCAGCATCACCTGCTGATCACCCAAGGTTAATCGGACCGTCTCTGATTCGAATTTTGCCTGGGGAGGTCCGGCATCATGTCGACGCGCAAACTCACGGATGATCTGGAACCCGACGTTGTGTCGCGTGTTCTCGTATGGCTTCCCGGGGTTTCCCAAGCCCACGATGAGTTTCATACTCGTTGATCAACCATCGGAATTTTCATCCGAAGCCTCGCCACTCTCGCCTTTCTGACCGATGACTTCCGGCTCAGCATCGCCCACGGACAATTCTTCTTCCGACTCTTCCGCGCGGGCAATACACTGCACAACCGTTTCCTCCGCGTCGGCAAGAATACTCGCCCCTTCTGGTAAATCCTCGATATCAGCAACGGTTAACGTACCTTCCAACTCAAGCTGATTCACATTGATATGCAGTTTCTCCGGAACTTCGGCCGGAGTGACTTCGATTTCAATCTCACGCAGTAACTGCTCAACCACACCATCATTGGCTCCTGGTGCAGTTCCCCGCATTTCAAGCGGCACGGTGAGTTTGATTTTCTCACCTGCCACAACACGCAACAAATCGACGTGCAGGACATGCCGGAAAAACGTGTCCCACTGCACTTCTTGCAACAACGCCTGACCATCCGCATCGCCGTCGAGTTCCACGACTTGCGCGCCATGCCTTAAGGTCGTATGGAATTCCTCAGCCGGCAGCGACAAACTGACGGATTCTTTACCATGCCCGTACAAAACAGCCGGGACATAACCCTCTCGACGCAGATGAATGCTGCTCCGTGTTCCTACAGAGGTACGTTTGGTGACGTGTAAGACTTCCGACATCGCAAGAAATCCCAAGGGGCAAACAAATTAAAGAATTCTGTAAATTAAAGAGATCTGGCCGAGGAATCGACCGAATGAGCTATTTTGCCGACTCCGGCCCGGAGATTCAACCCCCCCCCTGAACAAACCTTTGTAACTCGGCAGAGGGCACCCCATGGCCCACTCTGCAACCATGGCCCACTCTGCAACCATGGCCCACTCTGCAACCATGGCCCA
>CAUZEA010000040.1:0-46740 GCA_963578605.1 Planctomycetota bacterium
CGAAGCTTCTCAATAATCTGCTTGGTCGTGTGTCGGTTCTTCTTCATCTGAGGAAATCCTTTCCGGGCTACGCCCGGATGCGATTCTCTCATAGACCTGGATCAGTTAAAGGGGGGAAGCCCACACGAACCATCGCCAAGAGTTCCAGCACCGTCGAGGGAGGGATGCCTTAAAGCGATTTCTCACCGGTTTACTGCTCATCGGGATCGTCGGGCGTGGTGACGGCGCCTCGCCGCCTCAGTCAACCGTGGAAAACGATCTGGTAGCCACACCCGCAGCCAAGTCGACCGCTGGAACTAAACCCCAGGTCGACAAAACATCTGATCCTTCCTCAAACAATCCAGCCACCCCGACGCAATGGAAACCCCACGACATCCAGCTGGTAAACGGCAAGTCCGGGAGGATCAAGCTCCCAGCGAAACTTCAGATCGTCAATGAAACATGGAACCCGGAGACGGCCGTTAAGAGCATGTATGGGTCGTCAGTAAGAGGTCCCTACCTTGTATATATGTCAGAGAAGAATCGCCTCCTTCTGCTGGTGTCAATTGGCCACCCAGGCGGTGCGCTCTATGCGGCGATTATCTCCAGCGATGACCGGGGAGCGACCTGGGGCAATATGATCTACCCATGTGCTGATAAAAAATTGAGTCCGTCCGACAAGGTTATGGTCTGACTTATCTGGGTGACGGCAAGCTTCTCTTTGATATTCACCATAGCATGGCGCCCGCAGGAAATTACAAGAACACTTTCAGCGACGATTACGGGAAAACCTGGAGTAAGCCTGTGGAAAAACCGCCAGCCCCGGGCGGAGGGCTGTGGGTCAACTGGGACTCCTATCTGGCAGACAAAGATCCGGCAACTGGCAAAGCCACACGATTATGGGGGACCGGCGGTAACGGGCAGGGAAAGTATCCGCCGTTTTTATGGTTTACACACGGAACCCAGGCGTTATTGCGGACCAGCATGGACCAGGGCCATACATGGAGCGAGGGGCGTTTCATACCGGAATGGCGCGGCGCATGTGAAACGGTCATCATCCGGGCTAAGAACGCTGACCTGGTCGTAGCCTGTCGTCCTGATCCCCTCACAAGATTCTATGAAGGAGTGGAGTTACCCGACATAGACCATCACTGTGGATTCGGAATTTCTATCTCGAAAGATGACGGTCACACATGGTCCAAGTATACAGACAACATGATTTACGGCTGGGGCCGGCATCACTCTAGCATAATCGTGTTGCCGAACGGAGATATGGTGATGAGTTATGTAGTTCGCGTGGGCTATGTTGACTCCTTGGATGGATTTCCGCAGTTTGGGATCGAAGCAATTGTAAGCCATGACAACGGCAGGACATGGGACCTGGACCACAAATATATTCTGGCGGTGTGGAAAGGAAAGATAAGTACGAAGGAACTCCGTGGTTGGTATACGTTTCCGGCCCCGCAAAGCACTTCTTCGGTTGTGCTTCCTGACGGTTCGATACTCACCGCATTCGGGACGGGTCACAGAATTAAGAAGTTAGCCGGCGAGTTTGCTAATTTCCCCAGGGATATAGGGTTAGTGCACTGGCGCACAAGCGATGAAAACCTGGACCCTGACACAACCATCGCTGATGCGCCATTCGATTCTGACTTGCGGAATACCCATGATCCCAATCCGGACAACTTGAACATAGCCTACATCTCTGAATGAATAATCGACCTGCTGAAAGAACCTCACGTAGATCGAATGCTTTTCAGGAACTGTGAAGAACGGCACGGTTGATTACCTTCCGGTTTCGAAACACGCGGTTTCTTGTTCGGACATGCGAAAACCCCGTATAATCACCTTTCCTTAGCCATCGAACCACGAGAGTGACGAGATGAAGACTGTCGCAATTCTAAGCGTCGCGGTTTCGATTGCGGTATCGTCCTGGGGAAGTGTTCAGGCAACTGCCAAGACTCCTGGCGGGGTGGAGCTGGCCGCGTTGAAAAAGTGTCTGATGTGATCGGCTAGCCGTCAAATACGTCTGGTTGTGGGCGGCAACAAATGATTCGAGTCATCGCAAGCCGCAGTGATGATTGGAAAACTCTCGACTGGTCCTGATTCACTTTTCCATCGCTGCCACAAGCGGGCAAACATGAAACGTTAACTCCCAGTCAAGTAGCAGCCGTGCCCCGTTTCGGTGAATGAGGTGGCTGGATAACGCTGGATGTTTTACCCCTGGACCACTGGGGGAGAATCATTGACCGGCAGTCGGGTCAACCGGTTGCCATGTTGAGGTGTCGCTGTTCAGCGGTCCGATTTAGATTCGGCTTCGCCGGTCATGGGCACGAAGGCAACGGGTTCGACGTTGCGGCGAACTGTCGTGCCATCAAGTTGCTTCTCAATAACGACGAGTCGCTGGAAGAACCGACCGCCGACCGGAAGTACCAATTGCCCTCCCGGTTTGAGTTGCTCGACAAGAGGTTCCGGCACGTGATCTGGGGCCGCTGCCACAATAATCAAGTCGAACGGCGCTTGCTCTGGCCAGCCTCGATAGCCGTCACCGTGGCGAACCTCTACGTTCTTGTAGCCAAGCGTTTGAAGGCGTTCGCGGGCCTCGTCGGCGAGTGGCTTGAGGATCTCGATGCTGTAGACCTGGTCAACCAGTTCAGCAAGTATGGCCGCTTGATATCCAGATCCTGTGCCAACATCAAGCGATTTCGCTACCGGAGTCGGTCGTGAGAACTGGGTCATCACGGCCACGATCAGAGGCTGCGAAATGGTTTGGCCATGTCCAATCGGCAGGGGACGATCGGCGTAAGCGCTTTCACGCAGCCTTTCGGGCACAAACAATTCACGCGGCACTCGGCCCATCGCATCGAGCACTTTTTGGTCGTTTACGCCGCGGGATTTGAGCTGCTCTGCTACCATGGCTGCACGCAATTGCTGATATCGTATTTCTTGTGGCCCGGTTTCGACGACAAAGTTTAGAGCCGGGGAGTCATGAAGTTTGACACGCGCCGAAGGAGACTCGCGGGTGCTTGCCGGTACCAATATCAATTCGTAACATAGCCAGCTGATTACGGCCAAGGTCAAAAGCGTTATGGCGAACCCAAAGAACAGGTTTTGGCGCGGCAGTTGGCGCTGCGTCCTCTCTTGGTGCGGTGTAAAATGCATGGCATGGCCTTTCGTCCCAGGGCAGTTCTATTCTACCCATTGAATTCGGAGAAAGAAGATGCCATCCGGGGAGAAAAACACCGGTCCTGTCAAACCGCGGCTTGGATTGTGGGACACGGTGAGCATCATCGTCGGCATTGTGATAGGGGTCTCGATTTTTAAGGCACCCCCGCTGATCTTCGCCAATGTCGCAACTCCGTGGCACGGTTTGTTGGCGTGGGTGCTTGGTGGGATGTTGGCGCTCGTCGGAGCGTTTTGCTACGCGGAACTCGCTGCTACCTATCCAAGAGCAGGCGGCGACTATATCTACCTTTCGCGAGCCTACGGACCGGCTGTCGGATTCTTCTTCGCCTGGGCACAGATCGTGGCAGTGCTTACCGGTAGCCTCTGCGTAATGGCATACGTCTTTGCTGACTACGCCGTCGAATTTTTTTCGGCAAGTGCCGAGAATGCGGTTGGATTTGCGGCTGCCGCGGTGGTGGTGTTGACCCTGCTGAATTGCTCCGGAATGGTCGCCGGACGTACTGCCCAAAATATCCTCACCGTTGCCAAAGTCCTCGGCCTGTCTGGCGTGGTTATTTCCGGAATTTTTTGGGGTGGCGCACCCGGTCCGTTGGAAGTCCGACAACCAATGAGCGGCCCTGGTTTTGGCCTGGCGATGGTATTTGTGCTTTACACCTATGGTGGCTGGAACGATGCAGCTTTCGTCACCGCTGAGATTCACGACACACGTCGCAACATTCCCCGCGCACTTTTGCTTGGTATCGGTGTCATCTTTCTACTGTACCTGCTCATCAACGTTGCTTATCTGAAATCGCTCGGTTTTGAGGGCCTGAGAAACTCCACGACTCCGGCAGCCGACGTGCTCAAGCTGAGCATGGGGAAAGGAGCCTCGCAGTTTGTCAGCCTGCTGGTCATGATCTCGGCTCTCGGGGCCATCAATGGCATGATCCTGACCGGTTCTCGCCTCTATGCCGCCGTTGGCGCCGAACACCAGATGTTCTCTTTACTGGGCCGTTGGAATGAGCGATTAGGGGCACCCGTTTGGTCGTGCCTGATTCAGGCGGCCATGGCTTTGCTGCTCTTGTTTGCAGTCGGCACGGAGACAGGACGAAGTGCAATCGATGGATGTTTTCGCACAGTCGCTGTGGCACCACCCAGTTGGGAAAATTTTTCCGGGGGATTTGAAAGGCTCATCGCCGGCATTGCACCGGTGTTCTGGTTCTTTTTCTTGTTGACGGGCATTTCGCTGTTCGTGTTGCGCAAGAAAGACCGGGATATTCCACGCGTTTACAAGGTCCCGGCGTTTCCGATTCCGCCACTTCTGTTTTGCGGAATGTGCATCTACATGTTGTGGTCCGCCGTAGCTTATGCGGGAACCATGACCCTGGTCTGGATCCTACCGTTGCTCGCTGCCCTACCGCTTTATGTCATCGGCAGGCACCGCCCGACTCGGAACAAAACGGAACAGCAAGGTCGCCCTTGACGGCGCCCGTGATTTTCTCATGATGCGGGCACCCGTGGCACTCGGCGCCAGGTCGAACCTGCCTGGCCATTGGTTGTCGGGCCTCCTGTTGGATTCCCCATGGGGTGGCGGTACCATTTGCGGTATCCTGTTACAAATCCACCCCGGTCAAAAAAGACCCTGGTACTGACTGCAATGGCCCTTCTCTGCCGCATCCAGCTCGCCCCCCTCGACTACCTTACCATTGCTTTGTATGGCCTGATCGTGGTCGGGTTGGGACTGTGGTTTTCCCGACAACAGCATACAACGTCCGATTACCTGCTGGCAGGTCGGTCGATGGGCTGGATCGTGGTTGGAATTTCGCAGTTGGCCAGCCTGTTGTCGGCCATCAGTTATTTGGGGAATCCGGGCGAGGCCTACGCGTACGACGCAAGCTACTTGCTTTTCGGGATTTGTGGTTACCTGTCGATCCCAATCGTGATCGCCCTGTTTTTAAATTTCTTCTACCGCCTCCAGTTGACATCGATCTACGAATACCTGGAGATGCGCTTCAACTACGCGGTACGGGTACTGGCCAGTTTGATTTTTATCGCAGCACGACTGGCCTGGATGGCCACAATCGTGACGGCCATTTCGGTTGCCATGGAAAAGCTCACCGGAATGGATCCGGTGGTCTCGATCCTGGGCACCACCATCATCGCCACGGCCTACACCTTGGTTGGCGGCATGAAGGCCATCATTTGGACCGATGTGATCCAATTCTTCCTGTTTACGACCGGCCTGGTGTGGTCCATCGCAATCATCGTGTGGAAAGATGGCGCTGCCCCACTGGTCACTGAAGTTGTGGCTGCCGGCAAGTTGAACATGTTGAACTTCAGCCTTGATCCCACCGCCCGGATCACAATCTGGATGTGCGTCCTGGCCGGGGTCATTAATGGTATTGCCAACCTGACCGACCAGGTGAGTATGCAGCGTTACTTGTCGACAAGTACGCTGCGCAAAGCGCAAAAGGCGGTCTGGCTGAAACCGGTGCTTGCGATTCCGGTTTTGCTGTTAACTTTTGGCCTGGGGTTTTCCTTGTTTGGTCACTACCAGCTCAATCCTGAGCTGGCCGTGGGAATCGAAACACCAGACCAGGCCTTTCCGCATTTCATCCTGCACGAATTGAAGGGAGGGCTGGCAGGATTGATTATTGCCGCCATTTTTGCAGCGGCCATGTCGAGCATCGATTCGGGTGTGCACACGGTCAGTACCGTGTGCGTGGAAGATTATTACCGTCGGCTCATCAATCCCAACGCTTCAGACCATCGCTGTTTGATGTTGGCTCGAACATTGGTTCTGGTGTGGGGCGTGGTCATCATCTTGATCGCCCTGGCCTTTGTCGGCAAGGACACCATCACCGGGATGATGGTGTCAGTCGTGTCACCATTCTTTGGCTGCGCCGTGGGAATTTTCATACTGGGAACGGGCACCCGCCGGGTGACATCCTGGGGAGTATTTTACGGCGCGTTGATTGGATACGCCCTGGTGTTGTGGACAAAATTCGGCCTGCTGAAGGCGGGTGACACGTGGTACATTATGCCCTGGTTGCTCGACGAAGAAACCCGGTCGTCGGGGATCACGATCTCAAAATTCTGGTTCGCTTTTGTGAGTTTTGGCGGCACCGTTGTTGCCGGCTACCTCATCAGTCATTGCTTCCCGCGCCCAGACCCAGAAAAGCTCAAGGGGCTTACCGTGTGGGACCAGTAATGAATTACTGATATGACACAACCAAGGACATTTTTTGACGCAACTTTCTTTTGACATGTCTTCCCCAGCGATTGAGGATCACCGATGAAAATAACCGACGTCGAGTGTCATACCCTGCTCGTACCCGACCTCCAAAAGGATCAAACGTCCTCGGCACAAGATGATATCGTTGTCTTTGTCCACACCGATGAAGGAATCACCGGGATCGGCGAAACCGACGTCAACCCCTGGATTGCCAAGGCATGTATCGAAGCTCGCAGTACGCATACGATGGGGCTCGGACTGAAAGAAATGCTCATTGGCGAAGATCCCCGCGAGCCAGAACGACTCTGGGAAAAGCTCTACGTGGGAAGTGCCATGAACGGGCGCCGAGGTGCGGTCATCTGCGCCATGGGAGCACTCGACATGGCACTCTGGGACATTAAAGGTAAAGCCGCAGGAAAACCATGCTGGCAGCTGCTGGGCGATAAGGCCAAGCCTCACATCACTCCCTACGCATCCTTGCAACCCAGTGGACACAAGTTCGAAGAGTATCGCGACTCCCTGGTCGCCTGGGCCCTGCGGGCAAAAGAACTTGGTTTTCAAGCCGGCAAAATAGAAGTCACCCTGAGCGGACCTTACAATCATAGCGGATTGAACGAGCCGGATGAGAAAATGACCGAGGTCGTCGCGGCCTGTCGGGCGGCGGTCGGACCCGAGTTCGTCATGATGGTCGATGTACAATACACCTGGTCGGACGTCGACATCGCCTTGCGTACGCTCAAAGATTGGAAAGATTTCGACATCTATTTCATCGAGACCCCCCTGGCCATTGATGACCTGGCTGGCTACGCCCGCCTGCACCAAGAGGCACCCATGCCTGTTGCCGCCGGGGAGTGGCAAAACACCCGCTTTGAATTTGCCGACTTGATGGATATTGGCCAGGTTGACGTCGCCCAGCCAGACGTTGGCCGCGTGGGCGGTCTCACCGAAGCGAGACGCGTTTGCGAGATGGCCGCCGAGCGCGGTCGCCGGATCGTACCCCACTGTTGGAAAACCGGTATTAGCATCGCCGCCACGGCACACCTCGCCGCCGTCACCCCCCACTGTCCCTACATTGAATTCATGCCCACTAACCTCTGCGATTCACAACTCCGCAAAGATCTTGTCGACGACGAACTGCAAATCATCGACGGCGTCATCCCCCTTCCCGAAAAGCCCGGACTCGGGATTGAGGTAAACATGGACGCACTACGGGGATTTAAGGTCGATCGTTAAACCTCCTGGAGACCCCTACCATGACTGGAGACCCCCACCATGAAAATTGCCGTTGGAGGCATTGAGCACGAAAGTTCAAGTTTCACACCCGTGGAAACACCCCTCTCGCTGTTTCTGCGAGAGCACCACTATTTCGAAGGCGAATCGCTGCTGAACCGGGCCGGCGACACAAATACCGTGGTCGACGGGTTTCTGTCCGGCGTGCGTCGACAGGGCCAGACGGTTGTCCCGCTGATCTGGGCCAAGGCGCCTTCCGGTGGTCAGCCCACACTCGAAACCCACAATCATCTTAAAAATCTGCTGCTCGAAAGGCTAACACAGCAACTGCCCGTGGATGGCGTCTTGTTGAGCCTCCATGGTTCCTATTCGGTCCAAGGGATCATGGACGCCGATGGCGATGTCACCAAGGCCGTCCGCGGGATCGTCGGTCCCGATTGTCCGATCATCACGGTCCACGACATGCATTGCAACATCGGACCGGACATGATTGACAACGCTACCGCCGTGATCGTCATGGAAACCTATCCCCATACCGACATGGCCGAGCGAGCCATTGAAGCAGCCAACATGATCGTGCGCACGATAGCCGGCGAGATCAAACCGACTGTCGGCTGGTGTTCAATCCCAATTTTCTGGAACGCAGCCAGGATGATCACGGCCCTGCCGCCCATGTCCACCGCCATCGAGCAGCTATGGAAAATCGAGCAAGAGCCAGGCGTGCTCTCCGCCAGCGTGGGCGTTGGCTACCAGTGGGCCGACGTGGACGTGGCCGGGGCGTCGACTTTGGTGGTCACCGACAACGACCTGCCAGCCGCAAAACAGATGGCCAATGAACTGGGACGTTGGATCTGGAACCACCGCGAAGATTGGCTCTGCCCGACCCTGCCTGCAGTCGAGGGCCTCGAACAAGGAGAGAAACTCGGCAAGTATCCCATCATCCTTGCCGACCAGGCCGATAATCCCGGTGGGGGTGCACCGAGCGATTCCACGGAAATCCTGCGGCTGTTTGTCGAGCGCGACCTCCAAGATGCCGCGGTACTCTACATCGTAGATCCAGCATCGGTGCAGCAGGCAAAATCTGCCGGTGTTGGAAACACCGTTGAGCTGCAAGTCGGCGGCAAGTCATACGAGTTGGTGGGTCCGCCGGTTTCGATGACCGCCGAGGTGTTGGCGCTCGCCGACGGTCAGTTCGTCTACGACGGCCCCATGTTCAAGAACTTAAAGACCTCGTTGGGTGATTCTGCCCTGATTCGACAACGGGGAGTCTACGTCGTATTAATCACCCAACCGAACCAGCCGATCGACCTGGCCTTTTCCAGAACCCTGGGGCTTGACTGTGGCCAAATGCGATACCTGTGCCTGAAATCCACCGGTCATTTTCGCAGTGCCTTCGGACCTATAGCCGGTTCCATTTTCAACGTTGACACGGCAAGCTTGCTGACCCAGGACTTTTCCAAGCTGCCGTTCACTCGCCTGGGACGAAAAGTCTATCCGATGGAAAGTGGCGCCGCGCTGAAAATTTGACGAGCTGACAAAAATAACTCTTCTTCCCTCTTCCAAAGGCTTCCAACCTACCTGAGGTAACGATCATGTCTTTGCTCATTGGGATCGACATTGGTACGACAACGATTACTTCGTTGGCAGTGAACGGTGATGACGGCAGCATCGTCCATTCAACCACTACGGTCAACGATGCCAGGTATGCGGATCGTCCCCAGGGGCGCAGCGAGTGGAATGTGGACAGAATTGTTGCTCAAACAATTCAGTGTCTCAAGGATGTAGGTGCCACCTTAGGATCCCGGAGTTCAGACGTGGTCGGGATCGGCATGACTGGCCAGCAGCACGGCATGGTACTCGTCGATTCGAATCTCCATGCAATTTCGCCATTGATCAACTGGCAAGACCAACGTGGTAACGAACCACATCCAGATGGGGGAAGCTATATCGAAGTGCTTTCCAAACGCCTGGGTGCGGATCAATACCAACGACATGGTTGCTATTTGCGTACCGGGTTTATGAACGTCACGCTCAAGTGGCTCACTGACCACGACCTGGTACCGGCGGGCAGCAAAGCCGCTTTCATTATGGATTTAATTGCCAGCCAATTATGTGACGCTCCCTTGACCAGCGACCCCACCGTTGCCGGCAGTGCCGGCTTGCTGGACATTCACAAAAACCAGTGGGATGCAGACGCCCTGGGCAACCTTGGTCTTTCTGCCGACATGCTCCCCCGGGTCGGCAGCGTTCGAGAAGAGGTCGGAAGACTTACACCCAGAATGGCTGCAGTCACAGGATTACCAACTGGCATTCCTGTGTTCACCCCGATCGGGGATAATCAGGCCAGTTTTCTTGGTAGCGTGTCTGACCGCCACTCCCAGCTCTCGATTAACGTGGGTACAGGAGGACAGGTTTCTGCCTACAGTGAAACGGCCGGCGAGCACCCGGCGCTGGAGGTTCGTCCGTTCCCGTACGGCGGTTTCTTACTCGCACATGTCGGTGCTTGCGGCGGTCAAAGTTTTTCCGCTCTAGATAATTTCTTCCGGGCGGTTGCCGCGGATGTCTTTGACATTGAAGTTACCGATGCCGCTTATGAACGGATGAAGGAACTGGCATCTCGAGCAACAAGAGGTAGCGAAGGATTGAACTGTTTGCCATTATTTACCGGTACCCGCCAGGACCCGACTCAACGTGCCTGTTGGTCGGGGCTGAGCCCGGAAAATTTTACGCCTGCGATGATGACCCGCTCTTTGCTGGAGGGAATGGCTGCGGTTTTCAACGATGGTTTTGCTGCCTTGCAATCGTGTGGCGTGACGGGAATCACCGAAATTGCAGGAGCAGGCAATGGTATTCGTGAAAATAAAGTGCTGGTCGACTGCATTGAGCAGCAGTTTGGGATGTCGGTTCGCAAACGTGCTGAGAAGGAAGAAGCGACGCTAGGAGCAGCTATCACGGCGGCTGTTGGCTGTGGTGTGCTTTCAGACTTATCTGCATCATCACGCTGGCTAAATTACGAGTGACCTTTTAAAAAAAGCAAGGACAAATGTCACAGAATCGGGCGTGACAATCACTTTTGCTTCGGGCATTGTCGATGCACAGCGTTGATACTCACGCCACCGCCCACGGTCGAGTTCAATCGCGAATCTGACAGAATTGAATTTATCTCTCTCTGGTAAATCAACCGTTTTGAGCATCGCTTCCAAGGCCAGCTCGGAGCTGTTTCATGGTCACCACATCCCGTTTAGCAGGTCTGCGATAACATGGGCGGAGAGTCGTTCAGCCCCAACCGCTGTTCGCACCAGATCGCAGCGGCCAGTACTCTTTCCTCGCTGTCGCGTGGTCCGATCAGCTGCAGTCCACACGGCATTCCCTGGGAATCGAGTCCGCACGGAATATTCACGGTCGGAAGCCCCGCATAACTCCACGGCGACTGAAACCGAGGGTCTCCTGTCGTGTTGAGGCGGCCCGGGGCGGTCGTATCGGTGGCCGGCGTTACCGCAATACGGCCGTCCTGGAAAAGTGACTCGACGTCACTGCGAAAACGCTGTTGATGGTCCAGGGCTGCCTGGTAGTCGGCAGCCGGCAGTTGCAGACCGTCCTGGATGAGAGACGAAATGTTCGGACCAAAACTTGCCGGCGACTTGAGGAATTGATCGCGGTGATAACCGGCAGCATCGGCAGCCATAATCCGTCGGTGCATTGTGTGGACCTCGTCAAACGAGGGTGGCAGGCTCTGATGACACGACTCCAGCGATGTTTCCTGTAACCGGTCAAGTGCAGCTCGCGTCACCTCCCGGACATTCTCGTCGGCGGACTCCATGAAATATTCTTCAATTCTCGAAAACCTGGGTGGCCCAGTGGTCTGGTGCACTCGAAGTTGATCATCACTGCGATCCACCAGAGCCCGAAACACGAGGCGGAGATCACCAGCCGCAGGTGCAATGGGGCCGACGTGATCGAGACCCTGACTCAAGGGAACGATTCCGTTCATGTCGACAACGGCATGTGTCGGTTTCAGCCCGGCAATGCCGCAGTAACTGGCCGGCCGTGTAATGGATCCACCCGTTTGTGTTCCCAGTGCAGCCATACACATCTGGGCGGCAACGGCCGCGGCGCTGCCGCTACTCGATCCACCCGGAGTGTGGTTTTCATTCCATGGATTGCGCGTGGGAGGGGGATCGAACCCGGCAAACTCGGTCGTCACCGTTTTCCCCACGATCACCGCACCTCTTTCGCGCAAGCTGGCAACCACGCTTGCGTCCCGATCTGCCACATGATTTTCCCGCAACGGCGAGCCGGCTCGGGTCGGCAGGCCCTCGACATCGATAATGTCCTTGATCCCGATGGGGATTCCATGAAGCAGGCCGCGATCGTGACCCTTGCGAAGTTCTTCCTCCATTCGGGCTGCCTGTTCTCGCGCCCCGTCTGCGTCGACCAGGACCCAGGCCCGCACCGCCGATTCATATCGTTGAATCTGAGCGAGGCAAAACTCCACCAGCTCAAGCGCGGACAGGTCGCCGGCACGAATGAGCTTGCCGGCTCTCGCAATACTTGGCAGGCAGGAAATCATGTGCAAGGGTTCTTGTGGCTTACGGTTTTAGTGTCAACGGGCTTCCAGGTATCCCGCATACCGACGTCGGGTGCTTGGACCCACACCATCCGCTGGATCCAAGAACGATCCAGCGGCGGCGACAAATTCTGAATTCGTCCGTGCCTGTGAGCCTGCCGACACGAGGCCCCAAGATTTTATCACGTTTGGCGTGTCGCCGTCTTCGCGTTTGTGCAAGCTTGCGGTCGTACTCGGCATGTTTGTCACCATACCAGTCACGATTTATGCCCCGCAAGTCAAACCGGTGGAGAAAATTTCGTGGCCTTTATCGGACGGCCGGCACACCATCTCGGCTTGTAATCTGCTGAAAAAATTCTAAGATCTGCTCATGGTACGAGAAGGACTAACATCACTCGATTGGATCGTCGTTGCCATCTATGGGGTTGGCATGCTGCTGTTGGGCGCTTATTACGCCCGCCGCCAGCACTCGACGGAGGACTTCTTTGTTGGTGGCAGGTCGCTCAATTCCACGGCAATCGGTATTTCGCTGCTGGCCACCCTGCTCAGCACGATCTCGTACATGGCCACGCCGGGCGAGATGATTGCCAAAGGCCCGATGATTGGCCTGGGAGTGGTAGCGGCACCCATTACGTTCGGCATCGTCGGTTACGTATTGCTCCCGATGATCATGCGTCACCGGGTTACCAGCGCCTACGAATTTCTGGAAGAACGGTTGGGATTGGGCCCACGGCTGTTGGCCGCAAGCATGTTTCTCGTGTTACGGCTAACCTGGATGGCCGTGATGATTCACGTTGCCTCGGTGGCCGTTGTGGGCGTACTTGGTTTGAGCGAAGAACAGCAAGAATGGGCTGTACCCGTAAGTATCCTGATTTGTGGGTTTGTGGCCGTTGTGTACACGGCCATGGGCGGTTTGCGGGCGGTGGTCACCAGCGACGTGATCCAGTTCTTTCTGCTGTTCGGCGGTGCCCTGCTGACCATCCTGCTGGTGACGATGAAGTTTGGCGGATTTGGCTGGTGGCCCACCGAGTGGCACTCGCACTGGCACCAACAACCAATTTTTTCCTTCGACCCGACGGTTCGCGTCACGATGGTTGGTACGATCCTGGGAGGCTCCCTCTGGTGGATCTGCACGGCAGGCTCGGACCAAACCGCGATCCAGCGATTCATGGCGACCGGCAGTGTCCAGGCAGCGCGGCGATCTTTCCTGGTCAACCTTATCGCCGACGTGGTGGTGATGACACTGCTAGTTCTGGTCGGATTGGCTCTACTCGGATTTTACAGCGGGCAAGCTGCGGCCTCCGGTGACATCACGGACCTGGTTGAAGAGGGCGACAAACTGTTTCCCCGGTTTATTGCCACCCAGATGCCATCGGGGATTGCAGGATTAGTGGTGGCTGCCATGTTTGCGGCAGTGATGTCCAGCCTGGACTCAGGACTCAACTCAACCGCATCGGTCATCATTGTCGACTTCATTCGGCGGTTTGGAAAGCGGGCCCACACTGTGGCTGAAGATCTGCAGCTTTCGCGTTATTTGACCTTGGGAATGGGTTTGGTCATCGTTTTGCTGGCGATGATGGTACAAAAAGTGTCGGGGAACATCTTGGAGATGTCACAAAAGACCGTCGGTTTGTTCGTGGCTCCACTGTTTGGGATCTTTTTCCTGGCCTTTTTTGTCCATTTTGCAAACGGATTTGGCGCCATGCTTGGTGGCTGGTACAGCTTTACCGCTGCTTTTCTGTTTGCCTTCTGGCCGGCGGTGACCGGAGGCCCAAACCTCAGCTTTCAATGGATCATTCCAGGGTCCCTGCTGGTGAGCATCGCAACCGGGGTATTGTTCAGCCTGCTGCCAACCGACAGGGTGAATCCGGCTACTGGAAAGCTACTGTTACTGCTGGCCAGCCTTCCGATTGGCGCGTGTAATTTGTGGATTGTTTGGAACCTGGTCTACCGAGGACTGGGAATTGGATAGGGTGAATCACACTGACGCATCACAGGCCTCCTGTCTCGGCTGTTGCCTGTCACAACTTGGCCCCCGTTGTAACGACTGGTCGGGACACCCTGTTGCCGTTAAAACGGTGTCATGTCTGGCTACCCAAAACCCTTTCGGCACGATGCATTTGCGGGCCTGATAGGTGTGGCGCGGGTCGATATTACGCCGCCGGTGGGAATTTATTGCCGCAATTGGGGCGCCGCTCTGCACGATAGGGCCGAAGGAATTCACCGCCCGCTGACCCTGACTGCACTCACGCTGCAAATCAACCAGCAAGAAAAACCACTGGTGTTTGTCGATGCCGATGCCAGCTGGTGGCGGAACATGACCGTCGAACGCAAGTTTCGGCAACGCCTGTTGCAACAGTTGGAACTCGATTCCGCACACCTGATTTTCGGGCTGACACACACACACGCAGCCGTGCCATTGACCGACGAACAAGACCCCAGCTGGGAAGGTGGCGAGTTGTTAGCGCCCTACCTGGAAAAAATTTATCAAGCGACGATTGAAGCGGTCGCGCAATCGCTCGACACTGCACAACCCTCAACACTTGATTGGCACCTGGGTCGTTGCCAGCTGGCAGCAATGCGTGACCTGGTCGACCCCGAGCCTGCCAGCAATCGTCGCCTTTGTGGATTCGACCCTTCGGCGGAAGCAGATGACACTTTACTGGTTGGCCGGGTTACCAATACCCAAGGCAAGCCAGTAGCGACGTTGTGCAATTACGCATGCCACCCCACAACGCTGGCTTGGGACAACAAGTTGATCTCACCCGATTATATCGGTGCCATGCGAGAAACGGTCGAACGCGAAACCAATGGCGCGCCGGCGCTGTTTATGCAAGCCGCTTCGGGGGAACTCGGACCACGCCAGGGGTATGTTGGGGACACCAAGGTCGCCGACCAGCATGGGCAGCAGCTGGGTTATTCGGTCCTGGCCACGTTGTCCGACATGGAACCCCCCGGCCAGCAGTTGGTGTTCGGTGGTGCCGTCGAATCGGGTGCCGTGCTGGCGGTTTGGAAACACCAGGAGCATGTCAGCAATAAGACACTTTCGGCACATATGTTTACCGTGGATTTACCGCTGAAGAACTGGCCCAGTGCCGATGAACTGGAACAACAGCTTCAAACCACCGAAGATCACGCCCTGCAAGAACGCTTGCGACGAAAACGAAATCTGCGGCGCGGCTTGGGTGACAGTCAGACCTTTGCATTGCCAGTCTGGATTTGGAAGCTTGGCGACGCCCTGCTGGTCGGTACCATGGCCGAGGCGTATTCGTGGATTCAACAACATTTGCGCACGATTTTTCCCGATCGTACGATCGTTTACATGAATCTCATCAACGGCTCGATCGGCTACCTGCCACCTGCTGGGTTGTACGACGAAGATGTCTACCCGGTCTGGCAGACACCCTTCGAACGCGGCAGCCTTGAACGGCTTGGGCAGGCGATCGAAGAGGCGATCACGCGGACCGTTATTTAGAAATTTTCCTGGGCGACGGTTGTTGACTTATGAAAACGACTCCTGCCAACACCAACCTTCCTGCTCCTTGGCGTTCTTCCACGTGGGTCCGCTATCGTGTCGTAGCCTGGCTGACCGTGGCTGCGGCGATCGCTTATTTGTGCCGCAACGCGATCGGTGTCGCCGAGAGCAGTATCCGTGAAGACCTCGGGATTTCGCTGAGCCAGTCGGGCTGGGTCATGGGAATGTTCTTTTGGACCTATGCACTTTTTTCGGTACCCGCCGGCGTGCTGAGCCATGCCTGGGGATCGCGGTTGGCACTTGCAACGTTTGCGATCGTGTGGTCGATTGCCACCGCCGCCATTGGGCTGGCACCGGCCGCCCTTGCGGGGTTTGTCGTGTTGTCGGCGGCCCAGTTGTGTAACGGCGCAGCCCAGGCCGGAATCTTTCCTGCATCCTTCAACAGTATCTCACACTGGATACCAATAAACCAACGAACGTTGGCGTGTGCGATGCCCAGCTTGGGTATGCAAATTGGAGCAATCGTCGCGGCCAGCTTGACAGGATACTTGCTCGCACCGTTGGGATGGCGGTTGATCTTTTTGGTATACGCCATTCCAGGGATCGTGTGGGGAGGCTTGTTCCTGGTTTCGTTTCGTAATGATCCCGCAAATGATGATCGCGTCAATGAATCCGAACTGCACATTATTCGGGCAGGGAGGGAAGACGAAACCGCAGAGAACAATCAACTTGAGCCCACGCCTTGGATGGCAATCGTCGGGAACCGGACAATGTGGATGTTGTGTGGTCAGCAGATATTTCGCGCGGCAGGATATATATTTTTTGCCACTTGGTTCCCTACATTTTTGCAAGAGACCCGCGGAATTTCCAAAGTAGCAGCGGGCAATTTGCAGGCAGCCGTGTTGATCGCGGCGATCGCAGGCAGCCTGGTGGGTGGGGTGCTAACCGATTGGATCTGGCGTCGGACCGGCAACCTGTGGCTCAGCCGATCCGGGATTGGGACGACGTTCTTGTTTCTGAGTGGGGTCATGGTTTTGGGCGCATACTACGCCGAATCATTGCCATTCTCGATGCTGTTCATGTGCCTGGGAGCCATGATGGCATCGCTGGGGGGAGTGGGCGCGATTGCAGCGACTCTCGACATTGGCGGCAAGCACGTGTCACAGATTTTTGCCATCATGAACATGGCAGGCAATTTTGCGGCCGCCGCAACGCCAATCTGTGTGGGTTACCTCTTCGAATCCACAGAAAATTGGGACGTCGTGTTGCTCGTATTCGCGGCAGTCTATTTTGCCGGCGCAATTTTTTGGTCGATGGTCAATCCAAACCTGAAAATCACCCGTGCGACCAGCGGCGGGCGTTAGCTTCCTGACCACTCGGCGAGGGAAACGGCCCGGTGCTCTCATTTTCAACCGCGTTCGATCGTCTGCCAGTTGTGCCCATCCGCAGACGCCAGTCCCGCCAGGTTGACCTTGAGCGTTTGCAATCCCTCCTCGAGTGTGCAGTACACCTTGGCTTTGCCCTCGACGGCGTCGAGAAAATTATGGGCCTGGAAAACAAATATGTCATCCCGCTCGCTCGGTGCATTTTGCTCGATGTGCCACTGGCCATCGGGCTTGTCCTGCCACATCCAACGCCTGTTGTGAAATTCGACCTGGACGGTTGCTTTTTCGCACACAATTTTAACCGTCGTTTCGGCGGCTGCCTGGTACAGGTTCAAGCTGTAGCAACCAAGACAATCACCCTGTCGTGTAAGCACGTGGACGGTATCTTCGACCTCAACGCCATCTAGCGCCTGGTGGGCCGCGTCGGTCGTCAGGCGATCGACAGGTCCTACGAACCATTCGCCCAGGTTGATCATATGCGTGATGGCATCCTGAATCGCACCGCCTCCGGTCTTGTGATCCTTAAAATAAATGTTGCGATATGCGGGTCGGTGGAACGCAAAGTCGCCACCTGTCATAATAACCAGTTCAAGCGGTTTGCCGAACCGACCGCTGTCAATCGCCGCCTTGATCGCCTGGGACTCTGGATAACTGCGCCAGACGTAGGCCACCGCAGTGGTTACGCCCTGCCGAGCGACGGTGTCCATCATTTGCTCGACCCCGCCGAGACTCACACTGAGTGGTTTTTCGCACAAAACATGGATCCCCGCATCGGCAAGGCGGGTCGTCATCGGCACATGCACGTCAGCCGGGGCACAGACCACGGCGACTTCAGGCTTCCACGCGAGCCCGTCGTCGATATTGTCAAACGTTGCACTAACGCCATAGCGATCGGAAATGGTTCCGCGGAGCTCGTCGTTGATTTCAGAGAAGGCAAGCTCGGTACGATCGGTTCTGCCAAAACATCGCAAATGCCGTTCGCCAATCGATCCAACGCCAATGATAAGAACACGGTGTTTTTTCACGGGTGATAACCGTTAAGTGGAAAGTGCAAAATCAGGACTATGGGTATTCGCTCCCACCATACACCATCAGCGCATAGCTGGTCTATGCTTGAGCGGATAGAAAACAATTTGAGGGTGCCAAAACCAACTCCCAATGGGCTAAAATGTGAACCGCCCTGTTTCAGCTGACCTCATTCCAGCCGGCCGGGTGGTTCCCGAAAATTGTGTTGGGACCCCGTCGGCCGAAAGCCAATAATTTCTTTTGTCGCAATTGACCGAATGGGAACGCCCTACCATGAAAAATCCAACCTCCCTCAAAACGGCGCGTAACGGTTAGCCAAGCTGATGAAACTCTCCCTCTCAGTACGAATTGCCGAATCGCTTTCGAAAACAGAACTGTTTATCCCGTTTGCGCAAATCGTAAGTATTGCTGCCGAAGCTGGATATGAGGCCATCTGTATACGGGCAAGTGCCGGTGGCGTGAACACTTCCAACGACGAGTTGAAGCAAATGCGCGACTGTGTGCAGCAGGCTGGCTTACGGGTCTCGATGGTGACGGCCGACTTTCACGTACCGCTCAACAACGAGCATGGTCCAGAAAGCCTACAGAATATTGGCCCCACTCTCGATGTTGCCGAATTGCTTGACTGCGACCTCGTGCGGGTTTGCCTGAAGAACCGTGCCGACATTTCCCATGCCCGAGGTGCCGCCGACCAGGCAGCTGACCGTGGCCTGCGACTTGCACACCAGTGCCACACGTCGTCGCTGTTTGAAGAAGTCGAGCCGATGCTGGAAGTCCTTCACGAAATCGATCGGCCTAATTTCGGTATTATTTACGAACCAGCCAATCTCATGGTTTGTGGCCAGCCGTACGACGAATCAACGCTACGGGCCTTGAAACCGTTTCTGCTGAACGCCTATGTGCAAAATCACCTGCTCGATCCCAGTGGACCCGATTGGTTGAATACGTATTGTCGTGGCGAGGTACAGTTCCATCACTTGAACCTGTGGGAAGAGGGAGGCGTCGATTTCGCCAGCGTCTTTGCTGGTTTACAAGCGATTCAATACGACGGCTACTTCACGATCCACCAGGCCCAAGGAATTGAAAATGTTGGAGGTGCGAAACGCTTCGCCCAGCGGTGTGTCGAGTGGCAGCGGGAACAGGTAAAAAATCAATAGTGGGCTGGCCTGGCAACGCATCGACTCCGAATCAGCAGCGGCAAGCAACCAACAGTTATACTGTCGAATTGAACAAGATAGTCTATAGTAACACGATGCATACCCGTCACCAGCAAAGCTCGTTTTTCCCGACCATCGTCCTGGTTAGCTTGGGCATTTTTGTTCTTGGATTGCCACACCAACTTGTTGCCGCGAATCCAGCGGGTTTGGTCAACGCCGAATATGTTTTTACAAAAACGCCTCATTCCCAGTGCCACGCCTCAACCGTTGTGGAATGTCCGCAGGGACTCGTAGCCGCCTGGTTCGGTGGGACCCAGGAAAAACATCCTGATGTGGGCATTTGGCTCTCGCGGAAGATCGCCGGGAAGTGGGAGGCTCCACGGGAAGTTCAGAACGGGGTGCAAGAAAATGGGACCCGCCATCCCTGTTGGAATCCTGTGCTCTTCCAGCGGGTCAATGGTCCGCTCCTGTTGTTTTACAAGGTCGGCCCCAGCCCCAGCACGTGGTGGGGAATGTTGTCGACCTCCACCGACAGCGGAAAAACGTGGTCACCTGGAAAAAAGCTCCCCGCAGGGATCCTGGGTCCTATCAAGAACAAACCAGTGGAACTCGCCAGTGGCCATGTTCTTTGTGGTTCGAGCACCGAGCACGATGGCTGGCAGGTCCACCTGGAATCGGCGCACGACCCCACCGGGCCTTCCTGGCACAAAACGGAACCGCTTCCCGACAATCTTCGGCTATCGGCCATTCAACCAACTATCCTCCAAGGACCCGAAGGTTCGCTACAAATTCTTTGTCGCAGCCGCGCGGGAACGATCGTTACAAGCCATTCTGAAGACGGGGGGCAAACGTGGGACGAATTGAGTCCAACAGCCCTGCCCAACCCGAACTCAGGAATCGACGCCGTCACGCTGGCCAACGGGCGTCACCTGCTGGTCTACAATCACACGAAGAAGGGGCGTTCGCCACTGAATGTGGCCATTTCTGCTGATGGAAAAACGTGGCAAGCGGCCTTCACCCTGGAAGATACGCCGGGTGAATATTCGTATCCTGCCGTCATTCAGTCGGCAGACGGCCTGGTCCACATCACCTACACCTGGAAGCGGCGCCGCATCAAGCACGTGGTCCTTGATCCCGCAAAACTCCCGCTGCATCCACTTGCCACCTTCAACGAACCTGATTAAAAGTGGCGCGGCGTTGGTCACCCTTCGCCACGCTCCAACTCCCAAAGCTGGCTGGCAAAAGCGAAACCGGCACTGCAGATCGATTCTTAATTCTGCTGGCCTGTAACCCGAACGGGTGATGAATTCTGCTGGTCAAGCTCACGTTTCCCCGGAAACAACCAAAATGACAAGGCGCCTAACGGAAAGGCAATCAAGTGTGCCACATCCGCGGTTAAACGCTCGGGCTGATCAGGAATTTCAATCCAGGTCCAAGAAGCCCGCACCAGCAGGATGAGCAGAATCCCCAGGAAAAGAGTTTTGCGCCAACGCCAACCGCTCACCATCACGAGTAATCCCAGGCAACCGTAGTAACCAGCCGAGGGTCCCACGTCGTTGGTCTCGAATAACAACTGGCCGCGCCCAACTCCCAACTGCGCCAATGGCCACGCCACCAGTATTGAGAGAATCAGCAGCGCGACCACATGCACCCCCAAAAAAGTCAGCAATGCCCGCAGCGTACCGCAGCGCCGTTCGGTAAGTCCCACGCAAACGGCCAACATGACAAACGAAGCATAAAAACTGAATCGTCCTGTGGTTAGCAGAAGAGAGCTGAACAACGGATACCACTCGCCGGTCCAAAGATCAACCGGGGCAAAGCCAAACAATTTTTGCCAGGCAGGTCGGAGCAACTCGGTAAGTGTTTTGGCTGCCACGTTACAGACGAGCATCAACACCAGCAATGTAAACGTGAGCGGCAGCTGTCTGAGCAAGGCAAGCGGTCGTGCGAGGGACATAACGATTCAATTCACTTTTCCCGGAGCCCCACATTTACTGGGGAGCGATCGTCGCGGTAGCGGCAAACGGGATCTTACTTTCATTGCTGTGTGAACGGATTACTGGTATCCTGAAATACTCTAGTTGGAGCGGGCATGTAGCGGGCATTGTGTCAAAGAATCGGGCGAAGCTCCAGGTGTCACAAACGGCGCGGAGACTTGATCTGCGTCCGTGGAGATACTCCAAGATCCGGCAAGCATGCACACATGGTCAATGTTCCCGGCGTATGATACTGGCAAACCCATGAGCAACCGGCCGCAATCCTCTACATTCCGAAAACCCGGTTGCCAGACGTGATTATCTCCGCCTGGGACTGCTGGGAGGTTTGGGGCTGACGCTACCCGAGTTGTTTTCGCTGCGAGCTTCCGGAAGCACCAATCCTCAACCGCCGCTCGGTACGGCCCGCTCCTGTATTCTGCTCTTCATGTATGGCGGACCGGCACACCAGGACATTTGGGACATGAAGCCGAACGGTCCCACCGATACCCGTGGCGAATTCCATCCAGTTCCAACCAGCGTGCCGGGCATCCAGGTGTGTGAACACATTCCGTATCTCGCCAAACAGGCACATCGCTATGCAATCGTGCGTTCACTCACACACGAAGACAGTACCCACGAGACCGCCTTCTACACCATGGTGACGGGGCGGGCACGCAATCCGCAGTCTGGCGTGGCAGCCCTGCCCACAGACCATCCCCACATGGGATCGGTCGTATCACAACTCCAAAAGTCAAGTAGCCCCCTTTCGCCATTCGTAACGAACAGGCAAACGCTCGAGAATGGTGGTGGCGAGTAAAACTATCCCGGGCTGGGGCCGGGGTTTCTGGGAAGTGCTTACGAACCAACCGTTCTGTACAACCCGGAACTGCATCAGCCAGATGGCACTTTCTCTGGACTCTCGCTGCCAGGGGACATTGACCCGGCACACTTTGACCAGCGGCTTCGGTTACTGGAATCTTCGAACGCCTCGCCCAGTTTCTTCAATCCGACGTTGGCCAGTAACGAATTTCGTACCCATCAAGAGCGGGCCGCTGCCTTGTTGACGTCGTCGGCCGCGCGGCAGGCCTTCGACCTTTCTCGCGAACCGGCAAGTGTCCGCAATCGCTACGGGATGACGCAGTATGGTCAGCACCTTCTGCTCGCACGGCGCCTTGTCGAGGCAGGTGTTTCGCTGATCACCGTTTACTACAACCTGATGTTTCCACGCCTGCTGATTAACAACCAGCCGTTGTGGGACACGCATAAGCGCAATTTCATGTATTTGAAAGACCACCTGTTACCCTCGGTCTACCAGCCGATCAGCGTTTTGCTCGACGACCTCCACGAGCGCGGGTTGCTGGACGAAACACTGGTCGTATGGTCAAGCGAATTTGGGCGGACACCCGGTTTGAACAAGGAGGGCGGGCGCGATCACTGGCCAGGGGCAAACTCGATCGTACTGGCGGGTGGTGGTATTCAGGGAGGGCAGGTGTACGGCGCCACCGACAAGCGGGCTGCCTACCCGACCGAAGATCCCGTCACGCCGGGACAACTTACCGCAACGATCTTTTCGGCCTTGGGAATTGACCCGACCACGCAAGTCGACGACCAGTTGCATCGGCCCCACCACATTGCCGACGGCGCACCACTCACGCAGTTGTTCGGAACATCGGGTGGGCAGTGAACCGCAAGCTGGCTCCCACCTCTGGCAAGGGGAGCGGAGCGGTTTTTGGGGACCCGGCCGTCGGTCACCGCCGTGATACCCGGCGACTTACCACTGCAGGATCAGTGGCGTTACATGCCGCGTGACAGTATGCCTGGGTGCCACGTTGCCGGAAAATTGTTCCGGTCGAGTGCGGTAAAGGGGCGAACCCTGCATCAGCGGCGGTGATACCTCCACAAGCGTATTCCCGCGAAAACGAAACTGGAATTTCGTGCCACCCGGAATCGCCGTGATCAAATACTGCTGGTGGTCAGGTTTGGTCCACGTTTCGGTTCTTTCCTCAACCGGAAATTGAAGGACGATCGCATCTCCTGATTCGATCGATCGCAGGTGCAGGTAGCTGCCGAACCAGTTCCACGAGACCGGTTCGCCATTTACGGTACATTCAATCTGCCCGCGGTCGACCCACAGCGGGATCCGCACAAACGCTTCCTTGGCCTGTTTGTTTCGCAACACAACCTTACCTTCAAAGGGCAAATAGCTGTCGATATCGAGCCATGGCGATGCCCGATTCAGGAGCAGATTGATTCTTGCCACCGAGTTCTCGTACCGGAGCGTGGCGTCCCAGGCGTAAAACAGCCCCATGTTGCCATGCGGAGAACAACAGAGACTGGTGCTGGTTTTGTAAGGTGGGACATGGTTGGAATAGCCGCCGATGGTGGTTTGGACAACGTCCTCGGTGGTGGCACCGGGGAACTCGGGTGCGTCGGGCTTGCCCTGGCCCAACGCGTTTAAAAAGTGGGCGTCCTCCGGCGTAAATTGCATCTCCACGCCATGGTTACGAATGTACAGATCGACATCCTCCCAGTAATCCCCCACGCCTGCGTACGAAAGCTTGACGGCCAGTCCGATCAGCCGCCCACACCCACAGCCCTGCCCGTCGCCAACCAGGCCAATCCGGGCGATTTCTATTTGCCGGGCCCACTCGTATCCATCGCGCACGAAATTCATCAGCCGCGTGTCGTTGGTGGCAATCGCATATTCCAGGATCGCCCGCAGCACGTTGACGTGCCCATGCAGGTGCCCACGCCAATGGGCATGTTCAGCACCAACGATGCCCGGATATTCGCCTTTTTCCCAATCAGCCCAGAATTGTGGCTTGGTGTAGAACCGGACCAGCTCTCCGGAAAGCTCGAGCGATTTTTCATTGCCCGTTAACAGATACCAATTGGCCAGCGCGCCGGGAATGTGGCCTTGGTGATTAAAGAGAGAGCCTTCTTCGCCAAATTTTTCATGGGTTGGTTCGACGGTATCTTTCCAGCCTTGCCGGGTGTAACTGGAGCGAAAATACTCGACGTCGATCCAACCATGGACGGGAAAGTAGGCGTAGTCCTCCTTGTGTACGGCGATGCGGTCCAGGCCATCGACCATTCGATCGACGAGCTCTTTCCAGACTGGATTGCCGGTGAACTGATACCAGATGATCATCGCCCGCATCATCCGCCCCTGCCCATGCATGTTTGCATGGGGCCTGTTTTCAGAGGGACCCAGCCAGGTCTTGGCAGGATCATCGGGAACGTAGTACAGGCCATCGTCGTGAACGTACGAGGCGAGCTCTCGCAGCATTCGTGCTTCGCGGCCCAAATACATCGGCTCCCCGGTCATCAACCGCTCCATGGCCATCACTTCGAGCGCCTTGGGCTGGCAGGCGTGCAGCGGCGACCACCACATGACCATGAACGGGTTGTTGTATTCGCCGAAGGCACAACCCCATTTCGACTCGCCGGGAAGACCAATCAGGTCCATCATCTTGGGCGACAACCCCAAGGGCTGTACGCCCCAATACATTTCGTAATCGTGGGCTTCGCTAATGCTACGGGTGAAGTGATTGAGTCCCAAGCGTGCCCGCTCGGCCAGGTCGAGCGTCGCCGGGACGGTTGCCCGGTACGTTTCTCCCTCCAACAGTGGCCGGTTCAGCGCCGTCGGCTGGTTATCGTCAGCCCCGGCAACACTAGACTCATCCGCCAGGAGGTCGGCAACAAAACCGACTCCCAATACGAACACAGCAAACAAGGCAAAAAGATTTCTCACAATCATCACGATTTTACTCCGTCACCGGTATCCGCTTGATCGACTCCTGGCTCTGAACTATTGTCCCCCGCGGTGTCGCCAGGTGCAACGGATTGGCTGGGCCGGCGCGGCCGAGTGCTGGTTGTCGGGGGACCTTCGGTTGATCCTGTGGCAACTGCCCCCTGAAGGTTTCTTAAAGACACCATCTCTTTAAAGAGCCGGTCGAGTTGCTTGTGCTGGGCCTGTACAACGCGTGTAAGGGCCGCGGTGATTCCCATGGGATCGACCGCTTTGCGCCTGGGCGTGCCAAACACCTCGGCCACCTCCTCGGCAATAAAACCAAACCGCGGCTGGTCGGGTTTGGCCTTGTAAGTAAAACGTACTGGCTCCAAACCGGCTATCAACTCAAACGCCTCGCTGGTGAAAAGAATTTTAATGTGGTCTTTCGTCACGCGGCTTGATCCGACCGTGACACTACCGGTTGCAGAGACGCTGCCATAAATGGTCACGGTCCCGTCTTTGATCACCATCCGGTCGGCCAGCGCCTTGCCAGCACGGTTTTGGACCAAAATGGCGTTCGCCTGCAAACCAGTCCCCCGACTATAAGCAATCAGTTCCAACGAGCCGCTCAGCGGATGGTGGGCGGGATCTCCAGGACAGTTCTCCAGGTCCTGGTGATGATCGGGATGCATGATGATCCCCGCTCCCCCGTCTACGTCGCTGGTGATTCCGTCCCGGGCCGCGTAAAACGTGGTGGTGGCCGAGGCACTCAGTTCGCCTTCCACCCGGTTGAACATACTCAGGGCCCCACGTCCATTGGTGATAAAATCTCCCAGGAACAAATCTCCACCGATGGCCATGTGCGGCTTGGCGCCAGTCTGTGGCAGGTCGGGAACCGGCACCCCGTCTTCCCACAGATACATCCGCATTCCAGCTGGCTCATCGGCCAAGTAGAGGTCCCGCGCCGAACCCTGGACTTGCAAGTGCAAAGCCGATTCGATGCCCATCCCCGAATTGCTAAAATGTCCCAACGACCATGTTTTGCCTTCGGTCTCTTCGAGCTCCAACCATGGGCTGCCGCTCCCGGAAATCCGGAAAGGAGCCACTTCCGGCAACGAAATATTGCTGCTTGTCGCAACCACGGTTTCTTTGGCGGTAGGCGATACCACGGCAACCCGGTTGGGCCGCTTAGCGCCTGTGCTCACGATTTCCCGGGCCAACTCTCGCACTGGGTGATCGGCACCCACTAACTCATCCACCTCGGCCTGCAAGTTATCGATTTGAAGCTGCTGCGTTTTTACCACCTGCGTCAGGGCCGCAGCCACGCCCAGGGCATCGACCCCGTTGCGCTGAGCCGTACCGAAAACAGCTGGAACTTCTTCGGCAATGAACCCCAATCGCTCCTGATTGGGGTCGGCTGTGTACGTAAAGCTCACCGCTTCCAGGTCCGCGACCACCCTGGCAGCCTCGGTGTCAGAAAGTGGCTTGATATCCTTCTTGAACTCTCGAGAAGATCCGGGAGTAATGCTTCCGGTGGCCACCAGGTTCCCATGGATCGTCACATTTTGGTTAACAATCATTCGGTCCGCCAGGCTGTTTGGACCGTCACGGGTTTGGAAAATGATCGAATTGGCCCTGCTGCCGGGCCCTTCCCCAAACGCGATTAATTGCAGCGAACCACTTTGGTAATGATCGACCGCATCGTCTGGCCAGACTTCCTGGTCTTGATGGTGATCGGGACGGATGACAATCCCAGCACCACCGTCTGCCAGGTGGTTGATCCCTTTATTAGCAGAAAACAATACCGTACCTGAAGCTGCGCTGAGGCCAGTCTCCCCGCGCAGAAACATATGTCTTGGCTGACGACCGATCGCGGCGATATTTCCCACGAACATGTCTCCCTGAATCGCCACGGTCGGTTTTTTGTTGGTGCGCGGCATGTTAGGAACCGGCATGCCATCTCTCCACAAATACATGTGCAAGCCATCGGTCTCGTCGTCCAGGTAAAGGTCCAATAACGAGTTGTCGAGACTGATCCGCAAGGCAGAATCAATGTTCACTTGAGGGAGATTAACGTGATCGAAATGCCACCGTTTTCCCTCGGCGGTCTCTAACTCGATCCAATGACCGTTGACCTCCCGGATCACCCGCGGGGCGCTCTCGGTCAAACCAACACAACTTGCTGCCACGACAGGAGGGTTGCTTGCGGTGACCAGCGCCAACAATCCCTCACGGTTGGCTGCGGAAACTGCCTTGACCTGCGCCGAAAGCTGGTCAATTCGCGCACTATTGGTTTGTACCAGCCTCGCAAGGGCAGCCACGATTCCCATCGGGTCGACTCCCCTGCGACCGGCCGCACAAAATGCCTCGGGGACTTCCTCGGCCACGAACCCAAGCCGCGGCTGGTCAGGCTCGGTCTTGTAGTTGAAGTGGATCGCCTCCAAGCCAGTCACCAACTTGGTGGCCTCGACCGCTGAGAGCGGCTCAATATTTTGCTTGTACGCTTTTGAGGATCCGGCCATAACACTTCCGGTCGCAATGACACTGCCATAAACATTAACGGTGCCATCCTTGATCATCATCCGCCCGGCCAGCTTGCCAGGGCCACTTCGCGTTTTAAAAAGAATCGCATTGGCCTGTTTCCCCTCTCCCTGGCCGTGGGCAATCAAATTCAGCGAGCCGCTCAGTGGGTGATCGGCCGGATCTTCAGGCCAAACCTCCAGGTCACGATGGTGATCGGGATGCAGGACCATCGCAGCGCCGCCATCTACATCGGTACCGGTTCCCCCGGCAGCCGCGAAAAAGCTGGTCGTTGCCGAGGCGCTCAGACTCGCCTCCTGCCGCATGAACATTGTCATCGGGTTGTCTTCGATGGCGATAATGTCACCCACCAGCATGTCGCCCCAGACTGCCATCGTGGGCTTGATGTTTGTGTGTGGCATGTCGGGAACCAGCTCGCCATCTTTCCAAAGATACATTCGCATCCCTCCCGGCTCATCGTCCAGGTAGAGATCCAGCGGCGAGTCCTCGACACCGATTTTCAGAGCCGAGTCGATCGCCATGTCGAGGTTACGGAAGTTTTCGAAACTCCATGTTTGACCAGCGGGCTCCTGGAATTGCATCCACAGTTTCTCAATTTCTGTAATGCGAAATGCAGGCTCCGGGACCGGAGAACCTGTGAACAACTCCCGTTCGACGGAAGTACTGGCATGGTTGGTTCGTACCGGGTCCACATCTCGGGCATCGACCCGTTGACCGCGATGGAGTTCCTGGCCGCTGGCGATTGTGGATTGGTCTAAGGGACCACATTGATTCTCGGCGGCACCCCACATCAATGCCAACACCACAAAAGAGGCGAACGACTTTCTGACGATCATTACGATTTTACCCCATCCACGGTATTCGCTTCAGCCACTGCTGGTTCCGGGTACTTGTCCCCCACGGTTTCTTCCGGTGCAACGGATTGGCCAGCGGGTAAAGAGCGAGCATCCACAAACCGGCAAGGCAATGTTTGTCTTAACTAGCAAGGTCTATCCAGGTTGACCGGCTGATTCCAAGCACTGCCATCGCACACAGCACCAGCAACCAGGAGACCGGTTCTGGCACGGAAGCCGTCGAGCTTCTGCCAGAGATGGCGCTGAATTGACTCTTCCAGTAGTCGTAATCTTCCTGATCCACCAGCCCGGGAGTGGTCGCCGCTGGATTTTCGTTCAGGAGGGTTACCGACTGCCCGAGCTGATCGCGCCACCGGGTGTAGTCAGCCGCGTTGACCAGACCATCGGCGTTGTAATCCCCCGGGACAGCACCGGGGATTGTGCTATTAACAGCAATGGCCATACCACGACCATCATCAAACTGGGCAGCAAAGTCAACTGACCCACCATTGGCGATCACGATCTGGGCGAAATCAACTGACATTGCGCCACCTGTGTGACTCGAGATATTGGTGATTGCAGCTTTAAGCAGTTCGGCACCTTCGGCAGTTCCAACTTGCAGGATATCGCCCGAGTCGAACAGGAACTGCGAATCTTGTGAAACATCTGCACCGACAAAGCTGAAAAATCCATTGGCGTTGGTGAAGATTGAGGGCTGACCGGCAGGATTAACCTGGTTCATCGCCCCGGTAAAGGTAATGTCGATACCGTTAATTGGACCGACATCCGAAGTGGCATTCACGGTCCAGGTGGTGAATCCGGGCATGTCCATGGTTGGTACACCAGTACTGGTAACAACCACACTACCACCGATTGAAAGGGTTCCGTTGATGATTGTGGTCGCCTGGGGAGTTCCGTCGTCGGCAACCAGGTTGGTTGCAAAGGGACCCCCATTGACTGCCGGCAGGACATTGTCCAGGAGCAAGTCAAAAGTGCCCTCGGTCAGACCAGTCGTGTCGATGGTGAGGCGGGCCAGCAGGCCGCTAGCGGCAACCGTTTGCGGGGCTGGAGGTGGCTCGACAATCGCCAGCGACGCAAAGAAAACCTGCTCAACCCCGGATCGCTGCTGATCGACCTGCTGGGCATTCGACGAGGCGAAAATGGTCCCGCTCTTCAATTCGACATCCGTGATCTCTGGACCATCGGTACCGGCTGGCAAGCCGACGTTCACCAGTTCGGGACCGCCGTCGCCGACTTGTGCGAAAAAGTCGATTCCGGCAATCTGCTCTCCGCCCGTTACATAGACTTCGATTTCCTGACCTGCCATGTTGGAAAACAGCAGGTGATTGCCCACGTCGATCGTGGCGCCCGGTGCGGCATCCGCACACATCGCAAAGAACACTATCAAGTTGAACAATAGATGTCGCATGAATTCAACACAAATCAGCCATGGTTTTGACAAACTCCGATTAACGAAAAGCTCTCCGGTGAGCTGCCCACAGCCAGTCATCGACGGCACTCCACACCGATGTCAACTCGTCGTTGTTAAGACGACGCTGCTGGCCAGCCTCGTTGTGGTCAGGATGGAACAACTCCGGGGCCATCAGCGATGCTGCCGCGTCGGGCCCCCTCTGGTGAGCGGCCAGCAGCAGTAACCGCTGGCGGGCCAACGGGTCGACGGCAGTTGCCCGGGTATCCAGCGGGTCGGCTGCGTCGGCCCGTTTAACCTGGGTCGCCGTGGTTGCCTGGTTTGATCCTGCGGTGACCGAGGCGGGCCAAAACACGCGGTCAGTCTTTAGTAGCGACGAAGTGGCTGCGGTTTGCGCCAGGGTCACGCCCTGGTTGCCACCGGCATAGGTTCCTTGAACGACTCCCAAGGATGATATTTCTGCGAAGAGTTCCTCGAGTTGTTCGTGCTGAGTCTGCACCACCCTCGAAAGCGCGGCGGTGATTCCCATGGGATCGACCCCCTTGCGATCGACCGTGCCGAAGACCTTGGCAACGTCTTCGGCAATGAACCCGAGTCGGGGCTGACCTGGCTCGGCCGTGTAGGTAAAGCTCACTGGTACCAGGCCGGTAATCAACTCGAGGGCCTCGGTGGCAGAGAGAGTTTCGATGTTATTCTTGGTTTCGCGGGAAGAACCGGGAGTTACGCTACCGGTTGCAGAAACGTTGCCGTAAACAGTGACACTCCCATCCTTGATCACCATCCGGTCACCTAGGTAACTCGAACCACCGCCTGTTTGCAAGATAATTGCGTTGCTCTGGCCGCTTCCCTGACCGTAGGCGATCAACTCCAGCGAGCCACTCAGCTGGTGGTCAACCGGATCACCCGGCCAGACCTGCAGGTCTTGATGATGATCGGGATGCAGGACAATCCCGGCCCCACCATCCACATCACTGCTGATGCCCTCCCGGGCAGAGAAAAAAGTGGTCGTTGCAGAGGCACTGAGATCCCCTTCCACGCGGTTGAACATACTCAGCGTACCGCGACCACCGGTGATGATGTCTCCCAGGAGAAAATCTCCGCCGATGGCCAGGTGCGGCTTGGCGTCAGTCTGTGGCAGGTCGGGAACCGGCACCTCATCTTCCCACAGATACATCCGCATTCCATCTGGTTCATCGGCGAGGTAGAGGTCCCGCGCCGAACCGTCGGCATGCAGATGCAAAGCCGAATCGACGTCCATGCTGGGATCACTGAAATGCTCAAAGGCCCATATTTTTCCTCCCGTCTCCTCTAACTCCAACCACGGGCCCGCACTCTCGACAATCTTAAAGGGTGGTAATTCTTGCGAGGTGACATTGCTGCTCGTGGCTACCACGGTACCCCCTTGCAGGTCAGGCAGATCTGGTGGTTTACTGGAGTCGGAAGCAACCTCGCTCTCTTCTGCCACTTGGGCCGTGGTTTCTTTGACGGTACTCGAAACGGCAACCACCGATTGACTGGCCGCCAGGCAGGTGGCCCCGTCGTGGGCCACCGATCCGCCATCTGCTTCTGCTCCAGCAGTTGCCGCAACCATCCAATCGTGTTCGGTAGCGACCGTACTCGAAGCTTCCTGATCCGCAGCCTGCAGCAGGCCACCCCCGTCGGGCAGCCGGCTCATCTCCGCTTGAAGGTTGTCGATTTCGTGCTGCTGGGTTTACACAACCTTGGTAAGAGCTGCGGAAATTCCCAAGGAATCAACCCCGTTGCGCTGGGCCGTGCCAAAGACGTTGGCAATCTCTTCGGCAATAAAACCAAGGCGAGGTTGACCGGGCTCGGCCGTGTAAGTGAAGCTCACCGCTTCAAGACCGGCGACCAAATCGGCAGCCTCTGCTTCAGAGAGCTGCTCAATGTCGGTTTTGTATTCCCGGGAAGAACCAGGCGTAATGCTCCCGGTGGCGACAAGGTTCCCGTAGATAACCACACCATTATTCACGACCATCCGATCCGCCAGGCTGTTCGGGCCATCACGGGTTTGGAAGATGACCGAGGTGGCCTTAGCACCACTGCCGATACCATACGCCATTAATTGCAGTACTCCGCTCTGGGAATGAGTGACCGGATCACTTGGCCAGACCTGCAGGTCTTGATGATGATCGGGATGCATGACAATCCCGGCACCACCGTCAACCCAGTTGTTAATACCTTTGTTGGCAGAGAAGAACACGGTTCCCGAGGAAGCACTGAGATTGACTTCGTCTCGCAAGAACATCTGAATCGGCTGGCGGCCGATCGTGGCAATGTTTTCGACGAATATGTCGCCCCAAATAGCCGCCGCCGGTTTTTCGTTGGTGTGCGGCATGTCGGGGATCGCCCGGCCGTCTTCCCACAGATACATGTGCAAACCGTCGGACTCGTCGTCCAAATAAAGATCCAGCGGCGAATTATCTATATTGATACGCAAGCCGGAATCGACGTTGATTTGTGGCATATTCACATGGTCAAAGTTCCAGCGTTGACCCTCGGCAGTCTCCAACTGGAACCACTGCCCGTCGGTTTCGGGAATCAACAGCGGGGCAAGCTCCGTCAATTCCACACCGCTGCTTGTAGCAACGACGATGTTGCTCGAGGTAGCCAGGCCAAGTGAATCGTTGCCAGCCATGAGTGTAGACCCATCACGACGCACAGCCGAATCGGTTACGGCTGGGGTCGACGCCATGACGAATTCTGTGCTGTCCGCCGTGCTGACCACGGTGTCAGTTGCGGTACCCAGATCACTGCCGATCGAAGTGCAATTTTCACCCGGGTCGACTCCCGGGGCATCGTGGGAGTTGATTGTGGGCTGGCTGGTTACGACCGCGGTTACGCCAGGGGCTGAAAGTGCCTCGACCCACTCGGTGAGTTGATCGATCCGCGCATCGTTGGTTTGCACCAGCTTCGAAAGGGCAGCCACGATTCCCATTGCGTCGACTCCCTTGCGTTCGGCCGTGCCAAAGACCTCGGCCACCTCTTCGGCCACGAACCCAAGCCGCGGCTGGTCGGGCTCGGCCTTGTAGCTGAAGCTCATCGCTTCCAGACCAGCAATCAACTCGGCGGCCTCAACGGCAGCAAGCGGCCCGACATTTTCCTTATAGGCTTGTGAGGAACCGGCCGTAATGCTCCCGGCAGCACTCACGTTTCCGTAGACGCTGACCGTACCGTCCTTGATCATCATTCGATCGGCGAGGGTGCCAGACCCGCTGCGTATTTTGAAGAGAATCGCGTTGGATTGGGCGCCGTTGCCCTGCCCGTAGGCAATCAATTCCAACGAGCCACTCAGTGGGTGTTGAACCGGATCCTCGGGCCAGGCGCTCAAGTCACGATGGTGATCGGGATGCAGGACCATCGCAGCGCCGCCATCTACATCGGTACCGGTTCCCCCGGCAGCCGCGAAAAAGCTGGTCGTTGCCGAGGCGCTCAGACTCGCCTCCTGCCGCATAAACAGCGTCATCGGGTTGTCTTCGATGGTGATAATGTCACCCACCAGCATGTCGCCCCAGACTGCCATCGTGGGCTTGATGTTTGTGTGTGGCATGTTGGGAACCAGCTCGCCATCTTTCCAAAGATACATCCGCATCCCCCCCGGCTCATCATCCAGGTAGAGATCCAGCGGTGAGTCCTCGACACCAATTTTCAGAGCCGATTCGATCGCCATGGCCGGGTCGCTGAAATGTTCGAAATTCCACTTTCCGCCGGTTGACTCCTGAAGCTGCATCCATTGGCCATCGGTTTCGACGATACGAAATGCGTTCCCGGTGTTCAGGTCCGCGGTAAACAACTCCAGTTCACCGGTGGCACTGGTACGGTTGTTGCGGGCCAGGACCACATCGGTAGCGCCAACCAGTTGATCCCGATTAAAATCGTAGAAGTCGGTGATCGTGGCTCGATCAAAGGGCCCATGCGGATTGTCGGCGGTACTCTGAAGATCGGTTGTAGTGACCGCCGTGTCGATCGGCGAGTTGCCGGTCTCGCCGATTACGTTACCCACATAGAACAGGTCGTCGAATGAAAACCCGGTGTTGGCAGTAGCTTTGACCCGCACTTCCAGCCACTGGTTGGCAATCGCGTTGTCGTTCCAGATGAGCGTCACACGATCAGAACCGGCAGTCCCTTCGCCAAGCCGGACGTCGGCGGCGATGTCGTTAACCGGCTGCGGCGCCGCAACCCATCCTGGCGAATCGTTCCCGCTGCCAACCCTGAACTCAAAATCGGCCAGTCCCAGATTTTGGGGATCGGCCAGGTCGGCAAAGTCGACAAAGATCCCGTTGATTCCTTTGGAAAAACTTGTGTAGTTGTTGAATGTTGCCGTCTGGGCAGGCAGCAGCGGGGTTTTGTCGGTCGCAATCGCCAGGTCGTCACTGGAGTCGGCCAGCGGGTTGTCGCCATCGAACGACGAGTTGTTGTAGAAGACCTGGCGCCCGGAAATTCCAGGATGCTCTGCGGAAATCGAAGGATCGGAGTCTTGTGACAGGGCCGCCACGCCCAACAAGGCCGCGCCCCCTGCGCTGTAAACTCCGATCGGTGCTGAGGAAAACGCCGAATTCAAGTTGCCGGCGGTGCTCCGCCCAAACATGTAGACTTCACCGAAATCGGTGATTGCCACCACTTCGTTGACCGCATCGCCGTCGGCATCGGCAATCACCACATCCACAAACCGGGCACCGCTCCCCAACGAATTCGATTCCATCAGCGGCGTCGCCAGAAACACGCCTTGCCCGTCGTTGTCGAGCACCCGTACAAAGTCGTCACCCGCCAGGGCCAGTTCCTGGTCACTATCGGAATCGAGGTTCCCGATCGCCACAGCCAGGAACGAAGGCGGATTGTGGGGTCCCGACAACCCCGGCGAGTCGAGCCATGTCCCAAACCCGCCATCCGCTTCCAATATCAGCGAGCCCTGGCCAAACCCGATGCTACTGCTGTTATTGAGCCCCGTGAGGACGTAATCGATTTCACCACTGCCATTCAGGTCTCCCAACGCAACATCGCTGACTGGGCTCGGCAGAAAATGCTGGCCGCTGCTGCCAGATTGCGTATAAAACAGCTGGTGCCCATTCCCACCGGAAACGGTCTCATCAGTAAATCCCGTAAGTGCTTCGTTGCCCGCGGTACCATCCTGAAAATCGCCCAGAACCAGTCCATGCGCGGTACCCCCGGAAGTCGGATCGCCAGCTACCTCAACGTCGACTCCCGGGTCCAACACACCGGTCGACAAAATGAGCACGTCGTTGCTGTCTTGGGACGTCTCGCGGGCAACGACAATCTGGTTGGTTCTCGATCCGAAGTCACCAATTGCCACCGCATCAACTCCCGTGGCAGACGTTTCTATGGGCACACCCCCGGTTAGCGTTGCCAACTGACTGGGCTGCCCAGATCCACCGAACCGGCCAGCGTGAAAGCACCGGCCAGATTGGTGTGGGTGTAGACCAGTACGTTGCCGCTCTGGGCACCAACGACGATCTCCTTGAGCCCGTCATCGCCCACAATGTCGGCCAGGGCCACGCTCGTCAGGATTTCACCCGCGACGGTGATTTCCTGCAGGTTGCCACTGCCACTGTTGGTGTTCTGGATCTCAATGATCGAATTAGAACTCAGGGTGGTATTCGACTCATTGCTCGAAAGTGGAGTCACATAGAGGGGACCAACCTGGACAAAATCGGCTGAGGTCCCGTCGCCCGCTGTACTTATTTCCCCAATCACACCATCGCGGATCTCTGCACGATTCGCTCCACCGTGCCACGACAACCAGTTCAAATTAATTGGAGGGCTTTCTGCGCCAGAACCATCGTCAAATGCCTGCCAGTGATCGACGGCCGGTCGAGTGTCACCACCCCAGGGGCTGGCACCGAATTGAATGATCGAATCTTTCTCGGCATTGCCATGTGGGCCCACTGCAATTCCAGCAATGTGATTGTTAACTCCGTGATGTTTTCCCAGATCGACAATCGCGCTGGCGGTTGTGGAAATCTCCCCCAAGGTGCCGCCTGGCGCGTAATTCGTCACGGGATTAAAACTGGCCACGACGATTTCATTACCGGTCCTGTCGGGATCAGTATCTCCGATGGCCGCATCGACAATGATACCCGGGACAACTCCGTGTTGGGCATTCTTGGTACCCAACAACCGGCTTGGATTTGAAATCATGTCCGGGTCGGAACTGTCATAGAGCAGGCCGGTACCAGTGATGATGTTGCCCGCACCGTCAAAGACGCCATCGGCGAAATAGGCGGCAACTGGGACATCCCCCACACTACCAGCTGCGACGGCCGTGATAGGATAGTTGTTGGAACCGTTTACGTCGACGGTACCGACCACGTTCAGTCTGGTGTCAAGGATCCGCCCCACGCCAACCGAGTCACCAATGACAATTTGCGTACCGCCGACGGCAAGACGGGTCAGGCTGGTGCCAGCCAGATCGCGGGAGGCACCAACGACCAGGCCGCTGTCAAGCCGACGAACTCGCCCTCCGTCGGTAATCACAATAACCGAGTCATCCCCGCTAGTAACCATCCCCTCTTCGTTGGGATTCCAAGTTGAACCGAGTTGAGTGTTGATGTTGTCCCCGGCATACGTGCTGACAAAGTCTCCCCCCACCACCACCACGTGCTGCCCGGCAATGTTTTTGGTAGCGATGGCTCCCACGTTCAAACCAGTGTCACCTGTTTCGACCGCGAGATAACCAGGCTGGCTGGAGAGATCGACGACGCCGCTGCCACGCACGAGACCTTCGACCGATAGCAACTGATCGTTGCCACCGGCAATGTCCTTGGTGAAAAAGAGTGTCGTCCCACTCAGTAAACGACGCGGTTCCAGTAGTTCGAATACAAACCGCCGCCGATCAGAATTACGCCGATCGGGCACAGACTGTCCTGCCATTGGATCACTCGATAAAAATCGGTAAACGTTGAACATATAGCCTGGTTAGCTCCGGCTCAAACCAAACAGAACGTGTTAGGCCCACTCGGCCAGAAGAGGAATTGGCCCCCGCAAAGAATCTTCATCAAACCCCTTGCGATGACTCGTCGCTCCAGAAACGACCAGCTAAAACCTGTTACGACACCTACTCCTGATTGTATCATGAAAATAAAAACATTTTCTCAACAATTACTGACGAAGAGCCGCCCCGGGAGGGAGAAAACGGATGCTCGGTTGAGGGCCAGCCCGACCGGGCCGCTTCAGGATCTGCTGAACGGCTGCTAAAAAGAGCAACCAGCAAAAGACCGGTTTCCAGGATGGTTTGCAGTGACTTCTGCTGGTAAAGGAGGTGGTGCCCGAGGCTTTGAGTTCCCCCAAGGCATTGAGTTCAATGCCAGGCAGCAACGAACGCGACCCGGG
Source organism: Planctomycetota bacterium (assembly GCA_963578605.1). Lineage (GTDB taxonomy): Bacteria > Planctomycetota > Planctomycetia > Pirellulales > Lacipirellulaceae > JAKVCB01. The sequence continues at coordinate 37,097 of CAUZEA010000040.1, forward strand.
CAAAATATTTCAGCGGGTCGGTCTGGCCTGCGTCTGGAATAGCCTCTGCTGCTCAAAGGGAGGGTCATGAAATGCCGTCTCTTACAACGCGACATCCTCGACAACGGCGTCTGTAGAACAATCTTTTACAACGCGCTATAATTCACCAGCAGACAGTTTTGTGCCTCACTCCGAGTCACCAGGGTGAAATTCGATGGATCTGTCGACACTTGATCTTCCCCAGTCGGAACGGATTACGACGCTCGAAAAAATTGAGCAACGTGCGCTTTGGCTGGCAATCCAGCAAGTCCACTATGCAAATCGTCATCGTCCTAAAAAAGACAATCTCAAGGTTGGCGGACATCAGACCTCCAGTGCGTCGGTCGTGACAATCCTCACAACCCTCTACTTCAACTACCTGCGTCACGGCGACCTGATCTCAATCAAACCACACGCGTCGCCCGTCTTCCACGCCATTCAATACCTGCTGGGAAAACTCGACCAGTCGCGGCTCAAAGGGCTGCGTGACTTTCATGGACTGCAGGCGTATCCGAGTCGTACCAAGGACCCTGATAGAGTCGATTTCTCCACCGGGTCGGTAGGACTCGGTGCCGTGGCTCCCAATCTTGCCGCGCTCGCCAACACCTATCTGCACACCCACGGCCTCGGCAGCAACGACACGCCGCGCCGATTCATCAGCGTGTTGGGTGATGCCGAGTTGGATGAGGGATCGGTGTGGGAAGCTATTGCCGAACCGGCGATGGAAGGAGTCGATGACATTCTGTGGATCGTCGACCTGAATCGTCAGAGCCTGGATCGCGTAATTCCCGGAATCCGGGTCCGCTGCTGGCGAGAAATGTTCGCGGCCAACGGTTGGGAGGTGATCAACGCCAAGTATGGCGGGCGGCTGCAAGCGGCATTTGGGGAACCCAACGGCGAGTTGCTCCGGATTTGCATCGATGAACTTTCCAACGATGCGTATCAACGCCTCCTGCGCTTGTCACCTGCCCAACTTCGGGAGTGGTTGCCACAAAAAAGTCGGTATCCCAAGGAGCTTTGCCGCTTGCTGGACCGCTGGAACGACGCCGAACTCCAAGACTTGTTCTGGAACCTGGGTGGCCATGACATCGAGACCATGGAAAATGCCCTCGCGACCGCAACGCAAAACTCGGGACCTGCCATCATTTTCGCATACACGCTCAAGGGCTGGCGGTTACCCTCGGTCGGGCACCCCCAAAATCATTCGGTGCTGTTGTCCGACGAACAAATGGAGATCCTTCGCAACGATTTACAAATTCCGCTCGCAGAGCAATGGGAGCGGTTTGACCCGCAAAGCCCCGAAGGTACACTCTGCAACCAGGTTGCCGCCCGAATCGATGGTCCAGAAAACTCTCCGGTTCACACCAAAGGTCCCCAGGCCACTCAACCATTAGGGAAAATTCCGACCGAACTGCCAATTCAATACCGCGGCAGCCGCAGCACACAACAGACGTTCGGAGCCATTCTGAACGGACTCGCCCGCGAGTGCCCGGAAACCGCCCGTCGCGTGGTGACCATGAGTCCCGATGTCGCCAGTTCGACCAATCTTGGTGGCTGGATTACCAAACAAGGTGTGTGGGGGCTGGAGGCTGGGGAACCGCTGCCCGCAGACAACGAAGAGGGAATACTCCGTTGGAGTCTTTCACCCCAAGGTCGGCATTTGGAACTGGGGATCTCCGAGAACAACCTGTTTATGACACTTGGCCAGTTTGGTCTTTCGTACGAGTTGTTTGGTGAAACCCTGTTTCCCATTGGTACCCTCTACGATCCCTTTGTTCGCCGCGGGCTCGACGCTCTCTTTTATGGCATCTACTCAGGAGCCAAATTTATTACCGTTGGTACCCCATCGGGGATCACGCTTGCTGGTGAAGGTGGAGCCCACCAGTCGTTAATGACCAGTTCGATCGGAGTCGAACTGCCCGAGTTGGAGGCGTACGAACCCTGTTTTGCGCAGGAACTCGAGTGGATCATGCTGGATGCCCTGGAACGTATCCAGAACCGCACAAGTTCCACCTACCTGCGATTGACGACCAAACCGGTTGACCAACAGCTCGGCCCAACTCCCACCAACGAAGAGGAAAAGGAACGACTCCGTCGCCAGGTGTTGGCCGGGGCTTACATTCTGCGCAATGCACGGTCGCGGACTGGTTACGATCCCGGCCAAAACGTCGTCCACATCTTTGCCTGCGGTGCCATGGTCCCCGAGGCCCTGGCAGCCCAGGAGCAACTCGCAGCAGAGGGGGTTTTTGCAAATCTCATCAATGTGACAGGCCCCGGGCCGCTGTACCACGACTTTCAGCGGGCCCTCCACGAATCGATTGGCGCCCAGGCAGCTGTTGGCACACTACTCGATGAACTCATCCCAGCCCAGGAACGAGCGGCCCCGATCGTGACCGTCGTCGACGCCCACCCGCATTCGCTCGCTTGGATCGGCAGCGCTCTGGGCTCACGCTTGTGGCCCCTGGGAGTCGTCGGCTTTGGGCAATCGGGAAGTTTGGTCGACCTGTACCAAGAATACAAGATCGATTCGGCCAGTATCGTCGCAACGTGCCGCTCAGCAATCGGGGCCTGACGCTCCGGCATGATCTTAGGATTTAATTAAACAGCAATTTGGCGGCCATGGCCAACAGGGCTGCGTAAAAAATGAGTTTGATTGCTCCTTCTCCTTTTTTCACGGAGAAATAGGAACCAAACCAACCACCCAGCGAATTGCCCGCCGCGAGCCCCAGCCCAGGCAACCAGTCGACATGTCCTTGCCAAGCAAAAATGCCCAGCGCGAAAAATGTATAGCTGCCAATGATGAACACCTTGTGCATGTTGACGCGGACAAGATTTTCGCCCAACACACGATGCAACACGGCCATCAGCAAAAATCCCAGGCCTGCCTGAATAAAACCCCCGTAAAAGCCGACCAGGACCATCAGTACGTGGGAAGCAATGAAACGCCTCGAACCGGGTGGAGCCAGCTCGGTTAGGGCCTCGGACTGCGGGGAGCTTTTCTTCTTAAACAGCATCAGCAGCAAGACGCCAATGATGATCGCGGCCACCACCCGGTGGAACCACACGCCCTCTAACTGGTTACCGAGGTAGGCACCCACAAGGGCCCCCGGCAAAGCACACAAGGAGAGCGAGATGCTCAACCTGAAATTGGAGAAACCTTGCCGGCGAAAGCCTCCCACCGCGACAATATTCTGCGCCAGAATCGCAATCCGATTCGTACCGTTCGCCATCGGACCGCTCATCCCCAAGAAGACCATGATTGGCAGCGTCAACAGCGAACCGCCACCCGCTACGACATTCAAGAAACCAGCGGCAATGCCGACCAGTGTTAACAAAAAGATTTGCCACAGTTCCATGGTAGATCAGTCTGTCTGTAAGACTCGAATCGAGGGTTCGTTACGGAGGAGTTCCCTTGCTGGCAGCCGGCCTGGGGCGACTTCGTTCGCCTGACAGCGTTGACCAATAACGTTGGGAAGGCTCCTATTCCTTATGGAGACGGGGTCAATTCTTGCAGATACATCCCCCTGTGTCAGCCTCGCACCAAGGACCACCCTCCGGCAGCCACGATTCCGGAAGACAACTACAATTATGAAAAGAAGGCTTTATACTCACTGGGATCCCTGCCCCGTTTGTTGACTGTCAGTACGAATTCATAACCAGGATCCTTCGATGCCCCCGACCGCCAAAGCCGCAACGATTGTTCAGCCCGGAAAAATCGAAGTGCGGGAATATGAGGTTCCCCCGTGCCCTGCGGGTGGCCTGATCATGAAGATGGAAATGAGCGGCATCTGTGGCACCGACAAACATACCTACCGAGGCGAAACAACTCAGTACGGCGGGACCGTCAACCAGCAGACTTCGCCCTTCCCACTCATCCCGGGCCATGAGAATGTTGGCATCGTGGTCGAAGTTTCTCCCGGCAAAACCGACTTTTACGGTCAGCCCGTTCGGGAAGGTGACCGCATCACGATGTGCCCCGACGTGGTGTGTGGCGAATGCTACAACTGCCGACACATCTTTGGTTACTCCTGGTGCGAAAACTGGCGTGGTTACGGAAACTCGTTTCGTGCCGATCAACATCCGTTGATGGGGGGTTGGGCAGAAAAGCTGGTGATCATTCCGGAAGCGTTTGTGTACAAAGTTCCTGACGGTTTGGAACCTGAACTGGCAGTCTATACCGAGTTGATGGCTTGTGCTTTTGCCCTCGATAAACTCAAAGACTTTTCGAACCTTGCTGCGGAAGGATTTTTGACCGGTGGGAGTGTCTTGATTCAAGGGGCCGGCCCACTGGGAATTGCGCATCTGATTATGGCCCGTATGATCGGTGCCGGCACGGTGATTGTGCTCGACAAAATCCCATACCGACTCGAAGCCGCCAAATCGTTCGGTGCCGATTACGTCGCGAACGTCGACGAAAACTCCGATGACCAGTTACTCGAGCTTGTGCAGCAATGGACGGACGGACGGGGTGCCGATGTAGCGATCGAATGTGTTGGCTATCCCGAGGCCGTGCCGCAAGCGTTGCCCTGGATTCGACGTGGCGGGATGTACTTGCTGGAAGGGGTCTTTGTCGACATGGGGGAAGTCAGTTTCAACCCGCACCTGATTGTCAGCAAAGGCTTGCGTCTGATTGGCCTCAGCAACCATCCATTCACGGCCTACAAGGTAAGTATGGAAATGATGATGCGATATCGAGACCACTTGCCACTCGATCGCTTTGTCACGCACCGGTTCCCCTTGGATAAGGCCCAGGAGGCAATCGACACGGCCCTGGCGGGAGAATGTGTGAAGGTAGTTTTCGAGCCCTGAAAAAATCGTTTGCCCGGTAACCTCACGCCAGTGCCTGCGCCGGGCAGCCATCGGAAATTAGCAGGGCGTCGTCGTAGCGGAGCAGGTATCACACCTCACATTCTTGGGCGCGAATCCACCAACAATCACTTGGTAACTTCGTGCGGCACACAACACGGCACCAACAATCGTGGGCAGCGTGCCCGAAAAAAGTGGCGCCGTCCATGAGCCGCACGCGGGTCGAAAACGTGCTGGAGACGCTCCAGCAAACTCTTCACAACGATACCTCCGTCGATTTATGGGGCGGAACCGTCAACCCTTCCCAAACACCTGCACAACCCGAAACCAAGTCGGTTTCCATCTTTCGGTACCTATGGTTGAACAGGCGATTAGTTCAACAAATCCGGTAACTATTGAGTAAAATGGTATTGGGAAACGCCATTAACTTTTTTTTGGGCGTTTTGGTAGCCGCGATCCACGGGAAGCAATGGGGCTTGCGCGATCGCTGACTACGGAAGAGGCGGCAGCAGATAATGGCAAGATTGCGAAAATCGGAACGCAAGTCCAGCAGGTACCCGGTTTGTTCGCCTGGCATCATCCTGTGTGGAATCTTCGTCGCAATTCTGGCGGCAACGTCCACGGCACAGGAGTTAATGCTCAACGATCCAATGCTGAACTCTGCCTCGGGCGTCGTCAATGGGGGCACTTTCGTGGGAAACGGCTGGCGGGTCGACGATCAGTTCGACTCGATCATTTGGCACGTCCCCTCCATTTCTTACGGTGCGGTCGAATGGGACATTCGCGGCTTGTATGAGAATGAAACGCGGCCCGGCATGGCAGACAAGAGCGAACTGTTTCACATGTACGATTACACGTACTTCGACGCAGACAACACTTATTCACCCGGGTATCGTAACAATCCGTACAAGCATTTTGTCCGCAAGATCGGCCCGCTTGGCGCCAACGAGAACGGCTTCGAGGTGGTGTACAAGATTCACGACGAATTCTTTGAAATCGATACGCCAGTCGTCGACTGGAACCCGGCTACCACGTACACCTTTCGAGAAGAATGGGGACCGGACGGCGCCGGCAACAGCTACCTCAGGCTTTATCGCGACAGCGAACTGCTGCTCAACGAGTCGTTGCCCGGCTCGTATTCACCAACGGGGCACAGCGTGGTTCTTGGATCCTCTGCGCGTCGCGACCCACAATCAAGTCCACCAATCGGTGCCGTGTTCAGCAACCTGAAGGTGTGGGACCTGGAGCAAGAAATAGTACTGCCACCCCTGCCCGAGCCACGCACAGGTCGCGTCGATCTTGAAGGTCACGCCCTCCAGGACGACGATGGTGAGTTCACGGGGTTGGGGGTAACGTACTTTCAAGCACTCCGCCGCACGAAATACGACCGTGCGCGCTATCGCAACGACCTCGATTTTTTGGCTCGCAACGGCGTCGATTACATCCGCACGTTATCGATGGTTGGCTGGTACGATTACTGGGAAAGTAAGGAAATCGCACCCCACACGTTCCAGAATGAAAACGGCACGACGATTCAGGGGTGGGGTGACTACTGGCAACAGTTCCGCGACATGATCGATATCGCGTACGACGAATTTGGCATACGGACGCAAGTCACAATTTTTGCCGACGCGCAGTTGATGCCTGACGAGACCGATCGGATTAACCACATGGATGGGGTGCTTTCCAACATTCAAGGACGGGAAGAGAAAGTTGTCATGCTGGAAGTGGCCAATGAATACTGGCAAAACGGTTTTCCCGATCCAGATGGGATAGAAAATGTGCGCGATTTCGGCCAGTACCTCAACGATCGGACCGAGGTCCTTGTAGCGATTAGCTCCACGTTTGGCGGCACGAACTCGAGCCTGGTACAAATGTATCAAGGTAGCGCTGCCGACATTGCCACCGAACATTTCACCCGCACTAACGACACCGTCGAAGGAGGATGGCTGCCGGTCCGTGCTCCATTTCGCATCAACTCGGTGAGCAGCGTACCTCCCGTTTCGAGCAACGAACCAATTGGCCCCGGCTCGTCGGTCAATACGGAAAACGACCCGATCAAGTTGGTTTCAGCCACAGCGTACGCGTGGATGTCGGGTTTGCCGATGTATGTCTTCCACAGCAATGCCGGCGTACTGGGGAATACACAGTTTGAAACCATGGCTGGTATTACGAACCTGCGGCACGTCCAAGAACTCTTGCCTGGCGATATTGCCAATTGGCAACGAACCGAAGGAAAGGACACGATCTCTCCGTTCACCAATTATGCCAATGGCGTGGCCAATCGTTGGTGGACCGAAGTCTCCAATCCGACCAGCGGAGCGGTGCGTCACATCGCCAACGTTCGTGGCGACGAGTTCTACACGTTGCCGATCGGGATTCTCGGTGGCGGTCTCCAGTTGCAAGCCCGCCAGAACATGACCATTCAGGTGTTCAATCCGCTCGACGGCACCGTGGTACTGGAAGCGATGCCCGCAGCAAACGAGCACCTGACCCTGGACCAGGGACCGGAAGCGTATCTCATCCGCGGCAACTTCGCCGATGGCGGCCCGGCCCGCATCGACCTCGACGTACTGGACAACCCACATGGCCTGGTGCATCGGCAACCGGCAGACGGTGGCACTATTGCAGCCTCAATCACCGACCGCAACGCCCGACGTAATGATGATCCGAACGAAGACTTCTATTTTTACTTTGATGCCGCTGATTGGTTTACGTACCAGGGCGATGAGCCGCTGTTGTCCATCACGGTTGACTACTTTGATCAGGGCAATGGTTCACTCACACTGCAGTACGACTCGAACACGGGTAACACGCTGGCAGCCTTCTACAAGGAAGGGGGTAGCGTTCAACTGACCGACAGTGATCTGTGGAAGACCCACACTTTCCAGGTCACCGACGCGTACTTTGGCAATCGCCAAAACGCGGAGTCGGATTTCCGCATCGGTGGCGGCGTCGGTACCACGTTTTACCTCGACACGGTGTCCGTCGTGGCGAGTGGCCCGCCCCCAACTGATTTTCAGTGGACCGCATCCAGCGGTAGCTGGCACAATTCGGCCAATTGGTCCCCCACGCGAATCCCCAACGGCAATGACAACACGGTTGATTTCACCGGCGGTGGGACCTCGATCACCACCGTACTGATGAACTCACCAGTAACCGTGCGGGAAATCAGCCTCGATGGGTCAAGTTCCTACCGGCTTCAAGGCAGTCAAACGCTCACACTCGATGCAGATGTCGGCACCGCCCGGCTGAATGTCACCGGTGGCAACCACACCTGGACCACCCCGGTCGCCGCCGATACGTCCACCACCATCGACATCGCCTCGGGGGCCGAACTGACACTCGAGGGATTATTCGACTTTGCGGGCCAGACCGTCACCAAATCAGGTTCGGGACGTTTGTATCTCGACTCCGAATCAACAATCCAGAGAGGTACATTCCAACACAACGACGGCTTGCTGGGAGGCGATGGCATCGTCAATGGCGATCTGATCGCAAGTGCAGGATCGGTCGCACCCGGTCACGGCGTCGGACAATTATCCGTCAGCGGTGATTTCGCGATGGGATCGGACAGTGCGCTGGAGATCGAGATCGGGGGCACCTCCGCAAACCAATTTGACACGCTGCAAGTTACCAAACATGTCTTCCTCGATGGAACCTTAGAGGTAACACTCACCGACGATTACGATCCCGACTTCGGCCAGCAGTTTTCTATTGTGCAAGCGGTAAGCATTGCCAACAGCGGTATCGTCCTGGGCGGACCCGACGGAGAAAAATTCAAATTGATCTTCGCTCCCGGACTGTTGCTGCTGGAGTCGACAATGGCTGGCCTGCCCGGCGATTACAACGGCAATGGTCTTGTCGATGCAGTCGACTACACCCTCTGGCGAGACAACTTGGGGTTGGACTCTTCAGTACTTGGCGGCAACGGTTCGGGTGCAGCCAGTGTAGTCCAGGCGGATTATGATCTCTGGAAATCCCACTTCGGCGAATCTGTCGCCAGTCGTTCAGAAGTGGACCCTATCCCCGAACCAGCCAGCCTCCTCTTGGCCCTCCTGGCCCTGACCGCTGTGCCGCTTCACATGCGGCACCGTTAGTGGGAAGCTCCTGCGGGCTATTTTGGCACATCCAGTCTGCCTCCACGACGTTTTTGTAGACCGTGTTCAAGAGGTCTCTCCCCTGTACGTACCAGGTCTATCTCGACATGTGCGAAACAGTTGCAACCCACACCTGATCGTCAGCATAGGTTGCGTCTGATTAACCTCAGCAACCATCCATTCACGGCCTCCAAGCCAAGCAGGGAGATGATGGTGCGCTATCAAGGCCAGTTTCCCCTGCAACGCTTTGTCACACACCGATTTCCCTTGGACAAGGCGCAGAAGGCAATCGATACAGCCCTCGTGGGAGAATGCCTGAAGGTAGTTTTTGCACCCTGAAAAATTGTTTGCCCGACAACCGCGCGCCAGGTGCCCTGGGCCTGACCGGCCCGTTCGACGACCTGGTGTGGATCAATAATTCTGGTGCAACTGGCACAGGCCATGCTGCTGACGTTGGCTGTCTTCGTGGACCGGTGAATCAATTCACATGGGACACCTCGCAAAAACACGGTAAGAGAAAATCCTCACTCCACCGGTTTCGCGCTGCTTGCCGGCAACCGCTAACAAACTCGGTGTTTTTGGGTTGCCGTTGATGGGCTTCCCCCCTTTAACTGATCCAGGTCTATGAGAGAATCGCATCCGGGCGAAGCCCGGAAAGGATTTCCTCAGATGAAGAAGAACCGACACACGACCAAGCAGATTATTGAGAAGCTTCGTCAA
>CAUZEA010000041.1:0-46702 GCA_963578605.1 Planctomycetota bacterium
GATATCGCTGAGTACTGCGAGGTTGATCGAGCACACGACACGCTCGACGCTCCGAAACCTTTTGTGGCCCCAAACGACGACGCACCTCGGTGGTCGTTCGTCGTCGACGTTCGGGGCTTACCAGTTTTCCTGCGCGGCTTCCTTGGGGATCTCCATATCAAGAGCCTGCTCCGCCACCGTCTTCTTCAGCCGAGCATTCTCTTTTTGGAGGGCTTTCAGTTCCTGCGCCATCTCCGGCTGCATACCTCCATATTTCTGGCGCCAACGGTAATACGTCTGTTCGGAAATCCCAAGCACCTTGCAAGCATCAGGAACCGTCTTCCCTTTACCAAGCTCGACATCCGCTCGGCGTAATTTCGCAATAATCTGATCCACCGTGTGTCGCTTCTGTGACATCGCAAAGAATCCTTTCCCGGCCTCTGGCCGGACTGGATTCTCTCACTTAACCTGGAGCAAGTTTAGGGGAGGACGTCAGGTAAGGTCAGTGTGTGGTCGAGACTTCCTGCGCACTATAGAGGACACATCCAAGGTACCTCGCAGCCCCATAGGGGGCTGCGGGCAAAACCTTGCCCCCGCACTAGCGACAGGTCATACTGGCCAGTGGTATTCCGCAGGAGGTCCCTTTTCGCTGGAGTCCACTAATGCGTCTGACCACACTGTTTCTGATCGCCGCTTTCGCGGCGTCTACTGTGGATGCTGCTTCGTATCAGAAGATTGACGGTAGGATTGTTGATCCGATACAGAGCGTCGCAGGTGGAAACTCCCCTATACAGGAAACAATCTGGAATCCTACGCGGACCTGAGGGTCGCGAGCCTGTCCGACGCGGACCTGTCCGGCGCGGACGTGACGGGCTCAGATCTCAGAAGGGCTCTACACCCAAAAACCGCCACTTGGACCAACTCTTATTACTACACCGACAACTTACCCGACTGGCACTCTGACATGGATCAAGCATGGCGTGACTCGGTGGGCATCCTGGCGATTGATCCAGCCAGCGGCGACGGCGTTTTCGATGCAGCCGACTACACAGTGTGGCAAGATAACGGGGGCGACCAGATCGACTACCGGACCTGGAAAGACAATTTCGGCCAGCCTATCGCCAGTGGTTCAGGGGCAGAACCCACCACGCTCCTGTTAGCCCTCTTGGCCCTGACCGCCGTGCCGCTTCGAGTGCGGCACGGGTGATGTGTGGCTGAGGGCCTGTGCAGGCCGCGTAGCGACGGATAATCGCAGCTTTTCACCCGTGTTGATCTGCATCGGGTGGAGGATGGCCAGACTAACTGACTCTGAATCAGTTGGGCCGGTATCCTACACTAGAATGCCGCCGCGTTACGCAGGGTCACCCGGCCACCCAGTGCCGTCACTAGGATAACCGGGGTGGGTCGAGTTCAAGCGGCTGGCATATCGATCCGGTGGATGACGTATGCCCGGCAAGGATAGGATAGAACCCGCTGGATATGGCCGATGTAAACGCGTTTACACGGGGGGAACGATGAACCGCTTACCGTATTTGTGGGTAGCCTTGGTGTTGTGTATTTCCGCGTGCACTCGCACTGAACAATCGGCAGCGCCTGAGGCGGACCAGACGCAGTCGCTGTCTCCTGCCGTTTCTCCGTCTTCGCCGACTGATCCACCGCAACCGCCGGTCGTTGCTCCGTTTGATAGTGATCAAGCCAAAGCCCATCAGAATGCTTGGGCAGATCACCTTGGCGTGCCTGTCCAAACCACGAACTCCATTGGCATGAAACTCAACCTGATCCCACCGGGTGAGTTTATGATGGGGAGCCCGGAGCGGGAGGCAGGTCACCAAGACGACGAAACCCAACATCTGGTAAAGGTCACGAAGCCTTTTTACTTGAGCGTGTATGAAGTGACGCAACAGCAGTACGAACGGGTAATGGGTAACAATTCCAGCAAGAGTAAAGGTACGACCAAATCGGTTGCAATGGCGAGTTGGAACGATGCGGTAGCGTTTTGCCACAAGCTGAGCGAGCAGGAAGGCGACCAATACCGTTTACCGACCGAAGCCGAGTGGGAATACGCATGCCGCGCAGGGACGACGACGATTTACAGCTTTGGGGATGATACGAGGGAGTTGCCACAGTACGCATGGTACAATGATAACTCGAACAATAGCACGCATCCGGTTGGCGAGTTGAAACCCAACCCATGGGGCCTTTATGACATGCACGGCAACGTGTGGGAATGGTGCCAGGACTGGTACGCAGCCTATAGGAGCACGGAAGTGCTCAGCGACCCGAAGAGGCCTGCACAGGGCGTACGCCGCGTGTTGCGTGGCGGGGTGTTCTTCACTCGGCCGGCCTACCTCCGGGCTGCCGACCGCCACAACGACCTACCGGTCCCTTTCCATACTTATGGTTTTCGTGTAGCCAGAACTTACCCCTTATCACCTTAACTACTTTACCCATTGCCCGGCATAGCCGGGGCGAAGTTTGACCGGGGGTGGGTCGAGTTTGGGCGGTTGTCACATCGCAGAATCGTCTGTCCCCGCGTGCACATTTTCTGCATAAGTTAGAACGCCAGACCACGCGGGCTCTCAGGGTGTCCGCCATCCGGCAGGTACTATCTGACCGTCCGTATGCCACCTAGCAGGCAAACGTATCAGAAGTGCAGACAGTCCTTGTTTGTTTCTTGCGGCGTCCATCCGCCAACGCCTAAAATCAAGGGATCGGAATCGAATCCAGCTACTGCTCAGAAAGTGATGCCATGAAACGACTGATTCTTTTCCTGTTGATGTCGTGCCTTGCCGGTCGCGAGGCGGAGGCAGATCCACCACCGGCCGTTGCTCCGTTTGATGCCGGTCAAGCCAAAGCCCATCAAAAAGCATGGGCAGATCACCTCGGCGTGCCTGTTCAAATCACGAACTCCATCGGCATGAAACTCAACCTGATCCCACCGGGTGAGTTTACGATGGGGAGCCCTGCGTCGGAGCCGGGGCGTTACCGCGACGAAACCCAACATCTGGTAAAGATCACGAAGCCATTCTATTTAGGCGTGCACGAAGTGACGCAAGCTCAGTACGAGCGAGTGATGGGTAACAATCCCAGCCTTCACAAAGGCGAGGACCAACCTGTCGAACAAGTCAGTTGGAATGATGCTGTCGAGTTTTTTCGCAGGCTGAGCGAGCAGGAAGGCGTGGACTTTCGCCTACCGACCGAAGCGGAGTGGGAATACGTATGCCGTGCGGGAACGACTACCGCTTGCAGTTTTGGGGACGATGCTTTCCAGCTTGGCGAGTACGCATGGTATGGCGGTAGTGAAACACACGCAGTTGGCGAAAAACTACCCAACCGGTGGGGCCTGTACGATATGCACGGCAACGTGGGGGAATGGTGCCAGGACTGTTACGGTCCTTATGAGAGCCTGAAGGTGGTTAACGACCCAACAGGTCCTGCACATGGCCGTCACCGTGTGTTGCGTGGCGCGGCGTTCCACACTCGTCCAGAATCTGTCCGTTCCGCCCTCCGCGTCCTCTACCGGCCGGACCTCCGTAGCTTCGCTCATGGTTTTCGTTTGGCCAGAACTTACAACTCATCGCCCTGACAACTTTACCTGACGCAGCCGGGTCGTAGTTCGGCAAAGGCCGTGTGCCGACATCGGTGGCCCATACGAGCGGGAAATTGGAATATCGGGATTCGAAATCGGGGAACGAACACGGTCAGCAGAACTTGAAATTTTGGGCTTGTGCCGGTGGCGTGATTGAACTGATAACTGGCATTAGCCATACATTGCGTTTTCCGTGTCGCTCATAATTGAAAGAGGTCTCAATCGAACCAAAGGAGGTGCTTTATGCCTAAGGGAGTTATTTTGGTGGACTACACGGATCAAGGGCGATGTGCAATCAAGGATTCGCCTGATCGAGTCGAGGCGGCCAAGGCCGAGGCGGCGAAACTGGGCGTCCAAGTCAAAGACGCCTTCTTTACACCAGGTGGAGCGCATGATGGTGCACTTGTCGTCGAAGCGGAATCCCCTGAGCCTATTCTCAAGTTGATGTCGATCATCCAGTCGGCAGGCTACGTGAAGATGACATTTGTCCGGTCTTTTTCGATCGAAGAGATGCGCAAGGTGCTCTAAGTCAACGATCAGTTCTCAAAGGTATTTGTGTTGGGGGGCTGGAACGCAGTTAAAGCGTCGTTTAATTGCGGCTGGGGATAAGTAGGTGAGAATCCTAATCCCGCGACCAGCGGTGGTATGCATTCAGCTCTATTTGCTGCGATATTGATGTTCGCTGAATAGAAAGAGGAACCGACGATGAGTAGGCGCAAGGATGAAATAACGAGACGGCAGGTAATGGGTGTCGGGCTGGTCAGCGGAACAGCGATCGCCGCGGGCGCCGGCCTTACGAGCGGTTGTGTTGACTCCCGCAGCCACACATTCACGCTCAACCTTGATGACAAACTGCTCAGCGTCGATGACATCCGGGCCGAGGCAATCGGAAACACCCTGGTGGGCACTCTGTACGACGGCGAGCGGTACGAGCTCTACCTCCGGCCCGACGGTACCGCCTTTCTACGCATCGAAGGGGGCCGGTTCGAGACCGGGAGCTGGGAACTGTTCGACGACGGACAGATCACGTCGAAGTGGCCCACCATCGCCCAGGGTAAGCTCCTCGCGCACAGGTACTACCGCACCGGTCCCGGCGCATACACCAATCTTGAGACCAGCAGTATGCGGTGGAGTAACTTCACGATCGAGCCCGGCGACAGTCGCGGCCTGCAGACCTGATCCGGGCATAACTATCCGGGAAAACTGTCATGATCTGCGTACGGTGTCCTGCCGGGGAGTGCGCGGGGCTGCTACACCACATTCTCTGCCAATTTGAGATAGCCACCTGGTGCACGTTCGTTAACGCCCGGGGGTAAAGACGCTCTTCCTTGCCAAAACCAGCCAGCGAGAAAACGGCTGTGTGAAATCGCTGGCCAGAACTTTGCCGGAGGAACTCTTAAACAGGCAACAGACCCACTTACGGAATTCGGATTGTAATTCCTGTTCCTACGAAGTAGTCATCAGAATCTTTGGTGAGCCCAACACCTCCGCGGACATCGAGCTGTACATTATCATTCAACAGCAATGTGAAGCCACCGTTGTAATAGTGCTCGACCACTGCAACATCTGCCGAATGTGGGAACAGTCCAAACCATTCTGAATAGGCCCCCAAATTATCCAACAAACTGATTCCGACGGCAAACGATTGGGCAAATTCCGTGTACGCGTGATCGGTCTCATCGATCGCACGATTACCTTGGGTGGATCCACCACACGAAAAGATGTCGTTGATCTCCCAGCTATAGAGCCAGTTCAAACCAAACAACCATTCTTCTGCAGACAAATCGTCACTTCCTGTTGGCATGGTCATTTGAGGAACCAATGCCATCTCAGGCAAAATCCTTTCTTGGGGCGTTAAACCAATTTTGAACCCAAAGTAAAGGTCTTCGGTTCCAGTAGCCGAACCCGTGAGTTCTCCGAAAGTATCGGTCTCGTCAACTGGGTTAAGAGCGAGGCGAAGTTCAAGCCACTCGGCAAAAATTCCCTGGCGAATCAAAAACTCCCCGAACGAGTGTGATTCAACGGTTCTACCATTCTCCTTGTCATACGTGTAGGTATATCCCATCTCTAATTGAGAGACACCACGGCCAACGGTCGATGCGGCCTCCGTGAAGTCGGGACGATCGGTGACGAGTGGCTCATTCAGATCGGGACCACCTGAAAAACTGGTTCCGTAACTCCATTGGAGCAACGTCCCAGGGTTACAACGTTTGCAACCGCACCCCGATGAACAACTAGCAGACTTTGGAAACAAACAGCAGCTTGTGCATGGCTCGACAGCTTCAAGCCAACGATCCGCAGGGAAAGCGACCGCAAGACTGGCAAACACTGTTGTCAAGAACAAGCAACGGTGCATGGGAGCAACTCGGAACAAAGAATAGACCAGAAAAATAAAGAGATTCGGTTGTAACAGTGATAGGTATCGTTTGAAATTGCCCCAAAAAACAGCAAAATGAGGAATAATTGTGGTTCGGTCAAAATGTCTGCACAAGGTTCGCAATCTCTCCAGGATCCTGTGTATCTCTACTCCACCAAAATCCTGGCCCGGCGGTGACAGCAATCAACAACTTTTACGCGAATAGTCTGCCACCCACTAGCTTCCTGAGTGGTTGCAGTGACAGCACCAGAAAAACGACCTGCCGGTTGCCGGCAAGGAGCCCCGCCGCGCGGGTGCATGCACGAATGGCCAGGTCACCAGGAGCAGTTGACGCACATTCCACATCCCGACGCATCATTGCCGTCCATGGCAAGTGTTTCTGGTGCCAACGTCAAAACCAGCGACGACTTAGTCATCCCAATCGGAAGCGGAATCGCGGTTGTTCGCTTGTGGAAGAAAGAGCTCACCAGCGTGTGTGCCATAGCCGAACCGTCGATCGGATCATTTTGCCATCACATTTCGACAACGCAATCCGACTAAGCCTGTTTTCCGCTCCCAGGCAAATCCCGCGGCAAACGCCATGCTTGCATCTTCTCAAGGTCGATTCAAAGGATTGCCTCTGCCCGCGTTTCGGCCGAACGCTCCAACAAGATTTCGGGGTAGAGTGCCGCCAACTGTTCGTTTTCCAGCAACGCCTGGAAATCAGAGTCGGTGGCGAGCACTGGTTGGGTTCCCTTGCCGCCGGTATTAGCATAGTTGCGCGCCGCGTTCACCCAATCGGGTACATCCCAAACCAGTCGATAACCGCTCCGCTGTAGCTTGCGGAGCACAAAGGTCCGCTCTTTCCGTGCTCGAAAAACAGAACTTGGGCAAACCAACACGCTCAGACCTCCCGGTCTCACGGCTTCGAAGAGGGCTCGATCGGGGCGACTATTCCCAATGGCTGCTATAATTCGCTTGCCACTCTGCTGAAAAATCGGGCTCACAACGTCGCGTTTTCCTTCAATCGTCACGTTAAGGTGATCGACCGTTCCGGTGAACTTTTGACTCCTCCGGTCAACTCCGTAAAGACTTCCACGGACAAAAATCCGCCTGGTCAAAACCCCCTGGTCAGCCAGCAGTCGAACACATTCCTCAGTTTGTACCTGCTCAGAACCGGTAACAAGCACTACATTCGCACTGGCTGTTAACCGTTGCAACAGGTTGACCGCACCGGTATGCCACAATCGTTTGACGCGCAACAATTGAGTACGATAGTCGCTGCGAAGTGTTTCGACTTCAGTTCCATGAAGAATCGCCGCAGCAAGATAGTGAAGCTCCGAAAAAAGATGTTTGTAACGGCGTCTCTGTTCACTGTAAATCGTCCGCAACGCCCATAATTTCGTGATATTGACCAAGAACTGTAATGCCTTGTGGGCATTGAATGGTTCCTGGAACGTGAGCTTCTTGATGTAGTCCGGTATCAACAGGCGGACCATGCGGATCATCGGTAAAACGTCCCCGCGCATTGTCCCGTCGACATCGACCAGAACAATGGGTAACTCATCCTCTTCGCTGGGAATTGACTGCCAACAGTAATCCATCATCATTTAACCAGATACGGAGAATTGAATTGCAGTTTCAGCCAGATCGCTGGTCGGTTCGCAACCTGCTTGCCTCAGCGATTCAACGAATTTGACCAGCGGCCCTATTGCAAAATAAAAGTTGTAAATCATGGGGCAGTTATTCTACCTGCAGGCTCGATGGCTGCCAGTCTTGTCCGGATCCCGCTTCTCCGGTTCCAGAGATGCAGCTAATACCGTCATCGTTGCCCCTCCAACAGACAGTTCAATTTCGCAAAAACCTCATCACATCTTTACACGGTTATGGCCGTTTCTTTCACAAATTCACACTAGTATAGAAGGATGTTGTCCCGTCCACACCAACTTCACAGGAGCGACAAATCACAGCAATCCAAAACGCAAACTGGGAGGACGAAGAAAACGCCCATGTCGTTCAGCTGGCCGTTGAGTATTTACAAACCCCAAGTGAGACCGAAATCGAAAGCCCAGCCCCACGTCGACCTGTTCATCGAAGCTGCCATCCAGGCACAAAGCACGTATTTCTGCCTCACCACAAATCGCCAGTTTGACAATCGTTTCCCAGCGGCAAGATGCTTCACCCAGTTGGTTTTCCTCGGTCCCGCAAACAAGCTGGTTGGATACCCGGGCCAACCTACGTATACTGATCATCTCAGGGATGGGCACCTCCGGGCTAGACCATTTTGGATCACGACAAAGTAACTACCGTAGTTCCTCACGTTACTTTTACCGATGCTTTGATAAATTTTGCGACCGGAGCAAAATGAAACCTGACGAATTCAATCCTGCTACGTACCATCACAAGGAGCTTGATATGGGACACCTCTTGAAAATCGCTTCGAAAATCCACCGTTGCTTTTCGATCCTGTCAGCAACATTCGTCGGCCTGCTGTTGGGACTGAACCTATCCATACCTGCCAGCGGTGCGATTTGGGTCGATGTCACTGGAATTCGCAGTACGGGAATCACAGAATGGACCTTCCACGGATCGGATACGATCACCGACTTCGGTGGCACCATCACCTCCAGCTTTTCCTGGAATAACTTCTCCAGTTACGTCAACGAGAATCACTTCCCATCCATCCCATCCGGACAGCTAGCCATTACTAACACGACGAAGTCGATGAGTCAGACCGGGAAGTTCTTGTCTCTCGTGGATGGTGGGGCCAATTTCGACGACGATTTTATCCTGAATTTTAACGGCCCGCTCGATATCGAGAACGGCGATGTCTTTACGTTGGCTGGCACTTTGAACATGAACATTGACATCAACCAACTTGCTCCGAACGGCTTGCCGTATTCAGGCACCAATACCCAAACCTCGGATTTCGGTAGTCTCACGCTATCGGTCGTGGAGATTCCTGAACCGACGACCCTGATACTTTTAATAGCGATGCTCAGTGGCATGTTTTATCCCCGCCATCGACCGCTGACCTTCTGCGCATAAGGTACCAGGAAACAAAATCGCGGCTCCACCATGATAATCGGGCGCATCGATACGACCTGTCAAACTGGTACAACGGCTCCCAAAAATCGGACCTCCCCGGCTGGTGCATCAGCGGAGACCATCTGCAAGGTAAAGTTGAACAGCCACTCCTTACGCATTCGTGGCTGAAGGCACGACGACACATCTTTGCACCTATCCGTTGGTGCAACTGGCCGCTGCTGGTGAAACCAGGCCAGTACGTCGCATGTCTTGAAAAGAGCGCACACCCCGTGATCCTGGCATTTGCACCCAAAGGAACTGATGATGCCTTCATTCCCCTCTCCGATGCCCAGTTGCCTCGCCCGGCACTCGCCACTGGGACCTCCGGACGCTCTACTCATCGTTTTTCGGCGCAAGGGTTTCACCATGATCGACACGGTCATGACCGTACTGATCTTGGGGATTTTGGCCGCTGTCGCGCTGCCGCAATTTACCGGCGTGTTGCACGCCTGTCGGGGCGATGCCGCAGCCAATCGCGTCATTGCCGATTTGAAGCTTGCCCGCAAACATGCGATTGCCACCAGCTCCAATGTGACAGTGCAATTCCAGCTCGCATCGTCTACGTACAAACTGACGGGTGTACCTGATTTGAACGGAGCGGCTCCAAACTACGAGGTCGACCTGTCAGCTTATCCTTATGGTGCCTCGATCGAATCCGCCAACTTCGGCGGTGACTCGATTGTGATTTTCGACTTCAACGGGATTCCAGACAGCAACGGTTCGATCGTCGTTTCGTCAGGAACCCATAAAAAGACGATTCACATTGATGATTCAACTGCTGCCCTTACCTTGCCATGATCTATATCCCACCACGAATACGAACGTCCACCCCCGAGAGACGCTACCGTCGCGGCACGACTCTGCTGGAATTGCTGGTCAGCATTACCGTTTCGTCCATCCTGCTCGTGGGACTCTCGTCATCGACCTATCTGGCATTGAAGGCTGCTGACGTGGATGTCGGGCCCTTTTACGAGGCCAACGAAGGTTGTAAAGCGATTTTCGAACTAACAAGAGAACTTCAATATGCAGTGGTGTTAAACGAGACCGTGAATTCAGCAACGTTGATCGAGTTTACGATTTCCGACATCACGAGTGATGCCACTGCCGAAACCATCCGCTATGAATGGTCTGGTATTCCTGGAGACCCGCTCCAGCGGTCATTTAACGGCAGCCCCGTCAAAACGGTGATCGCCAACGTACACATATTCAAACTGACTTACCATACGCGAATCGCACAAGATAACGCAGGGCGAGACTCGTACTTCAACACAAGTGTTACGGCCACGGTTCAAATCGGCAGCGACTCCGCATCACAAATCCGCACGACCGTGCGAACCTTCAACGAGCCCGAGGCAAGCTACCCATGACCATCAGCAAACCTGTGCGATACAGCGCAAGGGGCAGCACCAATCTTGCAACCCCCCGTGGTGTGTCGTTGCTGGAATCCATGATTTCAACTCTGTTGGTGGGTGTGATTCTTGTCGCCTCGATGAAGACGGTGGGCACGGTCATGCAACAACGCAACTCGACTGTCGACGACCAGCGGGCTGTTTGGTTAGCGCAGGAAATGTTCGCCGAGATTCTGGAAAAAGAGTATGCCGATCCCCACGACAACTCCCCCACTTTCGGCCCTGAAGAAACAGGCAGCCGTCACAACTACGACGATGTCGACGACTTTCATTCCTGGAATAAAATGCCTCCCGAGCAGCGGGATGGCACTCCCCTGAGCAACCTGGCAGGGTGGCGGCGGGAAGTCGTGATCGAGTACGTTGATCCCGGTAATCCTGCGATTCCTTTGGGACATGATACTGGCGCCAAACGAATCACCGTGAACGTCTACAAAAACGACCGGTTGCTTTCAAGTTTACAGTCGGTGCGTTCCACTGCCTGGTTCGCTAATTGAACACAAACGAGGCAAGCGTGCTAATTGAACCATATTGGACCCGACGACGCCCGGCCCGTTCGCGCCGAGGAATTGCCCTCTACTCGGCCGTCATGATCAACAGCCTGCTGGTAGGTGTCCTGGCACTAAGTGCTTTGACCATCGTTCGTATCGAACGTCGATCAAGCGAAAGCTCACGCGAAATCGTAGCAGCCCAACTGCACGCACGGGCTGCCGTCGACTTGGCGCTTCAAACTGTACGAAGTGACCCGAATTGGCGGATGCGCTACATGGATGGAGTCGAGACCAAACCGCTCAGTTTTGGCGAAGGCACGGTAAGTTGGAAACTCAAAGATGCCAGCACTCCTCCTGATGGCAACCTCGGCAATCACGAGGACGATCCGGTTGAAATCCAGGGCATCGGTCGTGCCGGCAAAGCAATTTGGGTTCACAGCGCCATCGCAGTCGATACTGGTGCATCGCGCGAATTAGGACCCATCCAACTCAAAACTGCGGGTCGACGGACTCGTTACAACACGGTCAAGGCTAGCAAGTGGTGGGCCCAATATTTCAAACCCAACCTGCCAGCAGAAGCAACCGGATGGAGAGTGACGAGCGTCGATCTTTATCTTGCCAGCAGCAACCATTCCACCGAATCGCTGCAGGTCAATCTTTATACTCCCGACAACCACAACCTGCCCCAAGCACTCGTCGACGGTGTTGCCATCCCGAGGAGTGACCTCTCCTCGAATGCCGGTTGGCATATGATCCGTTTCTCCGGAAATACCAACTTGGACCCCACCAAGGGACTTTGCATTTCACTCGAGTGTACAACCGAAAACGCTGCAGCCTGGTTCGCCTACGATAACAGGAGCAACATCGATCCCGATTCTGCCCTGATTCGCGGCAACCAGGCCAGCGGATGGACGAGTTACCATCCCAGGAAAACACTCTTCTATCGAGTCATGGGGATGTACACGGTCCCCAGCGGATTAACACTTCAATTTGGTACCTTCAAACGCGCCGCCGCCCCGTAAGACTCGCCGTCGCGACACACTTCACCCCACAAACTTCGGCGGTAGAGTTTGTGCTTGCTTCAACGTAAAGAGTGGGGCTCGGTACCTGTACCGTAAGAAACATCACGACTGGGCAACCGGCGCTTCAGTCGCCGTGCCCCACCCAGGCTCGGTGGGGGTCAACCTGGTACAACCGTGTAAATTCTCGCCGATCGTAACGGCGGCCGGTCCTAAGTTGGAGATCGTCGCGGAACCGACTTGCCGGGCGGAGCAAAACGTAGGAATCGGAACTGTCCAGCACACCAACTCCAGGAATTCCGAGACGGGCTGTCAGCAACGCCTCGAACGCAATATCAACGTCTCGTCCTGGTGCAAAGTTGCGAAACGGCAACTCGTAGACTACGCCGTTGGGCCCGAATGTTTTCGGGGTTACCCGTCGCGACCACTCCCCAAGGAGCGGGAAAGAATCGCGCCGGCGTACATGTTCTCCACCCCGAGAGAGTCTGTGCTCGCCAATCAATTGAAAATCGATCGAACCAAACACTGGCACGACTTGTCCGAACCCGTCCACCGGCGAAACTAACACCCGCAGGCCGTCTGGCTCTACGTCGTCGTCCCAATTCGCCAGATGTGCTTCAATCCTCAACGCACGGGCTACCGGAAGGAGTAATGGAGCCTCCCAAGGGCCAGCCTCGGAGATTCCCGGTGGACTGGTCGGCCAGTCAGCCGCGCCATCGACGACAACTTCCTCCTCATCGACAGCGGGTTCGAATTGGTCAACGACGTCGACACCTTTGGGAACGTCGACTTCGATTCGCTGCTCGTCACCAGGAAGGTCGGTGGTCGACGGGTCGACATCCAGCACATCGGACCAACGAAAGCGGCTTGAAAGTGAGAAGTTGTCTGTTACGGTACGCAACCACAAGAATGTTTCATCGGTGCGGGCATCCAATGTGCCCTGCAAAACCCGACCGTCGGCCAGGTGGACCACGGTCAAGTTGTCGGCCCCCCGGGTGATGACCGTTGGGAAAACCAACCAGAAAACGCTCGTGCGTAGTAACGCACCAATTGAAAGGTTGAGGGGCTGCATCGTGGGGCTGACTCCGAAAAGAACGTACCAGGGACGTCTTCCAGTTCAGCATTTCCAGTACCGCAAGCAGAATCTCTTCAACCTCCCAGGCGTAACTGGTTTCTATCGCACGGGTTACACCATCTACCGAAATAGGGTGTTGGTTGCCAAAACACCACGACGTTGCTTTGCGGCAACATCGGTGGTGAGCACCAGACACGAGAAAATAGGGCTCAGCCGCCGACAGGTGATCGTTCGTGGATCTCTCAAAACAACCCGGGCTATTGTCGCCGGGATGCCATCAAAAAACCTCTAAACGGTCTGCTGAAGTGTCTGGGTTGGATAATGGCACGGTGAATCCGGGCGAAACTTCGCCCTCAGGCTGTGCATTTTGAGGGTCCCGGGTGGTTTTACCGGTGGAATCTGTGTCGTCGATGCAGCGAAAGAAAGCCGCCACAACGACTGGGTCCCACTGCGGGCCAACATTCTCTCGAATAATCGCTTCGGCTTGCCAAGTCGACATCGAGTCACGGTAAGGTCGGCAAGTTGTCATTGCATCGTACGCATCGGCTACTGCCAGAATACGGGCAGCAAGCGGAATGTCGGTTGAAGCCAAACCGTGTGGATAGCCAGAGCCGTCGACCATTTCGTGGTGGTGCAACACTCCCGGAAGCACGTACGAGAGCTCATTCAATTGCTCGAGGATCTGACAACCGATTTCAGGATGGTCCATGATGGCGGCGAATTCAACTACTGACAGTTTGCCTGTTTTGTTGAGAATTGCATCGGGGACCCCGATTTTCCCAATGTCGTGCAGCAGTCCCGTCACGTAAATCTGTTGGCACTGTTGACGATCCAGTCCCATTTCCTGGGCAATGGCACGCGCTAGATTCGCCACCCGCTCGCTGTGACCGGCGGTATAGGGGTCTCGGGCATCGACCGCGCCACTCATCGCAGAAATAACGCCCAGCAAAAGTCGCTCCTTGGCCTCAAAGAGGGTCACGTTGCGGGCATGCGTGGCGAGCATCGCGGCAACGGCCTCGACAAGACTGGCCTGAACCGTACCGAACTCGGTTTCGCTGGAAGCAACCTGTGAATTTTCGACAAGAATTTTCCGCGGATCCATTTCGCGGTTCAGCGCCAGCAACCAGCCAAAATTGTGTCGTGCCGAAGCAATCTTTACCAGAATCAAGGAGTCGATCCCATGGTTCACAACGAGTTCTGATTTCATGGCTCTGCGGTTGACAACCACCGCGTGTTGAACCGCCTGTCCCGCATAGCATTGAAGAATCTCAACCACAGCTTCTTCAGCCGGCATTGCGCCACACCACATAGGGTCGAAATCGCACCCCGTTTCCGGTGGGGCAGTCTGACCGACAGGAACAAGGCCCAACGCCCCCACCCGCAGGAGCTGGTGTAATTCGGGCAAAATCTCGCCGGCTACTTCACCCACCGAGTGACGAACATCGCGAAATTCAAAGTGCCTGGTTAGTCGTCGGAGCCAGGTCGACTCTTCCATGGTTTGGGCCAGTTGTTCCATAAAGACTGGCGAATCGGTGGCTGGAAGCTGCCGGTCTTGCATCAATCCGACCGTTGCGGCGAGTTGCTGCGCCAGCGTCGCCGGATTTACGTCGGCATAACCAACCGCCGCACAATGGACCTCATAACCGGTGGAAATTGGAACCATCACGGCAACCTTCCTCTTCCCTACCGGTACAACCGCGGGTTGATCGTGTTGGTAGTGTTCCCGCAGCAAGCCTGCCAAACGAGCATCGTCGCAGCACCCGCCTGGGGCTGGTTCCCACCGATCTCCCTGTTGCAGCCAAACTACAAAAACAGCATCAAACAGGTTTTGGAGTTTTTCAACTCGCCGGGCAATCTGCGGGTTGTTCATGTCAGGCGTATTCATACCGATTATTCCTGTTAGTGGCATCGCATCGATCGCACGGCCGGCAACAGCGGAGTACGTCAACGAACCACCGAAATGTAGCGTATAGGCAACGACACAAGGCAATCCTACCTCTTCAAAAACGACAACAAGAACGGCCTTTCGGTTTGCAATAGTTTTTTCTCAACCTACGGTTTTCGTAGACGAAGTAAGTTGCCGCATGCGGCGCCGTTAGGTCACCCAACAACGTTGAATTCTCTCCTGAGGAGGAAAACCTGCCATGGTACGTTTGAATCTGACCAAGAAGAAAAATTCGGGGTTCACTCTCGTGGAATTAGTCATCGTGATACTGGTTCTCGGCATCATTACAGCCGTTGCGGCACCAAAGATGTTTAATACAGCCAGCGATGCACGAGATAGCGCCACGCGTCAGTCGTTGTCAGTGCTGCGCGGTGCAATTGAAATGTATCGGGCTCAAAATGGTGGGTATCCAAGCGCTTCAGCGCTCACCACCACACTGCTGTCGTATCTTCAGGGGCCATTTCCAGCTCCACAAGCAGGAGCCAACCAAAACCCTGAAGTCGTTGCTTCGTCGCAAAACCCAATCACGTCCGTGGAACCTGGCAACGAAGGATGGGTCTACAACAATTCGACCGGTGAAATCCGGATTAACGACGGCGTTTACATTTCCTGGTGAAACAGATGAGCCGGGCGCCACAATCCCTTGAGGGTGAGTTGCGCCCGGCCACCGCTTTGCACAGGGCAACACGATGGACAACCTATCAAAACACATCCTCGTGGCTGAAGACAATCCCGTCATGGCCCAGTTGCTCGCGTTCAGCCTGGAGCGGGTCGGTTTTGCCGTTACTTGTGCTTATGACGGCGCGACAGCTGCGGAGGCTGCCCGCCAAGAGTCGTTTGATCTGGTAATCACCGACTACCAGATGCCGAAAATGAGTGGCGAGGAGCTCTGCGAGGCAATCCGCACCGACTCGATCAATCGTGAGGTTCCCATTGTTCTTTGTTCCGCAAAGGGTCTGGAAATTGATTCCACCAGGATGAACGAGGTCCATCGACTGGCCAAGGTATTCCACAAGCCATTCAGCCCCGGTGAGGTGGTCACGTTTGCCTGCTCGCTACTGGAGTTCGCACCAGCCCGTGGTTGACCGGGACAAACCGACCTGAACCGAGGCGAGAAAGCACCCTCCTCCGACCAGCTGCGGGACAGGTTTATGATTCGTTTCGTGGCAGGCGTAAAATGGCATCTGCAGCACAACCCGTTCCTCTTAATCGACGCCTGGTAACAAAATACCTGATGTTTGGCTTGGCGTGCCTGTTGCTCTGCCTGGCAACCTCGTTGACGCTGGCCTATCGCAACTCACTCATCCCGCTGGCAGGGATTGCGGCGACAGGCCCGATCGTCATCTTGCTCATTGGTGCCGTTGTTCTTTACCAGTCGACCCGCCTGAATTCGCTCATTGAGCAGCAGCTTCACCGTGTATCCGAGGTCACCTCGCTAAGCCAGGCCGAGATTTTCTGTCTCACGGGGAGTGACCCCGTCAGCCAGGGCTGGAATGCCATCCTGGACCAGATCAGCCACCAACAGGTGTGGACTAATCTCGAGGAGCGGCTTTCCGGGGCCGTCAGGGACCTCCGGCAAGAATGGGTCGTCCGTACTTTCCAGCAACTCCCCACACCCATTGCCGTGACCGAAGATTCATGCCAGATCGTCTTTGCCAATCAAGCCTTCGAGGCATTGGCACAGGGTTTCGGAACACCCCATGTCGTTGGTCACAGCCTGCTGGAGGTTTTGCAGTGTGGCTCCGCGGCTAATGCAGAAGAAATCTCGGACAAGTTGACGCGACAAAACGGCAATGTGTCGTTTGAACTGCATCGCGGGCCGACACTCCACGCCGGGGTTTTGCAGATCTCGCGCCGCGCGATCGTCGACAAGGCCACCAATTCCCTCCAGAAAATCTGGACCGTACGCGACATCACCCAGCAGCTCCTGGCCGATGCAGTGCGAAACCAGTTCGTGTTGACCGCCACCCATGAACTGCGGACCCCGCTCGGCAATATCAAGGCTTATGCGGAAACACTCGCCCTCGAGGAGGGAATCGACGTCGACCAACAAAAGGAATTCTGCAACATCATCAACGCCGAGGCGACCCGACTGTCGAGGTTTGTGGATGAATTGTTGAACATCAGCCAGATGGAATCTGGCTCGCTTAACCTGCAGCGGCACGAAACCGATCTGATGCGACTTCTGGAAGAGGTGATGGATCACGTCGCCCCTGAAATGAAAAGTAAAGAGATCACGCTCGATGTGCGGCTACCCCCGAAACTTGCCCAGATGTCGCTTGATAAAGATAAATTCACATCGGCGCTAGTGAACCTGTTAGGAAACGCGACCAAGTACACACCGGCAGGCGGGCGTGTGAGCTTTACGGTTGAACAAAAATCCGAGGAACTCGCAATCTACGTGGAAGATTCTGGCATTGGAATTTCACCAGACGAGGTGCCGCACATCTTCGAAAAGTTCTTCCGTGGTGCGGACATCCACGTACGAGAGATTCCCGGCAACGGACTCGGTCTGGCTTTTACCCAGGAAGTCGTGCGGTTGCACGGCGGAAAGATCGACGTTCACAGCGAACTCAACAAAGGTACCCGCTTTGCCGTCACTTTGCCCTGCTAGCCGAAGACGAGAAAAACAATGTTCAAACTTGAAAAAAAAGGGATCGTCGATGTGATTGTTGGTGACGGCCCGCTCGATACCGATGCCGTGGAGGAACTGAACCTGTTGCTGGAGCAAGCGGTTTCGAACGGGCCACCCCGCCTGGTGTTTGATCTGAACCAGGTACCGTTCATCCACAGCACAGGCCTGGAATGGCTTCTCGACGCCCACGATCGATGTACCAATCTGGGAGGTCGGCTCGAGCTGGCCAACGCGAACGCGCTCTGCCGTGATATTCTGCGAATTACTGCCGTCGATCACCAACTGGAAACGTTTGACGAACTCATCAGTGCCGTTGGGAGCTTCACACGATGAACACGCTGGCCGAAACGGTCGATTCACAAAGGGCTCCCGCAAGTATGCCCCCAGCCCCGCTGGGAGAGCAACTTGTACGCGCCAGCCTGCTCACTCCACAGGAGCTGGAAACAGCACTTGGCGAGCAGCAATCCAAGAAAATGCGACTCGGCGAAACGCTGATCGAACTCGGGTTTGTGGATGAACAACAGCTCCTTCCCTTTATTGCCGAGAACCTCGGTGTACCTTTTGTGAAGTTGCGGGAAGGGCTGATTGACCCCGCGGTAGTTCGCATCATGCCGCACACCCTCGCTAAATCGTTCAGCGCACTTGCGCTGTTCTGCGTTCGTGGAAAACTTACCGTGGCAATGGCCGAGCCGCAAAATCTGCATCACCTCGATGAAATCGAGCGGATCACCAGGCTACGTGTACGACCGATTTTGGCATTGAAGGGAACCATCGACAAACTCTTGCCGCGTGCCTACGAAGAAGACTTTGCGGTCGACACCGTGTCGGCTGATATCGAGGCCG
Source organism: Planctomycetota bacterium (assembly GCA_963578605.1). GTDB lineage: Bacteria > Planctomycetota > Planctomycetia > Pirellulales > Lacipirellulaceae > JAKVCB01. The sequence goes on from CAUZEA010000041.1 coordinate 18,426, forward strand.
ACGCAGTTGAGGTCGATCCAGAAATCTTCGAAGTCGACCTGCAGGACTTGCAATCGCTCGCCGAAGGGAGTCCGGTCATCAACCTGGTGAACTACATTATTGTCCATGCGGTGCGACAGGGTGCCAGCGACATTCACATCGAACCCGGCCAGAAAAATTCGTCGGTTCGTTTTCGTCTCGATGGCCAGCTTCGCGAAGTGCTGCGACCACGCCGTGATTTCCACGCCGCGATTGTCTCCCGTATCAAGGTAATCGCCAAGTTGGATATTGCCGAGCAACGTGTGCCGCAGGATGGGCGGACCCACGTACTGGTCGAGCGGCGCGAGATTGACCTGCGCTGCTCGACCCTCCCAACCGTGCTCGGCGAAAAAGTGGTGCTCCGTGTCCTGGATCGCAGCAATGTAACCTTTGACCTCGAACAACTAGGTGTTCCCCACCGGCAACTCCTCTCGATCAAACGCATGCTTGCCAGGCCGTATGGGCTGGTCCTTGTCACCGGCCCGACCGGTAGTGGAAAAACGACCACGCTTTATTCGGCCGTGGAACTCATCAAGTCGGTACACCACAACATCGTGACCGTCGAAGACCCCGTCGAATATCAATTGGAGATGATCAACCAGGTCCAGATGGATAGAGCAAAGTCGCTGACCTTTGCTAACGTGCTGCGTGCCATCCTGCGACAGGATCCCGACATCATTATGGTGGGTGAGATTCGTGATACAGAGACAGCAGAGGTCGCGATCCAAGCCGGACTTACCGGGCACCTGGTCCTCAGCACACTACACACCAATGATAGCGCCAGTGCGATTACACGACTGTTGGATATGGGAATTGCCCCGTACAAAATTTCGGCCGCACTCGTCGGTATCATCGCCCAGCGGTTGGTTCGAACCGTCTGCCCCAATTGCAAAACAACCTACTATCCACCTGCAGAACTCCTCGACATGATCCACTACGAGGGAGACGCACGCCGCCAATTCGTTCGGGGGGAAGGCTGCTCAAAATGCTACGACACCGGTTTTCAAGGAAGACTTGGAATTTACGAACTACTGACTGCCACCCGCAACCTGCGTGAGGCGATTTCGACAGGAGCAGACCTGGAAACGATCCGGGCATTGCAACATGAACAGGAAGAAACCACCTTGCTGGCCGAGGGAATTCGCCTCGCTGAAGCAGGGGAAACCAGCCTCGAAGAAATTATTCGCGTGGCGTTTTTCGACTAGACGAGAACTTTCCGATGGAATTGCGGTACACGGCAAAATCACTGGAAGGACGATTGACCAACGGCGTCCTCGATACGGCTTCATTCGGCGAAGCACAGCAAACGTTGCGCGAACAGGGGCTGTTCCCACTCTCGTTTCAGAAAAACAATCCTCGCACGGCTGCCAGGTTCACCTTCGGCGGCAAAGGACGCAGTGGTATCAAACGCACCGAACTGATGATACTCACCTCTCAACTGGCGATCATGTGCCAGTCGGGAATCGATCTGGCCGAAGCAATCCGGTCCACTGCCGAGGATTGCCGTAACCCGCGCTTGCGCAAACTGCTGGAAGAACTCTTCCGCGACATCTCAGCCGGCAGCCCCGTATCGGTCGCAATGAAACAGCGAGTCGACGTATTTGGTGAAGCGTACGTTGCCAGCATTGCTGCTGCCGAGTCTGCCGGCACGGTCAATGAAGTCCTGAGCCGACTTGCCGAGCAGATCCGCAACGAAATTCGCTTGCGAAGTACACTGTGGTCGACCTTGGCTTACCCGCTGGTATTGATCAGTATTGCTACCGTTGTGGTCAACGCACTGGTGTTCTTCGTACTGCCACAATTTGGCAAGGTCTTTGTCAGTTTGGGAAGGCCAGCCCCGCCCATGACCCAGTTATTGCTTGACACAGCCCAAATCTTGCGCGCGCACAGCCTGCTGCTCTTGGCCGGGCTGGTGGCCACAATGCTGGCACTTTGGAGGGTGCGGCATACGGAGCAGGCAACCCGTTGTTGGGATCGGGCAATCCTCAATTTACCACTCCTCCGCGACGCTTCCCGTTTGCTGTTGGCAGGTCGCATGTTTCGCTTGATCGGTACCATGCTGCAAACGGGCGTTCCTCTTTTGGAATCGGTGCGGCTCTGCCGATCTGCTGTCAAGAATCAATTCTTCCGTAAGGTCTTCGACACCATGGAACGCGAAGTTCTTAATGGAAACGGTATCGGAAAGACGATTGGAGAGGCAGCCTTCATTCCCGCCGGTGCCGCCCAAATGATAGCAACCGCAGAAAAAACAGGAAAACTCGGCATGGTGATGCAGCTGATTGGCGAATACTACGAAGACGACGGTGAACGACGTGTGCGGCAACTGGTACGGTTGCTCGAACCAGTCATCATTGTCGTGATGGGCGTTTTCGTGGCGATTGTGGTACTTGCCGTGATCGTGCCGCTGCTAGACGTCTCGACAATGTCCCATTGAGCAAAACCGACAGCAACTTGTACAAATCTGGGGAATCCAAATGAATCCATCCACGAACTTCAAATCAACCGTTCGGCCAATCGTATTGCTGGCCCTGTTTCTCCTGGCAAGCCTGGCTGGTGGATGGTTCGCAAACACCAATTCAGCGCAAGCCGAAATCACGAAGGGCCAACCGCGAAAAGCATTTCTGAGCGGCTCCGAACGCTCGGAACAAATCCTCCGCGAGATTGCACAAATCCTGAAAACTATGGACGGGCGGCTGGCGAGGCTCGAAAAACTCGCTGCCCGACCGGCACCGTAACGTGGCTTGTCCCCTTCGACCTGGCCCATAATTCCCATCCCGACCTTCAACCCAAATGACCGTCACCGCAGTCCATCCTGAAATGCACTTGCAACGCGGGCAGCGTTATGGCTGGGTCGGTGTCGACATCGGTACGTCGACAATCAAGCTGGCGCAAGTCGAACGCTACAATAACCGCTGGCAACTCCGTTTCGGACAAATCCTGCCCAGATGCCCTACCGGATGGGACCGCTCTTTGACAGGATTACGCGAGATTCTCGAGCCCACCCTGCAAGGTATGCACCGCTGGCGATCTCGACCTGCGGCATGTTTGTTACCGACGCCTCTTTCAGAACTCCGCGTACTGGACCTGCCGTCGGCACCCGATGCGGAATTATTGCACCTGGTCGATGCGGAGTTGAACTATGCCGACGATCGTGGGCCTGGCGATTACCAGGCCGGCTTCTGGCGTACCAACCCCTGCCGGTCCAATCAAGCGACCTGTCTGGTCCATGTCGTATCGACCCCAACCGACACAGCACAAACAGTGGCTTCGGAATTGAGTCGCGTAAAACTCCAATGCCAGGCCATCGATTCCCACCCCTTTGCTGTAGCCCGCGCGATCGCCATGTCGCCTCCCGTCACATCCGCGGAAGTGATTGCCGCAGTCGACTGGGGATTTAATGCCATCTGGCTGACCATCGTACGGCACGGCACTCCCTGTTTCACGCGTTTGCTCTGTGAGTGCGGACTGGGCAAGGTGGTAGCCAACCTCCAGAGCGGCTTCAAGCTTACGCATGAGGAGGCCTGCCAGCTGTTGGGCGAGTATGGGCTGCAAACCGATGACGACCTGGTACCGGGCGAAATTCGGAAGACCATTTGCAACCTGACCAAAGAACCCGTTAAACAGGCAGTGCAAGAACTGCAACGTACATTGCAGTTTATCGCCCACGAGCATCCCGAATTGGTACCGCAGCATGTTTGCCTGTTTGGTGGCGGAGCGGCACTCAAGGGCACCGACCAACTGCTCGCTGAACAACTGGCTCTTCCCACAACCGTCTGGCATCTCTCCGCACAAGCAACGTCCGCAGCTAATCCCTTTGGCCATCAGGCGATGCTTGGTGAAGCGATCGCCCTTTCTGCCATCCCGTTAATAGCCTGACCATGCACCTCAACTTGCTACCATTTGCCGAGCGTCGTCGCCTGCTGGTTCGCAAGCGGCTTCACCAATGGCTACCGATGACGTTTTTAGCCGCCCTGATCGGTGTGATCGCGTGCAGCCGGGAGTATTCCATGCTGGGTGCCGAAAGAGAGACACTTGCTCGTGTCGGATCACGTACGACAGCTGCCCTCGAGCGGGTTGAACAAGTCGAACGCATTCGGCAACGACTTGACGCCTTGCAGCAACGTGAATCCCTGGTCGCCATGCAAAACAACAGCGGGCAACCTTTGCAGCTGTTGGGGATGGTAAGCCAAGGCGCCAACCAGTCGAAAAGTAAAATTAGTATCGAACACTTCACCTTGTCGACCGTCCAAGAGCGGGTCACGGTCCCGTCGGAAATTGATCCTGCCCGAACCGTAACGCAAATCAACGAAGTCTACGAATTAAAACTACAGGCGACTGCGGCAAGTGACCTTGCGGTAACACGGTTTGTCGCCGCCTTGAAGGATTACAACGTGTTTGATCGCGTACTGCTCGAATCGTCGCGAGCCATCTCAGACGACGACGGCCGGCGAAAATTCAATCTCTCCTGTCGCTACGAATAACGACGCACAGGTGCTCGATCATGAACTCAATTTCAAAGCTCCCACAACTTGGCTGGTCGCTACACGCTGCCGGACTGTTTTCCACACTCGGTGTCGTGGCATTGCTTTATCTTTTCCTGCTTACACCCACGTGGGAAGAAACAGCCTCACTCACGACACAAGCCAATGAAAAGCTGGAATGCCTCCGGCAGGCTCAAGCTTTTGTGTCGACCCACGAGAATCTGCAGCAGCAACTCGATCACGAGGAAACCCATCTCGATCAACTACTTGCTCGAATTCCTTCGGCGCCACAAGAATCGGTATTTCTTGGCCAACTGGCCACGCTCGCCACCGAGAGTGACGTTTCGATTCACCAGTTCAGTCGAGACAGTACCACCCACGAAAAGACCCACTCGAAAATGGATGTGAAGTTATCCGCCCATGCTTCCTATAAATCGATTTGTCACTTCCTGGCAGGGCTGACCGAGCTACGCCGGTTATGTGTTGTCCGCGATCTGCAAATCAGCCAGCCCGGCAGCGACGCTGAAGGCTATCCCGTCGAAATAACCTTGCGAATCTTCTTCACTCCCCTGCGCGAAACCGTGACCAACCGAATAATCCCGCTTGCGACCGGAGGCGCCCGCCATGCCTGACACCCCCCCTTCGCCAATCACGGAAAAACTCAAGATTGTCATCATTCTGGTGCTGGCAATCTCGCTGGTAGTCATGCTGTACCGCGCGTTCAGCACGCCCGGCGACCCACAAACCAACACTCCGCCAGTAAGCTCGACGACGTCGCAACAGGTCCTACTGACAACCTTGACCAGGCTGCCCAAGCATACGAGTAAAAATCCCCCGCGACCCTGGCCCAACCAAACGCTAGCTGAAATTCTCAAGCACGACCCCTTCTCCACCACGACCCAAAAGCTAGTGGAGGGGAACCACCCACCCACAGCTGGCAGGGAGGAGTCGGCCCTGGCCGCACAAACGGAGCATCGCGATTCTCCAACTGTCCCCTGGTTTACCAACAAAATCCCTGAAATGATGTTCCATTCCCGTCACGGGACCATGGCTGTGATTGATTCGCAAATCGTCCGCGAGGGAGAAATCCTCCCTAATGGAACAAGGGTCGTCGAGATCCGCCCCGACGGAATTGTTCTGGAACGGCCCGACGCCGGCTAAGCACCTTCCCAAAACCGAGGCAGTTTTGGGTGGAGTCTCTGACCATTGCAAGTCGATTTTTCAGATGATAGGGACAAATCGGGTTGTACCGAATCTACGGCTTGCGCAAAGTTCATTCGATGCTAGCAGATTGGTGAATGTGCGCTTGCTTGTAAACCGTATGATTACCGGCGCCCCGCTATTTGCCCATGACAACCGTTTCTTTCTCGTCGCCCACGACCGTACCTTTCACGGACTCCAATGGACCAGCTCGGAAAGCTCTTCAACGGACTTCGCTGCAGCTGGCCCTGGGTCGTGCTTCTGCTTCCCTTCAGCTTTGGCTCGGCCAGCCCAATTAGCGCCCAGCCACTCTTGGTACAACCCGACTCCCCACCTGGCCCGCAACCGTCGCTAGTTGTCACCGACAAGACCGCAGACGCCAGTCAAACAGCTGTTCCCCAAAACGGAGCAATTCCTGCCAGACAGAATACAACGAAAACGGCCCTTGCTCCGCCAAGCGAGCCACTCCCCCCGCCTGAACCCGACCCCGCCAGCAGTCGACAATTCACCGTTCCACTGGCTAAACCATCGCTCGACTCCGGTTTGAAGATTGTGGTTCACGACGAACTCATCTCGCTGGTTGCCCGCGGTGTGCCCCTGAACGTGGTACTCACATCGATTGCCCAGCAGCATGGCCTGAACCTTGTCACCAGCAACAACGCTCAGATTCCTGTTTCGGTTCACCTTACCGACGTATCGTTGCAGGATGCTTTAGACTCGATCCTCTCGATCAACGGTTACACTTGGCATCTTTATCACGACATTATCATGGTCACACCGATTGAGAGTGCTGCACTGGTATCCCCCCTGGTTCAGGGACGCAACTTGAGCGTCTTTTCACTCAACTATGTCTCCCCAACCGAGATCGACCGGGTCGTCAAAGGGTTACTCTCACCCGCCGGGCAATCGTTTGTCTCGGAAACCGACCCAACCGACAAAATGAAGACCCGGCAACAGCTGGTCGTCCAAGATTTGCCGGAATACCTGGCCCGTATCGAAACCTACATCGCCCAGGCCGATTGCCCTCCAAGGCAAGTCCTGATCGAGGCACACATCCTGCAGGTCGATCTCGAAGATGATTTGAAACATGGTGTGAACCTTAAGGAGATTTTCCGTATCGCCAACTCGCGTGTCACGTTCGAAACGACCGGATTTGCCGACCCAAACGCAAGCCCTGCTTTTCTTCTGGACATCCAGGGGACAGACCTGACGGCCCTGATCGAGGCACTTAAAACCACGACCAACGCCAAAACGCTTGCTGCTCCCAAGGTATTGGTCCTGAATGGGCAGGAAGCCAGAATCCAGGTCGGTGAACAACTTGGTTTCTTCGTGACAACGACTACCCAAACCAGCACGTTGCAGGATGTTCAATTTCTCGATGTGGGAGTCGTACTGCGGGTGACCCCCATCATCAGCAACGATGGTCGCGTGGTGATGACGGTCAAGCCGGAGGTCTCGAACGGACAGATTAATCCCGTAACAACTTTGCCCGAAGAGGAGACCACCGAAGTCGAAACTACCGTCATGCTCAACAACGGCCATGGGATGGTCATTGGTGGTTTAATCAAGGAAACCGACCGCGAGGTAGAGAACAAAGTCCCCTGGCTGGGAGACCTGGCCATCATTGGGCGTGCGTTCCAGAAACGCACTGTGAAACGAGAACGTCACGAGGTCATCATCGCCCTGGTTCCCCACATCGTTCCACTGGTGCCCTGCGCTGAAGCCCGGCAACAAACTGAAGTCCGCCGGGCTACAACGCCCCTGCTCGTGGGTCCACTCTACCGGGCCGATCGACGTCGTTGGGAACCAGAACTGCTCGATGCCATCCGGAACCCGATTAATTGTCACCATCCCTGCCCACCACAACGTGTGCCCATTCCATACAATCTGATACTGCCCCCGACGTTTGATTGTTATCCCGACACGGTAGAAACCATCCTGGCGCCCGATGTGAGCTATGATTCCTCGGGTCCCGACGGGTTGATGCCCGAAACGTTGTGGTACCCGGATTAAATGTTGTTACGGCAGAAATAGCGAACTCCAACAATGTCTGAAACGCTACCAATTCCTGCTGAACTCCAACATTTGATTGAAAAACGTACTGCGGAAGAGAATCGAAAAAAACAACGTCGCACAGCAGCAGGCGACGACAGGCCACCGGTCGAGCCACAACTGCCCCGGCATACACCGCCGGCGGTCGACCTACCAGGTCGCCGCAGCGGTCAGGAACGTCGCCAGTCGATTCGGCGACAAGCAGACCAGTAACCAGCGTGCCGATCCGGTCCCCACAGCCTTATCCCGGCGATAGGCTACCCGTGTCGCCAGGGACCGTCGATTGCAAGCGTAACCCCCGGCTCCTGGATATTGACAAACAGTGTCGACCCATCGGGTGAAACCACCACACCGGCAAATTCCGACCCATTCATGGCGTTGCGGCCAAGGTGGTAAATCCGACCTGCCGAGGTCACCCCTACGATGTATTGGTCGGGCTGTCCGTCTTCAGAAAGGATGACGTCCCCCCAAGGAGCGACGGTGAGGTTATCGCACATCTCGATCAACGACACATCGTTTGACTCGATAAATAACTCCAGGCGACCTGGCTGGCGATCTTCCTTGACGGTCCCTTCGAACGGGCTTGGCACGTAACGCCAGATCTGGCCAAGTTTCTTTTGGCCGCCATTCGTGCAAGCAAAATAAACGGAGTCGTTGCCGTACCACATGCCTTCTCCGCGGGCAAATCGGGCAGCCCCACTTTGGTACCCGCGGAACCGCAAATCGTTGTTGGGCGCATCGACTTCGTCGACGTCAACCCAAGCAACATCAAAAACGGTTCCGGGCAGAATCATATCTGTAACGGCAGCATCCGACCCCTCGGCAAGCCAATTTCGCGTGTCGGCGGAAGTTCGACCTCGAATGGCCAAGGCTTGTAGTTTGCCACCTCGAGCGAGTCGTCCCGGCTGATTGGGAATGAAGCGGTAAATCAATCCGTCTTCTGTATCTTCGGTCTCGTAGACAATGCCCGAGTGAGGGTCGACCGCCACAGCTTCGTGGCAAAATCGGCCCATCGCCCGCAACGGCACTGCCTGAGTAAGACCCATCTCGGCTGAGGCAGGGACTTCAAAGTTGTACCCATGGTCATGTTCGAGCACCTCGTTGGCGCGGTCTTCTGTCTCTTCACAGCTAATCCAGCTTCCCCAGGGCGTCGGACCACCGGCACAATTACGAATAGTTCCGGCCAGGCTGAGAAAATGGTGTTCGAGTTTCTTCGCGCGTGTGTCGTAAACCAGGGTCGTCGTGCCCCCGAGCGGTGGCGTTCCGCCAAAAGCGCGATCGTAAAATTTGCTGCGGTCAAAACCATCCAGCAATTCGAGATTCCAGCCAAAAGCCCCCTCGCGTGCCGGACCAAGTTCGCATTCGTGATTACGTATCAGAATCGTCTTGCCATCTGGCCCTGGAAAAGCAGCCATACCGTCGTGCTTTCCCGGTACAAACAAGCCATCGTCCATCCGCTCACCGGCCTTGGAAATCACCCGATAGGAAAAACCTTTCGGAAGATCAATCACTCCCTGCGGATCAGTCCGCAGCGGTCCGTAGCGAAACGTAGCGACGCTCTCGGCAGTCACCTGGTTTTGCCCGACGGTCGCAAGCCGCAACCCTGCAAAACCAGCCGACACAGCACCGGCAACCTTCAAAAAACTGCGTCGTGAAGTGATTTGCGTCATGATTGTAATCCTCAGCAAACATGGTTCCTGGTAGTCAGATAAGTATCTTAGAGTTCGTTTCCCGCCCGTCTAGTGACCTTTCGTCACACTCGAGCCGCAGCCCTCTCGAGCTGCAGCCGTTGGCCAGATAAAATCCGGTCAAAGCTGCCTTCCTGGGTTGGTTACGTTTGTCAAAGTAATGGCCAAGCGTTTGAAACCGGTCACATCGAATTTCCTGTCGTCCTGGCAACTCTTGCGGTAAATTGGCTACGACGGCTTCGCCTCGGTGAAAATCTACCGCGGAACTCACATCGAAGCCGATGCGCGGGCACGCACCGAATGGCTCAACCGATGAGCCCGACAGGCAGAGATTGGCTCTCAAACAGGTTCCCAAATTTGCACGCGCCCATGCATTTTTCGTAATGATTTCGGACCACGATACCAGCCCGAATCGAATATCCCTGGCTCAGAAATAACATCCTGCGACTACGCTCGAACAACTCCTGTTACCAAGAGAATTGCAAACCGGTCTGTAGCATTTCCGGCAAAAACTCTAAAGCAACTGTAAAGAATCTGGTATATTCCAACTTTTGCCGGTACCACTCTCAGAATTAAGGCAACGTGCGAACGGAACCGGAGGGATGCGTACCGCGTTTTTTCCACCAACTCGCCGTCAACAAACAACCGATCCATGGCAACCACTCACATTCGCTTCTGCTGCAAGGCTCCCGTGCTGGTCTATCTACTGCTCTGCGCCGCCCCCCCCACCTTTGCTGCCGAATTTGAACTCCGTAAAGACATCGTATTTGCCAAACCCAATGGGGAACCACTCAAACTCGACGCTTACCTGATCCCTGGCAAGGACGTCCATCCGGCCGTCATTTATATTCACGGCGGTGGATTTGTCACGGGTGATAAGGAGCATATCAGTACGGGGTTCGGTGAAATTCGCGACTTGATCCTGGCCAACGGGATTTCGGTTATCTCTGCCAACTACCGCCTCGCGCCTCAACACCCCTACCCCGCCGCCACCAATGATATCCAACAGGCCATTGCCTTCATCAAACAACACGCAGGCGAACTCCGTATCGATCCCGATCGCCTGGCGTTGATGGGTGACTCGGCCGGCGGGATGTTGGTCTCCCACGCTGGCGCCAAGTATCGACCCGGAAACAAAGTGGCTACGGTGATCTCGTTCTACGGCGAGCACGACTTTTTGTTGCGCGTTACCGAAAATCCTTGCGCCATGGACGGGTACACGGTGCCTCGACCCGAAGGTGGTTGCATTTCCGGTGGCATGGCTGCATTTTTCGGCTTTGATAAGGTTACGGCTGAAAACAAACCGCTGCTTGCCGATGCTACGGTCGTGACACATGTCCACCCGGAAATGCCATCTTACCTGCTGATCCACGGCACGCGCGACTATGGCGTGCCGATCGAACAGGCGCACAGCATGCAAGGTGCCATGCGCCGCGTTGGTGCTGAATGTGAACTCCTGGCGGCCGTAGGGGGAGGGCATGGTACCGGAGGTTGGACCGCCCCCAATCAGGTCCACTACAAGCAAACCCTGGTCGATTGGCTAAAGCGAAAGTTGCTCAACCCGCAATAGCATGACAAACACACATTTTGACCCTGTTTTCAACCGGTAAAGTAATTCACCACGGTAAGGTGCTTGCTTTCTGCTCACCCGTTGAATCTTCTCGCAGAGAAAATCTCGCATGCCCTCGATTCTATCTCTAGGCCTTGGTGTCAGCCTGCTGTTATTGACGATGGCAACTTCCGGTCAAGCAAACGCGGCGGAGCGTACAGCCGACGAGTTCATTTCGGTTGATACCTCGCGCCACGGCTGGCGACCAATCGTGTCGACGAAAAGGCAGTCGCGATTCTCCACCGCTGGATTACCGCCATGAATGCTCAGCGAGAAAGCAATTAAGAGGAACTGGTTCAACCACGTTCAGGCAAAGACTTCGTGGACAATTTCGCTGGAGACGAACGTCGGAATCTCGTCGCGGCCGTTGTGCCGGAAAGTGAGTTTTTCCTGCTCCAACCCTAATGCGTGGAGAATCGTCGCATGGAGCGAATTGGGATGAATCGGCCGCTCGATCGCGGTGTAACCCACCGGGTCGGTCTTGCCAATCACCTGACCACCCTTCACACCGCCACCCGCCAGCCACACGGTAAAACCACCAGGCGAGTGATCGCGGCCATTCCCCTTCTCAGCTCCCGGGGTGCGGCCAAACTCCCCTCCCCATACCAGGAGGGTCGAGTCGAGCAGACCTCGCTGCTTGAGGTCGGTCAACAATCCGGCAATCGGGCGATCGCTGCGATCCGCACAGCCCTGATGGCCCCCCTTCAAATCACTGTGGGAATCCCACCCCCCAATGTAGAGCTGAATAAACCGCACTCCGCGCTCGACCAAGCGGCGGGCCATTAAACATTGGGTACCAACGTCATTGGTGGGATTCTCACCGACACCATAAAGTCGCTTGGTGGCCGCAGTCTCCTGGTTGAGATCAAACGCCTCCGGGGCGGCCAACTGCATTCGAAAAGCCAGTTCGTAGGAACGGATGCGGGCCTCCAGTTCCGTATTCCCTGAATCGACACGTTGGCGATGCATCTGGTTCATGCGGCCAATGAAGTCCAACTGCCGACGCCGTCCGGTGGTAGAAACCCCCCACGGCAATTCCAGGTGTGGAATTTCCCCGGAGGTAATCGAGGTCCCCTGATGTCGGGCAGGCAAAAAACCGGCGGAGTAAGTCGGCCGCGTTGGGCCTCCAAAGACGATGTATTCGGGCAAGTCATGACTCTCGCTCCCCAAGCCATACGTCACCCAAGCCCCCAGGCTCGGCCGATCCCCCACAATCGTGCCGGTCGTCATGATATACTCGCCCGGCATATGAATCGATGTGTCGTGCTGCATGCTCCGCACAACGCAAAGATCGTCGATATGATGGGCTATCCCCGGGAGCAGGTCGGAGACCGGCAAGCCAGACTCACCGTAACGCTGAAAACGAAATGGACTCCCCATCAGCTTGCGCGTTCCGTTGCCCATCGTAGCCGTCCGTTGGAACAACTTGCGAATGCTCTCGGGGGTCTCTTTACCATCCAGGCGGCTCAACTCTGGTTTGGGATCAAACGTATCGATCTGGCTCGGTCCACCCCCCATGAAAAGAAAAATGACATTCCGAGCACGGGGCAAAAAATGCGTTAGGTGACCGGTCGGCGAGCTACCAAGGGCACCGCTCTTCCCAAGACCCTCCCGGGCAACCAAACCTGCCAGCGCCAGCGAACCAAATCCAAAACCAGCCCGCTGCAGCATCTCCCGCCGCGTGGTTGGCAGTGCACCATATCGACCGCATTGAGAATGCATGTTGCGTTTGAAACGATGGGCCATGGCTGGCTTCCATCTAGGGGAAATGGCGGATCCTTGCTGGGACAAAATCACCTCGGTCCGCACGGACCATCACGGCCTGACTCCTGACACGTGTGTTATTTGATCAGGCACTGTCAGCAGTTACATAGTCTAACCGGGCGCGGACTGAAAAACGACTCCGACACTGGTTTCGGCCTGAAAATCAATGGCTTTCTATCTCTTTTTCAGGAAACAATACGACTTCCAGAAACAACAATTTCAGGGGACATAGAAAAATTCGTTCAAATTCATCATCGCCTGGCAAAACTTTGCGAATGGTGACATCGGACTCGGTGCATCAGGAACCAACTCCAGGGTTGGCAAAATACGCTCATGATCAGCAGTTCGGGGATATGCCTGGTAATTGGCGTAGCCATCGACCTTGACGGTCTCACGAACGACAAACCGAAAAATTTTGCCTGTCCGATGATTCTCCGGGGCAAACGTAAACGTTACCAAACCAAGCTCTTGGGGAAACGGTTTCCCGCGACCAGCTTCCGAGGCACTGGCTTCGCCAATAGAAACAAGTTCGTCGATCGTATCCCCCACCAATCCCTCGACCCGGGTGATGCCATTGATGTGCACAATCATTTCCAACTCGGTGACCGTCACCGGGTGATTGAAAGAATACGTGACCGTACCGGCAACTGGTTCGGGGGTATGGTCGGTGTATCCATTGCGATGCAACACATAATGACCCGGTTGGCTGGGTCGTATCGCGATGATTGAAGGTCGTGGTGTCGCGTAGGGAAACGGATCTTGATGCTCCTCGGAAAAGTCCAATTGGTTAATCCGGGGAAGCACAGCTCCGCTCTCGACCGGTTCCTCCAAAGTTGTCTGCAGGTAGGCCAGCGCCTCTTCCTGCTCGCTGGCATCAGGCCGCCGCCCCAACACTTTTTGAAACACTAACTCCACCTGCCGGGTTAAATCGTTTGGCGATTCCTTGGCCACTGTACTGGCAAATTTTTCAGACCAGATTGCCGACTCTTGACTGTTCAGCAGGAATAACGGTTGCAGGGGACTTGTCGATACCTGTCGGCGCGCACAACTTGCCGCCATAGCCGTTGGCGCATCGAACAATGCCTGCATCTCCTGGGGGGCGTCCCGCCGCTGAAAAAGGTAAAGACTGCGCCGCGTCGACGCCTGGCCGGTGGGAACACTAGGCCCGCCAACGGTAATATCGAGTTGTCCCGAAACAGCAAGCATCATGTCCCTGATCACCTCGGCCTCAAACCGCCTGACAGGCCAGTGCCAATACAACCGGTTCTCACGATCCACGACTTGCGGGATCACCCGTTGCTCGTCTGCCTGGGCGGCTGCCATCGGCTTGACCTCTGAACTCTGACGATACGTGCTGGACTTCAATATCAACCGCTGAACATGCTTGGTACTCCAACCACTGTCAATCAACTCCGCAGCAAGGTGCTCGAGTAGTTCAGGATGAGTCGGACGCTCCCCACGCACCCCGAAATTGCCAGGGGTTCCCACCAAACCACGGCCAAAATGGTAAGACCAAATCCTGTTGACCCAAACACGGGAAACAAGCGCAGCTGCCGGGGTGCCGCGGCGGGTTAGCCAGCGGGCAAGAGCGGTTCGTGATCTTTCTGAAGAAGGTTCCTCAAGGGTTTGATTCTGCTCACCAGCCGCCAACAGGACCTCAGGAAAACCCGGGGTCACGACTTTTTTGGGCTGGTAAGGATCACCACGGTACAGGAGATAAGCACGCCGCGAACCGAGTTCAGCTTCATTGTGAATCAAGGGAAAATTCCCTGCCATCAGTAGTGTACTGAGCCTGTGCGGACTGGTGACAGGAGAATAAAAAGCCCACGTCTGTGTCAGTTGGGGAACATATTTGTCGATCGCTGCCTTTGCCTCGTCGAGCTGCTTTCGTTCTTCTTCGTTGATGCGAAAACCGTTACAGCCGGCAACTCGAATATTCAAAGCGGCCCGGTGAACTCGATACAAAGCTTCTTCTTCGGGAGTTCGTCCCGCAGGTGAAGTCGACCACACCCTTTGCAATTCGGACGACTCCCCTCGAACCCCCTCCTCCAGGATACGTTTTCGCACCCGCAAATTCACCTCGTGGAAATGCGCGGCAGCTTGATGAATTTCCTCCGGTACCTCGTTACCACCAAGCACCAGGTTTCCCGGATATCCGCGCAAAAAGAATGCCTGCAGACGGAAGTAATCGCTCTGTGTGAGCGGGTCAAACATGTGATCGTGACATTGTGCACACCCCATCGTAAGACCAAGCATGGCCGAAGAGGTTGCATTCACAATGTCGACATACATGGCGCCTTCTTGACGTATGCAGCTCAGTTCTTCGCTGGCCAGACGGGCAGCCGCCAGGAATCCGGTGGCAATGATGTTCTCGTCGGTATAAGGCTGCAATTCATCACCGGCTAGTTGCTGAGTAATGAATACATCGTACGGCTTGTCGGTGTTGAAACTATCGACAACCCAGTCGCGGAATCGCCAAAAATGGGGCTTATTGTGGTTCTCGACAAAGCCTGTTGACTCGGCGAAGCGAGCCACGTCCAACCAGTGCCGCCCCCATCGCTCGCCGTAATGAGGCGAGTCCAACAGACGCTCTACCAGTTCCTGGTAGGCCCCCGGAGAGTTATCGCTTGCGAACTGCTGGGATGCTGCTTCAGAAGGTGGCAACCCCAGCAAGTTTGCCGACAACCGGCGCAGGAGCACATGCCTTGGAGCGACGGGAGATGGCCCAAGCTCATGTTCTTCAAGACGGGCTAAGACAAACGCGTCGACCGAAGTCCGTACCCAGTCAGACCGTTTTACCAGGGGGACTGCTGGACGCACGAGCGGGCGAAACGCCCAGTGCCCAGAAAGCGAGCTGTCCGAACTGGCAGGCGAATCGCTGGCGGCTATAGCAACGGTTGTTAAACCGCAAGTCATAACCCGCAGAAACAGGGATGCAAAGCCGCAAACCATCCGGAACCTCTCAACACCATTGCGATTATCTCAATCTGTCAATTAAAATCAACTGACTTTATTTTATCCTACTGCTGTTTAGCGGGTCAACTGAACGCCGTGCGGAAACAGTTTCGCGTGCAACACACCCACGGGCCCCACGCCAATGATGACGGCTGTTTGTCCCGGCTGAATGGCGACATGATTAGTCGATCACCGTTCGAAACCATTGCTCAGCGCCGGCAGGGGCAACCTGCTTTGCTGCGGCGCCTGAAATGCCCAGTGTTGGTCTGCCTGGGCAAAGAGTCCGGCCATATCGGGAGATCTCGCTTCGGCTACGCGCTTTTTTGCACCATAGCTGAGAGCAATCCCAACGAGCAATGAGGTCCACAAAAAGCTACGCAGGGCTATCGATGACATGGACCAACTTTACTCATTCAAAATAATAGCCAGCACAAAAAGGGAGACAAACATTCGGACAAATCCTCAAGCAACGCCTCTCCACTTTTGTCACCCAACCAATTGAACAACTCACATTGCGCGTGACGTTGTGTCAACCAGCGAGGGTTGTTAAGCTAACCTTGTCTTTTGCGACTCTCTTTTTTGTGCCCAAGACCACTTCGTGTTGGCCATTGCGGGTCGTTAGAATGAGTTCGTGGACAACCTATTCTCCCGCGCAGGCAGGCAAAGCTGCCGAGTGACCTTACCACCACGACCCGTTTGAATCATGACCTCAGTCGAAGATATCGTGGGCTCGTTCGATTCTATCGGCCTGGCTGAGATGGATCGCGTCGCACTGATGGATCGCGTCGACACAAAGTACCTCTTTGGCACAGAGCAGTTACCAACCCTTTTGCAAACGATGACCGCGGGTTACCAGGTATTACGTGTGGAAGATATTCACATATCCTCCTACAGCACGTTGTACTTCGATACTCCCAGGCACGATTTCTTTCTGCAGCATCACAATGGAAAACTCAACCGGCACAAGATTCGGATGCGAAAATATCTCTTGTCCAACACATGTTTTCTCGAAATGAAAACAAAAAACAACAAAGGCCGGACCGCAAAACGACGCATGCAAATTGAAGATTTCGAAGAAACGTTTTCACCGAAATCAGTCACTTTCCTGCGGTCGGTCATGGAAGATCTTCCAGAACTGGTGCCCCAACTCCGGAGTGGATTTTCGCGAATCACCCTGGTTCACCGCGATCAACCAGAACGGGTCACGCTCGATTTCGATATTGCTTTCAGCCACGACAATCGAACAGAATGCTGCCCTGGAATCGTAATCGCCGAAGTCAAGCAAAATCGCAATCAACGCAACTCTCCCGCACGGGAACTCATGCACCAGCGGCACATCGGGCCGATGCGCGTGAGCAAGTACTGCCTGGGAAGCGTGCTGCTGAAGCCTGCCCTCAAATACAACCGCTTTAAATCCAAACTACGTGCGATTCGAAAAATCGCCAACCGGTACTAGTTCTATGGAATCGCCAACCAGAACTAGTTCTATGGAATTCCTCGAAATTCCATTCTACGACGATGATCTTTGGAAGCTGTTGGTGCGATTTGCCATCAACTTCTTTTTCCTCACGTTAATCCTTCGATTTGTCTACTACAAGAACGCTCGCACGAAGGACTATCTATTCACTTATTTCATGATCAATGTCCTGGTCTTTTTCATCTGCTTCACGCTGAAGAAGTTTGACCTGGGATTAGGAATGGCCTTGGGGTTGTTCGCAATCTTTACCATCCTTCGTTACCGCACCACCACGATTCCGATCAAGGAAATGACCTATCTCTTCATGGTGATTGGTATCGCAGTGATTAACTCCCTCGCGAATCGGAAAATGAGCTATTTGGAACTTGCCTTTACCAATTGCACCATTGTCGGCCTGGCTGCTCTGCTGGAGAACATTCCTCTTCTCAGGCGAGAGATGCAGGAGACGATTTTGTATGAAAAAATCGACTTGATTCGTCCCGAAAACTACGCGGAACTCGTAGCCGACCTCCAAGAAAGGACCGGCCTTAAAATCAGCCGTCTTGAGCTCGGGCAAATTGATTTTCTAAGAGATACCATTTCAATCGACTTGTTCTTTTATCCGCACGAGCAAGATCAACCTTCAAACTCAGGCATTGACGTTTCGAGGAAAATAAAAAAAGAGTGAGATGTCGACGAACCCGCCCTCTACGACCGAGCGGGCTTCATCAGAATGGTAAGGGATCGATAATTTCCTCGCCGTCGCGCGAACAGAGACTCATGATGACGATTTCCTCGACACTGTCACTCAAAAATTGTACCGATCCGTCGCACATCAACAGGTTCGCCCCGCCGCGGTGGTCAGAGAAAATACGCTCCTTGTACCAGGCCTTCGGGACCTTCGTTGAATTGACTTGCTTCGATACGTGACTCACATTACTACCCGATGCCCACGCACCATTGAGTGAATCGATCTGATTGCCATCCATTTCCACACCGCGACCGGTACATTCCGTGACGCAGGCCGTGTGCGACATGCCATCGGTAATGTGCCGGGGCTTGATTGCGGGAGGTTCAATCACGGTATCCGCGTCAGGCAGTCCTTTCGTCCCAATGAGCACTCCCCGCTGGCGGCCATACTCCTGGCCGGTAGCGAGATGGTCCGCATCTTTGTCTGGACCGCAGATGCCCAGATAGTCAATGCATCCCATACCCTCACCTGGAATGCCTCCCAATCCGACAAGTCGATGATCCGACCCCCGATGAGGTTCGATCCGATCGGTACTCGGGCAGATGTAAATGTTGATCACCTCGCCGGTTGCCGGAAGATTGCCGGGATCCGTAAAGGGAACTCTAAAATTGATCTGATCGTGAACTGCAGATTCTTCCAGGAATTCCAGCATGAACGCCGACCAGGCAATCGAAAAGGTCGTGGGGACGTGCCGCGGGCCGGACCACTTCTTACCTGGCGGAAACTTCCCATGAACGCCAACGAAGTTGTTGAATCCAATCCCGATTTGCCGGAGATGGTTCGTGCACTCGGAACGTCGCGATGACTCGCGGGCTGCCTGCACGGCAGGTAGCAGCAACGCGATCAAGAGACCGATGACACCAATCACGACCAGAAGTTCGACCAGCGTAAAACCTCGCCGAAGCCTCTGGCAGGTTGCGCTGGACACATGAAATGAGCGGGAGCTCCGCATCACCGTGACTGCCAATGAATTTCTCAAATTATGGTTGGCCCCAGTGAAGAGAAGAACCAAGAAGCTTTTAGCAACAACCACTAACCTTTAAGCATAGCACACGATGGAAATTCAGAGAAATGCCAGGCGTCACGATTCGCCTTTCACCGGTCGGCAATCCGTGCCGCGGTTTATGAATCACTCCAGCGGAATATCAATTTTATTTTTTCCCGGAGCAACCTCAAACTCCAGGCCCGACGTGCCAGTCATGTGATATTGCACTGAGATTTCGGCGCTCTGGAGACCACTGACGGCAACGCGATAACCGCCCGGTAGAACGCCATTGCTGGTCCCTGAAAGGAGGAAGTACCTCCCCTGCTGATCGGTCATGTCGTATGCCATGGGTGACCGTTGTTTAGGATGAAAATTGACCAGTACATCGGCCAACCCCAAATGGTCAGTCGTGCCGACTTTCCTGCCAATCACTGCAGTTTGGCACCTCCCGGTGCCCAACCTGCTGCTTAAAACCCCACATTCCTTTGACTTCGTGGTCGGTGTACAAACGGATCGGTTTGAGTAGAATCAGGCCCGTGCAGGTCACTTCTCAGTAGGGGGAGCGGTATTGGGGCACAGTTCCGGTCACAGTTCCAGCCACAGCGACCTCGACAACTCACCCTCGTAGCCACAAAACCCTTGTAGCCAGGAAAACATCGTGCTTACCATGACAACGATCGATCCAAACCTATGCATTGCTCGACTTCGTACCCTTAGGCAGATTTCTCTTGCCTGGGGACTCGCAATGCTGCTGTTGCTGGCCACACCACTTTGCCGATGGTGCGACGCCGACGATTCGAACTCCAAGACCCCCGAGGTCACGGCAACATCGACCAAGGACGGGGTGCGAATTGAAATTGACGGCAAACCTTTTGCTGAATACCTGATCAATGCGGCGCCTCAACCGGTGATCTGGCCTGTTGTCGGTCCCACCGGAAAAAATGTGACACGTTCGTTTCCCTTGGGCCCCGTCCAGAAGTCCGAAAAAGCAGATCATGTCCACCATCGGTCGTTGTGGTTCACCCATGGTGATGTGAACGGGCTTGATTTTTGGCGCGACCAACCCTCTGGAGTCGCCAACCAACCCCAAAACCTGATTGCCCATCGTGACTTTACCAAAGTCAAGAGTGGCAATCCCGCCGTTGTCTCGACCCGCAACGACTGGACCAGTGATGGCAAAAAGATCTGTGCGGATGATCGGACGGTACTGTTTGGTGTCGATCCAAATGGTACCCGCTGGATCGATTACACGCTCACCTTTAAAGCAACCGAATCCGATGTCGTGCTGGGAGATACCAAGGAAGGTATGTTTGCCGTTCGTGTGGCCGGCACGATGAAAGTCGATACCGGAAAGGGAGGCCGTATTTTGAACCCCGAGGGAAAAACCGACAAGGATGCGTGGGGAGAACCGGCCAACTGGATTGAATACTCGGGCCCCGTCGATGGTGAAACTATCGGGATTTCTATCCTCAGCCATCCCCAAAACTTTCGCCATCCCTGCCGCTGGCATGTGCGAACCTACGGGCTGTTTGCCGCAAACCCGATTGGTGAACATCATTTCAAGCCCTCCACCGTTGAACAAGGAGCGATTACAATCCGCAAAGGTGAATCGCTCATCCTGCGTTACCGCGTTGTCATTCACCAAGACGCATGGGAGAGCGAGCAGGTGGAATCGGCCTATCAACAATTCATTGCCGACCCGGCCACCAAAACCAGTTCCGAATCATGACAAGAGGCTGCCACAACCATGTGTGCCATGAAAATTGCAATCTGTAACGAGACCTTTGGCACCCAGCCCTTCGACCAGGCTTTCGCCACCTGTCGTCGGCTCGGGTATACAGGCATTGAAATGGCGCCCTTCACATTGCTGCCCGACGATGATCCGTTCGACGTCCGCAAGGTACCAGCATCACAACGGGCCGAGGTCAGGCGTCAGGCGGCCGATGCCGGCCTGGAAATGGTTGGTCTGCACTGGCTGCTTGCCAAAACCAAAGGCATTTATCTCACCAGCCCCGAACCGGCAGTGCGGAAAAACACCATCGCCTATCTCATTGCCCTGGTGGAATTTTGTGCCGACCTGGGGGGAAAGGTCATGGTTCTTGGCTCTCCCCAACAACGCAATTTGCTGCCAGGTATCAGTTATGCCGAAGCCGAAAAATACGCTGCCGAAGTGGTTGCCGGGGCCATGCTCGCGTGCGGGCAGCACAATATCAAAATCGCCCTGGAACCGCTGACCCCGCACGAAGGTAATTTTTTGAACACCGCCCAGCAGGCGATGACTTTGGCCGGGTTGGTCGACTCGGAACACTGCCAGTTGCACCTGGACTGCAAGGCAATGACCAGCGAACAGGATTCCATACCCGAATTGATCGACCGTCACCAACAGTCGATGATTCACTTTCATGCCAATGACCCCAACCTGCTGGGCCCCGGCATGGGGGATCTCGACTTCCTGCCAATCGTGGAGGCCCTCGAAAAAATTGACTACCAGCACTGGGTTTCTGTCGAAGTGTTTTGCTACGAACCGAGTCCCGAAGAAATCGCCCGGGTAAGCTACGATCACCTCCGCAAGATCGAACAGCAGCTGGCCAATGTCTCCTAGTCGAACCGCTGTCACGGTAATATTTCTCCCTGGTCGGCAGCCTTATCGAAAATCACGCGACGCGGTTTTCAGTTCCGAGAGCTTCTCAGGGAGCCCTTCCAGACGCTCTACCACGATATGAATGTTCGACTCGGCCACCTGTAATTCACCATGGGCTAACCAGGTAGGGCTCCGCCGCGCGATTCGATAAAACCGGTCCCATGTCCGTTGATGGACGATCAGATTCATCGATCCGGTTTCATCTTCGAGTGTTACAAACGTAATTCCCCTGGCCGTGCTGGGCCGCTGACGGAGAAGTACTAACCCGGCCACAGAAACCTGCCTGCCATTTTTCAGCTCGGCAAGTCCCGCTGCTGAAGTCACCCCCAGCTGATCAAGCCTACCGCGGTAAAACGAAACCGGATGAGCCCGCAACGAAAGATTAGCCGTCTGGTAATCGGCAAACACCTCCTCCGCGAGATTCATCGCAGGCAATGCATCGGGCAATGGTTCATCGTCTGTGAACCTGTCGCGCATGCCGCTATTCTCACTTGCGCCATTGTCGTCCAAGCCATCATGATCAGGCGCATCGAACAACGGCATGGCTTTGGGTTTCTTATCCCGCGAAAGCGCCTGCCAAAGTGACTCACGACGAGTCAAACCAAGCGAACCGAACGCATCGGCCTCGGCCAGACACTTTAGCGCAGCCCGACCAAGACCGGTCCGACGTGCGAAATCAGCAAGCGACCTGAAGGGAGTACCAGCTTGAGCCTGCTCCACCGCCATCGCGTCATCATGCCGAAATCCATTGAGCATCCGCATCCCTAACCGCAGCCGCGCTCGACCGCCGGCCAGGGCCTCCAACGTACAATCCCACCGGCTATGGTTCACATCCACGGGCAGAACCTCGACCTCGTGTGTGCGTGCATCGCGAATTAACTGGGCCGGCGCGTAGAATCCCATCGGCTGGCTGTTGAGCAGGGCAGCCGCATAGGCCTCTGGGTAGTAATGCTTCATCCACGCCGAGGCATAAACCAACAGTGCAAAACTGGCCGCATGTGATTCGGGAAAGCCATATTCACCAAAGCCACGAATCTGCCGGTAAACTCCCTGGGCAAACTCTTCCGAAAGACCACCGCGGCGCATTCCGTCGAGCAACTTGCGACGAAACCGGTCGATCAGTCCGGGCCGGCGCCAGGCCGCCATCGCCCGGCGCAGTTGGTCGGCCTCGCCGGGAGTAAAACCGGCCGCCACGACCGCCAGCCGCATGGCCTGCTCCTGAAAAATCGGTACGCCCAACGTTTTTTTGAGTACCTGGCGAATGGCCTCATTGGGATAGCTTTCGGTTGCTTCACCCGCTCGGCGGCGGAGGTAGGGATGGACCATGTTGCCCTGGATCGGTCCTGGCCGCACGATGGCCACTTCAATCACCAGGTCGTAGTAGCAGCGCGGCTTGAGCCGCGGCAACATCGACATCTGGGCCCGACTTTCGATCTGAAACACCCCCACCGTGTCGGCCCGGCAGATCATGTCATACACGTTGGGGTCGTCCGCGGGGATGGTGGCCAACGTCAACTCGCGACCCTGTGGGTCTTTGACCCCGTAGTGCTGCTTGACCAAATCGAAACACCGATGCAGCGCGGTGAGCATGCCCAGGCAAAGGCAGTCGACTTTTAAAATCCCCAGCTCATCAAGGTCATCCTTATCCCACTGAATAACCGTTCGGTCCGGCATGGCCGCGTTTTCAATCGGTACCAGTTCACACAGGGCACCTTGCGTGATAACCATTCCGCCCACGTGCTGGGAAAGATGACGGGGAAATCCAATCATTTCGTTCACACAATAGACAAGCCGCCTGCCAAGTTCCCCTTGCGGATCGATGCCTACCTCGCGACACCGCTGGGCCAGTTTTGGTTCCTGCTTGTGACCCTCAACCTGCCTGGCCAGCGCATCGGTCCGATCCAGCGACAATCCCAATGCCTTGCCCGCATCGCGAATTGCTGAACGACTGCAATAAGTAATGACCGTGGCAGCCAGTCCGGCCCGCTCGCGACCATACTTCTGGTACACGTACTGCAAGACTTCCTCGCGCCGCTCATGCTCAAAATCGACATCAATGTCGGGCGCTTCGTTACGCTCTTTGCTCACAAATCGCTCAAATAACAAGTCGGTCATGGCCGGGTCGACCGAGGTTACCCCCAGGCAATAACAAACGGCTGAATTCGCTGCAGATCCCCGCCCCTGGCAAAGGATCCCTCGCGAGCGGGCAAATCGCACTAAATCCCAAACCGTCAGAAAATACGATTCGTAGTGCAGCTCCCCGATCAATCGCAATTCGTGTTCAATCTGCCGGCGCACCCTCTCGGGCACACCTTGTCGATAGCGGCGGCAGGCACCTTCCCAGCTAAGTTGCGCTAGATACTCCAGCGGCGACATCCCTTCAGGCGCAAGCTCCGTGGGATATTCGTAACGCAACTCGTCGAGTGAAAAGCTGCACCGCGAAGCGATTTCCACGGTTCGATCCAGCGCCGCGGGCACGGATGAAAACAGCGACTTGATCACTCCCAATTCCCGGAGATGCCGCTCGGCATTGGGGAACAACCGCTTGCCATCGGCCTCGGCCACCGTCGTGCCATGACGAATTGCCGTGAGTACATCGTGCAGCACCATTCGCGCAGGCACGTGGTAGTGCACATCTCCCGCTGCAACCAGTGGCAAGTCCGTTTCACGCGACAACTCGCCAAGCTGTGCCAACTGCTGCGCATCATCAGGTCCGCGGGCCAACTCTGCCAGGAGGTAAACGTCGTCGCCAAACATATCTCGATACGCAGCGAGCGAGGATCTCAGCGGGTCTCTCGAATGGACATACCCCACAGAAACAGGCGAATCGACAGACTCCCACTCACTTCCGCCTGCGGCCAAAACCTTCGTGCCACGTGCAACTGCCGCGATGAGTCCCTGAGAAAACTCTCCGATATCGCTTAGTGTCAATGCACACTCGCCTTTGGGGGCGCGCCGCCGACCACGTGTCAGCAGTCGGCAGAGACGTCCGTAGGCAGCACGATCGGTGGCCCACACCACCACCGGCGGTGCATCGAGCGGCGTAAGCTCAGCCCCAACGATCAGCTTCAAAGCCGAATCTTTCGCCGCCGTGTGTGCCCGCACCACCCCTGCCAGGCTGTTGCGATCGGTGATTGCCAGCGCCAAGTAACCTAATTCAGCGGCTCGCACCACGAGTTCATCGGCATGCGACGCACCTTCGAGGAACGAGAAGTTGGTCTTCGCATGGAGTTCTGCGTATCGCATCAGCCTGAAAGGTTAAAACCCAAAGATTTATCGAAGGCCCTGGGGGAGGTTTTTGTGTCTTTTACTGCTGGTCCTGTGTCTTTTGCTGCTGGTTCGGCGATCGCTCATCGCACGAATAATATATACATATGTACACTTTATCGGTCTGGATGTCTACCCGACTTGAGATGATCACTGGTTGATTTTTCGGGCAAGAACTTTCCACCGCAGAAACCCGACAGAACTGCGGCAAGGTCAACCAGGCTATCCGGCTTAATCGTGTGAAGTGCGGAATTTGGCAATTCCCCCTATCATGCCGACAGCGCCACTTATCGGGTCGACTTTTTTACATGAATGTGGCGGTTTCATCCGGGGCTATTGAACGAAATCCTGGTCACCGATTATCATGAGACTTAGGCTCGGTTGTTTCTTTGCAGCCAGCCAACCGATCCCCTGTAGCTCAGTTGGTAGAGCAGGCGGCTGTTAACCGCCTTGTCGTAGGTTCGAGTCCTACCGGGGGAGCTTTGAATATCCCGCTAAATACCGTATGAAGCGGCGTCAACCGTTCGGTGACCGAACCAAAACCGAACCATTGTTGGCAGACGTTGGGCAGGTCGACATCCACGGCGGCAACCGTGGCGGCCATCCCTGGCATACTGACATCTCTACAAAAAGGAAAGCCATCATGGCCGGTCTCCATCGGGATTCTTCTGGACTTTTCTACGTCCACTACTACTTTGATCGTCGTCGCTTCAAGCGGTCTCTACGAACCACGAACGAAGACGAGGCACGAACACTCAAACGGCGTGTCGAAGAGACGATTGGTTATATCAAACAGGGGCTCATCGAAGTCCCTGAAGACCCATCGCCCAACCAACTCTGGCAAATCCTCCAATCCGGTGGGCGCCGCCGTCGCCTACCGAGCATTTCCAAGGCTCTCTCACTCGGAAAAGTTTGTTCGGATTACATCAACAGCTATGCATACGGCGCAAAAGAGAAATCGTCGCTAAAGACAGAGCAACACCACATCAACCATTTCACACGGATCTTGGGGACATCGATACCATTCGAGGATGTCACGACTGAGGAACTACAACAGTATGTCCAGACCCGGCAAAAGGAACCGGGGATTAGGGGCCACACTGTGCAGCCCGTGACAATCAGCAAGGAATTGCAAACGTACCGTCAGATATGGAAATTTGCCAAGTCGAGGGATTACGTCAACGACGACAATCCAGTCAATGACATCAAAAAGCCCCGCACTAGCCAGAAAATGCCGTTCATGGTCTGGGAGGAAATTGAACGACGGATATCGCGAGGCGGTCTCACTCAAAACGAGATCGACCAGTTGTGGGATTGCCTGTTCCTTCGGGAATCCGAAGTCGGGCAGTTTCTCGAACAAGTCGAATCCGTCGCCACTAGTATCCCGCGTATTCGCTACCTCTATCCGGCACTGGCGTTTTGCGCATATACGGGCGCTCGCCGGTCGGAGATGTTCCGCGCCCAGATCGATGATGTACAAGATCGGGTGCTATTACGCGAGAAAAAGAGAAACCAATCTCGTCGTGTCACGTTCCGACACGTCCCTCTGCACCGGGAGTTAAATTCAGTCCTGGCTGAATGGCTCAGTGTACACCCGGGCGGTATGTACCTTTTCTGTAAGAACAACCGAAAGCCCCTTGAAGACAAGACGGCTCGGGACGCATTAGACCATGCAAAACAACGAAGCCGATGGAGTGTGATCCGGGGTTATCACATTCTTCGTCATAGCTTTGCCAGCAACTTGGCTCGTCACGGGGTGGACCAGTATAAGATTGACGAAATGGTGGGACATCAAACGGATGAGATGCGGCAGCGATATCGACATTTGTTTCCAGAAGATGCCACCGCAGCCGTCGCAACCCTCGATTTTGGCAGACACCAGCCGGAGGAGCGTCATGTTTTGCCATTGCGCCTCTGAGGCGGTATCCCATTTCCTAGGATACGCAGCACGGCACTTCGAGGAATTCGCCAGCTACCGTCCTCCAGTTTCCAGGCTTCCGTAATCCGACCCTGGCTGCAAGCCAAGCGAACCGTATACCGTTTGTACGCTTGAATACCTTGGGCCTGGGACAAATCAGCTACTTCACTGCACGAATATTGCTCCCTTGACACAACGTCACATAACGGTCGCGTGCCCCCAATCTGGCTCTCGATCGAGGATAGCCTTTGCTCAATCCTCTTCAACACAGGTTCCAATTCGTTAATAATGGACATTGGCTTTCCTTCGGGGAGGTCAGTATGCCGCCCACCGACTCGTGGGTATCCTGTTGCCGCAGGCCACGGTCGGTGGGCACTTTTTTACTATCTCACTTTCGCACCCAGACGCATTTGATTTTCATCATGCGATGCTGGATACAGTGTCCAGCCATTAAATTGGTTGTTTAGTTGCGGGCTTCGCCCCGCAACTTAGCTGATAACTGCCACCACCGGTCTGCCTTAGGGTTTGGCGGGGCGCACCTGCCACAACGATGACCACCAAGCCCGTCCCACCAGAAGTCAGAACTACCGCACCTGCCACAGGGGTTGGGTGGCACCACTGAGTTCAAGGGCCAGCCATCTGGTCCGATAGGCTCGCCCTCGACGGGCTCTGGGGGTGGCTGCACAGGCGCAGGTTGCTTGGGATCCTTCTCTCTTGGAAGCACCACAGGTGGGTCGTATGTGTCAGGGTCAAATATTTTATCTAGGTCGTACATGGCCTTGGTACTTTCTGCTGCCAGCTTGCCAACAAGGGTTTTACGCTTTGTTTAAAGGGGTGAATGCTGGCAACGGCCTATTTGCGTGCAATTGCCAGCTTGCCGACAATCCTTGTTGGCATTACCTGGCAATAGGCCTATTGCCAGCTTAAGTGACTTGTGCCAAAGGACTTAAGCCTTGTTGGCAAGCTGGTACTCCTCCACCTCCCTAAGTGTCGGTAGGTGAAACTTGCCAGCAGGCGCAGGACCGAAAGCCTTCGGAGTGATTGTCCAGACTGCTGGATTGGGCCCCTTGTGCGGTTCGACTTGCACAACCAATTCTCTTTGTGCCAGTTCATTTAGCCCGGCATGCACAGTGCGCCTGCAGGCTTTGCCATGGGCGTTAGAGGCGTCCGCAGTAGTGAATTCCTCGGTTGGGTATTTGTCCTGCAGGGCCTCGAGCAGGCTCTTTACAGAGGCCGACAACTCATTCCCTAGCGACCTACCGAGAGGCTCCTCTAAGAGCTTCAAAGCAATTTCATAATCTTCAGCCGTGGCTACCACGCGTTGTGAGCTGTCACGCTGTCTTTGGAACTGGTGTAAGGTCGCGCCCGCCTGGATCATCTGCAGGAAATGGGGGAATGCCCTGCGGCATTCCACGCGAGCATTGGGAAACCTTTCCCCTAACATCTCGGCATATGGCACAACGACTTCTACCGGCTTCAGGAGCCGTTGCAA
>CAUZEA010000042.1:0-46611 GCA_963578605.1 Planctomycetota bacterium
CCGCATTCATCATGAATGCATTCATATTCGAGATCGTGAGATTGTGTTTTTCGAGGGCGTCGCGGATCGACTGTTTGCGCTCTTCCAATAGTCCGGCTGGCCATGCGTGGGGAACATCGGCGAGAAGCTCGATCCCGCGATAACCCAGTTCGGCGACGCGAGCAAGCGTATCCTCAATGGAATAATGCATGTAGGCATTCGAACTGAACGCTAATTTCATCGGACGATGGCACCTGGGTAACGGGCTTGCGGCTTCATTGAGACCCCATCTTATCCGAACCACCGGTCGTCGTGGAATCCCGCAAAAAGAATACTCCGTCGACCGCCTGCGGCGAACGAACCCGCGTGGCACCGACGGCCCGGACAGCCCTGCCACATTGGTTTTCGGTCCAACGATAGTATATCTCTGATTTCAAAGCCACTCCGGCAGCCCTCCGGGACCCAATCGCGTGAAGAACATCTTGGCTGCCAGGTTAAACTTTCTCCGGGCGCGGTGACGTAGTTCGGATTGTTCGAGCAAAAGGTGCGTTCGGGTAGCTGCAGTTCTTTTGCAGCCGGGTTTCCCGGTTGTGCGACGGCACTTCACTTTGGGCAAGCTCCACGAGCCAGTTAGCCGCTTCGCGACCGGTTAACCAGGCATAATCGTCAATCTGAACGTGGCTGGACTTTTCGGTATTTTGCTACAACTCAATAGTGCTGATCTTGAGCTTTGTCTCGACATGGGTGATCGGCCCAGTCGTAGCGTATGCAACGCGTTCGGCTCGAAATGCGAATCGCCAAGAGCCTGAAGACCGAAGAAGACAAAGAGTCCCCCGGTTCCCCAAACGCGAACGGAATTCAATGATCCGTCGGCCTGCTATCTTAGCGACCGTACTTGGCGCCGCGATAGGCGTACCGTACGTGGTGTCGAACATGAACGCCAAGTCGTCCGGTACGGGGGGGATAAGAAACACGCTTGCCAACTTTACTGGCATTGGTGTGCCGTCGGGTGTTGGATCCTCGCCAAATCCTGGCTCCCGCAAAGGAAACGCAGAAATCTATCCGCTGGCTGACGTTTTGCGGTCGGATATCACCACCGAGTGGGTCTACTCCCATTGGAACCGCAAGTCAGCGGGGTTGGCTGACCCCGGGATGTTTGGTATCCGTGTGCCCCTGGTCACGGGCACTTCGCTGGACGACCTTGCCGGATCGCTGAGCTATTACTTCAACAGCCAGAGTCGACTGCAGCGGATCTCCTTGCGGGGACGGACCGGGGATCCAACACAAATTGTCAACCTGGTGGTGCAGAGATTTGGTTTTCGGCCCCAGCCACCGAAAGTTCCAGGGGAACAGCTCTACCAGGTCATCCATCACGAAAAAGTAAAAAGTGAATTGCGGATCCGGCCTGAACCGGTTCTTTTGGCAAGTTCGCCGCACAAGAGTTACTCAGTGGTACTCGAACTGGAGGACCCAGCGTCGAATCGCTACCTCGCGCAGGCCGGTTTTTCTGTGACACCACCTACGGAAATTGCCGGCATTCCGATCGACCCCAGCCAGCTGACGCGACCCGACCCGATACCCATCGCCCCGTTCAGCTTGATTGCCAAGACCGCTACTGAATCTCAAGAGGCGGTATCCGACTCGGGCGATCCAGCTGAGCAGAAGAAAAAAGCAGAAGCGGCAGAGGAAACGAATCCTCAGGGGGCGGACAAGTCTCCCCAGCGGGGCCTAAAACAACGATTTCGCTGGCCAAATTAAAGCACGTGTCGAAGTCCACCGTGGCATTCTTTCAACCTTCCGAAAGAATGCCTGATTCCCCTGCAGGAAAAATCTGCCCCGTGTTATAATCCCGAGATGCAAGCTACAGCGATTGAGGTCGTTACCTGTCCAAAGCAGGCCGTGAAGGCATGTCTGAAACTACTCATGCGCGAACTACCAGACGCGCAACGGCAGGAGCGTATCGCCGCTTACCAATCGGCAACTCCAGCTGGGCTCTTCGCGGCCATTGACGATCAAACCGTGGTGGGGGCCATCTGGGCCCAGCCGTTTGTGGGCAGGACGGCGTTTTTATGGTCGCCACAGCTCTATCAAGGTACACCCGCTAGAGTGGCAGATACCTTGACTGCCACTGCAACGAGTTACCTTCAAGACTCGGGCTGTCAGTTCGCACAGGCATTAGTGCCCACACAGTCAGCTCCGGAAGCTCAGCTTTACCGAAGGCATGGGTTTGTTTTCGTGGCCAACTTGCTTTATCTTGCTGCCCAAACGCAGGGCGTCAGACCGGGGATTGGAAAGCCAAAAACTCTGACATTCGAGCCGTACCATCCCACGCAGCTTGACCGTTTGGTCGACATCATCCAGCAAACTTACCTGGGCACGCTCGATTGCCCTCGCCTCAACAGGGTGAGAGACGTCCACGATGTGATTTCTGGTTATCGGGCGACCGGTTTCCACGATCCCAAGGTGTGGTTCTTTGTGCGAGATCGAGATTGCGATGTGGGTGTACTCTTGCTCGCAAGACATCCCCAATCGTGTCATTGCGAACTGATGTACATGGGCTTGATCCCGGCAGCCCGGGGCCAGGGACACGGCCGACGGATTGTCCGGCATGCCCTGGCAACAGCCACCGAGGTGGGTGACCAGCAGCTAGTCCTGGCGGTGGATGGAGCAAATCGTCCTGCCATTGCGACCTATGATCATGCCGGATTCACCGAATGGGACTGCCGCACAGTCCTGGCATGGTTTCCCCGCGGTGACTTCGACGAGCTGTTGAATTTCGCCGAAGATCGTAAGTCACGAATTTGTAGCAACTTCCAGTTTTCCGTGCGACAAGGCGAGCGGTGAACTTCACAAGTCGTTAACATCTTATCCACTCCGCCGGCCGTTAGATTAAAGTTTTTTAGTCGTCAGCAAAAAGGTAGAAGGGGACCAAAGCTCGGGATCCAGGGCAAGAGCGCTCGCTTCGACGGAAGACGGAGAAGAAGAATGCGTCGGGGGTGTTTGACAGCTGTGCTGGCTGGCGTAGAATCGGCCTCTCCGGCGTTGGACCGGCGTGATTCAATTGACTTTTTTCGGCGGGGCCCAGCTCGGCCAACTTCTCTAGTTCGCGAGGCATTCATTCCGCCACGGGACGTATGTGTTTCGCTGGTGCTATCAAGAGGGTGGCACTGCCTGAGCTAGAGGTGTGCGCTTCGGGAGATGGAATTCATGGACGATGCTCAACAAATAGCGGGTTTCCGTTCTTTGTTGGCCGAGCGAATTGGCAACCAGCGGTATGAGCTCTGGTTTGGTGGCCAAACTCGCCTGTCTTGCTCTGGCAACGTGTTCACCATTGCCATCACGAGTGCGTTTATCCGCGATTGGATTCGACAGCACTTCATCCAGGAACTGAAATCGACCTGCACGGCCGTTTTTGGACGTCAACTCAAGGTGGCGTTTGAAGTGGATGGTTCGTTACTTCTGGATACGAACGGTACCGCCACGGCTGTCACTTCGGGCACCGAATTGGCCGTCGAGTCTCCACAGCCAAAGCAGGCAACCGCGATTCGCAAGACCACTCGGGAGACCAGCGATCATTCACGACCTCATCGTGCCCCTGCCCGAGGAGTTCCTGCCAATGATCAATTCTCTTTTGATTCGGTTGTGGTTGGCAACGGGAACCGTTTTGCAGTCAACTCGGCACAAATGATCTGTCAGGGTTTGCACCAGGCATCACCGGTGTTGTTTTGGGGGCCGACCGGTGTCGGGAAAACCCATCTTTTACGCGCAGTGCGAGTTTCGTACCGTCAGACCTACGCCAAAGCACGGGCTGTTTATTTGACGGCTGAGCAATTTACGACTGGTTTCATTGAAGCACTGCGTGGCAGCGGGTTGGCGAACTTTCGGCAAAAATGCCGGGGGGCCGATTTGTTCCTGCTCGACGACATCCATTTTCTGGCGGGCAAGCGGGCCACACTCGAAGAACTATTTCATACGATTGATTCTCTTACCATGGCAAGTCGCAAGGTTGTGCTGGCTAGCAACCGTCCGCTCGGAGAACTCCAACCACTGGGAACGGAACTCGTTTCGCGTCTTTCGGCTGGTGCCATCTGCGAAATCGGGCCACCCGACTACGCCACGCGCCGGCAGATCCTCCGCCAACAGTGTGAAGCAATGTCTTTTCCGTTGGAGTGGGGATTGCTTGAAGCCATTGCAACTCAAGTGACGGCTGGAGCCCGCGAGTTACAAGGCGCGCTGAACCGAATTCAACTCACCAGCCAGGTTTACGAACAGGCGGTCTGTCGGGCGATGGTGGACGAGGTTCTGAATGACCTTGCTCGGCAAAACACGCGGACGGTGCGACTCAATGACATTCAAAAGGCGATTTGCGATGTGTTTGGTGTTGAAGCAGCAGGGTTGCGCTCGGAAGTCAAAGCCCGCGCGCTAACCGAACCGAGAATGTTAGCCATGTGGCTGGCACGCAAGTACACCCGGGCTCCCTGGAGTGAAATTGGCCAGTTCTTTGGCCGACGCAGTCACAGCACGGTCATCTCGGCGGCCCGGCGTGTCGAGCGACTAATGAACGAGCAGGGAACTGTGGCGGTCTCGGACAAGATTTGCCGTGTCGAAGATGCGATCCGTCGAGTCGAGCTGGCCTTGCGGACAGCATAATTCTGCCGTCGGCCTCAGCGAGCTGATGCTACACCGTGACCGACTGCCCTCGGCTGTCGCCGGTCTTGGGCTGGCCCCGATCTCGTGGGGGAATACACAGGGCGATCAGGATCAGCAGGAGCTGGCTGACAGCAAACAGGAACAGCCACAGCGTCGTGCCTTCGCGGAATCCGTACGAATGGAGACCGACCCCCAGTTCGTTCACACCAAACCAGGACCAGCTCGTAACGATATTACCAGCCACCACCAAAGCGGCCAGTCCCCGCGAACCAACCAGAGCACTCCAGCGGGCGTGCAAAACCAGGGCGTTCCAGAGCACGATGATGAGCGCACCGTTCTCTTTCGGATCCCATCCCCAGAACCGGCCCCAGGAGTCGTCGGCCCACAGGCCGCCCAACACTGTCCCAATAAAGCTGAAAAAGAGGGCAAAGCAGAGCGAGCCATAAATCATCCGCGTGAGTTGCTGCCGTTTAGCCCGATCAAGCACGCCGAAAACAGACCCCATCACGATATAAAGTGCACCCAGGAATCCCGCCAGGAAGGTCGTCGAATATCCCAAGGTGATGCAGACCACGTGCGTCGCAAGCCAGAATTGGGTGTCGAGTACGGCCTGCAAAACGATAAACGTATCACCATCCAGAGAAAGGTTGTAGGCGATAATGAGGGTGAGAAATCCCATGACCGATGCCACAATATTGCCGATTCCCCAACGGTAGAGGGATTCGAGGATGAGCCCAAAGAGTACACAAGCCCAGCCAATAAACACGGCAGATGAATAGAGGTTCGTAACGGGTGGGCGACCCGATATGTAAATTCGCGCAAGGAGTGCAAACGTGTGCAACAGGAACGCCAGCAGCAGCACCCAGTTAGCGGCCCGGTTCAGAGGTCCCGACCAGACCAGCCACGACAGGGCGGCAAGCAGAAAGGCCAGCAGGTACAACACGGCTGCGTAGTAGAAGGGGCTGAAACGGTTGAAGAAAACCTCGAAGTCGATCTTTCCCTGGTTCAGAACCTCCGACTCGGCAAGCCCTTCAGCCCGGAGTTGCTCTGCCTGATGAACAACTTCTTTCTGATAGCTGGCCAGAATGGTGCAATACTTACCGAGTTCTTGATTGAAGGTGGGGGAGTCATTCCGCGCGTAAGCCCTCAACAGCGAACTCATCGCAACGGTAGCGGGATTCACTGCCTCGCCCAAAACACGATTGCGTAGCAGGTTGAACTCTGCGTCGAGCAAAAACGTCCATGCTTCATTTGCCGTCGAGGGGGGAACGGCAAGAATGAGTTTCCATTCACGCTGTTTGTCGTGCATCCCTTCGAACAGTTCCTGGATTTGCGATTGAACCTGCTGCATATCGGCAAGAATGTGTTCGCGGTCCGCACGTATTTCTGGTGAGCTGAAGACCTGCTTGATGAGAAAATAGCTACTTAGCTTTTGATACAGCTCTTCGACCTTCTGTTGAAACAGAGTTCGTTCGTTTGCCGGTATGCTGCGGGCAAGGCGGGCCTGCTTGTCGATCACCGACTCGCCAATCGGCTGATCTGCTTCATCTCGTTCCGGCAAGATCGATGGCAGCAACTCGGCAAACGAATAGCGGAATGAACCAGGCCGACGCTCAAGACCCAGCGCATCGAGCAGTTCCAGATTATCGATTCGAAATACGCGATGCTGGTCGCCTCCGGGGCGGCCTGAAATCACATCGAGGAACCACTCGATAGCGGGCAACTGCCGAGGCCCTGAAGACGCTTCGGACAGCCCGGTGGAGGGATCGTCGTCGGGCACGATAACCGTCCGTCTTCCCGAGAGGATTTGCAAACTATTACGGGCAACAGTATCGAAGGGTTGCATTCGCCCCTGATAGGCCACGGGAAGCTTGGCGAATTCGCCGATTTTCAGCTCAGACACGGGAACCTTCGGGACCCGTGCCTTGCTTCCCACATAGGCTCCGCAC
Source organism: Planctomycetota bacterium (assembly GCA_963578605.1). GTDB lineage: Bacteria > Planctomycetota > Planctomycetia > Pirellulales > Lacipirellulaceae > JAKVCB01. The sequence continues at coordinate 6,579 of CAUZEA010000042.1, forward strand.
AACAGCAACACCGCCAGCGGGAACCAGTTGCACCTCAACCAGCCTTTGGCATAGCCACCACTTGAAGGGACCGTGGCGGTAACACCGCCAGGCACTGACGAGGTGGCAACTGCGGCCCGAACTGCTTCTTCATGCCGACGCCGCATGAAACGCTGCAGGACGAGTCCGAAATGGGCGAGCATTCCGGTACCGACGAGCATGCAGGCAACGTAGGGCATCATCCAGCCAGGATTCGAAACCACCTGGAGGACCGTCGCCTTTTCGGTTTTCTCATCGTAGCTTGCCTGGTATAAAGTTTCACCCGCGTAGCGGAGCGGGTTGTTCATCCAGATGCGAAATTCGCGGTCAATTTTCTGGACGGGGTCCTGCAGGCGGACCAATGAGGTAAAGTCTTTGGGTTTATTGGTGCCAACGTAGCGCTTATGCTGAAAATCGAGCAGTGTGACCGAGTAGGGCTTGTAATCCCGCGTGAATCGCAACGACACGTCATACGGATGCCCTGCGACGTCAATCTTTTCGTCGGACAAGTAGACCTCGCGGGGGGATCCATCGTCGCCTACGGTCTGGAATCCGGCTGTCGAAAACAAGTAGGTCCCCAGAGGTTCGCCATTTTCTTTGGACATCAGCCGCAAATAGACCGAGGGCATATCGACCATGTCATCGGTGGCTATACCCACAGCGGTTTTCAAGGCCTTCGCCACGATATGCTTCCCGGAACCGACATTGGCGGGACTGTCGTTACCTGGTTTTGTTTCGGCGAGGCGCGAATTCTTGAGAAACCGAATCACTTCGATATCAAACGGAAGTTTTGCATCGGAAATAATTTCGTCTGGTCGCGCAGAAGCGAAGATTGCTGCCGGAATCACCGTCACGTGGTCTTCGACATTTGAAGAAGTATGGTCAACAACAGCCAGTTCGGTTGCCCGCGTATCGTAGCTGTAATTAGCCGTTTGTCCTTCGAAAATCGTCATATTCGATTCTTTGGCCGTGACTCCTGTCCAGAACTCGCTGAACATCAACAGTAAAATACCTCCATGCAACAGTACAATTCCGGCACGACGTCCAAACGCGATGGCGCAACCGGCAAGGAGCACACCACCAGCAAACGCCCCCTTGAGCAGCTGCCACAGAATCCGCAAGCCTGAATCGTCGAGTCGCACACTCGGGTTTAACAACAACCATACGACCATGGCCACGACAAGCAGGTTGAATAGCAGCATGAGGGTCCATTCGACCCAGCGAATCCGCCCATAGCTTTGCAGCAAACCATACGCACCAGCGATCACTAAAACAGTGACACCGACTTTTAGCGATTGCCATAGCCTGTGACAAAAGGCCGCGGAGAGCTCACTTTCGAGCGCATTGTCCATGCCGCTGCGGACAATCACATAGGTCAGTGCCAGGCCGACCGCGATGACACCGACTCCCGCACGCAGGCGATTTCCCTTGGCAGCCACCTTGAATCGCAATTGGTGGGCAACCAGGAGATTGACCGCCATTACGACACCAATCAGGTAGCCACCAGGAAAAGGGAAACTTCCGGTAAGGTTCCATTCCACTGGCATCAGCATTTGAACCAGGCGTTCAAACGTTTGAAATTCGATTTCCGCAATCCAAACGCGAAAATACGCGTGGTCCACCACATACCAAATCCCGTGATCCACCTGCGCCAAGGTTCCCACAAAGACGAGGAAGATCAACGAGGAAAAGAGCACCACCGTAAGCCGCAAGGACGCCAGGGCCTTAAAGCATTGGTTCGCCATGCTGGCCAGGTTGCCGGTCGATTCAGGCAACGTTGAACTGATGGTAGTGTTCTTGGTTTGTGGCAGTTCACTGGTTGCCATCATTGTCTCCAGAGGTTGCCGACTCGGACGCCGGTGCAAAACGGACCGACTTGAGGAATTTGCGGAATTCTCCCTGCTGCGTGGCAACCAGGTCACGATCCCCCTTCATTTTGAAAAACCAAACCCGGCCGTCCCGCTCAGCCATCGCAACAAGGGTCGCCTGGTCGGCATCGTTCTCAGGAAACAGGGCTACGAAGTCCCCCCTGGCGTCTCCCAGATCAATCGCTTCGAATTGACCAGGAAGGTTTTCCTCGGCAATGGTTTCCATACCCAGTTCGCCCCGCCAACGGTTAAGGTTGGCAAGCGGATCACTCATGGCCGATCCCGTGCTGGCCGGGAAGTCCGTCACGGTGATCTCCGCTTGCTGGCCCGGCGCCTTCACGACAAAGGCTGCTTTACGAAATGAATTGAGTCGGCCCGGTTCCCACCCGTTGGGCGGTTCCATCTGCGGTGTACCAGCAGCCCGGCCGGCCGGAGAAATTGCGGCGGTTGGTGGGCGGCGAGCCTGGCTTCCGGCGGAGAAGGGAGCTGCCGTGCTGGTCTCTCCCCGCCAGCCACGCAGATCCACCCGCGTGGCGGAGACATCTCCCAGTTGAAGTTCGGCAGTGCACTCGGGAAGTTCCGCGGGACCAATCGCCGGAAGCCGCATTTGCCGTCGCCAGCGATTGACATTGGCTAACACGCCGGCCTGTGCCGAACCGGTCCAGGGAAGGCTCAGCACCGAAAGTTCAATGGGACCGTCGTCGGCAGGAATCGACATCGTCGCGGCGCGCATTCCGCTGCCAGGTTGCTCGTCCCATCCTTCAGGCAAAGTCCAGCCAGGCCGCTCGGCATCCTGCGAGAGTTCGATACCCTCGAAGAAGTTGTCGATTTGTGGAGCGATCGAATTCATCGGCCCCAGTGGCCCTGCCGCTTTGAAAAACCAGGCTTTATCGCCAACCGGAACAATCGCTGCCAACATGCGGTCAGTCGGTTCCAGTGCCGGTGCTTGGGCAACCCCGGATTGTTCTTTGGGCACGGTGTACGACCGTATTGACGGAGTGGGACGGCAAGCTGCGAGGACCAGCCCACACATCGTACTGATGACGAGGAAGCTACGGCGAAACGTTTTAACTTGCAGCATGAGGGAATTGACGCAGGACAGCACCGTACCCAAAGGGAGGGTGGGTTGATGGCGGGTACGATACCTGATCCTGATAGGAAAACATGGCAAACGAGTGGCCTGAAACAACGGCGTTTTGCCTGGCTCCGATTTAATTTTGACCACGCTAAATTATAACGCTCAGGCACGACCCGAACACAGTGGTACTGTCGGCTCGATGGGAACTTCCGAAGATACGGCCGAAACCTGCCAGAACCATCCGGCCACGACAACATTGGCCAACCCAAATTACCGCGACAAGGTCCCCAGACCGATCGTGGAGCCCGCCGTCCCGGTCAGCTGGGAAACAAACTCAAGATCGAGTCGATCAGTGAGCTGTTCAAAGAGTAGGTTTTGTTCCAACTCCAGATGTTACGGACAAGATCAAACATCATGATCCCGGCCAGGCACAACAGTACGATGCAGCCAGTTAGTCCCAATACGCTGCCCAGCGAGAAAGAAGCCTCGGTCGCAGGCAACACTGGTGTTCCCATTCCGTCGTCCAAGCCCCTCTCGTCATCCTCTACTGACAACATTACATCGTCGTCAAAAACCGCCGCTCCCGCTGCCATTTCCTCCGAATCGACTACCTCATCCAACGCGATGATCTGAGAGCTGCTGTCATCCCCTGAGTCGATTGAGTCGATATCGGCGGTCAGCGAAAAAACATCACCACCGGCATTCCCGTCGGATGCGGCGAGGGCGATATCGTCATCGCCGATGTCGAGTCCGGACCCGACGGCCGACCCACCGAGATCGATCGGACCGTCATCCAGTGCCAGACCGCTATCCGAGGGCGAGATCAAATTAATACCACTATCCTGACTGGAAAGCGTAATGTCGCTTCCTTCCGACAAAACATCCTCGTCGTCAGGTTCAAGCTCCAGCTTCGAAAGACCGGTCAAGCCGGCCCCGCCCAACTCCGATTCGTCACCAACATGGAGCTGAGAAATGCCACTAAGGCCCGCTTCAGAACCTTTCTCAGAGCCGCCGTCAATGTTCACCGATGAGATTCCCCCCACGGGGTGGGATTCACCAAAACCAGGAAGATCCAAATCGCTGCTGTCGGTTACCTGGGCAGACGACCCGTCGGCGGCTTCTGCCTCGGCTCCCTGCTGTGCTTGAACGACGTTGTCAGGCGACAGAATCCGGCTCGACTCGGCTTCCAGATCGATCTCCAATTCTTCAATTTGTTCGAACTTGGATTTCGAGGTGTCAGGGTCGGAACTGGTCACCTCGGAAGGAGTCTCCGAGGACAACACGTCGGAATCGGTTGCCAGACGAACATCGCTTTCTCTAGCTTCATCCTCGTCGAATTCGAGGTTCAAATCCATGTCACCGCCCTGATCGAGATCGACCTTGCCTATGATCGTGCTGGGCGGGCGATTCTCCGAATCGCCGAACTCCGTTTCACTAAGCAGAACCGAATCCGCGTCGTCGTCGTCACCAACCAACTCGATTTCCGAGCTCTCCAAGCCACCGTCGGCAATTTCCGAATCGGCCAGTTCGGCCGGCACGGTGGGGTCGTCGAGCCCATCGAGACTGATATCGCTGGCAGCCGGGTCATCGCCACTTACGACCCCCAAATCTCCAAAGTCGACGTTCAGCGGTTCGTCACTGCCCACATGTTGGCTTGCTTTCTGGAGACCCTCGGCCGCCAATTTTTCGATCTCCTCCACCCGGAATTTCCAACTTGCACCGTCGCGATAACCACGCAACTTCCCTTGCTCGCGAAGCTGAGTTAGTTGATCCTGTCCAATGCCAAGTTGACTGGCTGCTTCACTTAAGTCGAGTAACTTCTGCTGAGCCATCGCGTCCTCTTGATCGCCGCATATCAGGCGAGGCAAACTGGCTCTTGGCGGACCGGTTCCGTTTCGACCGCTTGAGCGAATGGGAAAGGGATTTTTTTCAGCGTCTATGGCTGCAACCCGCTCCGTATTTCCTGCGGCGACGGGTTCTCACTGTTAAACTGAATCATTTCCAGGTCCCAGCGAATCTGGCGAACACTTTTCAAGGAAATGGCTCCTGTGGTCGCGTTCACGTGATAAACCCCGAGCACCTTTTGCTTGGGGTCGACCACAACAAGGGCGTGCGGCCCATTGTTGGATTGCGCAAAGTGAGTCACCAATTCCAATGCTGGGTTGTTGCCGTGACTTGCCAACGACGAATAGACCGAGGCGTTACGATTCTGTCCCCTTGCTATCGCCAGGAATAAGCCGGCTGTTATCAGACCACCAAGCAGCGCCGTACGCATCTGCCTCTCCTCAAAAGTCTGCTGAATTGGGAGACGATCGAAGAGCCTGGGCCCTACTCCCATTTTAGAAGCCCATACTCTGAATTCAAGCTAAATCTTTCCCACTGCTATACTTAGGGTAGCCATCATAACCCCCAGAAACGGTCGATTCCCAAATTTCGGCAACGGGCTGGGGAAATTCGTAAAATGCCTTGCCAAAAGGGTTTACAACCGGCCTGGGGCTATCTTTCAGGCAGGCGCCGGAGTGTAGCCAGGAAAACTACCCCATACAAGGCCACACCGGTCCCGCAAAAGGGGGTTCGGCTTTGCCAACCCGTCGGTACCCCCCCAGCGACGCCCGCGCAAAACGGCAACCGCGATTGGTGAAACCCTGGGGCTCGATATGGCTTATTCACCCGGTCTGGAACAAAAACTCCCACACCGTTGCGTCAACCGACAACTCGCCCCAAAAGGGGGGCATGGTAGCGTTTGGGGTGCCGGAGCGAGTCGTCCGATCGCAAATCGCTCGAAAAGGGCGTTTCGGGTCGCTCCATCGTCCATGGGTGTTCTGACGCGTTTCGCTGTCCGCTCGGCTGAGCTGTTCGCGAAAGGCCGCCTTGCATCTATGGCAAGGATTGCTAGCCTTGGAGAATCATGAGCAATGACGCCCCTGGCAGCAATGATACCCCGAACAGCATAGCCGCCAGGCTTAGCCTGGCCATCGAGATCGCCGAGCAGGCAGGCAAGTTGACGCTCCGTTACTTTCGTCACCCTGATCTGCAGATCGATCGCAAGAGAGATGATTCACCGGTCACGATTGCCGACCGCGAGGCCGAAGCCCTCCTCCGCCAGAGGATTGGCGCGCGGTTTCCCGACGATGCCATTCTGGGAGAGGAGCTGGGTGAAACTGCCGGGAATACTGATTTTCGCTGGATTCTCGATCCGATTGACGGGACAAAATCTTTCATTCATGGCGTTCCTCTCTACACCACGCTGGTCGCGGTTCTCGAGCAGCAAACGCCTGTCGCTGGGGTCATTCATGCACCGGCTACCGGCGAAACCGTTTACGCATCGACCGGTCAGGGGTGCTGGTACATGGAGGCAAATCGGCATGGGGTTGCCCCTCAGCCGGCCCGAGTTTCGGGCGTTTCGGACTTAGGCGAGGCGCTGGTGCTCACTAGCGATGTCCGGTCGCACGCGCGGCACCGGCAACCCGATGCACTCGACAGCTACATTAAACTTGAAAAAATGGCACGGCTGGGCCGTACCTGGGGGGATGCCTACGGCTACCTGCTGGTTGCAACCGGGCGAGCCGACGTCATGATTGATCCGATCGTGAACCTTTGGGACGTAGCGCCGATCCAGCCGATTATCGAAGAAGCGGGCGGGCGATTTTGCGATTGGAAGGGGGTTGCCACGGTTCATTCGGGCGAGTCGATTGCCACAAACGACCATCTGGCCGAGGCGGTATTAGCGATTATGGGTGGCTCTGAGCCACGGCATTAGCCAACTCGCTGCCGGGATCGCCGGGCAGAGACCGCCTGCAAACACCCGTTGCGTAAGTTCTACCCGACGGTATGCTTGGGGATTCGCTCCCCACACGCCAATCGCAAGACCCTGCGACCGGCGAGTTCCCAACAGAGACCAGTTCCGAGCAAACCGGACCTCCTAAATAAGGGCCTTGTTTTTCCTATGCCTCCCAATGCGAGGTCTGCATTGAAGTCGCCCAAGGTATTCGGCATCGGGTTTCACAAAACCGGGACCTCGTCTCTGGGCAAGGCGCTCGCAATTCTCGGCTACCAGGTCCGCGGCGTGACCCGTCAGAAAGATCCGGATATCGCCGACAAGGTGTTCGAAGTGGCCTGGGACACCATCGACAGCCGGCGCTACGACGCGTTTCAGGACAACCCCTGGCCGATCCTCTTCAAAGAGATTGACGCGCGCTATCCGGGCAGCAAGTTTGTGCTGACGGTGCGCCCGACCGACAAGTGGATCGCCAGCCAGGTGCGCCACTTCGGGACCAGGACCACGCCCATGCGCGAGTGGATCTATGGAGTGGGGTGCCCCCACGGGAACGAAGACGTGTACATCGCGCGTTACGAGCGCCACAACGCCGAGGTTCGCGAGCACTTCAAAGATCGATCGCAAGACATTATCGAGATGCAGTTCGAACACGGCGACGGCTGGGAAAAGCTTTGCAGTCTGCTCGACGTGCCGGTGCCCGACCGACCCTGGCCGCATGCCAACGCTGCCACAGCGCGAGAGTTCCGGAACAAGGGGCTGTCGGGCCTGTGGAAGCGTGTCCGCGAGCGTCTGCGGCGCTGAGAGGGGGTTGCCACCGTTCATTCGGCCGAGTTGCCACAAACGGGCGTCTGGCCGAGGCGGTATCAGCGATTATGGGTGGCTCTGAGCCACAGCATCAGGTAACTCGCTGCTGGGATCGCCGGGCAGAGACCGCCTGCGAACACCCGTTGCGTAAGTTCTGCCCGACGGTATACTCAGGAATTCGCTCCCCACACTCCAATCGCAAGACCTAGGACGGCCGGGTTCCCGGCGGGGTCGAGTTCCGGGCAGGCCGGACGGTGCGGGGCCCCCGAAAACGAGGTGTATGATGGCTCGAGCATGTGACATATGTGGCAAAGGCCCGCAGACTGGGAACCAGGTGACAACCCGCGGCAAGAAGAAATATCTGGGTGGTGTGGGTACGAAAATCACTGGAATTACCAAACGAAAATTCAAGCCAAATTTACAGCGCGTTCGCGTCGCTGCAGAGAATGGAAGCTCCAAGGCTGTGTGGGCCTGTACGCAGTGCCTCCGTAGTGGTGCCGTGACCAAGATGGTCAAGAGGGCTCCGTTCGCGTTGCCCCCAAAATAAGCCAAACCGTTCTGCAATCTGATGAGTATTTCTCGAGCGGACGTGGTCAAGGTCTCGTTGCTTGCCCGCTTGCAGCTTACCGATGAGCAACTCAACGAAATGACCGAACAACTCGGCCAGATCGTGGGCTACGTCGAGCAACTTGGGGAGGTTCCGACCGAAGGTGTCCAGCCGATGGCCCATGCCATTGAGCTTCGCAATGCGTTCGCCGAGGATGTCGCTCAGGCGAGCCTGTCGTGCGGCGAAGCCCTCGAAAACGCTCCTCACCACAGTGACGAAGGCTACCTGGTACCGGCCGTCCTCGGTGATTAATTGGTCGTGGTTGTTTTGTCCGACAGAATGCTCGTAACGCCATGTCTCTAGTCCATCTGACGGCCACGGAGCAAAAGCGGCTTCTCTCAACCGGGGAAATTTCTTCCCTGCAACTCACCGAAACGTATCTGGATCGAATTGCAACGCACGACGGACGGGTGGGTGCCTTCTTACGAATTTCAGCCGACTCCGCCCGCCGAAGGGCTCAAGAAATCGATGCGCGCCGCAGAGCGGGTCAACCGGTCGGCAAGTTGGCCGGCTTGCCGATCGCCGTCAAGGACGTTCTGTGCCAGCGTGGTGAACGCACGACGTGCGGTTCGCGGATGCTGGAGGAATTTTGCCCACCCTACAGCGCGACGGTGATCGAAAAACTTTTGGCCGAAGATGCGGTTTTAATTGGTCGGACCAACATGGACGAATTCGCCATGGGGGGGTCGACCGAAAATTCAGCTTTCCAACAGACGCACAATCCGTGGGACCTCCAGCGAACCCCAGGCGGTTCGAGTGGTGGGTCGGCGGCTTGTGTGGCGGCTTCGATGGCGCCGCTTTCGATCGGCACCGACACGGGTGGCTCAATTCGCCAACCGGCTGCGTTCTGTGGCGTGGTTGGTTTAAAACCAACCTATGGGCGCGTGAGCCGGTTTGGCCTGGTGGCATTCGCCAGCAGTCTCGACCAGGTAGGGCCGGTGGCACAAACGGTCGAAGATGCTGCACTTTTGCTGGAAGTCATTGCCGGTCATGACCCGCGCGACGAAACCTCACTGCCCGAACCGGTGCCCGCATTTTCGGCATCGGTGGGCAAGCCGCTCGAAAATCTTCGCCTCGGCGTGGTTCCGGACCATTTTGCAGCGGGGCTCGACAGCGAGGTTGAAGCTGCCGTGCGGGCCGCCATCGAGACGTACGCTGGCATGGGGGCCACCATCAAGGAAATTGCCCTTCCCCATGCGAAGTATGCGGTTGCCACGTACTACGTGATCGCTCCCAGCGAGGCTTCCAGTAATCTTGCCCGGTACGACGGGGTTCACTATGGCTATCGAACCGACGAACCGGCAATGCTCGCCGAACTTCAGGCGGAACGAAAACAACTGGCTGCCGAGGGCAAGCAAGCAGCCGTCGAGGAACTTGATTCGGCGCTGGTACGAATGTATCGACGTACCCGAGCTGAAGGATTTGGCCCGGAAGTGAAGCGGCGGATTATGCTTGGCACGTACGCCTTGAGTGCCGGGTACTACGACGCTTACTACCTCAAGGCGCTAAAAGTGCGTCGGCTGATTCGACAAGATTTCAATCGTGCCTTCGAAGAGGTCGACCTGATTGCCAGTCCCGTAACGGCTGCTCCCGCGTTTCGCCTCGGCGAAATGGTGAATGATCCTTTGGCAATGTACCTGGTCGACCTGTACACCGTGAGTGCAAATCTGGCGGGTATCCCAGGCATCAGCCTGCCGTGTGGTCAAACGTCCGCTGGGCTACCTATCGGTCTGCAACTCCTGGCTCCGGCACTCGAAGAAGATCGTCTGCTGCGGGGAGCACGTATGGTTGAGCAGGCAACCGAGTGGCACACCCAGCGCACACCAAACCTTGACTAAACGCGGCTCCCGATCCAGAACAGAAACCCGTTAACGACACAGCATTATGAGCAACGCGTACACCACCGTCATCGGCCTGGAAGTGCACGTCCAGCTTGCGACCCAAAGCAAGCTTTTTTGTCGTTGCTCCACTCGCTTTGGGGCTGAACCCAACACGCAGACCTGCCCGGTCTGTATCGGCATGCCAGGAACGTTGCCCGTGATGAACCGGGAGGCTTTTTGCCTCGCGCTGAAGACTGCTGTGGCATTGAATTGCAAAATCCCAGAATTCACCAAGTGGGATCGAAAACAGTACTACTATCCCGATCTTCCCAAGGGCTACCAGATCAGCCAGTTTGATTTGCCGATGTCCGAAAATGGGTACCTGGAAATCAGCGATCCAAAGGGATCCTTTGAGCCCAAGCGAGTCAGTATTATTCGTGCGCACCTGGAAGAGGATGCGGGCAAGAGTGTCCACGACGAAATTGCCGCTAAGGGCGACAGCCTGATTGATTTGAATCGTACCGGCACACCCCTGTTGGAAATCGTCAGCGAGCCCGATCTGCGTAGTTCCCTCGAGGCCAGGATCTTCCTCAACGAACTGAAGCTCCTGCTCACTTACCTTGGTGTTTCCGATTGCAATATGCAGGAGGGAAGTTTGCGAGTTGATGCGAATGTCAACTTGCACGTACCGACGCAAGGCGAATCGGTTCCGACCCCGATCGTGGAAATCAAGAACATGAACAGCTTCCGGGCGGTCGAGCGGGCACTCGATTACGAGGCGGCACGGCAGTATCAACAATGGCAGGAAACCCACCAAACACTTGGTAACGCACCAAAGCAAACCCGCGGTTGGGATGAGCCCGCAGGCGTCACTCGTGGGCAAAGAAGCAAGGAAGAGTCGAGCGACTACCGTTACTTTCCAGATCCAGACCTCGTGCCGGTGACGGTTACGCCGGACGAATTGGAAGAACTACGCGATTCGCTGGGAGAACTTCCCGCAGCGCTGGGGCGTCGCCTCACTGAGCAGCATGGCTTGTCGCAATACGATGCCCAGGTCTTAGTCAATCAAGGCCGCCCGCTGGTTAACTATTTTCTGGAAGTCATTGAGCTCGGCACCGACAGTAAAGCGGCGGCAAATTGGGTGACGCAGGAGGTCTTGCGACAGCTTAAAGATCGCGAAGAAACGATCGAGCAATTTAACGTCCCCCCTGATGCGCTCGCAGAATTGATCGCAAAAATAAAATCGGGTGATATTCCTAGTACCCGCGGTCGTGAAGTCTTTGAGGTCATGTCGGGTGCAGGCCAGACGGTTGCCCAAGCAATGGACGCACTGGCCATTGCGGAAGTCGATCTATCCGACTTGAGCTCACTTTGTGAAAAACTTCTTGCTACCAACCCGAAAATCGTTGCCGATGTTCAAAACGGAAAGCTCAAGGCAATCGGTTCCTTGATCGGACAGGCCAAGAAGCAAAATCCAAACGTTACCCCTGATCAAGTGCGCGAGACCTGCCTGCAAATGATCCTGAGCCAGGGCCAGCAATAGTGTCCGCCGCAGCATCGAGCTTTTGGTTTTTGCCGGAGGAAAACTGCCCTTGGAAAACTTGAGCCCTGCAACTCCGATGATCACGCTGACCACCGATTTCGGCGTTGGCAGTCGCTACGTCGCAGCCATGAAAGGGGTGATTCTGTCACTCAATCCGGTTGCCCGACTGGTCGATCTGACCCATGCAATTCCCCCGCAAAATATTGCGGCTGGAGCCATGGCCCTCGCCGAAACCGTTCCCTACTTTCCACCCCAGACCATCCATTTAGCCGTGGTCGATCCGGGCGTGGGAACCGGGCGACAACTCGTTTATGCCGAAATTGGAGGGCAGCAACTGGTCGCCCCGGACAACGGCCTGCTGGGTCGCTTGGCTGCCCGCCAGCAACCATCTAAGATAATCGCACTGACCGCATCCCAATTTTGGGCACCACAGGTCTCAGACACCTTTCATGGACGCGACATCATGGCACCAGTGGCAGCCCGGTTGAGCCTTGGGTTATCTCCCGACGAGTTGGGTGAGCCAGTCGATCGGCTGGCGCTGCTGAACTGGCCCGAGGTTCAGAAAGTGGCAAATCATATCGATGGGCAAGTCGTTGAGGTTGATTCATTCGGCAACCTGATTACCAACATCACACGTGAAATGCTCGCCGGAGTGCCGACCGATGAAGCGGTGACGATCCATTGCGACGAGCATGAAACCCAGGGAATCTTCAAGACCTATGGCGATCAGCCAGCACTGACCCTGTTGGCGGTAGTAGGCTCCAGTGACTTCCTGGAACTCGCCATTGTCGATGAAAACGCCTCGAAGATACTCGGCGTTAAAAGCGGAACGCCGGTCCGGTTATCGTGGTGAATGATGAATCGAAAACGCTTCCTTCTTTTGCAGGTACGAAACAAAGACGACCCGATGCGTCGACAAGAAATCGATTGCTTCGCGCGGGTACTTCAGTGCCAATCCTCGATGATTCGCCTTGCCAACCTTCTAACTGGCTGGCCCAACTCGAGTGAATTCGACTCGGCCGACGTTGTCTTCTTGGGGGGCAGCGGTCAGTATTCTGCAGCAGGCGACGGAGACTGGCTCCATCCCATCCTGGAAGGTCTCCGTCAGTTGTGCAATAGCGAGAAAGCAGTCTTTGCTTCCTGCTGGGGATTCCAGGCGATTGCCCGCGCGAATGGAGGACGATGTGTGCATGATCCCCAGCACGCAGAGCTTGGCACCGTGGAACTGCAATTAACCGAACCCGGAACACAAGATCCGCTTTTCGGTCGGCTGCCGCCTGCCTTTCTTGGGCAAGCCGGCCATCAAGACCACGTGATCGAATTGCCCCCCAATGCGGTGTTGCTCGCATCGACCGAAAAGGTTCGCAACCAGGCATTCCGCCTCGGCAACAAGCAGATCTACTGCACCCAGTTTCACCCGGAGCTAGATCGGGCCAGCTTGCTCGAGCGGGTTCGTGCTTACCCGCAATACGTCCAGATCCATGCCCACATGACCGTCGACCAGTTCGCGGCTACCTGCCACGAGACACCCGAATCAAATTCCCTTTTGCAGCGATTTCTTGAGCTAGTCTCCTGATCCTTGGGGCCTACTCGAGCTATCACGTCTCGTCGTTTGAGATCACGCAGCAAGTCCGCTACGGACTGATCGGGAAGGGCCATGGACACCGTGTTGTTGGCTGCCGGTCCTGGTGTCGCTACGCTTCGTCACCAGTTTCCATCCCAAGTTGTCGCATCTTGCGATACAGGTTCGACCGATGTACGCCAAGCAACTTTGCCGCATCGCTGACGTTTCCCAACGTCCTTTGGATCGTCTGCTGGATATAAGACTGCTGAAATTCACGTGTTGCATCGTTGAGCGCAAGATCCGCAGCGATTAAACCAATCGATTCCTTGCGTGGTGAGAGAATAAAAGCCAGTTCGTCAGCGTCGATCGTCGTTGCGGGACTCAAGTAAGCAAGCCGCTCCATGAGATTACGGAGTTCCCGGACATTGCCAGGCCACAGGTGGGCGGCGAGTCGCTTGCGAGCTGCAACCGTAAACTTGGGCAGGATCTTGCCGATGTTGCGACAGAATTCCGTCAAAAAGTGCTCCGCGAGCAGGATAATGTCGTCGCCACGCTCTCTCAAGGGAGGCAGTTCGATACTGACCACGTTGAGGCGAAAGTAAAGGTCTTCCCGAAATCGACGCGTCTCCAGGAGCTCGGCCAGATTTTGATTTGTGGCGGCCAGAATGCGGACGTCGGTGTGAATCGGTGTGGAACCGCCAACTCGAACCACGGTTTTTTCTTCCAGCACGCGCAACAGCTTTGCCTGGCCGCTCAGACTCATGTCACCAATTTCATCGAGGAATAATGTGCCACCCGTGGCGATTTCGAATCTGCCCGCCCGAGATTCGTGTGCATCGGTAAAGGCGCCTTTCTCATGCCCAAAAAGTTCACTTTCCAGAAGGGTTTCGGTCAGGGCCGCGCAGTTGACGGCGACAAAGGGCGCCGTGCGGCGTTGGCTGCGGTAGTGCATCGAGCGCGCGATGACTTCCTTGCCCGTACCGTTCTCACCAAGAATAAGAATGGCCAGATCGGTGTCGGCAACACGCCGAATCGTTGCTCGCATCGCCTCAATCGATGAACAATTTCCAATAAATTCCACCTGTTCGGCAGCTTGTTCCACCAATTGTTCATGGTGAACCAGGAGATCTTCTAACTGCCGGGTATTCTCCAAGGCAGTGGCGGCACAGGCCGAAAGCTCCAAAAGTTCGCGCTCATCCTCGGCGGTGAACTGCCCCTGGTGCTTGTTAAGCACCTCGAATGCACCCATTCGCTGGCCCGTGGAGGAGACTAACGGTACGCAAAGAATCGTGTTGGTTTTATAACCCGTGTGTTCGTCGACGGTGCGGTCAATCTCTGCAGCGTCGAGGTTGTCGACACGACGTGACTCGCCGAGCTGAACGACCTGGCCAACAATTCCCGCATCATCGGGTAGACGCAACTCGTTTCCGTCGACTCCAAGAGCGGGACGGCCAACGAGCAACCGGTTCTTCTTATCCCACAGGAATATGCTCGCTCGATCGGCTTCGAGCAGATCGGTGGCGGCTTCTGCCATGCGCGTCAACAAAATCTGCATTTCATGGGTCTGGTGCCACGCGTGGGTGATTTCGAGAATCTTTTCCAGACGGCGGATCCGTCGCTCGGCTCGCTGTTGCCGTCTGACGCTTCGCAAGGCTGACGCAAGTTGGTGGCCAACCACACCCGCAGCTTCCTCTGCAAGCGGGTGGGCCACGATCAGTACATCCGAAACAGAGGCCAATGGCTCGTTCGGAATCGTTCCCTGAGGATTGGCCACAAGGGGTATGGCTTGCCAGTCGTCGCGAACGATGGGCAGACCTTGCTCAAACACGTCGGCTACCAGGTCCCAAGGAATCTCTGCCTGCGAAAGACCTTCGGCGGCCAGGATCGACCAGTTGGGTGGGATGGGACGCACGACCGCCAAGCCCCCACCACCGCGTTGAGAGTACTCTGCCAGGACCGAACTCAAAAAATCGACGACCGAGACAGAACTGCCCGACTGCTCCAAAAGTACAGAAGCCAGAGGCGATACGTTCATTTTCAGCTATCCCCATCCCCGGGAAGGGACGCTAAGATTGTGGCTGTCAAACGGAATTATAAAACGCAGTGTCAATTACGCAACGCATACCTGTCGCGAATGCGATACAAGGAGGAAGGATATGTCCAAGTTATTCGACAACAAGCGGGGATTAATTACGGGCGTCTTCAATAAGCAGTCGATCGCCTGGGCGATTGCTGACCACATTTTACAAGAGGGTGGGGAGTGCGGGTTTTCGTACATGCCCGACAAACCGGATGACCCGCGGAAAAAAAATCTGAACCGCATTCAAAAGCTCATCGAGGGCAATCCACAGGTCGCATTTGTACAGCCGATGGATGTGACCAACGATGACCAGATTACCGACTTAATGCACATTTCGGAGGAAAAGCTGGGGAAACTGGATTTTATGCTCCACTCGATTGCCTTTGCGCTGCCCGATGATTTAAAGCGGGACACGGTCGACACGAGTCGTGACGGTTTCAAGTTGGCGATGGAAATCAGCGCTTATAGCTTGATCGCCTTGAGCCATGCAGCGGCGGGAATTCTCAATGAGAATGCGAGTATTCTCACGCTGACCTACTTTGGGGGTGAAAAAGCGGTGCCGGGTTACAACGTAATGGGGGTGTGCAAGGCGGCCCTCGATTCGATCGTCAAATACCTGGCCTTCGATCTCGGGCCCCGCGGTATTCGTGTAAACGCACTGAGTGCTGGTCCGCTGCAAACAATTTCTGGCCGTGGAGCCGGGGTCGAGCAAATGCTCGGGCTGTATGAAGCCGTTGCTCCGCTGGGGAGAAATATCTCGCATGCCGAGGCAGGCCAAAGTGGTGCATTTTTGCTATCTGAGATGTCTGCCGGGATTACGGGTGAGATTTTACATCTTGATGCTGGCTACAACGTCATGGGTTCTCCCGGTCGGATGCTCGATCAGATCAAGGAAGCGCAAACGGCGACCTAAAAATGGGTTGGATCCCAAGGGACCGGCGGCGTCGACACGGCCAGCACCGACAGCTAGCACCAGGTGGGTATCCATCCATCCCCCCTTTGCAATTCGTCTGGTGCTGATCAACAAATCCTTGCTACAGTCCCGCAACTTTACCCAGGTGCGACAGGCTTCAAGCGGAAGAGTTCCCGCAGCTGACCACGGATGGTTTGCTTGGCCGGTGTTAAGCCGGTCTCCGATTCCTGGCGCGCATTCCCGCCACAAACGGTTACCTCGCCCAAGGAGAAGAGCATGGAAGCTCGTCTCGCCCGACCGGTTTTTTGTACGGTCATCACGTTAGTTTTCCTGAATAGCGTCTGGGGAGCTGGCTATCGCACTCGCAACTTCACGGTCTCAGCCCCCTCTGGGGCACTTGCCAAAGAGATTGGTGATGCGGCTGAACGATGGCGTCAGACACTTTCGACCGAATGGATTGGCAAAGAAATGCCACCCTGGTCACAACCCTGTCCCATTCATGCAAAGGTGGGTCGTCATCTTGGTGCGGGTGGGGCAACCAGTTTCATTTTTGATCAGGGTCAAGTTTTTGGTTGGCGAATGAATATTCAGGGCAGTCGACAGCGGATTCTCGACTCGGTATTGCCGCACGAAGTCACGCACACGATCTTTGCTTGTTATTTTCGCCAACCTTTACCTCGCTGGGCCGATGAGGGTGCCTGCACGACGGTCGAACACCCCAGCGAAATTGCCAAACAAGAACGCATGTTGATCGACTTCTTGAAACAGCGGCGAGGCATCCCCTTCAGCCAGATGCTGGCAATGAAAGACTACCCCCGAGATGTCTTGCCGCTCTACTCTCAGGGACATTCACTAGCGCAAATGCTGCTTGAGTCGAGTGGCAAACAGGCCTTTTTAGTTTTTCTGGCAGACGGTTTGAAGGATGAGAACTGGCCTCGGGCCGTCAAGCAGCACTACGGTTACGAAAATCTGCAGGTCCTGCAGAATTCATGGCTTTCGTGGATCAAAGCGGGACGCCCCCGCCTTGATGGATCGCCCAGCCAAATCGCTTCGAACGTACCGGCAGTCCGGAAGGGTGCGGTCGTTCGTGGTCAAAGTCCCGACGATTCGCCGCGGGCAGGGGCAGCCGGCTCCGGGCACTCCGCGGCTGTAACCGTAAGCTCGGTTTATGCGCAAATGGCAGCGAGTGCGTCCAACGATCGTACCGGAGCGGTACGTCGCTAGCGGTTTTACTAGGCGAGGATCTGCCGCGTCACATGGTAAAAGACAGGGGCTGCGAAACAAATCGCGTCAATCCGGTCGAGGACCCCCCCATGCCCTTCGACAAGGGTGCCATAGTCTCGCACTCCCCGATCTCGTTTGATGGCAGACATGGTCATCGCACCCGCAAAGCCCATCACGGCGATAATCATTCCCATCAGGGCCGCCTGCCAATGGGTGAAGGGGGTAAAGAGCGAGAGAGCCCAGGCAACCAGTGCGGTGCTGGCCGTTCCCCCGAGGAGTCCTTCCCAGGTTCGAGTTGCATTGATGGCTGGGGCAATGACATGCTGCCCATAGGTTCGACTCCAGATGTATTGCAACGCTTCGGAGAGCAACGCCATGGTCACAAAAAAGAACAAGAGCCGAGACCGTTCAGCCGGCTGAATGTTTTTGAGGTAAAGCAGTGCTGGGGCAAAACTAAGGCAATAGACACAAACGAGCAGGCCTGATTGGATCTTGGCCACCCGTTCTAAAAAGCGTTTCGGGTCGCCGGCGATGGCAACGCGTGCAGGGATAAACAGGAAGGCGTAAACCGGGATCAGGATGCTGTAGAGCCGATATAGATCCATCGCAACCAGGACGTATTGCAACGGTGTAAAAAGGAAAAAGACCCAGAAGAGTGCGCGGTGATCCCCCAGCCGAGTCGGTGTAAGGGTGATAAACTCGCGCAAAGCCCAAAAGCTTAAACAACCAAACAGAGCAACCGTGACTGCAGGCGTGATCGGTAGAAAAGCAACCGACAGCATGCAGCAAATAATCCACCATGACCGAACCCGGCCATTGAAGGCAGCGACAGCGGCTGGGTTCAATCCAAGCTGTGGTTGGCTTTTGATGATTTGACCGACGGTCGTCGCAACCAACAAGAGGGCGGCGACCATACCAGCCAATGCCCAGTTCTGAGCCATGAGTTTACTCGATCTCTTTCAGACTGATAACTGCTGCGCGAGCACGCTTCAAAAACTGGACCTTTGCTTCGGCTGACTCCAGGTAGATCGGCGGTCCGAACGAAACGCAGGACAACAGTGGCACCGGCAGGAATTCACCCCGTGGTAAAATTCGATTCATATTCTCAATGTATACAGGCACCAATTCCAAGTCGGGTCGCTTCTTGGCTAAATAGTACAACCCGCTCTTAAATTCTCCGATCCCGTCCTCACTCCGACGTCCCCCTTCGGGAAAGATGATCACCGAGTGTTGTGTTCCCATCTCCTGCAGCATCATGTCGACAGGGCTTTGGTGTACTTTAACCTGTTTGCGGTCAATCAGTAGTGCGTTGTAGCTCTTGGCAATGTGACGCCGTATCCAACCGCGGCTCCAATAATCTTTGGCCGCAACCGGCCGCGTCAGTTCTCGAACGTGGTGAGGTAGCGCCGACCAGACCAGAATTACATCCAGATGACTGGTATGATTGGCAAAATAAATCCGCTGGCACGTGTCGGGTTGCGAGTCAATCCAGCGAACGCTAGCTCCGCTGAGCAGGCGTGCCAAAGTCGTCAGGGCAAATTCCGTAAGCATCTGTCAATTATGGACTGGGAGATGTCGATCGGGAAGCAGTACCGCACCAGCAATCATGATCGCCTCAACAGAAGGGGCCACTCGTAATGGAAAAACGGGCCGTTCCTGTCGAACCAGGCACTGGCACCTCAATAACTTTTCGATATTTTTTTTCGGTTGGCACCACAAATTCAGGCACATTCCCCCGGTGAAACCAATACATCCGTTTTCCCCGTCGCAACCGTTGTTGTCCGAGCCCGAGATCACAAAGCCTCGTGTTCAGACGGAGTTGGCATCTGGTCCGTGCTGTCGCGGCACTCCGCTGGATACGTGCTCACCGAGTTTTCATGGTGAGTGTGCTGCCCGCGTACCTGCCGACACCTGTACTTCACGAAAGCCGGCAGTTGCCGACCCAGATGTGGGCAATTTCGGCACCGCTGGGCTTCACGGTAAGCTTGAGCAGTGACCCCGCAGGCAAACTGCGAACAAACCCACGGTCCTATGGGCCCTGCCGCGAGCCGACTATACTTGCCAGGATGAACCAGAACGATATTGTCGTAATTGCGGTTGACGGGCTCGGCGCATCGGCACTAGGAGCCTATGGCAATACGTGGTTCGAAACACCATGCCTCGACGAACTCGCTAGCGAGTCGGTTCTAGCCGAGTGGTGTTTTGCCCCGGCAACTGACCTGGACGCCGTGTACCGCTCACTCTGGACTGCGGACCATCCGCTCCGATTACTGGTCGAGCGAAAGGATGGTCATGCATCCCCCACCAGAGCAGAACCAGAGGCCTTGCCGCAGCTTTTGGCGAACCAGCAGTATCACACGACACTCCTGAGCGATGATACGGCGTTGCAAGAGTACGCGGGCGTGCAAGGATTTGCAGAAACAGCCTGGGTCACGCCTGCAGTGGCGGGGCACGCCAACGAGCCTGCCGAGACTCATTTTTCCCAGATGTTCGCCCGCGCAAGCCAACTGGTGACAGAGCACAAAGATCCGGAAGATGGGCCTGCAGGCCGACACGAGTTTCAAAAACAATTCTTATGGATCCACCTGAGTGGAATGACCGGTCCGTGGGACGCACCGCTCGACTGGCGTCAGGCCTTGTGCGACGACGACGACCCGATGCCCTACGACGGACTAAGGCCCCCGTGTTCCAAACTGAGCGGCGAAAATCCGGATGAGGTATTTCGGGTTGCCTGTGCCCATGCCTCCCAGGTGCAATTGCTTGATACCTGCCTGGGAGCGTTTTGTGATTCTCTACGGCTTGAAGGAAACAAAGACGGCCAGGCGGTTCCGCTCCTGGCCATCGTCGGTACCCGTGGATTTCCGCTCGGTGAACATGGATGCCTTGGCCACATCCGACCTCAACTCTTCACCGAACATGTGCATGTACCGCTATTGATTCGATTTCCCGATAGCACCGGTCAACTTCAGCGAATCCATGCGTTGGTCGAAACCGGCGATGTGATGCCAACCCTGCTTGATTGGGTGGCACGCGGAACCACCAACCTGGCCCGCTCCGACGGCCGCAGCCTGCTACCCCTGGTTGAGGGCAGTCGCACTGCATGGCGGGATCACACGGTTTCAATCTCGGCAGGTGGGTTGCGGGCAATTCGCACCCCTAGCTGGTGTCTGCAAGAAAACCCCGGTGAAGTTGGCATCCTATCTGGAAACGATGCAAACCGGTCGCCGGAACGGCAATTATTTCTTCGCCCCGATGACTATCATGAGATCAATGACATTGCAGACCTCCGCGGTGAGGTGGTCGAAGGGCTGGCTCAGACGATCCGGCAATTCGAAACGGCATGCCAGCAAAATGAGCCGCTTGACCAGCCCCAGCTTGAACCAATACTTCGTGAGCCAGCCGACTGACTGCACAGCTGGCACTGGGGCGTGGCCGATGCTGTTACCTGCATTCGCAGCCAGTATTTCAACCCGCATGAAAAGAGCTGCTTGCAAGCACTGATCGCTCTGGCATTCCAAAACCAACGTAACTACAATCCGCCGCCTACTTTGTGGTAGGGCCAACTGACGCGGAAGGGGATTTTACAAGGTGACCCCGGGCTGTTTCTAATAACAGTTTCGGAACACGTTCGCATTAACGATCTGCCATGACCGGACAAGGACGTCCGCAACTGAGCGTTGAATCTCGTACCTGCAGTGTGCGTCCGGGGAAGCTTGCGCCGCGACATCAACCCGCTATTGGGAGGACTGCGGCATGGCTTTGTGCCTGTGCCGCTTTACTGCCAGCAGAAACAACGGAGGCAGCGCCAAGCAACGCCCGCCTTGTTTCCCAGCGGCAAGATCTCATCTTTGTTCCGGGTGAACAATTCCATTTTCAGTTGAAGCTGCTGCTTCCCGAATATGTGATTGGCCGCTTTCTTGACGTCAAAGTTCAACTGCGATCTGCCGCAGGTGGTAAAGCCAGCTGGAACTTCGAGGAAAAACTTCAGGTCCCGCTTGATGGAAAACTTACCAAGGAATTTACGATCGACCTGCCTGGCGTCGAAGCAGCGTATGAAATTGCCGTTACGGCAGCGCCACCCCGCGCATTTCAACGGTTCGGCCTGAGGGGGCGTCCCAAGTTCCTGATCGACCGATCCTTTGAACTGGTCGTCCTGGGCGGGACATCACCTGCCCAGACCGATCCACAGAGATCGTGGCAGGAAATCGGGTTGTTCGAGCCGACAAACCCGCGTTGGTGGCAACGGCTTCCAAGTTGGACCCAGTTGCACCGGCTATCAGGCGTGGGCCCAAACGGCACATCCGGGAGCACCGAACCGCAGTTAGTTCAGCTTGAGCATGGCAGTTTTGTAAAACTACCCCCTCCAGATGCCAGTTCAGGGGGTGCGCCACACTGGCAGGCATATGCCTTGCCGGTCAATGATCTTGGTCATCCGCATCAGGTAGAAATCGAATATCTGACCGATACGGAGTCGAAGCTCGCGTTCACTATCCTTCAGCCGAACACCAACAGCGACTCGTTTCCTGCAGAAGCGACTGTTTTCAAGGACCGGCATGCCACAGTTGACGAGGCGCCGCTGCAAAAACATCGGCTTTTGTTCTGGCCTCGTTCACGTTCTCCCATCCTACTCATCTCGAATGTGCACCGGGAAATTCCAGCGCATTTTGGGAAAATTCGCGTGTTTGCAGGACCCGCGCGGCTTTCCCCTGCGGAAAGCCGACCTGTCGCAAGGGAACGGAGTCGACAGCGGCTGGTGGCAATGTACGTTTCCGAATCGTCGCTCCTGAACCAGGCCGCGACGGCAAACCGTCATGACGGGGAGAGTGAAACGGAAAACGAGTTTCAACAAACTTCACTCACTCGGTTCAACCAGCTCGTCGACTACCTTCACTACGGTGGTTACAACGCCGCGATCTTGGCTGTCGGGGAACCATCCGGTCTGCAGTCGAGAACTTCGGTGCCCAACGAGCCCGCAGGTACCGAGTCAACTGGCGATCCGCAAGTGGACCAACTGGAACTGGCTTTGCGAATTTTTGAACGTCAGGGCCTGTCCCTAATCCCTGCCATTCGATTTGAAAAGAACACCCGCATAATTGTTCAGGAACTACTTGCCCGCTACGGAACCCACAAGTCCCTGGGTGGTTTGGGACTGCAACTCTCGGGACCGGAACTCCGGCGGCAATTCGATGGGGATTGTGCCCGAGCCACGCGCGATTTCGGTCAGCTTGCGGAATGGATTCGCGAAACTGGTAGCGGACGGCGTCTTATTCTGACAACCGAGAATTTGTTTTCGGGACCCGACATCGAACCCCGTTTACGCCCCCAGTTACTGGAGAAAACCAGCCTGCAACCGTTACTTCAGGACCTGGCTATCGATCCCGCCGCACTGGCCGAAATTCCAGCCCTGGTGCTCTTGCGCCCACAGTTTGAATCTCCAGCTAGACCGCTCGTTGACCGGGCCACCGACCTGCAAATCAATCGCAGTAACGATTTCACACAGCTAACCGATGAGGGATCGCTGCCAGGACTCTTGATTTATCACCGCAGTCGGGCAAACCCACTGGCGGAGGTTGAGAACGAACCACTCCCACTGGGTGAATTAGCCAACCTGCCATCGACAACACAGTTCGTACCGAACGGAACTGCTGCTCGGCGATCTTTTGTGACCACGCTTGCCTCCAGTGATGTAGATGTGCTTGTGAATGGCGGCGCTCGACGTCTGCTCGCCGAAGAGGAGAGTATGCGTGAACTCAGGCGGGTGTTCAGCGTGCTGCCTGGCAACGCAGCCGAGGTCGAAGTCGAACGGCAACAACCAGTCACGCTTCGTTCCTATCGTCGGAGCAACGACACGACCACATGCATCATCAACGAATCGCGTTGGGCTGTGACAACCCAGGTTACCGTAAGCGTACCAAAACAAACGGCGATCACCTTCACAGGTGGGGTTGGGCCGGCATCGGGCAACGATCGACTCTTGAATAAGGGAAACCACGCCCTCCGTTTTGAACTTGCCCCGTACGCAATGCAAGCAGTCCGGTTTAGCAATGCTCATATTGAGCTAACCGGTGTACAAGTTGAAATATCATCTGCGGCCAAGGAACAGCTCTCCGCCAGGATTGAAGATCTAACCCGCCGCGAGCTCACCAACGAAGAATACGGCCAGTACCGTGTCCTTACCAATCCCGGAATCGAAGCGTTCGGGGAGGAGCCGTCTACCGAGCCGATCTCAGGCTGGTGGCCACTGAATCCATTAGGCACGGCAGAAATTGTCTATTCGGAGTTGTCTCCCTTCAAAGGACGCACCTGCCTGCTCCTCAAATCGACGGGTAACGCGGCTGGTGTGCAGAGTCACGATTTTGCGATCCCTGCCACAGGCCAACTGGCGTTGACTGCACATTTTCGTGGCCGGAATATTGATCCGAAAACAGAACTGCGGATTGTTTTTGAATCGTTGGGAAAGCCGCACTACCGGCAGTTGACGGTGC
Organism: Planctomycetota bacterium; assembly: GCA_963578605.1. Lineage (GTDB taxonomy): Bacteria > Planctomycetota > Planctomycetia > Pirellulales > Lacipirellulaceae > JAKVCB01. The sequence goes on from CAUZEA010000042.1 coordinate 30,361, forward strand.
TGGGTGGTCCGAATCCATCAGCGCTGCCAATCAACGAAGAATGGACCGCATACGCTTTCAGCGTGGAGGACCTGCCGCTAAATTCAAACGCGAAAATGTACATCCGGTTCGAGTTATTGGGTGCTGGAGAAGTTTCAATCGATGATGTTAGTCTACAGCATTTGCTCTTTCCGCTCGATTACTATCCGGCATCTGAGTATCAACGTTACGAGTTACTGAAAAAAATCAGAGCTGCCGAGAGTGCTTTACGAAAAGGACACCTGACGAATTGTGAACAGTTATTGGACGGTTATTGGCCCCGGTTCATTGAAGAGTACCTGCCGGTTCCAGAGTCGGATCACGATGGCGCCACGCCGCAAATGGCTGACCAAAAGTCGGAACCCTTACCGCCACTCGAAGACTCCAATCCCCCGCCTTCTCTCTCGGAGCGATTGCGTGGCTTGCTATGGTTCTAGCCGCCTGTACAGAGTGCAACCACGACCATCGCAACCATAATCACTCCCACCAGTGACTTTACCCCGGTACCAAGCAAGCGGCCCCAGAAAGCCCCCCAACTCACCTGCCATGTCTTCTCGGTCGCTGTTCCCAGCGACATTTCACCCAGGAAGGCTCCCCCCGCAGCGCCAGCTGCCCCAAAAATGACTGCCCCGACGAGGGAACCCACCATCGGAATCGGTAATCCGATCATCGCGCCGGCCAACCCTCCAAATAGAGAACCGATTAAGGCAAGTACGACAGCCCGTCGGCTCCCCCCTGCCCGCTGCGTACCGAGTACCCCGCCAAGAAATTCAAGGACTTCACCAACCACTGCCATCACCAGCAAGGCAATGACCCACGGCCATTCGATCTCCACCCGCCAGGTTGAGGGAATCACGTAGGAGTAGATGGCGACGGCAGCCGCAATTAGCCATGTGCCTGGCAAACCAACGAACATCAGCAACCAAAAAATCAGGACGACCAAAATCAAGCAACAAACGGCTAGAATCGAAAGGATGACTTCAAGCACGCCTCATCCTTTGGCAATAGCACCGGCCCATGCAGGCTGCTGATCGCGTGTGGGGTTGCAACTTTCGCCGACAGGCGGGATTGCGTCATGAGATCGGGGATTTGGCTCGGTGATCTGAGGATGCACTCCCGGACCATCGGCCGCATACCATTTATTGAGCACTTCACGCCATGCCCCAGCTTGTTTCACCTGGCAAAAATCTTTCCGTACCTGCTGGTGATGTGGGTGCAGCTGGGAATACTTAATTGCAGACTTTCGCATATCGGGTACGCAGCGTACCGGCCCGAAGGTTTCTTCGGCAAGTCGGTAGTGCTCTGCAATGACGTCCCGTTGCTCGTGCAATGAGGGGGGAAGGGGAAGGGGCAACCCCTGGGCCAACGCCCGAGCCTGACCAAAGATCCAGGGATTTCCAATCGCACCTCGGGCAACCGTGACCCCATCGACGCCAGTGTATGCAAGCATATCGAGGCAAGCCCGGGCAGAAAACAAGTCTCCACTGCCCAAAACAACGCGCTGACCGGCGTAGCGTTTCAAATCTCGCAAGAACTCCCACCGCGAGGGCCCGTCGTAGCGTTGAGTTACCGTGCGACCATGGACCGTGATGGCTGCCACGCCGCGTTCATAAGCACCGTCAAAAATCTCGAAAAAGTTATCCCGACTTTCAGGGGTATCGTCGATCCCACGGCGCATCTTGACCGTCACGGGAATCGAAGCCGGTACCGAATCGCGCACGCGCGACACGATTTCCAAAGCAACCGCTGGCTGGCCGAGGTGAAATCCTCCACGACATCGCCCCAAAACCTTCTTCACCGGACATCCGAAATTAATGTCGATTGCATCGAAGCCATGCTCCACCAGGCGCTGGGCTGCAAGACCAAACTGCGCTGGTTCCGCACCCATCAACTGACCGCCAACCGGGTGCTCTTCGTCGGCCACCGCCAAAAAATGGTGGTTCTTGCGCCGCGGCTTCAGTGCCACCAGAAACTTGTCGAGCATGACTTCGCAAAGCGTGTACGGCACTCCCAGGCGACGCGCAGTGACTCGCATCGGCAGGTCGCTATAACCACTCAAAGCTGCCTGCACTACAGGAAAATCAAGCTCGATCGGTCCGATTCGCAGGGGACACGACGGGCGACACAAATGGTTCATACTCTGAATTGTCTCTTTTGGAACGTGCTCTCGTCAACATCAGGGGCTCTGTGGAGATGGCCGTTGAGCCAGGTACAGAAGCGCGGCGTCGATTTCCCTGCAGACTTCTGTGTCCTCCTCAATTTGACGACGCCTGCTGAGTTCGGAGCTGACTTCTGCGGCATGGTAGTTGCCCAGCGCCCAGGCCGTGGCGCCGCGGATGAGCGGTTCCTGGTCAACGAGGCCTTTGAACAGTGCTGGTATTGCTTCCGGGACGGGGTGATTTCCCAACACAATGGCGGCATTTCGGAGCAGTCCCCGACGGCGTGGCCGCCACAGCGGAGTGCTCCGAAACCGCGCGCGAAATTCCTCGTCGGTCAGCGAAAAAAGCGGGATCAATTCGAGTGGATTGTGATCCGATAACGGCTGAAAAGCTGGCTCGCTTGTGGTTGCTGCCTGAGAATTCCAGGGACACACTTCCTGGCAAACATCACACCCGAATACCCATTGCCCTACCCCGCGACGAAGTTCAACGGGAACGGAATCTTTCAATTCGATCGTCAAATAGCTGATACAGCGTGAAGCGTCGAGGACATAGGGTTGCGGGAATGCTTGCGTCGGACATGCATCCAGGCACGCCCGACACGTGCCGCAATGATCGGTTGCTTGGGGTGCGTCGTACACAAGCTGTTGATCGGTCAATAGCGCGGCCAGGAAAAACCAACTCCCGCGGTCCCGATTCAGCAGCAACGTGTTCTTGCCAATCCAACCAAGCCCAGCCAGTTCGGCAAAGTCGCGTTCCATCAGGGGAGCTGTGTCGACCACACCACGCGTAACCGCCTGGGGAGACAAACACTGCAGGTGGCCCGTCAACTCGTTTAATCGGTTGCGGATGAGGTCGTGATAGTCGGTACTGCCCCAGGCATAACGGGAAAGGCGCCCCAACCCGATTGGCGGGTCCACCGGCTGCAACGTTGCATAATCGATCCCCAGCATGAGCAGGCTTTGCACGCCATCCAGCACACCACGGGGGTGGTCGTAGGCATCCCGACGGTCAGCAATGTAATGCATCTGCCCAGCAAAACCGGCATCAAGCCACGCATCCAGCCGGGCCGCTCCGGGAACCGTGACAGCCGGGCAGACACCCGTTAACGAAAAACCGAGTTGACGGGCTTTCGACTTGAGTTGCTGGGTAAGGAGGGCCGGTTCCATGAAAAACTATTCTACCGTAAGGCTGCCTGGTCCGTCATCAACTCGCCCACCTGCACCACGGTCGGGACGCTGCTCCTGCAGCGGGACCATCGGAAATCAGGCCGTCCGGCACGAAGCGAACCCCCAAGTGCCGGTTGTAACGAGCGTCAACGGCTTTGTTTTCACAAGCAGGGTAAAAACAGCCTAGCCATCGAGTGATTCGGGTTGCTTCCACCAGGGCCGCCGTTGGCTCCCGCGCCAGAACTTCCAACGGGCTTGATTTTACGACAAGAAAACCGCCCACCGGCCACTTTTCCGCGGAGAGTCCGGTTTTGCGACTTGCCCATTGCCCGCGGGCAATTAAGCTGGAGTTCGTTAGCTGTGGGGACTTCTTGAGAGCGACAACCCTGAGGAAAAACCAGATGAAAAAGCGGACTCTTTTTATCGCGATTGTCAGCGCGGCACTTTTCGGGGCCATGCAGTCCGAAGGCTACTCGCAAAAGCTGGCGGACCATGGCGAATTTTCGGGAACGTTTGGATTTAGTGGTTTCGGGGGTACAAGCATCACGACCGTCTTTGATCTCTACCGGATTGGATTGATTCCGATCCCGCCCTACTTTGCGCTACACCCCCCGGTCTACTACAGCTACCCGATTCCACGTCCCTATGGCTACAGCCCGTTTGCTTATTCAGGCAATGTCCGGACACCCGAGATCATGGGTGAGCTGATTAAACCGGCAATCATCAGAAATCCCTACGTCCCAAGCTCCCAAAGCGTCGAGACGGACCACCAGGGCCGACTTACGAGCTTCCGCCAAGGTCAGCCTCTCGTTGTTCTTAATCCCTATTTTGAACAAACACCCAAGCTGGCTCAGCTTGACGATTAAACGAGTCCTTCGTCCGGGTGAAAGCACCAGAGGTCTCAGCCTCGCACCAAAATGGTAATCTCTGCAAGCAGGGATGTTTACGGACAACCAACGACTTCGCACTCTGCCGACCCACGATAGCATCTGCATCATCGACTGCCAGTTATCTGCTGGAAATGGCCTGGACGTGGCCAGCAATACCGCTAATCTACGCACCAAGGAAATTTTCTGCTAGCGTTTTGGTGCTCGATGGAAACGTATCGTTCTTCTTCTTTCGTATTCATTTCCCCAAACAATCAGCCACGTGTGGAAGGGAATTTGCGGATGTATCGAAATGAAGTTCACTTACTTTTCGTTGTTGCGTCGACACTTGTGTTGGGAACGTTTGGGTGCCAGGGGAACGGTAAACCTCTCTTCTCGAATCCGTTCTCAGCCAGTAGCCGCGTGCCGCCACCAGCGACACGATCATTGGGCCCCGGCTCTGCCCAACCCTACTACCCTGGAGATCCCGTTCCTGTACTGCAAGGCGCAACTGCCCCGGCAGGACCTCCGTTGGTCTCCACAACCCCGCTGTCCCCGACGGTACCTCCGCCTGTTGCTGCCTTAAAGACGCCGCAAATTCAACCCGTCTCACTGGTGCCCAGTGAGATGGCAGGTTCGTTTCGCACGGTATCCGATAGCCGATTCACACCGCCGGCCGCTCCTGTAGCAACCACCGCTCCCTCGCCCACTTTGCAGGCGAGCTCCCCGGCAACGCAAACGCTCACGTCCACAGGGGGCAACTTCGTATCACCAGCCGCCTGGCGCAGCCCTGGTTTTACGGCAAACCCTGGCGCCAGTCCCGCGACGCCAGCGATCGCGCAGCCGGCGACCCAAACGGCACCGCGAATTCGCCTACCGGGGACCCATTATGTTTCGCCACCCACAACTGGACTGCCGGTCCCCATACAGCAGGCGAGTTTTGTCACGACGCACCCTGCAGCGGCCGGGATCCAGTCTCTCGCGGTCCCTCAAACGGCAGGCGTAACTCCACAGCCAGCACCACCGGCTACCCGTCCCCGTCCTGCCGTGGCCCATGGCTGGCAGACTCCCTCGCCATACACCGACAAGTGACGGGTTTCGCGCACACCCGGATATGGGGTAGGTTTTAGGATCCGACAGGCCGTTCAAAGCAGGAGACTTTGCCTCCAACACGGTGACAAGCGGTTACCGCGGCCCGTGGACTGGGTAACCAGCCCTGACTTCCAGACCTCAACCCCTGCATGTTCGTTGACAATACCCCACGCGTTAATACGTAACATCCGCACGGCCACAAGCGGGCCGGTGGGCAGGCGTCTTGCGCAATGGGCTCCGCTGATTCCCGCGATTGGCAACTTGGAAGCCGATCTCCAGAATTTGAGCGACTATGGCCTGCGCAAGAAGAGCCTTTCACTTCGCTACCGGGCGCGGAGTGGAGAGTCGCTCAATTCACTCCTGGCCGAGGCATACGCGCTCGTCCGCGAGGCTGGCCGCCGCAAGGTGGAAATGCGTCATTTCGACGTTCAGCTGCTGGGAGGAATCGCCGCACACCATAACTCGATCATTGAAATGCAGACGGGCGAAGGCAAGACGTTGACCGCCACATTGCCGCTTTATCTGGCTGCCCTGGACGGCAAAGGGGCTCATCTGGCAACGGTCAACGATTATCTTGCCCAGCGAGACGCAGATTGGATGAGACCGCTCTACCAGGCGTTGGGGATGACCATCGGTTGTATCCAGAACCAGCAATCTCAAGCCGTGCGCCGCGAACAGTACGTGTGCGATATAACCTATGGAACGGCTAACGAATTGGGGTTTGATTTCCTGCGGGATCGACTTCTCAAACGGCGGATCTCTGAAGGGCAACGGGATCTGTTCGGTGCAATGCTCGGGGAGGCAAGCCACGGCCACGAGGAACCCGTTCAGCGCGATTTACACTTCATGCTTGTTGACGAGGCTGACAGCATCTTGATCGATGAGGCAAGAACTCCACTGATTATCAGCGCGGCACCTGGTGAAGACGAAGCGACAGAAGCCGCCGCCTACTATTGGGCCGCAGAAACGGCACCCGAATTTACCAAAGACGAGCACTACGACTACGAACACAAGGAAAAACGAATTGACTTGACGCTGGAAGGACGTCGCCGCGTGCGGACACTTCGCAAACACGAGCAGATGGACCGTATGCCCCTTTCGCAAATCTATGAGCACGTCGAACGTGCCATCAAAGTCGGGCGGGAGATGATACGCGACCGTCAATATGTGGTTCGAGACGGAGAGATTGTGATTGTGGACGAATTCACGGGGCGCCTCGGCGAAGGGCGAAAATGGCGTGACGGCATTCATCAAGCGGTGGAGGCGAAAGAGGAAGTGAAAGTCACGTTTCCAACGGCCCAGGCCGCCCGAATCACGATCCAGGACTTTTTTCTCCGTTACAGTCGCCTGGCAGGTATGACCGGTACGGCAAGCACCAGCAGTCGCGAACTCCTCAAGATTTACAAAACCCGGGTCATCCCGGTGCCAACCAATCGCCCTCCGATCCGAAAGGTGATGCCCGCACTGGTCTTCGGTAACAGTGGGGAAAAGTGGCAAGCGATCATCGCCGATATTCTTGAGCAACATGAAAAAGGCCGGCCTGTTCTGGTTGGTACACGATCGATTGACAAAAGCGTGGCGCTTTCGCAGCTCCTCTCCGCACATGGGATCAACCACCAGGTACTGAACGCCCGCGAAATTGACCAGGAAGCAAAAATCGTAGCCGCGGCAGGCCAGAGTAGCCGGGTCACCGTGGCAACCAATATGGCAGGCCGCGGCACCGACATTCGCCTTGTCAATGAAGTACAACAGCTCGGTGGATTACATGTGATTTGTAGCGAACTGCACGAAGCACAGAGGATCGACCGCCAACTTATTGGTCGTTGCGGACGGCAAGGGGATCCCGGCACTTACCGCCAGTTTTTCGCACTCGATGATGAAATTCTGTTGACCGGGTATGGACCCAAGAAATCAGAGACACTCAAACAAGTTGGTAAAAACCTGAAGGCTGGGAACGCACTTTCCGGTTATGTGCCACTCTTTCGCAAAGCACAACGTCGTGTCGAGCGTCGGCACTTTCGCGACCGCAAGATCATGCTCTATCACGACAAAGAACGCCAAAAAATGCAACGGCAAATGGGTCAGGATCCATACCTCGACACGCCTGGCTAAAGTGTCTTGCCGCATCGTACCCGGGTGTGCATCGTGCCCAAGTGTCCGGACCGTACCAAGTGGTTGGTACCGACCCACACTGGCAGCTGGGCGAACGATGACCAACAGCAGCCACCGCTGCACCCCATGGCTGTCAACCAATTTCAGTTCCTGTTGACTCGGGTTGACAGAAACTCCCGTAGGTTGAGAATCTCGGGTGGTTCCTTTTATCGCAGTTCACTCGTAGCTCTGCTGTTACGCCCGTTCACATCCAAAACGCCAGAGGACTGGCATCATGCGGTTTCTCCCTCTGTTGGTAAGGCTCGTAATCGCGTCAGGCATGGCAGCAGGCTGCCACACTGCTAGCGATGACCACCGCCATGCCAGTCCTGCAAAACCGATTGAACCTTTTACCGGCGAATATCCCATCAAGGTTGTAGCTACGACCGGGCCGATCACCGAAGCGGTAAGGCGAATTGGTGGCCCATACGTTGCGGTGACAGGGCTGATGGGACCGGGAATTGACCCACATCTATTCCGTGCGGTACCCCAAGATGTCGATCGCCTCCAGGAAGCTGATGTGATTGTTTACAATGGCTTGCACCTTGAGGGCCGGATTGCCGACATATTATCCGGCCTGAAAAAGGACAAGACGGTCGTCGCCATTACCGACCAATTGGTCGACGACAACGACCCGCGATTGCGCAAGCCCCCCGAATTCGACGGCTTCTTTGACCCACACGTGTGGCACGATGCGATCTTGTGGACCGACTGTCTCGATTATCTCGCCGAACAAATGCAACAAATCGATCCAGACCACGCAGCCGATTATCGACGAAATGCCGATGATTATGTTGCAGAAATCATGGCTACCGACAACTATTGCCGTAGCCAGATTGCAGCACTTCCGAAAGACCGGCGATTGCTGGTGACTGCCCACGATGCCTTTGGCTACTTTAGTGCCGCGTATGGCCTGGAGACCGAACCCCTCAAAGGTGTGAGTACCGAAGATGAAGTTCAAATTGGCCGTCTTGATGACGTAGTTGACCTGTTGATCCGAAGAAAAATTCCCGCTGTGTTTGTGGAATCGGCGATCTCCCCGAGAATTGTCCAGGCGTTGATCGAGCCCTGCGAGGCACAGGGGCACAAGCTGAAGATTGGCGGGGAATTGTACGCCGATGCTTTGGGGCAAGCAGGCACGGATGCAGAAACCTATACTGGAATGCTGCGGGCCAACGTCGATACGATCGTTACCGCATTAAATCCCACCCCCGGCGGGTAAATCAAGCACCTTGGTTCGCCCCTGAGGTGCTGTACCACATGCCTCCCCCCGCTCTTGAAATCCACGACGTCACCGTTGCTTACCACCGCAAGCCTGTTCTGTGGGATATTGATCTCGTCGTTCCCGAGGGCAAATTAGTGGGTATCGTCGGCCCCAACGGCGCTGGCAAAACCACACTCATCAAAGCGGCACTCGGCCTGGTGCCACTGGCAAGTGGAAAAGTGGAAATTTACGGAAAATCGCTCAAACAGCAGCGGAGCCTTATCGGTTACGTGCCACAACGCGAGTCAGTCGATTGGGATTTTCCGGTCACCGCTCTTGATGTTGTCCTGATGGGTACCTACGGGCAATTAGGCTGGTTCCGCCGGCCAGGAAAAATTCAGCGCGAGGCCGCACGCGTAGGACTGGAACAAGTGGGCATGTCCCAGTACGCCCATCGGCAAATCCGACAGCTCTCCGGTGGGCAACAACAACGCGTGTTTCTGGCCAGGGCCCTGGCGCAAGATGCCCGGATTTATTTCATGGATGAACCGTTCGCCGGCGTCGATGCAGCTACCGAATCAGCAATCGTCACACTGATGCAATCGCTTCGGTCGACAGGCAAAACCGTCTTTGTTGTCCATCATGACCTGCAGACAGTTGCCGAATACTTTGATTATGTCATCCTTCTCAATATGCGATTGATTGCCTGTGGTCCTACGAAAGTAACTTTTTCCACCAAGAATCTCCAGGCGACCTACGGTGGGCGACTTACCATCCTTGATGAAGCGGCCGAAGCCATCCGACAACGAGATCCGCTGAGGTGAGAATGTTGGCAACCTCGATCACGTTCAAGGTGATGATGGGGACAACTCTGCTCGGGGCCACCGCCGGCGTCGTGGGCAGCTACGCGGTACTGCGCCGTCGCGCCCTGGTCAGCGACATGCTTGCCCACGCCGCTTTGCCCGGGATTTGCCTCGCCTTTTTGATCGTGGGGGCCCGTGACATATTTGCGCTGTCGATCGGCGCCCTCGCAACCGGGCTGGTCGGGCTCTTGCTCGTGACGGTCCTCTGCCGTTGGACACGCACCAAGGAAGACGCCGCTATTGGCATCGTCTTGAGCACGTTTTTTGGGGCTGGTGTCGTTTTGTTGTCGTTTGCTCAACGACACCACCAGGGGAATCAGGCCGGCCTCGATACCTACTTGTTTGGTGAAATCGCGGCAATGCAATCTCGAGAAGTTCGCTTGTTGCTTGCGGTTGGTACGCTGGTGCTGCTGGCGGTCTTGGCACTCCACAAAGAATTCAAGGTCCTTGCCTTCGATCCCGAGTTTGCGGCATCACAAGGTTGGCCCATCTTTCTACTCGATTTTGGCATGATGGCACTGCTGGCAGTCGTCACGGTCGTCGGCTTGCCTATCTGTGGAGTCATCCTCATGGCGGCGCTGACCATTCTGCCCAGCGCCGCAGCCCGATTCTGGACCAACCGGCTCGGATCTCTGCTCCTGTTGGCGGGCCTTTTTGGTGGTGTATCGGCTGCCGTTGGAACGTTGCTCGCTTCACCGGTTCCACAGCAACTCCTGGGTTTCAATCCCCTGGCCTTTGGCTGGCATCCAAGTCATCTTCCTCCGGGGCCGCTGATTGTACTAACTACCGCGAGCTTGCTTGTCGTTTCACTGTTCATTGCCCCACAGCATGGCATTGCCGCACGTTTGGTCGGCGAATTTCGGCTCCGTGCCCGTATCTTCCGCGAGCACCTCCTTCGGTCACTTTATGAAATGAGCGAGGCGGAGCTTCCCGCACTTCCAGCGATCGCCGAATCTGCACTGGTTGATTACCGTAGCTGGAACCGCTTGCTTGTTGATTGGCAAATTCGACGAGCCGAGCGACGCGGGCTGGTTGAATTGAAAGACGGGACGATTCGCTTGACGCCGGATGGGCTAACCACAGCGGCAGATTTGACACGCACCCACCGGTTGTGGGAGTTATTTCTTGTCGAATACGCCAATATCGCGGAAGACCATGTCGATCGGGATGCCGACGATGTAGAGCACCTCTTACCACAACCGTTGATTGATGATCTACAGCGCCGACTTGCAGAAGAAGGTCGCCTTCCGCTGCAGCCTCGTGTCGATATACCACCACCAAGTATGCCTGAGTCTCCCCACGAACTTGAACCATAGCACCCCATGATCGATCTGTTCGAACCATTCCGATCAACCACCGCCTGGTGGACTATTGCCGTCGGTGCGACAACTAATGTGGCATGCGCCTTGGTGGGATGCTACCTCGTGCTGCGGCGCATGAGTTTGATGGGCGATGCACTCGCACACGCGGTATTGCCTGGACTCGTGTTGGCTTTCCTTTTCTCGGGAACCTTGAATATCGTACCGCTGTTTTTTGGCGCTGTAACGGTTGGACTGTTGGCGACATTTCTGATTCAGTCTTTGCATCAATATGGCCGCGTTCCGGCTGATGCGAGTATGGGGGTTGTTTTCACTTCGATGTTTGCGTTAGGGGTCGTACTGATAAAACGGTACCTTTCCGGGATCCATTTCGATGCAGCGTGTGTTTACGAGGGATTATTGCAATTTGTCGCTTTGAATACCGTGGATGTTGCTGGACTGGAAGTCCCCAGGACACTTCTCACGATTGGCCCCGTACTGTTGATGAATATCCTCGTGATCGCTTTATTCTGGAAAGAGCTGAAAATCTCCTCGTTCGATGCCAATCTGGCCAGTGCAATGGGGTTTTCGGCAACGTTCATGCACTATTTGTTGATGGTCCTCGTGGCGGTCACGACCGTGGCATCCTTTGAAGCGGTTGGCTCCATTCTCGTTGTCGCAATGCTCATTGTCCCTGCTGCTACCGCACACCTGCTCTGCGATCGCCTGGGCCACATGGTTATTCTGGCATGCCTCGCAGGTGTGCTCTCAGCGGTCGGCGGTTATTGGATTGCCCGTGTCTGGAATGTCAATCCGGCAGGTTCAATGACCATCGCAGCGGGGGGCCTCTACGGGCTTGCCGTGTTGTTTTCGCCCCGCCACGGGATGATCAGTACCATTTCCCGCAACCTGCAAACATCGCTGCGGGTCACCTGCGAAGATATTCTGGCCATGCTTTACAGAGTCGAAGAAACGGATACCCAGCATCGGCTGGATACATCCTCAGCCGTGCAGGCCCTCGGAGGAGGCTTTGTTTCACGCTGGGGAATCTCGGCGCTCGTTCGACGCAGGCACATTGTCCGCACAAAACAAGGCCTTCAGCTCACGGACACCGGTCGTCTGGCGGCGAAGTCTCTGGTCCGATCCCACCGCCTTTGGGAAGCGTATCTTGTCCAACACCTTGGACTCCCCCTCGACCACATTCACGAACCGGCACATCGCGTTGAACATTTTATCGACGAGAAACTCCGCCATAATCTGGAAGAAGTAGTTGACGATACAGGCCGCGACCCCCATGGACGGGATATTCCGAACGGATGATTCCAGAACCTGCGAAGCAGACATCCCGTCCAAGCAGAAACTCTCTGCCAAGCAAAATCTAGCTATCAATGAGCCGCCGTAATGTCTGCAAGTTAATGACGTCGAGTTCATTGCCGTTCTCTTCACCCTTGGGAGTCTCAAGGTACATGGGCACTTTGCGGAAACGGCGATCGTTTAGCAAAAAACGGAAGGGTTCCTTTCCCATGCAGCCCCGTCCGATGCCCGCATGGCGGTCGACCCGCGAACCAAACTCCTTTTTACTGTCGTTGAAATGAAATGCCTTGATTTGATTGACTCCTACTACCTTGTTGAATTCGCGCATCGTGGCCTTGTACTGCTTTTCTGTCTCCATCGAATACCCAGCTGCAAAAACGTGACAGGTGTCAAAACATACGCCAACCCGTTCCGGATCCTTTACACCATCGAGGATCGTCGCAAGGTGTTCGAACCGCCATCCCAAGTTAGTTCCTTGGCCAGCGGTTGTCTCAAGCAGGCACTTCGAACTGATTTCTTTCGCTTGCCGATGTACTTCGTTAAGAGCCCGAATTATGGCCCGCAGCCCCACTGCCTCGCTGCTGGTCGTATAGGCTCCCGGATGGGCTACAACGTATGGAATTCCAAGTTGCTCGGCACGACGAAGCTCAACGGCGAAGGCATCCACTGATTTCCGCCACAAGGCCTTGTCCGGGCTGGCGAGATTAATGAGATAAGAGTCGTGCGCAATCGGATGGCTAATTCCCAACTCGCCCAGCGCGTTGCGGAAGCGCGAGACATCCTCCGGAGTGATATCCTTGGCCCGCCACTGGTTGTTATTCTTGGTAAATAGCTGGACACAATCGCAGCCAGCACGATGGGCAATTTCGACGGCCTTGTAGTAACCACCGGCCATCGACATGTGAGCACCGAGAATTGCCACAGTGAATCCATTCCTGGAGTTGAACCGATCTCTCCCAGGCAGGTGGCTTGAAAACTCTGGCCTGCGCAAGGACTGCTGCCTATTAAACCAAGCGGTATTTCCTTGGCAAGGGCCTACGGTTTAATGCCTCCTCGTCCCTGATGGACCACTCCCAAGAGCAAATTCCCAGCCCCCATTCTGCCCGTATGTACCCCGGTCCGTCCGTGGACGAAACGGCCTCAATCGCTCCCCCCTTACCACAGCCGACAACCCGGTATCACCTCGCGCGGCGAAGGGGGTCCGGTGAACACATGTTGACATTAAAGGTCAACACAGCCAAATGAGCGGCGGGGCCAGTCGATCGTTTATGACCCAATTGTCCAACACAAGATCCGTGCCTGTCAAAATAGATTATATGAGTATTTTGACTATTCTGTGGCCGCTGCTCCATAACCACCAACTATTTGCAAACTTCAGCAACCTGTGGGCCTTTTCCCGTATCCACAGCTGCGGACTAAACCTTTGCGACAATTTAGCCCGTCATCTGGCGCCTCTGCACGGAAAACAGGATCCTTATTGGGGCCTCGCCCCAGTGCAATTTCCTTACGATCTATGGTTCATAACAGGGGCCAAGGGCCTCACTGATGGACCACCATAGAGATGGTCTCGAACAGAATGCTATAATTCGACTGGTCCATCACCGACTCGCTCTTCTCTACAACAACACGAGTACAATTGATGTTTTCGAGGGAAACTAAACCGTCGCAGAAACCGGATGCCTCGACACAACAGCTTAGTGATGAGACCCTGTCGCAGCACAACGACACCTCTGGCTTTTCTCCCGTCTCATGGTCCCACGACAGCGATCCGAACCGGTGGATCGGGAGGCAAGTCGAGCGGTACGAACTTGTGGGCCTGCTTGGGACCGGCGGCATGGGCGTTGTATTTGAAGCCATCGACACAACGATCGGGCGGCGGGTGGCCTTGAAGATCTTGCCTCCGCAGTTTGTAGCGGAAGAGATTGCCCGCCGGCGATTTATCGACGAGGCGAAATCAGCCGGAAAGCTAAGTCATCCACACACCGTCATCCTGCACGAAATCGGCCAGTTTCATAAGATCCAATACATCGTCATGGAGTTTGTCGCCGGCGGCAGTACCCACGACGCCTTACAGCGGGGAGAGGTCTATTCGCCGCTAGAGGCGACGCGAATGGCGCGCGAGGCCGCTGCGGGTCTGGCCGCTGCACACGCTGCGGATATTATTCACCGCGATGTCAAACCGGCCAATTTGCTCTTGACCACTGAACAGACGGTCAAGGTAACCGACTTTGGACTCGCCAAGCGGAATTCGAAAACCGGTCTGGGAGTTACCCGCGACGGCCAGTTGCTCGGGACCCCCAGCTTTATGAGCCCGGAGCAATGCGAATTGCAGGAGGTGGATGCGCAGAGCGACATCTATTCTTTAGGCGCTACCTACTACACCCTTCTGGCGGGTGAGCCTCCTTATCAAGATCAGGGTAGTTTGATGGGGGTCATGTACGCGCACTGCCATGCGACCCCACCCGACCCCAGCAAGATTCGAAGTACCATACCAGCGACCTGCTGCCAGGTGGTTGAGCGGGCGATGGCCAAGCAGCCCCAGGACCGGTATGAAACCATGCAGCAAATGGAGGAAGCCCTGTGGGATGTGCAGCAGGTACTCGGTGGAGACACCACGGTTCCAGCAAACGCCCGCGCTCCTGCTAATGTGCAACCGTCCCCCTCATCCAAAGTGTTTCGTTTAACTTATGCTGCGGTGGCGTGCCTTCTGGTGGCAGGTGCAGCCGCCCTGTTCGTCAACCTGCGCAACCGTGGCCCCGCTGAGATCCCGGGTGGATTGGTCCCGGCCGGGGATCCGATCAAAGTTGGCATCCTGCACTCGCTCAGTGGCACAATGGCTGATAGCGAAAGGCCGGTGGTCGACGCCGTCTTGCTGGCAATTGAGCAGGTAAATTCCCAGGGCGGTGTGTTGGGGCATCCGGTGGTACCGATCGTGGCTGATGGCAAATCGAATCCCGAAACTTTTGCCAACGAAGCTCGCCGTTTAATCGAACAAGAAAGAGTCTGTACCGTCTTTGGCTGTTGGACTTCGGAAAGTCGCAAAACCGTGGTCCCCATTTTTGAAGATGCCGATAATTTGCTGATTTATCCGGTCCAGTATGAGGGGATCGAAGAATCTCCCAACGTGATCTATATCGGCGCCGCACCCAATCAGCAAATTCTTCCAGCCCTCGATTGGTTCCTTACCCAACAAAACAAGCGGCGGTTTTTTTTAGTGGGATCTGACTATGTGTTTCCGAGGATGGCAAACGAGATTATTAAAGATCACGTGCTAAAACTCGGCGGCAACGTCGTGGGCGAGGCCTATCTTCCATTGGGTAGTTACGATGTGAACTCCATCGTGGCACAAATCCAACAGACCCAACCGGATATTATCCTCAATACGATTAATGGAAGTTCAAACGTTCCTTTCTTCTCCGCCTTGCGAGCTGTGGGAATCACACCCGGTCAGATACCAACGTTGTCATTCAGCATTGGAGAAGCCGAACTCAGGCGGCTCGACATCGCAGCCATGGTCGGTGACTACGCTGCCTGGAATTATTTCCAATCGATTGATTCCCCTGAAAACGAAGAGTTCGTTAAGCTATTTCAAAGCAAATACGGCCCCCATCACGTCCTGACCGATCCGATGGAAACAGCTTTCAGCGGGGTCCTGTTGTGGGCCAGGGCCGTCACCGAAGCCGGCAGCACCAATCCACAGGCGATTCGGCGAGCCTTCCGCGGAATGCGCTGCAGCGGGCCGGGTGGCCCGCTGCGAATCGACGCCGCGACCCAACACGCATTCAAAACTCCGCGGATTGGAAAGGTCCGTCAGGACGGGCAATTCGAGATCGTTTGGACAGCTCCAGCGGCCATCGCACCTCAACCCTACCCGTCATCACGATCGGCTGCCGAATGGCGGGCTACCTTGCATGATCTATACCGCAACTGGGGCAACCGCTGGTCTCCCGCCCCAACAAAACGCTAAACCAAGACTTAGAGTGTGGCTAAAACCCTGCACTCCGCAACCGCCCCGTCGACGGGGGAAAAGCTTTGGAGAAGGCGCGAATCTGCTGGCTGCGAAGTCAATTTGATGGCAAAGCTTTGGTTTTGGCCAGAGGCGTTCTTGTGATGCTCG
>CAUZEA010000043.1:0-44829 GCA_963578605.1 Planctomycetota bacterium
CTGTAAGTTTCCCAGGTTGCTTCGCCACCCGACTCGGGGGAGACCGTCACTTGGACACGTCGTCCTTCTCCCTCCCGGAGAAACATGGCCTGCTGGATGCTGAGGTTTTCAACAAGGTGCTGACCGGGCCCAAAAACCTGCTCAGCCGCGGCCAGGGCCAGTTCGACGTAGGCAGCCGCGGGCGTGACCGGGGCCCCCTGCACCTGATGATCGACCAGATAGTGTGGTGTGTGGGCACTGAGTGCCATTTCGTAGAGGGCGTTCTTCCAGACCGTCGAGAGGCGGGATCCCAGCAGCGGGTGCCCGCCGTCCGATCGCGCGACCATGGTGGACACCGACTCGTGGCCGATTGGTCGCCGCTGTGCAGGACTCATCTCATGCCAGCAGCAAATCCGATCGAATGGGTAGTTCGGCGTCAACACCCGACGGCGTGACCACGGTTGATCGAAGGCCCGCCAATCGAAATGACCACCACGGCAATAGAACTCACCAATGCTGCCACAGATGACCTGCCAGTCCTCTTTCCCTGGTCGCAGCGAGGGTACCCAGGCAGCATCCCATTTGGGAAAACAGCGGCGCCCCATACCGAGCAAACTTGCCGTGGGACCCATTTCAATGATGATGGTCGCCTCGGCTTCAACGACACGGGCCATACCATCTGCAAACCTGACAGCGTTGCGCAAATGGTCGCGCCAATACTTTGCCGAAGGTGCCTCGCGAAGCAACTGACCGGTGAGATTGGCAGCAAAATCGACCCTCGGTTGCTGAAAGTCAATTCGGGCGGCAGACTGCTCAAATTCCTCCAGCATTTCATCCATCAAGGGAGAGTGAAATGCGTGCGACACATTCAGGTTGCGGATCCCGATATCACGTGATTCGAACCGCGCGGCAATCTCGCTCACACCGGCTTCTTCACCTGAGATAACAGTGTTTTCGAGCCCGTTGATCGTGGCCACCACGACATCATCTCGGTCACCCAGTTCGGCAGCCACTTGTTCTTCAGAAGCAAAAATCACAGCCATCTTGCCGTGGCGTTTGATCTGTTGCATGAGGCGTGCCCGCTCGGCAATGAGCCACAAACCATCCTCCAGCGACATGACGCCGGCGATGCAGGCTGCGACATACTCACCCACACTATGGCCCAACACAATGTCCGGCTCGACGCCCCACGATTTCCACAAATCGGCCAGGGCGTACTCGAGGGCAAACAGGGCGGGTTGTGTGTAGTGTGTTTGATGGAGCAGAGACTCTCGCTCATCCTCCGGTTCGACTGCCGGATAAAGGATCGCCAGCAGCGATTCTCCCCAATGTTCCCTCAAGATCTGGTCGCAACGATCCAGTGTGGCGCGGAAGCGAGGGTGGGTCTCATAGAGCTGGCGTCCCATGTTCACTTGCTGCGAACCCTGACCCGTAAACAAAAATGCTACCTTGGGCCTTCCCAGAGCGCGGATGGAACCTCGCTTGATAGCAGCCGCCCGCGATTTTTCCGACACCCCCGGCAGGAGTTTTTTCAGTTGCTCTAGGTCGGTGGCGGCAATTGTGAGTCGATGATTAAAGTCGACGCGGCCAGTGTTCAGGGAGTAAGCCAAATCGGCAAGTTCAGTATCGGGATGCTGTTGGAGATGGTCTGTCAGTTGTTCGGCCTGACGAAAAATGGCCGATTCCTGCTTGCCCGACAGTTTGAGCAAGTGGACCGGTCGCGGTGCAGGCGGGTCGGATGGGACGACCCGTGGCGGAGCTTCTTCCACAATTAAATGGGTATTCGTCCCCCCAAAGCCGAACGAGCTGATCCCGGCGATCCTCGGTTCGTCCGATTCGGGCCAAGGCGATCGCTCGGTTGGCACCTTGATCCTCGTACCGGTCAAATTAATGTGACGATTCAGTTCCTCAAAATGGGTTTGGGCAGGAATCTCATGATGATGCAGCATGAGCCCCACTTTAATCAAACCAGCGGCACCGGAGACAGTCTCCATATGCCCGACATTTGCCTTCACACTGGTAACGTAACATGGCCGAACCTGCTCGTTGCCAGCAGCAAAGATTTCACCGAGGGCCTGCATTTCGATCGGATCGCCCAGGGGAGTACCGGTCCCGTGGGCCTCGATATAACTGATTTCGTCGGGCATCAATCGTGCTTGCGCAAGGGCCGCCTGAATGCAGGCCTTCTGGGACTGGCCATTGGGAGCACTAATCCCGGAAGTGCGCCCATCCTGGTTGACCGCGGTTGCCCTCAGCACCGCCCAAATATGATCGTCGTCGCGCAACGCATCTTGCAGACGCTTGAGCACTACCAATCCACAACCCTCGCCCCGAACGTAACCATTGGCATTGGCGTCGAAGGGTCGACACCGCCCGTCAGGCGACAACATGCGGGCCTTGGAAAAAGCAATCGTCGTTTCGGGTGTAAGAATAGCATTCACACCGCCAGCGATTGCCGCGTTGCACTCCCGCCGACGCAAACTCTCGACAGCTAAATGAATCGCCAGCGATGAACTCGAACAGGCCGTATCGATCGACAGGCTGGGACCATGCAAATCGAAGATGTACGAGAGGCGATTCGATGCGATGCTCAGGGCATTGCCAGTACCCGAATGGGGACTGATCTGTTCGTAATAATGAAGATAAGGAACCAGGACCTTCGAATAGTCGTTCGTTGCTATCCCAACAAACACCCCCGTGTTGGACCCCGCGATCTGGTCAGCGGGCAGCCCGGCGTTTTCCAGGGCTTCCCAGGCAACCTCCAACAAGATTCTTTGCTGCGGATCGATCTGCACCGCTTCGCGCGGCGTGATGCCAAAGAACTGAGGATCGAATTGTTCAATGTCGTCCAGCAATGCGGCCCGGCGAACAGAAATCTTTCCAGGTTGTTCTCCGGTCGGATCGTAGAACTCATCGAGATCCCAGCGAGACGTGGGTATCTCGACAACCCCATCGCGACCAAGGTGAATCAATCGCCAAAACGCAGCGAGATTTGGCGCAGCAGGAAATCGACATGCCATACCGACGATGGCGATCGGCTCGGGGCGGCCAGACTGCTCGTCGCCTTGCCGCTGTGCAAGTCGTTGCTCCAGGAGCTTGCGCTGGGCCGGAGATAGTCCGGCAAGTCGTTCTGACAAGTCACTCATCGAATTTCACGGTTTCAAAAAGCCAGCAAAAACGGCAGATTCAGGACCTGGTGACGGGCACTGGTCATTGTGCACACCCGCCAAAAGCTGGTCGCCACGTAATGCAAACGACCAGCAAACCTCCAACTTGCTGCTACCGCTCTCCCTGGGGGAACCATCCAGCATATTTGGCTCGCTTCTTTGGTTCAAGTCAGTGCAAGCCTGTTACACCGTGCCAAAGCAGGGCCACAAACTCGCGGTGGTACCTGCTTGGAGCCACTCCTGGCCAGGTCAGGAATCACATCCTGTGGCCGGTGACCTCAAACTCTCGACGCCAGCATGCCCCACAACCTCGGCAGCTTTTCCTCGACTGATTACGTCAAGTTCGCCAAAAGCAACGTCGCAATCGACATAAATCCTGTTATACGCAGAGGTGTGCGTCGATGCAGCTTTCAATGATCGTGGCAACGTACAACCGTCCCACAGCGAGCGAGCATCTTCGGGAGCCTGTCAAACAGCAAATCGACCACGATTTTTAATTGATCATCGGTGACGACGGTTCGACCCCGGAAAACTTTGCCAACGCTAATGGATTTTACGAACGTTTCCAGGGTTGGGGGTACGGAGACACCGACCTCACGATTCGACGTATAAAATCTGGGTGCCCGATTGCGGCAAGCTCCCGCAGCAACAAAGGCCTGACCAACTATTTGCCCGCACCAGCTGACGAATACCCCCAAAACGGTAATCCAAATTTTCAGCCAGATTCGCGGAACCCAGCACCTACGACTCAGCGATTGGGCTCGGCCGGTTTTCAATCCGCTGCGAGGGGAGTGCTACCCGAAAGGGCCATTTGCTGAGGCAACTCCATCCTCCCTTGAGTAGCGTCGCCTGAATCGAGAGTCACCTCCCGCGCGGCATCGGCTTGCCGACGACCATACTGCAATTCCCAAAGTTTTGCCTGTTTGAGAAAAGACTGGTATGCTGTGAGAGCCGCTATCTGCAATCCCGGCAATCCGTCAAGGAAACCAAGCTTCCAGAAATAGCACTGCAAGAACCGTGATGGCCCGCGCAGCAGAAGCTGCCAAAAGCTGGCGGACCGACCTTGCTCCATCCAGATCCCTGCCTGCACATCGGCGTATCGCTGTAGTTTTGGCAAGTACTGGTCGTACGACCAAACGGTGTAATGGTCAAACGGTTGCTTGAGTCTGCCGACAGTGCCCCGCAGAATCTTGCATCTTGCATGATCACTGGAGCCAACGAATCGCCCGGCGTCACGTTGAAACAGCCGCAACTGCCGATCAGGGCACCATACACCGTGGCGAATCGGGTGACCCATGAAATGGTTCAGGCGATTCATCCAGTAGCCAGCGTGTCGGGGTGCTGTCAGTTCTTGCTGGATCTCCTCGGCCAGCGGAGGTGTCAATCTCTCGTCCGCATCGAGCAGCAGAATCCAGCGATGGGTCGCCTGTGGAATGGCCCAATTGTTGAAATCTCCATAGCTGATGTATTCCCGTTCGATAACCCGACAAACGCCTGAGGCTCGGGCCAGCTCCAGCGTACCATCGGTTGATCCCGAATCGGCGACGAGAATCTCATCGGCAATGGTCTCCACCGAACGAATGCAAGCAAGAATGTTGTTCGCTTCGTTTTTACACGGAATGAGAACCGTAAGTGGTGGAGCCATCTTTCACGCAATTCCCAGGTGTGATCGTGGAGGGGCCGTTTTATTCAACCCGATTGCAATCATTCAAGGCAACGTCATTTGGACCGCAATGCCCGACCCGCTGCGGTTCAAAGTTGGTCTTCCACTGGCAATTTTGGGTAGACCAGGGCATTCGTCTGGCTGGAGCGGGTATTGGCGGCCTCACGGGAACCAGGTCGCTAGCCCAAGTTGCGAGAAATTTTGTTGCTTCCCACAGACCACCGGACCCCGCTAGCATAATGCTAAAGCAGTTACGGCTTTTGTTGAATTGCACTACCAGCATGTCACTCATAGATTTGAAAATCTCGGCGACTGAAGAACCGCTACCGAAGGATGTCGAGAGTCTGTTGACCGACGCCCTGTCACGGATCGAGCGGCTCATCGAGTTGCAGCGAGACGACCCGATTTTTGCTTACGTGCCAAGCGATTTTGTGGAAGTTTATCGAGGTCTGGACCAGATTCAGGCGTTAAACCTTGCGACCGGACAACGATTCGTCGAGTGGGGAAGTGGCGTTGGTGTGACCGCCTGTCTGGCATCGATGCTGGATTTCGATTCGGTTGGGATTGAGATTGAGCCTTCGCTGGTCGAGGCTTCGCGGCAACTGGCTGCGGATCACGAACTGACCGTCGAATTTGTCGAAGGGAGCTTCGTACCCACGGGCGCGGAGTGGCTCGTGGGTCAGCAAAACGACCTAATGTGGCTGCGTGATGACGGCATCGCTGCTTATGATATATTGGGTCTCGACCCGGACGACTTTGATCTGGTATTCGTGTATCCCTGGCCTGGTGAGGAGCAAATCGTGTTCGACCTGTTTGACCACTGTGGGGCGGCAGGTAGTTTGCTGCTCACCTCTCATGGCGAGAACGGTTTGCGGTTGCAGCGAAAGGTTTTGCGCTGATGGGTTATCACACGCTCCGACAATGTGTCGACGACCTGGAGCGACACGGGAAACTCGTGCGCATTGAGCAGGAGGTCGACGCACATCTCGAGGTCGCCGAAATTCATCGTCGAGTCTGCGAGGCGGGTGGCCCGGCGATTTGTTACACGCAGGTCAAAGGCTGCCGCTTCCCGATGGTGAGCAACCTGTTTGGCACGATCGAGCGGGCCCGCTTCTTGTTTCGCGATTCGTTGGAGCGGGTACGTCGCCTGATTGAACTAAAGCTGGACCCGGCGAAGATCCTTAAAAGTCCGGGGCGGTACGCTGCCACTCCTCTGGACGCACTCGCCATGATGCCGAAGTTGGTCAACCGCGCCAGCATTACGGCACATCAAACGACCATCCAACAGTTGCCACAGCAAGTGAGTTGGCCTGAGGACGGAGGTGGATTCATCACGCTTCCGCAAGTTTATACCGAACACATTGACCAACCGGGGATTATGCGGTCCAACCTCGGTATGTACCGCATCCAGTTGACGGGGGGCAACTACGCGCCGAATGAAGAAGTCGGGCTCCACTATCAGTTGCACCGCTCGATCGGTGTTCATCAAGCTGCCGCCCAACGTGCCGGAAAACCGTTCCGCGTCAACGTCTTTGTGGGAGGATCTCCTGCGATGATGCTGGCAGCGGTCATGCCACTGCCGGAGGGGATCAGCGAATTGACATTCGCCGGCGCACTGGAACGACGACGCATCCGCATGCTGCGACGAGGCGATTCCCTGCCGATCCATGCAGATACCGACTTCGCCATTTGTGGAACGGTCGATCCGGAGAAAATGCTGCCCGAAGGACCCTTTGGCGATCACCTCGGATATTACAGCCTCCAGCACGATTTTCCAGTTCTCCGCGTGGAACACGTCTACCACCGACCCAACGCGATCTGGCCGTTCACGGTCGTTGGCCGTCCCCCACAGGAAGATACGATTTTTGGTCAGCTGATTCACGAATTGACCGGCCCTGTCATTCCCAATGTGCTTCCTGGCGTGCACGCCGTTCACGCGGTCGACGCAACCGGTGTCCACCCCTTGCTTCTGGCGATTGGGAGCGAACGCTACATGCCATTTTTGTCGTCGGAACGACCTCAGGAACTTCTCACGCAGGCCAACGCGATTCTCGGGCAGGGCCAACTGTCCCTTGCCAAGTTCTTGCTGATCGCCAACCATGCCGACAATCCCAATCTCGATATTCACGATGTTGACGCGTTCCTCGAACACATACTCCGCCGCGCCGACTGGACCTGCGATTTGCATTTCCAGACAAAAACCACCATCGACACCCTCGACTACTCGGGCGGGCGGATGAACGCAGGATCGAAGGTCGTTATCGCTGCGGTTGGCCCCTCACATTTCGACTTGCAGAACCAATTGCCAGCAAGCCTCCGCTTGCCTGACGGATATCGCAATCCCCAACTGGTCCGCCCGGGTGTGTTAGCTGTCGAGGGACCCGCCTGCCACCCGCCGTCGCTGGAATACTCGGCGGCGGACGAGGCACCTGGCAAGGACCTTGCACGCTTTTGTGCCACCGCCCACGGGAACGATAACCTTAACGCGTTCCGGCTGATCGTGATCGTGGATGACAGCCAGTTTGTTGTCGAGTCCTTACGAAATTTCCTCTGGGTCACGTTTACCCGGGCCAACCCGGCTGCCGATCTGCACGGAATCGATGCCTTCTGTGAAAACAAGCACTGGGGTTGTCGGGGCGCACTGGTTGTTGATGCACGGCTCAGGTCGCATCATGCGCCGCCCCTGGAGGAAGATTGTGCCATTGCGCGGCATGTCGACGCGCTTGGTGCCACGGGTGGCCCCCTGGAAGGTATCATTTGACAGGCTGTTACGGTGAGTTCGATTTCCTTTCCTGGACTGGTCCACCCGTTGGGTCGCTTCAGTTGGGCCGCTACACTGGCGATATGTTTTGTGCCCAACTTGCTTTGTTCACCTCACCGAGACTCCAAGACCAGTGGCTGACAATTGCTCTCTGGTGGCTGGTGGTGATCTGGCTGGCCACACTGGGCGGTTGTGTTGGAAGCTTCCTGACAGTTGTCTGGGATCGCCGCGGAACAGAGCGGGGGATCGTCTTCCCCCCCTCACAGTGTGACGAATGCGGTCACAGTATTCGCTGGTATCACAACATTCCGATTGCGGGTTGGTTATTTTTGAGGGGACATTGCCATGATTGCGGCGCACCGGTTCCGATCAAGCATCTACTGGTTGAAGTCCTTTTTGCGGGTTTGTTTATCGTTGCGGGAATCCTTTCGCCCTGGCTGTGAGCTGGGCGAGGTTTAATCTCGATGGGCAAATCTGGGTAAGTTCATTACAGTGCATGCGGTGTCATTGACCACAGAGCCAGATCTCACTTATCGAATCAGCATGTCGAAAATCACTTTTCGCGGTGCAGCCGGCACGGTGACCGGCTCTAGATTTCTGCTCGAAGCAGACGGTACCCGTGTGTTGATCGACCGTGGAATATTCCAGGATGTTAAGAATTTTCGGTGGCGCCATTGGGACGCAACTCCGCTTGATGTCAAATCGCTCAAGGGGGTCGTGCTGTCGCACCCACATCTCGACCACATCGGGTATTTACTAGGCATCGTCAAGGAGGGCCAGCTGCACCGATTTGGCATCATTTTCACGACGCGGAACATCCGCTCGGTTCAAACAAGATCGACTTTGAAATTCGCGACCAAGAGCCCATTTTGCGTTTGCTCTTCTCGCGCGACGTTGGCCGCTTCGACGGCCCACGCTCGGCGAATCCCATCTTTTAAGCTGAACGATTGTGAAGGAAGGCATTCATGAATTTGGAAGACAAGGTCAAGATAAACCGCAACGCGATTCGCGATTCGACGAGCTATGAGCTGGCGGAATACGATATCAACTTTCTCAAGCGGGATGAAAATCGTCCCCTGCGGATGCAGCTTGAATTGCTCAAGACGGAAACGTTGCTGCGGGAAAATGACATCCGGTCAACCGTCGTCATTTTTGGCGGAACCCAAATCGTTCCGCAAGATGAAGCCGCAGCACACATGGTACGTGCCCAGACCCATCTCAAGGATCGACCCAACGATCCGGTCGCCGTACGTGAAGTCGCACGCGCAAAAAGTATCCTCGACAAGTGTCGCTATTACGAAGCTGCCCGCAAATTCGGCGAAATCGCTTCCACCTCATCCCAAAACAACACTCAGAGGGAGTTTGTGGTAATGACTGGCGGAGGCCCCGGTATCATGGAAGCCGCCAACCGGGGAGCATTTGAGGTCGGGGCGAAGAGCATTGGCCTCAACATCGAACTGCCATCTGAACAGGAACCGAATCACTACATCACGCCAGAGCTCTGCTTCCAGTTTCATTACTTCGCGATGCGCAAGTTTCACTTCATCTTGAGAGCAGCCGCGTTAGTAATCTTTCCGGGCGGATTCGGTACGCTCGACGAGCTTTTCAACACGCTCTGCTTGCGGCAAACGAGTCGGATGCAGGAAATCCCGATTATCCTTTTTGGGCGTAGTTACTGGGAAAGCATTATCAATTTTCAGCAACTGGCTGACGAAGGGGTGGTCGCTGATGAACATCTCAATTTGTTTGATTATGCCGAGACGCCAGAAGAGGCATGGAAAATCATTACCGACTATCACATGGTAAAATAAGCGCACGAAGTGTCCTCCTGGTAACACCCTAAAAATACCCAGGACCACCCTGCAGCTGCCCAACCGCCGAAACACCAAGGCTACGCCCTCGAGCTACCGGCAGTAAAGACTTCGAGCTGGTCAAAAATCGTTACTTGTACTCACCCAGCAGATTGTCATAATTCTAATGGTGTCCTTCCACAGGTCGACAGGTCGACCTGCAGCAACCCACCGATGCGTCGCGCGACCGCTTGCTAACACCCCATGCCGTTAGGCAACGACTTGTTTTGTCGCGGGCCCCACCCGACGCCGCTGAATTGGCTTCCCATCCCACATTCCAAAGGAATTTTCATGCCTGCGACCGTTTCCGGCCCGACCTCGTTCCGTTACCCGGTATTGCTCGTCATCGTGATCGGTCTGACGACCGGCTACTTGCCGGCAAAGGCCGATGAAAATGCGGTGCTTGAAGCAGCCACTGAAGATCCGACGGCTGACGAAACCGCATCAGACCAGTTATTCGTTGTTCCTGAAGGTACCCCCGAGCAACTCCTTGAATTCATACAAAACCTGGCCGTATCGCAGCCATCGTTTCAATCGCGCGATGAAATGAGTCAGTACATGAAGCAGGTAGCGGAGGCCATCTTCACCGCTGCCGACGCCGTCCTGGCGGGACCAGCAACAGACGAACAGGCAGTCGAAGCTTTGGAATGGAAGATGCAAGCGTTCGACGTGCGCAAAAAACTTGGTGACCGTACCGCGGCTGCGGACCAGAAAACCTTTCTCGACTCCCTGGCCAACGATCCCAGGAAACCGGTTGCTAAAGCCGTTGCCCGAGCCAGAGTCGAGATGCAATTAGGACGTTGGCGTTTCCTGGACCCGCAAAAGCAGGCCGATCTGATCAACACGTTCGTCAACCAAGTTGAGCAGGACGGTGCCACCGGACAAGATGTCATGATTGCCCTGCATTTGGGTCAGATCGGTGAAAGGGGGGGAGATAAAATGGCCGTCAAAGCACTGAACGAGTTGCTGGCCATCTTTCAAAAATCACAAGATCCTGACATTCGCCAAAGGCTTCCCGAGTTGGAAGCAACAGCGCGACTTGTCAATTTGATGGGCAATACAATCGAACTGGAGGGCACTCTGCTAAACGGCAAACCGTTGGATTGGGAATCTTTTCGGGGAAAGGTCGTGCTGGTCGATTTTTGGGCCGCTTGGTGTGGACCTTGCCGAAGTGAGGTCCCCAACATCCTGAAGAATTATCGTGCCTACCACGATCAAGGTTTTGATGTCCTCGGGATCTCACTTGATGATACAAGCGAGGCAGCGGTAAGTTATGTCAAGCAGATGGGCATCCCCTGGCCAACGGTCTTTAGTGACAAACCTGGAGAAACCGGCTGGCGCTCCCCGCTGGCCAGGAAGTATGCCATCAACGCGATTCCCCGGGCGATCCTTGTCAATAAAGAAGGCATCGTCATCAGCATGTTCGCACGGGGTCCCTCGTTGGACCAGGAACTGGAAAAGATCTTTGGTAAGCCCTCCGCCAAGCAATCATCGGCCAAGAACCCGGCGACCGAAGCTGCTGCCCAAGTCGACAGACAATAACCGGCACCAGGTTCGACCACCGCTTTGGGACCAGCGATTTGCGGTGCGGGTTGGCTCGGCTTGTAGAGATACCACCGTAGCGGGGCGACCAGACCTGGCACCGGATCAAGCTGGCGTTACATCGACAAGGTCCTCCGCCAGGGAATGAAATCCTCCTGCCCGAGTTCTTCGGCGCGGGTGTAGTATGCTCCGCTGGCTGTGCCAATGATGCATTCCAGCAGTCGCTCGCCAACGTTTTCGATCGATTCACCCTGGCTAATGATCGTCCCGGCATCTTCGTCGATGATGTCGGGCATCCTGCCCGCCAACGCACTGTTCGATGCAATCTTGATCACCGGCGTGATTGGATTGCCAGTTGGTGTACCAAGCCCGGTTGAGAAAACCATCAGATTGGCTCCCGACCCGGTCATCGCGGTGGTCGATTCGACATCCCCTCCCGGAGTACAGAGCAGGTTGAGTCCCGATCGTTCCACCGGTTCTGGATAATCAAGTACATCAACAACCGGTGAAGTACCTCCTTTCTTGGCAGCACCAGCAGACTTAATGGCATCGGTGGTCAACCCATCGCGAATATTTCCCGGGGACGGATTGCCTTCAAAACTGTTGCCCTCCTGATTCAGAAAAGCTTCGTACGCTTCCATCAATTGGAGGAACCGGTCGGCAGTGGCTGGTTTAACACACCGCTCCGCCAGAGCACTTTCGCAGCCCGCCAACTCCGGGAATTCCGAAAGAATCACCGACCCACCCAATGCAACCAATAAATCGCTGGTATGGCCGATGGCTGGATTGGCGGTAAGCCCTGAAAAACCGTCGGACCCACCACACTCGGCACCCAACGTGATTTGAGAGATCGGTGCTGGCTCGCGAACGTTTTCATTGGCCTGCATCAACCCGGCAAAGGTATGCTTGATAGCTGTGGTAAGCAGGGTTTCTACCGTACCGAGCTGCTGTTGCTCAAAAATGTAGAGTGGCTTGTTGAACTCTGGATTTCGACGGTGTAACTCGTTCTGGAGATCAGCAATCTGTGATTTCTGGCAGCCGAGGCTCAACACGGTCGCGCCCGCCACATTAGGATGGTTGATGTAACCGGCCAGCAATCCGCACAAATTTTGCGACTCGTTGTATCCAGCACCACAACCTTCCCGGTGCGAAAGAAAGCGGATTCCATCGACATTTTGAAATACGCGTTTGCGATTCCCGCTGGTTACCGACGCAGTCGACGCAGTCGCCAGAATCTCTTCGACTGAAACGCCACCGCGAAACTTGTCAACCAACTCCGCCGTTTGTGCGGCGTAGCTGCTGGCATGACCAAAACCGAGTTCTTTGAGCATCGCCTCGCGCATAATCTGCAAGTTCCGATTCTCACAGAAGACCAGGGGCAAAACGATCCAATAGTTGCGCGTACCGACCCGGCCGTCGGAGCGAAGGTAGCCTGCAAAGGTCGCATTCTTCCAGCGCGAGACATCGGGGGCCTGCCAGGCTGCAGCCTGTTTACGTTTAACTGGCGTGTCCGTGGCGTGGATAATGTTCTGGAGGGTGAGGCGTTCACCAGGACGGACCGGTTGCGTCACTTTGGCGACCGTGATGCCATACATTTTCAAATGGGCACCAGGTTCGTGAGCCCGCACCGAAAATTTGTGCTTTTGAGGCACATCCACCGGTAACACAATCGACTCGCCACCATGCGGGATGTGGGTGCCTGCGGGTAGATCGACAATCGCAACAAGCATGTCGTCATCGGGGTGGACTTTCAAAAACTTTTCGTTCATAGCAATGTCAACGGTTATCAGGATTCGATGGGGGTTGCTCCCGGCGGCGGTGTTCCCCCACCAGTGCGTACATAGGTCGCTCGCCCTTTGGCGTATTCGTCTACTGAGGGCAAATCAGGAATGCGATCGTCCTGATCGGGGCTGTCTATTGCTGTGACCGTTTGCCGACTCTGCGAATCTTCAAAAATTTTTTGCAGGTAAGGCCGACACCAGCCACAGCCGGTACCCGCCCCATAGCAATCGGCAAGCTGGGAGGGTACCTGCGGTTTTTCCAGCCGCAGATAGTTGAGCAGCTTTCGCTTGGTGACGTGAAAACAGAGACAAAGTTCGTCGTCGAGGTGCATACGAGGGTCTTATTGGCTAGCCGTCCGAAAGACGTTGGTGTTCCAGTCGGGCAAGTCCTGCTGCCCCAATAAACCCGGCGTCGCCTCCGAGCGCGGCGAATTCGATTTCCATTTTGTCGCGAAGTGTACGGAATATGCGGCGGCGGGCTTCCGCCCGCACTTCGGCCAAAAATTCCTCTCCCAAGGGATGACCCGCCCCGCCGAATGTCATGGCTCCGCCAAGGATCACTCCATCCGGATCAATGGTGTGTATCAGACTGACAATTCCGATCCCTAGATACCGGGCCGTCTCCAGAATGATCTGCCGAGCCAGCCGATCACCCTGTTCGGCCTCCTGGGCAACGACCAGAGGTGAGATTCGACCTTCATGACCTTGAAGCGAACTTTCTTGACCGGCGGCAAGCGCTTCTTCAGTTCGGGTAGTCACCGCGTACGCACTGCAGTGTGCTTCCAGGGACCCGCTCTTGCCAAGACTATCACGGCGGGCATCCTCCCGCAAATCGATGAGCACGTGCCCACACTCGCTTCCACAACCGTGGCTCCCCTCAATAATTTTATGGTCAATGATAATACCACCGCCGATACCAGTTCCAAGCGTGAGCAAAACCATGCTACGGTACTTCCGACCGGCGCCTTGCCAATACTCACCATAGGCAGCCGCATTCGCATCGTTGGCAAAGGTGACCGGCAAGCCGCAATGGTGACTAACCCGCTGCCGAATGGGGAAACCCCACCAATTGGGTAGATTCCCGGGTTGCACCAGGAGGCCATTTTCGGTGTCAATTGGGCCGGGTGTCGCCAATCCGACTCGCACCACTTGCCCAGCCGGCGGTGCCCATTCCTCCAGAACCGACCGTAGTGCCGCTCCCATCCGCTGGGCAGCGTCTTCGGCGGGAGTCTCGATATGGGTAGGAATCGAGTGACAGCCCAGAGGATGACCGTCGTCGGTCACCAACCCGATCTTAATGCTCGTGCCACCGACGTCGATACCCACAAATAGCGGAACCGGCGGGTCGGTCTCGGAAACATGCTTCTGGGAACTAACCATAGTCCAATTCTAAAGGACTCTTGGTCCAACGCACACCGGGTCAAATAATTCCACTTCGCCACCGGAAACATACGTCAGTCGTCGCAACGGGCCCGCAATTGGGTTGAAGACATATCGGCGCGAAAATCGGACTCCGGTACCTGATCACAAAGTGACCTGAGAGGACTTGGTAATGCAATTTCCTCCACAGTCAAGAACTGCTGGTCGCTTTTGCGGCCAAACACGAGAAACCGACACCCATGTTCTGCGAGGGTGTCGATTGCGGCAGCTTGCTCCAAAGCGGAAGCATAGTAACGCTGTTGGCCAATGCGGGCAATTGTATCTGCTCCCACGATGAATGTTGCGCCGGGGACCAGCGCCGCTTTGCCTGCAAACGTCGGAGCCCGCGTCAGCAGGACGGGCTCATCCTGGAACTGCTGCAAACGGTCGTCCAGTTCGAGAAAATCAAGCGGCGGCTTGTCGACATTGGCAATCGAAAGTTCGTAACAAACGGGCAAACCAAACCTCTCCGCAGCGAACTCCGCCATCCTGCGATGTCCTTCGTGGAACGGGTGAAACGCGCCTGGAAAGAGCAGTTTGGGGAACGACATATTCTGCTTTGCGTTATGGAGAACGGTGTCACGCACACCGAGAACTAACTCGGTCCAATCGTGGGGAGCCGTCTTGTCGCGAAGTCGAACTGTCTCGTCGGCAGACAGGGTCACCACCGGTGCGGAAACACCACAGGCAGTTGCCACGGCGTGCAAAATCAACTCCGCACAAAGCTGTTCTTCTTCAGCCCGCGAACGACGATCTTTCACCCATTCGCAAGTTTGCACGACCGTCCGTGCTGATGATTGCCAGGCGACGTGTAAACGGTGACCACCTTTTTTTGCGCGGTTCGTCGCCAGGCTTGCCGTAGCAGCAATACCGCGGAGGGAGTGGGCGTCGGCCTCACCAAGTTGACGCGCCCGCTGAAATGCAGCCATCGCCATGGCACAAGCGGTGCGTTGGCTGCAAGCCCGATCGATAGGCCCACCCAGCCACTGCTCCAGTGCGGAACGGGCGTAGGGAACAACGACCTCCAGTACGCTGGAGGACGCACCGGGTACTTCGAGCAAGGCACTCGCTGACCGGCTACCACCGCCGGTCAGCGCCAGGACAAATGGACAACCTGCCATGTGGATTGATTCAATGAATTCTGGTGGCCACGATTCGTTCATGGGTTACCCAACGTTACATGGGCGGATGGATATCGATGTTCATCCCGGATTGGTCGCCCGTCAGGCGGGCCTCCCTCTGATTTAGTTTATCAACCGCCGCCCATTGCCCAAAATGGTGTTCACAGGGCAATCGCGGTGAGGATGCAAAAAAGTAACGTGTCGCCCCGGGGCAACATGAGCCACGCTGCGGCAAAGTCGACCTGGGCCGCCAGCAACGGATGCGCGGCCGCACCATCTGGTTAACCGGTCTCCTTGTAAAAATGGCACGGGGGTTGCCCTTCTTGATCTTCCAACGGGCAGTCGCATCAGGCCCTCGTTGGATTCCCCACCAGGCGGTCGCCGTGCATGAAGTCTACGAAATCAATGACCCTGTGGAGCTGGCAACCTGTCGGATGCTGTGGGATTGTTTGTTACCGCAAACCCCCAGGGCGTCGTTTTTTCACACATGGGATTGGCTCAACTCTTACTGGCAACATTTTGGTAACGGCCAGAAACTGCGTATCTTGGTGATTCACGCCGGTGGTAATCCAGTGGGGATTGTGCCACTCTGTGTACGGCAGGATCGCTACCGCTTGGGCACCGTACGCACGCTGACCTATCCGCTCGACGATTGGGGATCGTGGTACAGTCCAATTGGCCCGAATCAGGCCGCCTCCATGCTGGTTGCGATGCAACATATCCAGGCCACTCCAAGGGACTGGGACATGATCGACCTCCGCTGGACTGGCCCGGAATCCCACGACGGGGGAAGGCCAGGTCGAGCGATGCGGATCGCTGGTTACAAACCCCACAAGCACGCCTATCAGGTGAACTCGGTTCTTGAGATGACTGGTCGCTGGAATCGTTTTCTACAGCAGCAGCCGAACAAGCTCCGCAGAGATTATTGCAGTCTCCTACAGCGTTTGAACCAACGGGACGATCTCCAGTTCATCCGGCACCGGCCGGCACCAGCACGGTCTGGAGATGGCGATCCCCGTTGGGACCTGTACGCAATGTGCGAGGCAGTCGCCGCCAGCAGTCGGCGCGCTGACGTCCGGGACGAAAATACGCTCTCCACCGGCCGAGTTTGCTCGTTCCTGCGCGATGCACACGCCGACGCGGCACGGCTGGGAATGGTTGATATGAACCTCCTTTTAGCGAGTGGCACACCGGTGGCGTTTCTCTACAGCTACCACTTCGCCGGTCGCGTGTTTGCCTTGCGAACCGGCTTTGAACCTGCCACAGGCGGAAACCCTCCCGGGATCAGCTTGATCCTGCGCGCGATCCAGGATGGATTTCGACGCCACGACAGCGTGCTTGATCTGGGTGTTGGAGAGTGGGATTACAAGCGGCAGCTGAGAACTGGTGTCGCAACGAGCTACCGGATGTCGTACACCCCGATGACTGTATTGCGCTCCCAGGCGGTCTGCTGGTCTCGCTGGGTGAAACACCGATTTACGCGGCAAGAAACCGCGCGGGAAGATTCTGTCTCGGCATGAGCCCGGAGGTCTAAAATTCAGACAACGACTCATCCGCGTCTGCCTGCTCTTTCATGGCAGCGGCTTCGCGGGCCAGGACGAACTCGGGTCCAGGTGCGTAGTACTGGATGTCGTCAGTCAGATAGTACGGGCTCGGTAGCGTTTGACCACCTAATTCCACTTGGCAACCCGTCGAAGCAATGCCGGCTAACAGCATCAGACCGGTCGCTAAACACGTCCAACATCGTTGGTTTTGCAATTTAGCCTTCATCCTAGCTCGTCTCCCAGTGGCTCCAACTGCCGTGTCGCACGTAATGCACGCCATCCGACGCGCGTGGCCTTAAAATCGTTATCGTCAGTACAATCCTCAAACCTTCGCTTTCTTTCGGATTTTCCCGGTTTGCGTGACCGCAACGCTAGCCACAATGAGGCCTCTACGGCCACCCAACCCGCATAAAATCGCGCCCGTTGCGTGCAAACTGGTAGAATTAGCTGCACATGTGCCAGATGACGGACTCCTGCTAACCCCTCTGCTGCGACTTGTCGATGTCCGAATTGCGAACTCAAAGGTTGAACCTCACCTGTGGTGTCATCCTGCTGGCCCTGCTAGCACGGCCCGGTTGGGGGCAGTCCAGCGACGGTATTCCCCACACCGGTTATTTTACGGGGATTGACGAACTCTATTCGGGAGACATTCGCGGAGCCCAACGGCTCTTCCGCCGCGAAGCGAATCGCTCAATCAAGATAGGAACCAGACGCTGGATCGATGCGATCCCCTGCCACGCAATGCTCGGCGAGATTTATTTCCGGCTGGGCAACCCCGTGGAAGCATTGGCCCAGTTTGACCAGGCCTGCCAACTCTTCCTGCAATACCCCGATTGGCTGTTACGGGTCAAATTTCAAACGCCGCCACGGCCCGATACCAATCGAGTTCGAGGCCCGCAACCACCGTGGGGAAAGAGCGATCGCCAGTTCACGATTGGAGCGCTACCGGACACCATGTTGGTCTTTCACGGCCGGCAAACCTCCATCGAAGAAATCAAACGCCAGCGAGTCACCGTCGTTGAAATACCCCAGTACTTCAAACTGAAAGCACCCGAGATTATCCGCGCTACCGCTTTGGCCATTCGTCGCCGGAACACCATCCTGGGCCCGCTGGGTAAACATGACCCAATCTCCAAGGAGTTGGTGGATGTCCTGTCGCGCGGGAACCTTTCGCCACCCAACCATTGGTCCAGTTCCTGGATCGCACTCCAACTCGGTTTGGCTGAAATCGGGGTGGGTCGTGTTCAGGAAGCCCACACTCATTTGAATCGTGCTTTGCTGATCGATGGACGGTACGATCATCCACTGACGAGCATTGTGTTGTTGGAACAAGGCCACCTTGCCCTGGAAGCGGGAAACGCACCTCTGGCGGCACGGTTGCTGGCAGAAGCCAGTTTCTCGGCTTTCTACTTCGACAACTGGAATGTTGTGGAAGAGGCGCTCCGCCTGGGCAGCCAGAATCACCTGACATCCGACGGGGCAGGTGTTTTCCCCCCCCTCGACGTTGCCGCTGGGTGGGCAAAACGCCGTGGACTCCGGCTGTTGACAACCAATTTCCGGATCGCACAAGCAGAGAACCTTGCCGTGCTGGGCGAACCCGATGCAGCCGAAGCAACACTCAACGAGGCCGCTCGCTGGATCGGGGACATGTCCAATGGGTCGCCAGGGATCCGACACCTCTATCTGCAGGCACTCATCGACTACCAGCGACAACAGCGAAAAGCCGCCGACCAGCTACTTCGCGCGGCCATCGAGCGCCAAATGGCTGCCTCGTTCCGGACCTTCCAACTCCAGCGAACCGACCTGCTCTTTGATGGCACCGCTGCCGGGCGGATCACATCGCGCACCGCCATCGCACTGTACGATCAGCTCTTGAGCGATCCCACCGACCAACATTGGACCGCCGACCCGCTGGACGCACTCGCGTTACTGTCCTCTTCCCACAGCAGCTCATTCGATCGCTGGTTTATGGCTGCGCTCGAACGAAAAGATGTGCTGGCTGCCGTCGACATTGCCGAAAGAAGCAAACGGCGACGCTTTCTGGCACAGCTCGATTGGGGTGGTCGCCTCACCTCGCTCCGCAACCTGCTCGAAAACCCCAACGGGCAATTGCCTCGGGCAGCTGCCCTCCAGCGTCAGCAAATCCTTGCCAGCTTCCCGGTTTATCAGAAACTGGCGTCGGCTGGTCTCGCAATCCGCCGCCAACTGGCTCAAGGACCCATCGTTCCCGATGGTCATGTCGACCCCAGTGACTTGGCCCATCTTTACGACCAGTGGGGTGAAACTGCCATCGATCGCGAAGCACTACTTCGAGAAATCAGCTTGCAGCGAATCCCAGCCCCCATCCTGGTACCGCCTTTACACCCGGTCGCGACGCTTCAAAAAGAACTTGCCAAAGGAAGCGTCATCGTGCTCTTTCATGTTGTTCGAAACCAATTGCACGGCTTTCTCATCACCCGCGACAAATACCACCATTGGCAGCTGGGACGGGCAGATAACTTGCGCAAAACTATCGGGGAGTTGCTGCGCCTGCTCGGCAACTACGGACCTGGACGAAATCTTGCCACGGAAGATCTCGCCGATGACCGCTGGCGGAGTGCCGCAAATCAACTTTACCGCCATATTTTTGCCGATTCGAGACTCACACTCGGACCAACCGACCAGCTGATTATCGTTCCCGACGGGCTGCTGTGGTACTTGCCCTTTGAGGTCCTGGCTCCAACCGCTCCGGGCAAAGACAAGCAAGTCCTGATGGACTACGCCTTAATTCGGTACGCGCCCACCGCCAGTCTGGCACTGGGAGACAACCGCCCTTTGCGGCGGGTACGCCATACAGGAATCGTGGCAACCCAAATTACCAGTCAAGCGGAGACCGATTATGTTCAAGACTTGATCCAGCGTATGGAAGATGTTGTCGAGAGGCCAGTTCGCCTGCCATCCCCACTACCGCAACCGGCACCCCTGATCTCTGCTTTGCTCGATCAAGTGATTTGTCTGGATGACATTGATGTCGATCCCCAGGAACCATCCCACTGGTCACCCTACCCGAGAGATCGCCGCCGAACCGGGAACAGCATGAACGATCTCTTGACGGTACCCATTGGCGGTCCCGATCGCATGGTCCTGTCAGGTTTTACGACCGTTGCTGAAACGGGGTTGAAGGGGGGATCACGCCGTGGAGGTCTGGAGCAACAAACCCCAGGCAACGAGTTATTCACTGCAACCTGCCAATTGATGACCACCGGAGCGCGGACCGTGCTGCTGAGCCGCTGGCGAACGGGCGGGCAAACCAATCTTCAACTGGTCCGGGAGTTCGTCCAGGAGCTTCCCCACATGCCACCGGCCGAAGCGTGGCAACGAAGCGTGTTCCTGGCTCGGGAAGCCCCTCTCGACGCCAATCGTGAACCACGCCTGAAACGTTCCGAAGATATTGGCCGGGTGCAGCTGGCCGACCACCCTTTCTTTTGGGCAGGCTATTTGCTGATCGACAGCGGGAGTGACCCGGGCCTCGAAGAAGACGCCCCGGTCCAACCCGAACCGGTGGTTCATTTCAAGAAAAATCCTGAATGAGCACGGGGGCTAACGACGGGTAGCACCGCCCGGGGAACTTCCATAATTACCAATCTCTGTGACCCCATGCAAAATACCTTCACGCGATTGGTATCGCCCGGCGTGGTCATGATCATTTTGTTCATGACACCAATCCGTCATGTGGCGGCCCAGTGGAACGTCACGCCACAATCGGTGGAACTACTTTCACCTGGGCCCGTAAGCGGAATCACCGAAATGAGTGGCGTCACATTTCTGGGAAGTACCGGAAGCAATCATCATTTTTCCGCCGTCCAGGATAGTGGAAATCAACTCGCATTATTCGATGTCGTTTTCACGAGTGACGGGTCGATTGTTTCGGCAACGGCGACCAGTGATCTGTCACTGTCGCCAGGTTTCGACTTTGAGGGTGTTGCCTTCACCAATCCTTCTCGAAACAGTGTCTACATCAGTGAAGAAACTACGCCTACCGTCCGAGAGTATGAGCTCACTAGTGGCAATATGTTGCAAGTCCTGTTGATGCCTGCCGCCTTCGACAATATCCGTGGCAATCGCGGGTTAGAATCGCTTACCCGGACCGTTGGCGGTACGGTCATGTGGACCGCGAACGAAGAATCGCTCAACGTCGATGGTCCCGTGGCCACCACGACCGACGGAACCGTGGTGAGGTTACAACAGCTTCTGGTCAACGGCAATTCTGTTGCACCGACATCGCAATATGCATATTACGTCGAGCCGATCCACGACGCGGGCTTTGCAGGTCAACAGACAAGTGGTTTGACAGATCTTGTCGCGTTGCCCGATGGAACGGTACTCACCTTAGAGCGATCGTTTGCCGCACTGGCGAGCCCCACCTATCTGGGTCGGATCTACCAGGTCGATTTTTCATCGGCAACCGATATCAGTCAGTCGCCACTGACGGCAAGTCTGTCGGGCCAGAATTTCACGCCCGTCAACAAGCAATTGCTCGCTTCGTTTACGGTGGGTTCCAACGGAGAGAATCTCGAGGGCCTTACCCTGGGCCCGCGTCTGGCGAATGGCCATTGGACATTGCTCGGCGTGGTCGATGATGGCGATCCGTTCAGCAATAACACGGTCGTATCATTTGAGATACTCCCTCCGAGCTGTGCCCTGGCCGGCGATTACAACTGTAGTGGCGAGGTCGATGAATTCGACTACCTGGCCTGGAAAGATACATTTGCCTCGACGTCGCTTTTGTTTGCCGACGGCAACCAGAATGGCCGAGTTAACGCAGCGGATTACACCCTGTGGCGCGACAATCTGGGTGCAATTCCCACCAACGTGACCTCCCTACCCGAACCAGCCGCCCATTGGTTGTTTTTGGTATGTTTGTTTGGTAGCTTTACGCCCAATCGACCAGTTTGGTCGGTCACTGCAAACCGCAACAACTACTGATCTCTACGGGATCTCGCCAATCGGGGTAACGCAGCACTAGTCACTCACCCTTATTTAGGTACGATCAACGGTAAGGGTCCGTTCCACTATTGGCAGCCCTGCCGCCAAGTAAGATCTTCGTTTTCGTTCGGATAGCAACGAAACCCGCGCCGTTTCCATCTGGCACGACACTCCCATCCCCCACCTTAACCTTTACTCAGTCACGAGACTCGCACCCAAATATCCCACCATGTCTTTTGATCTCACAAATTACGGAATTGATTGCAAAACGGTTTATCACAATACTTCACTGCCGGTTTTGTATGAACACGCAGTGAAGTTCAACGACGACCAGCTCGCTTCCAGCGGAGCGATCTGCGCCGACTCGGGTGAAAAGAAAGGACGGAGCCCAAAAGATAAGCGGGTCGTCGAAGAACCTTCGAGCAAGGACGACGTGTGGTGGGGAAGCGTGAATGTACCCCTCTCGACCGAGTCGTTCCAAAAAAATCGTGGGATCGCTGTCAGCTATCTCAACTCTTGCCCGCGGCTGTACATTGTCGACGGTTTCGCCGGCTGGGATCCTGCCACCCGGATCAAGGTTCGCATTATTTGCTCACGGCCTTACCACGCGGCGTTTATGCACAACATGCTGATCCGACCGTCGGCCGAAGATCTGGCCTCCTTTGGCGAACCCGATTTCGTGGTTTTTAACGGTGGCTGTACCGAAGCCGACCCGAGTGTTGAAGGGGTCAAGACTGGCACGAGCGTTGCCTTGAATTTTGCCGCTGCGGAGTTTGTCATTCTTGGCACCCAATACGCAGGAGAGATGAAGAAGGGTGTCTTCACGATTATGAATTATCTCATGCCGAAGCGGGGCCTGCTCTCAATGCATTGCTCGGCCAATGAAGGAGATTCGGATGACGTGTCGCTCTTCTTTGGCCTGTCAGGGACGGGTAAAACTACGCTCTCAGCCGATCCGCGGCGGGCGCTCATCGGTGATGACGAGCATTACTGGTCCGACGACGGCATTTTCAATATTGAAGGTGGCTGTTATGCCAAGTGTATCGATCTGAGTGAAGCACAAGAGCCACAAATCTATGCGGCAATTCGCTTTGGGACTGTGCTTGAGAATATCGTGCTCGACGAACATACCCGGGTGGTTGACTACAGCGACTCGTCCCTTACCGAGAATACTCGCGCCAGTTACCCCATCGAATTTATTCCCAACGCCAAAATCCCATGCGTGGGTAGCCATCCTAAGAACATCCTCTTTCTGACTTGCGATGCTTTCGGTGTGTTGCCACCCGTCAGTAAACTTACGCCCGAGCAGGCGATGTACCATTTCATGAGTGGATACACGGCCAAAGTCGCAGGTACGGAGGTTGGGGTCACCGAACCTGAAGCAACGTTCAGTGCTTGCTTCGGATCGCCGTTCCTGGTTTGGCACCCATCCAAATATGCCGAGTTGTTAGCAGCCAGAATGCGCAAGCATCAAACCGATACCTGGCTGGTCAATACGGGATGGAGCGGTGGTGCATACGGTACCGGCGAGCGAATGAGCTTGAAATTCACCCGGGCCATCATCGATGCCATCCATGACGGGTCTCTGGCCGCAGCCCCGACCAAAACCGATACTGTTTTTGGATTTGAAGTGCCAACCGAGTGCCGCGATGTACCAGCTGAGATCCTCACACCTAAAAACACGTGGGTCGACAAGGCTTCCTTCGATGACACCGCCGACAAGTTGGCCCAACTGTTTGTCACCAATTTTGAAAAATATATCAGCCACACTGACGACGCAACGCGGGCTGCCGCTCCGAGAATCTGCACGAGACGGTAGTCTTCATTCCACGCTAATCAAATTCATGCGTGGAAAACCAGCGCCGCCGGGCCACCAGCGCCAAACCTACCGGCACAGCCAGAGACAAACAAACGGCTCCGGGAAGCCACGCCCGCTCTACCGCATACTCTCCTAACATGCAGTAGGTTCCCGCAATCGCCAGATTACTGGCAGCAACGGTCGGGAAAAAACGATGCCACGGTATCCGCAGCAGGCCCGCCAGCAAGACACTTGCCTCGGCAAACACCGGCAACGGGCGGGTGATGATCAACAGCCAAACATCGTGAACCTTAGCCGAAGATTCCAACCGCGCGAGGTTTTTTTCGTCACTGAATCGTAACGCCACGGCCCGCCCCCAGCGACGGGCCAACCCGTAGGCCAGCACTGCCCCGGTGGTCATCCCCAGCCAGCAAAACAACGTACCCCAGAAGGCCCCCAACTCGGCCCCGGCCAAGGTGCTGACCGGTCCGGAAGGGATCGGCAAAAAGATGTCGGCTGCCAACACGGCCACGATGGCCGCGCCAATGACCCCCCGACTGGGTGGCGACTCTTGCCAAACAGCCAGTGAATGCGTGAATAATTCGCCCCAAATCAACAGCGGGATGATTGGTACCATCAGTACGATCGACAACAGAAGGAGCGGCCGCAGGAAGTCTTGCATACCCACTTTTTCCCCTGATTTTGCAGGCGTGTAAAGCTACAGCTGTTATCAGCCCAGAATCCGCCCGGTCCACTGCAAGATTGGAGTACAAGTCCTTTTTTGCGAGCTCATCGCGGGTGGTGGAGTGTGCTTTCCGAGGACTTTTAATTGGACTACCGCCGATTGCCAGCTACGCTGAGCTCGAGGCGCGAATCGTTGGACACAACCGGGCATTGCACAAGGTCGAAGCGGAACTCATGAATGCGAGTCCACTCTTGGCGTCTCGACTGGAAACGCTGGCCCTCACTCTGGGCAACCTGCTGAATCAACGCGACTTCGCAGAACTCTATCTCAACACGCTGACGCAACGGGAGCGGCGGCGACTTTACTGATCTACAATCGGCAAACATGGCGATTGGCGTACTGAGCGAGCGGATCAACCAGAAGCGGCACGCATTACGGAGAGGGATTACTTCCCCAGAACAGCGGAATCGCAAATTGCTCGTACTGCAACAAGCTCGACGCCAGTTGACGAATCTGAACAGCGAAGAATCCTCGAAATAGCACACGGTAAGTTCGCGGCTATTGATCGATTTACACTTCCGTTTTGACTGCATCTTTTTCTTCGTCTTCTTCCTTCTTCTTCTTCTTCTTCAACTGCAGCTTGCGAACTCGCACCTTGGGTAAACCAAGCGGCGAGTCTCCCTCTTGCCAGCGATCGGCTTCTCTGAGATTTTCCAATCGCTCTACACGTGTGAGTACACTGCGGTTTTCGCCGGCTCCGCGCTTGATTTTCAGGGTTTTATCAATTGTCATTGTAGGCTCCCGGTCTTTGGCTTCCCCTTGCCGGTGGAAGTGTCACTTTTTGTCAGGCATTAAAGCCGCTATTGATTCTCCCCACAGGGATCTTCGCAAGACAAGCGGGCTTGCCCAGTCAGACCCCTTAGTTTAGAGACACAATCCCACTTCCTCAAGCGGTCTTATCCTGCCAGAGGGCAATTCAGCACCCACTCCCCAGGTAAAAAACTCTCTACCCACCTTCCGACTGGAAAAAACAGAGGAATTTGCCAATAATTCAGCTAGATCGTAAGATGTTTGCAGCGCCGGCCGCGTAAATCGAAGGGAACCGTACTTTCATGGGTCGTTCTAACATTGCAATCCTGCTCGTCCAACTCACGGCTATGGCAGGCCTGGCACCTCGGGCTTTGCCCGCCCTGGGCGCCACCTCGACCGAGCGGATCGCGACCGGGTTTTCCCGCCCTGTCTTTGTGACCGCCCCCCCCCAAGATACGGAACGGCTCTTTGTCGTGGAGCAGCAGAGCGGCTCGACGGGTCGGATCCAAGTTCTGGACCTCAACACGAATAGCGTGTTGAGCACATTTCTAGAGATCCCCAATCTTAAGACCGGTAACGAGCAAGGGTTATTGGGACTCGCCTTCGATCCAAATTATGCCTCCAACGGGTTCTTTTATGTGAACATCACCACTCAAGCAGGTGATGGTGACACGGTCATTCGCCGCTACCAGGTCGCAGGTGATCCGGCAACTTCGCACATCGCAACCGCCACGAGCGGATTCGACGTGGCCAAATTTGATCAGCCTGCGGCCAACCACAACGGAGGCTGGATCGGTTTTAGTCCCCGCGATGGCTATCTCTATATTGCCACCGGTGACGGCGGCAACGCTAATGACTGCTGCGCGCCGGGGCACACTTCGGGGATTGGCAACGCCCAGGACATCACCAACAACCTGCTCGGAAAAATCTTACGCATCGATCCGTCAAGAGCTCAATCGCCGTCGGTCCCCTACACCATTCCGGAGAGCAATCCGTTCGTCGCTACAACCGGCGATGATGAAATCTGGTCGTACGGACTTCGCAATCCATATCGCGCCAGTTTCGATCGCACGACGGGAGATCTTTGGATTGGCGACGTGGGTCAAAACCGTCGGGAAGAGGTCGATTTCCAACCGGCTGACAGTAGCGGTGGTGAGAATTACGGCTGGCGGCTACGGGAGGGTACGATCGCCACACCGACGGGAGGCGTCGGTGGCGGCCAGCCATCAGGCAATGTGGAACCGGTCTACGATTACGACCACGCTGTTGCCGATCCCGATTTTCGTGGCAATGTGATCATCGGCGGAAATGTCTACCGTGGCCCGGTCGCGTCATTCGTTGGACATTATTTTTTTGCCGATGCCGGTAGCAATAACATCTGGAAGCTCGACCCCGATGCGGTCGATATCCCCGCTTCCGTAACGCGACTGAACGACCTTTTGACTCCCGACTTCGGTTCGATTAGTGGTATCGGTTCGTTTGGCGAAGACGAACTCGGCAACCTTTACATCATGGAGGTTTTTGGCGGCGAACTCTTTCGCGTTGCGACTGGTTCTGAAAAGGTCATCTGGAACGGCAACGATTTCTCGGTGGGAATCCCCGGAAATGGCAGCCTGTGGAGTAGCGTGCTGAACTGGACACGTGCCGACACACCCGACAGCGGGTTTGTAGCCGGTGACCACGTCGTGTTTGCTACCGGCTCATCCCAGCCGATCATCGACCTGCAAGCAGACCGCACCGTCGCCGCGGTTACGTTCGAAGATTCTTACACGCTTCAAAACAACGAACTCCGCGTCCTCTCAGGCAATGTTTTTGTCGAACCTGGGGTTGTGGCTACCGTCGAATCCGACCTCGTTGCCGAGTCGGTCCATCAAAGCATCCGGAAGCTGGGGGATGGAACACTTCTGGTCCATGGTCAAGTTGGTCAAACGGCCGTGAAACAAGGAACGCTCGGCGGTCTTGGAACGGTGGCACACCTAATCGTTCAAAAGGGTGCCCATGTTGCACCCGGTCCTTCCACGGGAGTCTTAAAAGTCGCCGATTCGTTAACGGTCACGCCAGGAGGTACGCTTCAATTTGAAATCGGCGGAACGGACAACTCCGATCCACAAAACCCGGAGTTTGACGCTCTTGATGTGGGAGGTGATGTTTTCATCCGCGGTGCGCTGCAAGCAAAGCTCGTTGACCTTGGGGACGGACTTCTTGCGCCGGAATTCGGGATGGAATTCCCATTGATCACCAGCTCGTTGTCTGGGGCGTTGGATATCGTCTTCGAATCTATCGATTTGCCACAACTCGCACCCGGACTTCAATGGCATATTGGTCCCGCCGACCAGACCTTGCTACTGCAGGTCGAGATCAGTTTGCAAGGCGATTACAACCTGAACGGGGTGGTCGATTCGGCAGACTATACCGTTTGGCGGGACCGCTTTGGCGAAACCGTACTCCGGGGCAGCTTTGCGGATGGGAATCACGATGGTGTCATCAACCGGTCGGATTACGACATTTGGAAGGCCCGCTTCGGAAACAGAACCCAGGTCGGTTCTGCCCAACAGGTTCCTGAACCGACTTTCGCCGGACTGCTGCTCTGCGGCCTGACTCTCGGCAACTTCTTTCGTTGGTCAATCATCAGGTCTGCCATCTCGTGAGAGTTGACTCTTGAATCGGTTCGCACAGGGCGATCGTTAATTGGTTCTGGCCAACGTGGTGCCTTCCAGCACGGTGTATAAATCTCCAGGCGTCGTCTTCTCGGTGACACCCTGATGGCGGGCTTGGTCGTACGCGCCGCACTCGGTGATTGTCAACGTGTACCATTGGTTCAATTTCGACACTGACACTATCCTCATGATTGGACAGATTTATCCGGCAGCGGTTTGAGGAACGCTTCAACGCTATGTCGCAGATACCCGCCCAATCGGAATCTATCACTTGCTTTGTAGCGCTCATCCCAAGGTCTCTATCTAAAGAGCCAATACATTGTTACGATGACGCGTGATTGATCATGCTCGCTCGAAAAGGAAGCGTGATTGATCA
Organism: Planctomycetota bacterium; assembly: GCA_963578605.1. GTDB lineage: Bacteria > Planctomycetota > Planctomycetia > Pirellulales > Lacipirellulaceae > JAKVCB01. The sequence continues at coordinate 28,119 of CAUZEA010000043.1, forward strand.
TGCTCGCTTAAAAAGGAAAAAGCCATACACCCTCTTTACACACGTCTCGGTAGTTTGATTGTGCTCGTGGCGATGGTATTGAGCTGTAATCAACAACCGTTGTCAACGGGTGATTCGGAGGGCAGGTACTCCATCGCTGTGATACCGATGAGCTCGCAACACGATTTCTGGCATTCGATCCACGCGGGCGCTCTTCAGGCAGCCGAGGAACTGGGTGTCGAGATCATCTGGAACGCACCTCTGCAGAACGAGGATCGCCAACAGCAAATTGACATTGTCGAGTCGATGCGCATACGCGGCGTGGATGGCATCGTATTGGCACCGGTCGACAGCGTGGCTCTCGTATCTTCCACCGAAGATGCGATAAGAAGGGGGGTCCCGGTCGTCATTGTCGACTCGGCGCTCGATTCCGAAGAGCAGATCAGTTTCGTGGCAACCGACAATTATCAGGGTGGGGTGCTCGCAGCGCACGAACTCGCAAAGCTTCTCGGGGAGTCGGGAAAGGTCATTGTGCTGCGAGCCAACGAGGGAACCGCAAGTACTATGAATCGCGAGCGCGGTTTTTTGGAGTCTCTCGAAGAATATGGCAACATTGAGGTCATTAGCTCGAACCAGCGCGCCGGAACGACGCCCGAGTCGGCTTACCAGAAGGCCGAGCAACTGTTGGCAACCTTTAAGGACGACGACGGCGGGCTCGAGGCTGATGGTATTTTTACTTCCTGCGAACCCGTTACGTTTGGAATGATGCGGGCAATGGAAGATGCCGACTTGACCGGGAAAGTTCGACATGTCGGCTTCGATGCGTCCCCCGTATTAGTCGAGGGCCTCCGTAAAGGTCACCTCGATACCATCATCGTGCAGGACCCGATCAAGATGGGGTATCTTGGGGTCAAAGTTGTTGTACAGCACCTCAACGGGGAAGAGGTAGACAATCGCCATGACACGGGTGTTTATGCGATCTCTCGCGACAACGTGGACCATCCCGCGAACAAGAATCTGGTCGAACCTGACTTGGACCGTTGGCTGAGCGGGAAAGGCCAATAGTTCAACAGCACCACTTAGGGTCCGCGCCCTGTCGCGAATGATGAATGACGGCGGTCCGCACGATGAACTCACCCGTGTATCCATGTCTTGAAATGCGGGGTATCTCTAAACGTTTCGGGGCCACCGTCGCACTCGACGACGTTGATCTCAAAGTCAACGCTGGCGAAATTCATGCGTTGGTAGGAGAAAATGGAGCCGGCAAGAGCACGTTAATGAAGGTTCTCAGCGGCGCGCATCCTCTGGATCGAGGCCGAATGATGCTCGATGCCCAGCCGTACGCGCCGAACACTCCCCTTGCTGCCCGCAGGACCGGCGTGTGCATGATTTATCAGGAGCTCTCTCTGGCGTCTCACCTTTCAGCCGAGCAGAATATTCTGCTTGGCGTTGAGCCTACCTGGTTTGGTTTTCTCCGGCAAAGCGAAATACGACGTCGCACGGTCGAAGCGCTGGAGCGGCTGAAGCATCACGATCTTCCCATCGACGTTCCGGTTTCTCGGTTGCCGATCGGTGCGCAGCAATTGGTGGAGGTCGCCCGCGCGATCGTTGTCGGCTGCCGAGTGCTGGTCCTGGACGAACCGACTAGCAGCCTGAGTGGGCCGGATGTCGAGTGTCTGTTTGATCTGATCCGGCACCTTTGGAGTGAAAAGCTTGCCATTGTCTATATTTCGCATTTTCTGGAAGAAGTGAAAGAAATTGCAGACCGCTATACAGTATTACGGGATGGTCGCAACGTGGGGAGTGGTGACATGGAGACAGCAACGGCCGAGAGTCTCGTCGAACTCATGGTAGGACGCACGATCGGAAAACTGTTTTCGCGTTCGTCACGGAAACCGGGTGAACGAATTCTTGAAGTGAACCATTTGGCCGGACATGCCAAGCCCCAGGCAGCGTCACTGGAACTGCACCGGGGCGAAGTCCTGGGCATTGCCGGGCTGGTGGGAGCCGGTCGCACGGAGCTGTTGCGCGCCCTGTTTGGACTCGACGCGATCCGTAAGGGATCGATACGTTTCGGGGCGTATCTGGGTCCTGCATCACCTGTCCGCCGCTGGGCGCAGGGTGCCGGGATTCTTTCGGAGAACCGACAGGTGGAAGGCGTCGCCATGTCGATGAGCATCGCGGATAACATCACGCTTTCAAAGCTGGACCCATTCGGCCCGCTGGGTTGGATCTGGCCGGATCGGCAACGACAAACCGTCCAGAGGTGGATTGATCGGTTTGCAATTCGTTGTCGACATGGCCGGCAGAATGTCGGGGAACTGTCGGGTGGAAACCAGCAAAAAGTGGCCCTCGCGCGGTTATTACATCACGACGTTGACCTGCTGTTGTTGGACGAACCGACGCGGGGTATCGACGTCGGTTCAAAGGCGGAAATCTACGAGTTGATCGATCAACTTGTCACCGGTAATCCCGAAAATGGCCAGGCACCTCGTGCCATACTGATGGTCAGCAGCTATTTGCCGGAGCTGCTCGGGGTATGCGACCGAATTGCGGTGATGCATCGTGGCACGTTGGGCCTGGCGCGGCCCGCAGATCAGTTGGATGAACAAATGTTGATGCTGGAGGCAACCGGGCAAAAATAGTGATTGCACCTGAATCATGAAAATATTCACTTGGTTGAATAGACTGGGACCCATACTGGCGCTACTTGTGGTCTATGGACTATTCGCCTGCTTGGCGCCACCGAGCTTTCGCTCAGTCGACAATCTCGAATTGATGGCGCGGTAAACGGCAGTGGTTGGCGTTGCCGCTATCGGCATGACGTTTGTCATCATGACTGCCGGGATTGATCTGTCGATCGGATCCGTGGTCGCGCTCACCACCATGATCATCGCAATTTTGCTGAACAAAAGCGTCGGTCCTTTCTGGGCGGCATGTGCCGGGGTAGGGGCGGCGATGTTGTGTGGACTTGTCAATGGACTGATCATTACACGGTTGAAGGTCGTACCGTTCATTGCAACGTTAGGCACGCTGTTGGTTGTGAGGGGATTGGCCAAGCTGCTGGGAAACGAGCAAAAAGTTGACGCGCCGCGTACCTGGCTGAGGGAGCTCCTGGCCACAGTTCCCGCCGACCGCAGCTGGATGCTCGTTCCACCTGGCGTATGGGCATTGATGGTCTTGATGCTGCTGGCCTCGCTACTTCTCTACTTTACCAAGTTCGGACGTCACATCATTGCCGTGGGATCGAATGAACAAACGGCTCGTTTGTGTGGTGTACCCGTCCAGCGCGTGAAACTGTACGTTTACGCGATGTGCGGCGCCGCGGCTGGGGTTGCCGGTCTCCTGCGGTTTTCGCGGCTTAATATCGGCGATCCGGTGACATCCATAGGAATGGAGTTGGATGTCATCGCTGCCGCGGTGATCGGCGGTGGAAGTCTTTCCGGAGGAGAGGGTTCCATACTGGGTTCCATCGTGGGAGCGTTAATCATGACCATCATTAAATCGGGCTGTACCCACTTGGGATTGCCGAATTTCACTCAAGAGATCATTACCGGCTGTATTATCGTCACCGCGGTAGCGGTCGACCGCTTGCGACACCGACAATAGCCTTAAGGAACTCTCTTCGCTGGCCAAGCATCCTGGCTGCCATCTCGTGAGGCCCTACGATTGGATGGGTCGCCGCCAGGTGAAGTCGACGACGGGACCAGACTGTTTCGGGGGATTCGGCCACCCCGCAAGTCGGGCCTGCGGGAACGTGGCATTGTCGGACTCGATTTCAGGGTAGCCCGGTTGTCCCTTGCTCCCAGGCCCTAGGAGAGAGCCTGGCGACCGCGACTGCGAAAAGGCTAAGGGTCCCTGCGCGAGTCGCTATGCCCGAGATCCAGCTGAGGAAGCACGTGGTCGCGAATTCTTTGCTTCAATTCTTTCCGGTCGGAAAAACCTCCTTCGGCCTGACGCGACCAAACAAGCTGATCTCCCGCGCGAATCTCAAAGATGCCATCCTGGCCTGGGATCAGTGCAACTTCGCCAACCGTCTCGTCAAACGTCCAGAGCAATTCCTGGGCCATCCAGACAGCCAACGGCATCGATTGCAATCAATGATTTCAATACGAGGTTTGTCAGCCATAAAAGGAAGCCATCCGTCGTGCACCCATTTGCGGGACTCTGGACCACCAACTCGCAACCGTTCACAATCAACCCTGGCGATTGTATCGATTCGTTCCTGATTCGTGAGACCCTTTCATTGAGTGGTCCCAAATTTGCGCGCGGGATACCTCGCAGGTTGCAACCATGAAAGGCGATGATTTCACCATTATTTCTGGTGGGCAAACAGGTGCCGACCGGGCTGCACTCGACTTTGCAATTGCCCACCACATCCGACACGCTGGCTGGTGCCCAAAGGGCCGGCTGGCCGAAGACGGCCCGATTTCTTTCATCTACCAGCTGTGCGAGACCCCATCCGACCGTTATGCGGAGCGAACGGAGTGGAACATCCGCGACTCGGATGCCACGGCTGTGTTTTCTATTTCTGTCGAAGTCCATGGTGGCACAGCACTTACGTTACAACTTGCAAAGCGGCTTGGCAAACCTTGGTTGCATCTTGCCCGAGATCACTGCGACCACGGTGCGGGTGAACCGTCCACCCGCTTGTGCAATTTCTTACAGCAGTATGAAGTCACCCGCTTGAATGTCGCCGGACCGCGGCAGTCGCGCGGGCCGGACATCGGCGAGTTCGTCAATCAGGTGCTCGCCGGAACGTTTCTCCGGAGGGCTTGACAACGGGATAATTGGCAACACGATAGCACACAGGCTTTTCCTGAAATGGTATTCCCCAGATGAATCTCCCTATCACCTCCTCAACTGAACGCCTGCAATGAACATTTCCCCCGAAAATACGCGCCTTGGATGGATTGGCACCGGTGTCATGGGCCACAGCATGTGTGGCCATTTGATCGACGCGGGTTACCCCATGACGATCTACTCCCGCACCCAATCGAAGGCAGCCGATTTGCTGGAAAAAGGGGCCTCTTGGGCCGATACCCCTCGGGCTGTCGCCGAATCAGCCGATGTCGTCTGCTCGATCGTTGGTTTTCCGGCCGACGTCGAGGAAGTATTGTTGGGGCCAACCGGCGCCCTGGCTGGTTGCCAGGCGGGCAATATCCTGGTCGATTTCACCACCAGCAAACCTTCGCTGGCTGTGGAAGTTGCCGAAGCGGCAGCCGCAAAACAGGTGGAAGCGGTCGATGCGCCGGTCTCGGGCGGCGATGTGGGTGCCCGGGAAGCACGGCTTTCGATCATGATCGGCGGCAACCAGGCAGCAGTCGATTCGCTCGAACCGGTCTTCCAAACGGTCGGAGCCAAGTGGGTACGGCAAGGGGGGCCAGGTGCCGGACAACATACCAAGATGGTCAATCAAACGCTGATTGCCTCGAATATGGTTGCCGTTTGCGAAGGTTTGCTCTATGGCTACCGCGCGGGACTTGACCTGGAAACCGTCATGGAATCGGTCAGTTCGGGAGCTGCTGGAAGTTGGTCGCTCACTACTCTCGGGTCACGGATGATTGCCGGGAATTATGACCCCGGGTTTTTCGTAGAACACTTCATCAAAGACATGGGGATTGCCCTGGGCGAGGCGCGGCGGATGGGAATCTCCCTGCCGGGATTGGCGCTGGCCGAACAACTCTACATCGGGCTAGCATCCCAGGGTCATCGTCGCAGTGGCACCCAAGCCTTGATTCTCGCGCTGGCGAAGCTGTCGGATGTCGACTGGGAAAAACGGGCGTAGCCGCCGCCCACCGCGTAATCCCAGGGTAAGGCAGCCGCCAGGTCCCCGCTGACGCTGGGGTGCTGGCTCAGCAAGCCGATGCTACCCAGCGGCGGAAGTTCGCCTCGTCCAAAGCGACCCCGTCCAGCACCAATTCGAAAACCAGCGTCGTTTTCGGCCACCCAACGCAAACAAGCAGTTGATCAAACTGGTCGGCCGGGCAGTGGCCATGAAGCTCCACGCGATGGAGCAAAGGCTCGCCAGCGAACTGAAATTCGAACAGATGCCCATCCACTTGCCAGCGGTCCCCCGTTTCAACTCCCGACCAGACAAACGACCCATCTGGCTCGAAGATCATCCGTCCCAAATCCTCCAACCGCTGGGCGGCAGCTTCCCAAGTCACCTCGAGCGGCACATCGTAAGTCAGCGGTAAACCGGTAGAACTGGTGAGCTGCGTCAGGGATCGACCCCGCAGGGCCAGGGGCATGGTGGTCTGCGTGCAGCTGGGAACGGCAAACAGATTGACGTGAAAATGGTACACTTGGGCAAGTGGCAAGATACTCGGCACGGTGAAATTCTGCGGAAGGGTCATTCGGGCAGATGATGGCCCATTTTGTCGCGTTTGGTGGCGAGGTACGCGGCATTATATTCGTGAATGGGGGGTACGATCGGAATCTGGTCTACCACCTCCAAGTCGAACCCGCCGTAAATAAACGCATCCGTCTTTTTCGGATTGTTGGTCAACAACCGGATTTTTTTCAGGCCAAGGTCTTTCAGTAATTGAATGCCAATACCGTAGTCACGGGTATCGGCTTTGTAACCAAGTGCCAGATTGGCTTCGACCGTATCGAGGCCTTGATCCTGCAAATCGTAAGCCTTGATCTTATCGACCAGCCCGATACCACGCCCCTCCTGCGGCAAATAGACCAGCACACCTGCACCCTCTTGGCTAATCATGTCGAGCGCCAAGCGCAACTGGTCGCCACAGTCGCAGCGAAGGGATTCCAGCAAATCACCCGTAAAACAGGATGAATGCAGTCGCACGAGTGGCTCGGCAACCCGACTGGGATCCCCCAGCACGAAAACAAGGGGCTCTTGCCGCTCGTATTTGACACCGTAACAGATGATCTTCCCAGTCCCATATTTGGTCGGCAATTTTGCTTCGGCCTGACGATAAACGAGTTTCTCTCGAACCCGTCGGTAGGCAATGAGCTGTTCGATGGTGATGATTTTGAGTTGAAAACGGCGGGCGAGGTCCATCAACGCGTCGCGGCTTGCTCGATCACCCGAATCATTGAGGATTTCACACACCACTCCGGCCGCCTGTAAACCAGCCAGGCGTGCCAAATCGACGGCGGCTTCGGTATGACCGGCCCGGCGGAGAACCCCCCCCTGCTTGGCAACTAGTGGAAAAAGGTGTCCCGGACGGTGAAAATCGGTGGGCACACTTTTGGGATCGCAAATCGCCTTAATGGTGGCAGCTCGTTCGGCTGCGGTAATGCCAGTCCGCCCGCTGATGTGATCCACCGGAATTGTGTAATTTGTACCCAGCGGGGCCGTGTTGTGCTCGACCATCTGCATAAGTTCAAGCCGCTGGCTGACTTCCGCTAAGATCGGCATGCAAAGCTGCCCGCGACCAAAAGTAATCATGAAGTTGACCGTCTCGTCGGTCACTTTTTCAGCAGCGGCGACGAAATCCCCTTCGTTTTCGCGGTTCTCGTCATCGAGAACCACCACAACGCGTCCGTCGATAATGGCTTGCACCGCCTCTTCAATGGTTGAAAAAGAGATATTCAATGTTGGTATCCTGACAGGAATTGTGGGGAGGTTTTCCGGTATGCCCCGGGGGGCAAGTCCCATTATTATAAGATAGAAAGCACACCACAACCAACCGAATCGGTAGCAGTTCCAGTGGACCATCACGTACTCCAACCCCGTCCTCCTACCCCCCCACTGGGCCGGGAAGAATATGTGGAACAGGCCTATTTCTTTAGGGTGCTGGGAGATCGCCTGCGGAACGACATGCCCACCCAGGAAATTCTGGAGTCGGTCCGGGAAGAAGTACTGTCCACCACCAAGTTACCCCTGGCTATCGACTTTCTGAGGACTGAATTGCGTCATGAGGGCGTGTTTGGTCCGGCCATGCTTTTGCTGCCCCATTATTTCACGCCATTTCAGGCATACGTCGTGCTGGAGGCTGAAAACGAGCGGGGCCGCTTCGATCTTCGCATCGGGTTGGAAATCCTGCGTCGCGAAGCCGAATATCGGGCCGAGCAACCAATTCCGCAGGGTCTCTTCCTGTATCAATTCGAAACGATTTGTCGAAATCGATTGGGGTACGATCAGGGACTGGCGGCTATGGCCAGCGATCCGGCTTTCGACGACACGTGGCAACAATGGATCCTTACGATCCGGCGACAGGTCGGAATGGTTGACATCGCCGATCTGATCTACGTGCACAGTCAGGCCTACCAAGACCGGGTTCACTCGCCGTCGGGGGGGTCGAAATTATCGGCCCGGCCCCGTGCGGCCAGGCACGGCACGGACCCCAAACCGGCCCCACCCATCCTGTTCGGGCATCAGGAGGGGCGGATCGCGTTGGCCAACCGTCGCAAAGACCCGCTTTACCTGTTTGCATCGCTGCACCGACAACTTGGTTATCCGGAGATCCCTTGTCCCAAGCCGGTCGACATCCAGCAAGCACTCCTACCTCAACTTGCCCGGCGATTGGAGTTGCTGGAAAAACGCGTGACCTTGATCGAAGACGAGCAACGGGGAGGCTTCGATTTGGCACAATTCTACGGCCCTCCCGAGAGCCCGTAATTGGCGGTGGAGGAACCCATTGGGGTAGGATCATAAATCTTGAAAAACAATGGTAATTGCGGTTCAAATGCCTTTCCCGGCGTGGTAGATTTAGGATAGTATCCTACCGATGTGTTCTTATGCATATTAGATGGACCCGCTCGGCTGCGAAATAGTGGTCGATAGCCGGGTTGCACTGTGGACGTATTCTTAAGTCTTGATTCTGATCCGGTTGGATCCGCCTACCCGGACCAACCGCTGGCCACCACGCCCAACGCAACGGTCGCCGATGTGCTACAGCTGCTGCGCGCCCAGAATACCGGGGCCGTGTTGATTTGTGACGAAGACCAGTTGCAGGGTATTTTTACGGAACGGGATGCGCTGAGATTGATGGCTGAAGGTGCCGATCTATCAGAATCGATTTCCAAGGTGATGTCCCGCGAGTTGGTCACGATTTCAGCGACGGAAACAGTAGCTGCAGCGATCGGGAAAATGTCTGCGGGAGGATACCGACACCTTCCGATTGTTGATTCTGCAGGCCAACCCACTGGCGTGGCAGCTGTCCATGGAATTGTGCATTACCTAGTCGACCATTTTCCCGAAACAATTTACAACCTTCCACCTGAACCTCGCGTAACACAATCAGAGCGGGAAGGTGCATAAAAATAGGATGTTTAACAACTGGCATCATCGGTTATTGATGTCGGCAACCTCGCAAGCTTTGGCTCATTAACATGTCAACCGTGATCCGAAAATCTAAAGAGCAACTTGCCGAGGCAACCGTTCGGTTTTGTGGTGATTCTGGTGACGGGATGCAGCTTGCTGGGAACCAGTTCACGAACACATCGGCCCTGGTCGGCAACGACGTGGCCACATTTCCCGATTTTCCCGCCGAGATCCGTGCCCCACGTGGCACACTCGCTGGTGTCAGCGGCTTTCAAGTCCACTTCTCCAGTAGTGAGATTTATACACCAGGGGATGCGGTCGATGCGCTGGTCGCCATGAATCCAGCTGCTCTCGCCACGAACCTGGCTGACCTCCGGAAAGGCGGGATCTTGATTGCCAACCAGGCCACTTTCGACAAGAAAGGGCTCGAACAGGCTGGTTACGATGCAAACCCGCTCGAAGATGGCAGTCTCGACGAATTCCAGTTGCATGCGGTCGACATGACCAAGCTCACCCGCACGGCGGTGGAGGGACTGGGATTGAGCCAAAAAGAGGCCGACCGTTGCCGCAATTTCTTCGCCATGGGACTCGTCTTCTGGCTTTACGATCGTCCGCTCGATCCGACCTTGCGGTTCATCGAAGAAAAATTCGGGAAGCGCCCCGATGTCGGCCAGGCCAATACCCTGGCCCTCAAAGCAGGCTACTACTATGGCGACACGATCGAGGCATCCCAAACGCAATACTATGTCGAAAAAGCGGATCTACCCCCTGGTACCTACCGCAACATCATGGGTAACACTGCCCTCGCTTATGGTCTGATTACGGCGGCCCACCTGAGTGAAAAGCGTCTGTTTTTGGGAGCCTATCCGATCACGCCAGCTAGCGACATTTTGCATGAACTGTCGAAACACAAGCAGTTCAACGTGTTGACTTTTCAGGCAGAGGACGAAATCGCCGCTGCGTGCGCTGCCATTGGCGCGGCCTTTGCCGGTGCAATGGCTGTCACTGCCAGTAGCGGGCCGGGGATCGCGCTGAAGGGCGAATCGCTCGGTCTGGCCGTCATGACCGAATTGCCCATGATCGTGATCCACGTACAACGCGGCGGTCCCTCGACCGGCCTTCCCACCAAGACCGAACAAGCCGACCTGTTTCAAGCCATGTATGGCCGTAACGGCGAATGCCCGATACCAGTGATCGCGGCGAAAAGCCCGACCGATTGCTTCGATGTAGCCCAGGAAGCGTGGCGCATCGCGGTTCGCTTCATGACACCTGTTTTTCTGATGACCGATGGCTACATCGCCAACGGTTCGGAACCGTGGCGGTTACCGGAGATGTCCGAGTTGGAAAAATTCCCCATCCAGCATCCCGAGGCACGTGAAAATGGCGAAACTTTCATGCCCTATCGCCGGAATGAACGACTGGCCCGTCCCTGGGCCATCCCCGGAACACCCGGTTTAGAGCATCGCATCGGTGGACTGGAAAAACAGGACGTGACCGGCAACGTCAGTTACGATCCCCTCAACCACCAACACATGACCGAAACGCGGGCTCAAAAGGTCCAAAATATTGCGGCTGATATCCCCCTACAGGAATTGGATGGGCCAGACCAGGGTCAACTACTGGTGGTCAGCTGGGGAGGAACCTTCGGAGCCTGTGCGACAGCCGTTCATGCCGCCCAGAGCCAAGGCAAGGCCGTATCACACTGCCATCTGCGATATCTTAATCCCTTCCCGCGGAATCTCAGAGAAATCCTCGGCCAATTCGAGCAGTTGCTGATCCCCGAGCTGAATCAGGGCCAACTCAGGTCGATATTGAGGTCGCAATTCCTGATCGATGCCCATGCGTTGAACAAGGTCCAGGGTAAGCCGTTCAGCGTGCGTGAAATTGTGGCAAAGATTGATCAGATATTAAGTTAGTGGTTAACCTGGATAAACAGGCAGTCTCGGAACCGAGGCAATGCGAATATCATCCGTGATCCATCTCGCCTGTTGTTCCAACTTGACGAGAAAGTAAAATACCTCCCATGAGTGTTGACATTCCGCTTCCGGTTCTGAAACCAACTGATTTTGCAAGCGACCAGGATGTGCGTTGGTGTCCTGGCTGTGGCGATTATGCTATCCTCGCCCAAATGAAAAAAATCATGCCCAGCCTGGGCATTCCTCGTGAGAAAATTGTCTTTATCTCCGGCATCGGTTGTTCCAGCCGATTTCCGTACTACATGAACACCTATGGAATACATTCGATCCATGGGCGGGCACCGGCTGTTGCAACAGGGCTGAAAACGTGCCGACCTGACCTCAACGTGTGGGTCATCACTGGTGATGGCGATGGTCTCTCGATTGGTGGTAATCACTTGATGCATGCCATTCGCCGGAATATGGATCTAAATATCATCCTCTTCAACAACCGTATTTATGGGCTCACCAAAGGTCAATACTCACCAACGTCTCCTTTGGGAAAGAAAACCAAAAGTACTCCTATGGGCGCCATCGATAACCCGCTTCACCCCCTCTCGATGGCCATTGGTTGTGAAGCAACCTTCGTCGCCCGAACTATTGATACCAATATCAAACATCTCGGATACGTCCTCAACCGCGCTGCCGATCATCGCGGCACTGCCTTTGTCGAGGTGTACCAAAACTGCAACGTCTTCAATGACGGTGCTTGGGAATACGCCAAAGGCCGGGAAACCAGGGTCGATACTACCCTTGAACTGGCGCACGGCAAGCCGCTGATGTTCGGCAAAAACCACAGCAAAGGGATTCGCCTCAATGGCCTGGAGCCTGAAGTTGTGGAAATGGGCAAAGGGATTACCGAAGATGATCTCCTGTTCCATGACGAAAAAGCATCTGAGCCAAGCCTCGCCTACCTGCTTACCCGCATGCGTCACGAGGATGGATTCCCAGAGCCAATCGGGGTCTTCCGCTGTGTCGATGCACCCCGCTACGATGAAATGGTGAACGAACAGTTTGAGCGGGCTCGCAAAGAACGAGGAGTCGGCGACTTGGAAACGCTCTTTCGGGCGGGTGATACATGGTCGGTTGAATAAAGCCTGTGTCTGTTGACTCCATGGGTGCACTTGTTCAACAACACGGCAAGGCCGTCGTGACAAAGCGTCGTAAAATAAAAATGTAACACAACTCCGCTGGTCGTAAAATGTTGGTCGCCAGCCAAAACGGTTGCACCGCGGGGATACGATCAGCCTGAGCTACTTGAGGTTACCATGCCTAGCTGTCCCTACTGTGGCATCGAAATTATCGAAGGTGTCGACGAATGTGAGCAGTGTGGTCAGACGCTCACCGATCTCAGCCTTCCGATGCCGTCCACCACGGTGGAAGCGGATCTGCTCAGAGACCGGATTGGCGTGCTTGATCCCCAGCAACCTGCCACGATCCATCCAGACACACCGGTCCGTGAAGCCTTGTCGAAAATGTTGCTGGAGCGAATCGGCTGCTTGATGGTCGTCGACCAAGAAAAGCTGATCGGGATTTTTACAGAGCGCGACGCTATTACGAAGCTCAACATCGACGCCAACCAACTTTCCGATCATCCAATCTCGCGCTACATGACGCCCAATCCAGTCGCGATTGGCGTGCGAGATAAAATTGCCTTTGCGCTCCACAAAATGAACGTCGGTGGCTACCGACACCTCCCTATTCTCGACGATCAATCGCTCGTGGGTGTCATCTCTATCCGGGACATCCTCGCCTACCTGACCCGACGGGTCGGTAAACCATAACACCGGCTAACGGGTTGGCCGTTTTCACACCGGTTGGTTCTGTCCAACCCGACCACGGGCATCCGCCGGCAAACTCCTCTTTCACTTGCCACCTTGGCCAGCCCAACCGATAATGCTTACGGTAGTGTTTCTATTTCTGGAAATGACTCGTGGCGCAAACTAGTGAGCAACTTGATTCTCGAATTCGTGTCGTCACGCCGGAAAATATTGCGTTCGAGTACCGTCTGGCTGGTCCCTTCTGGCGGCTACCTGCCTACCTTCTCGACCTTCTGATTCGACTGGCTATCTTTGGGCTCCTGTTCTTCTGCTCATTGTTCATATTCGGTTCTTTGGGGACTTTTGGGGTTGGCATTCTGGTCCTGTTGCTGGGTTGGTTGGTTCTTGCCTGGTTTTACGGCGGGCTATTTGAGACGTTTTGGAATGGACAGACTCCTGGGAAACGGATCATGCAACTGCGGGTGATCTCCCGCGATGGTCGCCCCGTCAGTGGTTTGCAAGCTGTCCTGCGTAACATTCTCAGGGTGGTTGATGCGCTGCCAGCTTACGTCATCGCTGCCGAATTTGTCGTGCCAACATACCTGATTGGTTTAACTAGCGCAGCCTGTAGCAGTCGCTATCAACGACTTGGAGATCTTGTCTGTGGCACGATTGTCATCATCGAAGAACGATCGCGTATGCGTGGCGTAGAACGCCTTGATGAGCCGGAAATTGATGCCGTTGCCGCCCTGATACCCGCTACCTGGGTACCCGATCGCAGTTTGTCGAACGCGCTTTCAAAATATGTCGATCGACGGAAGTTTTTTGGCCCTGCCCGCCGCGCCGAAATTGCCGGCCACGTTGGGAGCCTGTTGGTCAAAAAGTTGGCCTTGCCACCAGAAACCAGCTATGATGCTTTGCTCTGTGCTGCTTACCAGCGTTCGTTCCACAACGAGCTGGGTGACAAAACTTCAACCCGCGACTTGCAACCCAGCCCGTCCGACCGGCTACCCAAGGCAGCACAACCCACTTTGATCTCCGACTCTGGTCACGAACTTGTCCCCTGAACTGAAACCAACAGGTCACCTCTCTGATGAAAGTCGCAGAACTTGTCGAAGATCGCATGCACGACTGGAACAAGTTAGAAGCGTTTTGCAATATGCTCGAAAGCCGCCATCGCACCAAACTTACGGGAGACAATTTAGTTCATTTTGCATCACTCTACCGTGCGGCCTGTGCCGATCTGGCCTTGGCCAATGCTCAGCAACTGCCCGCCAGCATGGTCCGCTACCTGCATCATCTGGTTGGTCGGGCCCACAACCAACTTTACCGTAGCCGCCGGTTTGACTTTTCGGCATGGCGGGTCGAGTTGCTGGAAAATGTCCCCCGAAGACTCTTTCACGATGGCTCGTTACGCCTTGCATTTTTCCTCTTCTGGGGAGGGTTTTGCGCATCGATGTTCCTGGCTTCCAACTGGTCGCCAATCCCGAACTTTGCCGAACGAGTGCTGGGTGAAGAGGCAATCGTGATGTATGACAGGATGTACGACAGCCCGATTAACGCCAGTGGCCAATCGAGCGGCACCGAGTTCGCCATGTTTGGCTTTTATAGTTTGCACAATCCAAGCATTGGATTGCGTTGTTTCGCGATGGGACTTCTGTTTGGCGTGGGCGGTTTGTTCGCCACGCTATTTAACGCGATCGCGCTGGGGAGCACGTTTGGTTACATGACAACCGTCCCGCACGGAGAGAATTTTCTACATTTCGTGACCGCTCACGCCCCATTCGAGATGACGGCTATCGTGCTTTCAGCGGCTGCTGGTATGCGACTCGGTTTCGCCCTGGTCGATACAGGCGGACTCGGTCGCCGCGAGTCCATTGAGTTGGCAGCGCGTGAAGTCATGCCGATCGTAGGTGCATCGCTTATCCTGTTCTTCCTGGCGGCGCTGATTGAAGGCTTTATCTCGCCAGCACCGCTGCCTTACGAATTCAAAGCAGCAGTATGTTCATTTTCGATCCTCCTACTGCTGCTATATTTTGTGATCCTGGGCTACGTAAAACAGGAAACAGCACCGTGAACCCTTGAATCGTTCGGTGGCCTTTGGTCCCTGTAACGAATGCGATCTTCCGCTTTCATGAATTTTGAACATACCGAAATAACGATTCGCGAACGAAACTATCTCGAACTGATGGACCTGGCATTGCAGTTGTTGCGGTTCCACTGCTGGGGTTTGTTGCTCACGCTGGCAGTCGGTGCCATACCCTTGACGCTGGTCAACTTTTGGATCATTCCCGAGATTATCAGCTCCGGTGCCGAGTGGGATACCCTGAATGCGTACAGCTGGCTGTTGGTTCTGCTGATGCTTTGGGAAGCCCCGCTGGCAACAGCACTCATGACACTTTATCTCGGCCAGATTACCTTTACGCGGGTGGTGGATTGGAACCGGCTCTGCCGAGATTACATCGGCAGCCTGCTACAATTGTTGTGGTTCCAGGCCATTTTGCGGTCACTGACTGCCTGCCTGCTGTTGGTCGGACTGATCATTCCACATTTGGCCTGGCCTTATCTTTCCGAGGTCATTTTACTTGAGCGGAATTATTTTGTTTCGTACAAAGGCAAACAGATCACGACCTGGCGTCGAAGTCGCAACCTGCATCGGCACATTCTTGGTGACCTGTTTGCCCGTTGGCTAGGCACAATGGTCACTGGCTGGGTCCTGGTGACGGCTATCCTTTTGGGAATCCAAACCACCGCAGGTGGACTTTTTGGGATTTGGTTTACCTCGTCGACTATTGTGCAATGGTATGTGCCTCTAGCCGGCTGGTTGGTCATCGGGTTTTTTACAATTGTACGATTCCTGGCCTACCTCGACCTGAGGATTCGTCGCGAAGGTTGGGAAGTCGAACTCGTGATGAGGGCCGAAGCGGCACGCCTCGCAAGAGTAGCTGCATGACGACGCGCAACACAACCATGGTGTGGATCACGAAGCACACACTCCGCAAGAGCGTGTTCACAACCCGTACGCTTGCTCACAGGCACTTGCTGATGACCTTGGCGTTCGTTGCGTTTCCGACACCTGGTTTCAGTGCAGACCTTGCCAATCCCGATGTCGCTATCGAGACGGGCAAGTCGGCACTGCGCACGGGATGGAACTATCCCTGGTACAACTCGTCAACAGATAGCCTTGCCCGGATCAATGTACAACCTCCATCCGATAACAAATGGTTGAGTGAGTGGCTCGATTGGGACCTCGATTCGAGCTGGTGGACCGACTGGGATATGAGCAATCTGATGTTAACCCTTAGTTGGTTTTTCATTGCCGCGATTCTGGGCGGTGCTGCCTATTTGTTGATTCAAGCATATCTGGGAAACGATCGCCGACAACAATCGGCCAGTGCGACAGGCAACGCCGAGTCAACGGTCTCGACGATCGACCACGCCGCGGTGCTGCCAGCACGACTCCGCAATCCGCACACAGACCTCCTGGCCGAAGCCAAAAGATTCTATCTGGCAGGTAATCTGGTCGAAGCCATTGTTTACTTGTTCAGTTTTCAACTGGTCGAACTCGACAAGCATCAATTGCTGTGGTTGGCCAGGGGAAAAACCAATCGACAATATCTCGCGGAAGTTCATCGCGGCGGTCAGATCAGCAGCTGCCATGAACTGGCCGCAGCGCTGCGCCAAACCATGATTTTGTTCGAGGAAGCCTTTTTTGGGAGCCACGCACCCCGGCAGGAGGATTTCGAAGCCTGCTGGTCCAAAGTGGCAAGATTCCAGACCCT
>CAUZEA010000044.1:0-44087 GCA_963578605.1 Planctomycetota bacterium
CCGGCTGCATACCTCCATATTTCTGGCGCCAACGGTAATACGTCTGTTCGGAAATCCCAAGCACCTTGCAAGCATCAGGAACCGTCTTCCCTTTACCAAGCTCAACATCCGCTCGGCGTAATTTTGCAATAATCTGATCCACCGTGTGTCGCTTCTGTGACATCGCAAAGAATCCTTTCCCGGCCTCTGGCCGGACTGGATTCTCTCACTTAACCTGGAGCAAGTTTAGGGGAGGACGTCAAACGAGCAATTGCAGGAGCTGGAAAAAGAGATATTTCCGTTGGCTTTCTCTCGCAACCTGTCTGGAAAATTCACCTACGTGAAAACCCAAAACCCCAACGACATTGCGGGGATTGTTGGATTCGAAAAGAACGAATATGGATTCGCAATTGTGGTTCCCGGTCAGTACGGAGTCACCGCCAAAGTCCAGTACCAATGGCCCTCTGCGGTCCAGCCAGCCCAACTCGAAGCCGGCCTGACGGCCTTCGCCAATGCAACGGCCAAGGTTCAAAAGAACCATAAACAGCATGTTCGGGCTGGGATGAACCAAGGGATTTACTGGAAAACGGAAATCCCCGTCGAAGACAAGATGTCGTTAAAGGCCATGCAACGCCGGCCACAGCGGAACAAATAATCCGCCTGTTTGAACTTAAGGATTCCAGGAAATCCTCATTTCAAACCCAGATGTCGGAGGTGCAATCACCACCCGGAAAACGAATCTCGTGCGCGCGTGCCGCGCCTCCGGGTTCGTTTCCAAAATCAATCATGAAGTCTTCATTCAAACTCAGGCCGCCTGATTCAGTGTTGCAATCCAATTGCAACAGATAGGATCCCTCTTTGGCCATCGCTGGATAAAATTGATTGTCCCAAGGACTGTACAACGAGTTAGTGACGTACAACCGTTTTCCATCCAAACTGAGTTGTAGCATTTGGGGCCCGCCACCTAGTTTTTGGCCTTTGACGGTTGCCGTTTTTCCAATCACGCCACCCAGCCAAACCTGGCCTGTCAATTTTGGATTCGCTGGATCGCTCACATCGTATTGACGCAAATCACCGTGCAGCCAATTAGAAAAGTACAGGAATCGATCATCCAGTGAGAGAACCAAGTCGGTAATCAGTCCGGGAACGGCAAACGGCCACCCCTCGGTCTCGATGGGCTCAACACCGACCACATTATCGGCGGTCCACTTTCCATCTTGTTTTTGCCAATGCCAGATGGTGCTGCTCAAGGCAGCCCCCACAAATCCGTGAGTGCTATCCGGATTGTGATGAAACCGAACTTCTAAAGGAATCAAACCGTTTTCACCCAGATCGATCGACTGCTCGATCTTGCGTTCTTGCCAATTCCAGAAATGAAGGTGACGGCCATACTTCCCTGCCTTGACGTCTTCCAACTTGAATCCCTGGGAAACCGTATTGGGTGCCCCCCACTCGCTGGAGATCATGACGTTGTGTCTGGGCTGGTACCAATAGTCATAATTGAAATTCATTCCGGTTGAATCGTTTTCCCAACGACCCAGGATATTGAATTCCGAGTCCATCATCATGAATCCACCGGGCGCATCACCGTTGGAATCCCCCAGCATGGAAATCAGCACGGTTCCGTCTGCCAGACAGTGGACTGTATGCGGAGCCGACAAGCCGGTCTTGGCCTTGACCACTTCCGGTTCGATGACTTTGTGTAATTTTGGCTGCCGCGGGTCTTCAGTGTCCACAATATGGATCCGTCCCGAGAAAATACCAGGCAAGGCAATGAATCGTCGATGGGCGCCCTCCTGCCCATGACAACTGCTGCAAGCATTTCAGCCAAAATGGTGCAACTCGTCTCCCACGTTAGGCATCGCCAACCGGCTGATGACGGTCCCGTAACGGGCCGATTTAGGATCGATATCAATCGTGGCCAGGTAGTCCGGTTTTTGCGTCCCGGTCCCGGCATAAATGGCGGGAACATAAGCGACCGTTTCGGGCGGCGCCCGCATGGCATCCTGAACGGTCGCGTGCGTTCGATCGCAGCAGGCCGCGGCCGCTGTGTCGTCTGGTAGACCATCCGAAAAATCTCGGTTTGACGCGCCACCCAGCGTTGCCAAAGCCGTTGTCGCCGCCGTTGTCTTCAAAAAATCTCGACGCTTCATCATTCATTCCTTTTAGGATCGCGATCGGACACCAGCGGTATTCTACCCTTCCCAGAGAGCGATAATCCAGTCCCGGCCAATTTGGCACCGATTCCATAAGTATTTCTTCGTTTATTTCATTTCGCGATCACCCATCGCCCCTTGGAACCACTACGATAAGTCCCGTTCCACACGCTAGATATCGACCCCTTCTTTTCCACAAAGTTCATGTCTCTTCGTCGCATCTTATATATCGAAGATGACCAAGACATCCGCGTCGTTGTCACGATGGTCCGCCAGGCGAGCGGTATCAATGTAGAAGGTTATTCGTGCAGTCAACAAGCGATTGACGCGGCCCCGCATGCATCGCCGGACCTGATTCTGTTAGACATTACGATGCCCCAGAAAGACGGTTTCCAGACGTTGGCCGAACTGCGGAAACTGCCGGGATACTCTAGCATCCCCGCCGTATTCCTGACCGCTCGGATCGACCTGACCGAAAAAATCCTGAAGCCGTTCCAGCCGATTGCAAATCGCTATCAGTCACAATCAAGCGGTGAAAATATTGGAAGACGACGAACCCGCTTCAATCGGACGTCGTGGAGCAAGCGTGACGGACGTTGAATCGGTTTGCCGTAGTTCGAACTGGTTTTGCAAAAATTATGCGTATGCGAACGAGGTGAGGACTCACCTGCAACGAGTAGCAGGCGCTGGCGAAAGCAAGATCGTGGCGACGAAGAGGTTAAAGAGCGAGAAGAGACTGCGAGGGAAGAGGCCGAGCAAGCCCAGCAAGAGTACGACACCTTTGCTAATAATCGCAGCGCATCGGACAGCTTGAATGAAGCTGAGGGTGAGCGGCAGCACCGAGCGAGTGAGGCGGTTAGAGGTCTCTATCGGAAATTGGTCAAGCTTTGTCACCCCGACCTAACGATGGATCCGCAAGAGAAGCTGCGACGCACGGAATTCATGAAAGAAATCAGGGTTGACGGCTAGGTTCAAAGGCGTGACGGGAATTAAAATCGCTATCAGTCGCCGCGTGTGACAATGGCCCATTTGGGTACATCCTTTGCATGTCGTGCATCACCACAAGAAAAGGAGAACCTCCGCATGGCATTCTTTCCCAAGCACCTTGCAAGCATCAGGAACCGTCTTCCCTTTATCAAGCTCAACATCCGCTCGGCGTAATTTCGCAATAATCTGATCCACCGTGTGTCGCGGCTGTGACATCGCAAAGAATCCTTTCCCGGCCTCCGGCCGGACTGGATTCTCTCACTTAACCTGGAGCAAGTTTAGGGGAGGACGTCAGCTTGGTTCGGCGGTTCTATGTTTCGGTGGCGGAATCCTTGCGGGATATTCGGCTAAGGCCCCAATTCTTGCCGGGGCCTTGGCGTCGTTTCTGGCAGCAGGGCTGCTTGTCATGCGACGACGTTCCGATTGAATCTGTGCGTTGGGCGTTTTGCCTGCGACACCCAATCCCCCGAGTCTTGAGCACGTCCTGCGACTACGATCAGACGACCCGGCTCTGGGCGTGATAGTGCCCGACCGACTTGCCCCATCTACGACGTGTGACTAGCATGGGACAAAATCCGGAAGGAATGCATCCCATGTTACTCATTTGCACCGCCAGCGACGGTCACAACCGCCAACTTGCTCAGGTTCTCCACTCCACGGCGAAGGATTTGGGCATCGAGGCGAAATTTCTTGATTTGACAACCATCGATCTGCCGCTTTACACGCCAGCCACGGAGAAAAACGTCGGGCAACCGGCAGCACTCGCCCCGGTGGAATCTCTGTTTGCCGACGCCCGTGGTTTGGCGGTCTGCTCCCCCGAGTACAATGGGTCGATTCCGCCGGTGTTCACCAATACGATTGCCTGGCTGTCGCGCAAAAGTTCTGACTTTCGGAGGCTCTTTAACGGCAAACCCGTTATGCTGACAACTTACAGTGGTGGTCATGGTCAGAAGGTGCTGATGGCCATACGGGTCCAATTGAGCCATCTGGGGTGCAACGTCATTGGACGTGATATCGCCATCAACAAGGACAAACCACTGAATCCCGATTCTGCCCGCTCGGTTCTCACGACAATGCAGCACCTGATCGAGCAACGGCGCCCCACGTAGGCATTGCCCACTGTTGATGCCGGCGACCTGGACGGGTCGGGAAAGGGGTCAAAACAAGCGATGACCGTTCTTGTACCTCAACGTCGGATTGCGATGACGCAAGGTCCGATTTTGTGGGTAGCGGTTTTCATGGACGCGCGTCCATGAAACGCAGCTCTGTTATGCTTACTACTCCGGCCCCCACTTGCCATCGCGCAGGCGGAGTCCTTTCGGTGTGGTGATCCCGTTTTCGAAGGTTCCGTTACCAACGCCCATAAGTAGCGTGCAGCTTCGCGCCTGGTAATTTGCGGTCACCACGTCAAGGTTGCCGTCACCGTCGACGTCGGCCACGGCAACGCCGTAATTGCCGAACCCGGTCTGGTATTCCTTGCGCGGAAAAAAATCCCCGTCGCCACGGTTCAGAAAGACGGAGGTAACATCCCGCTTGGTCCAATGCGTGATCACGAAGTCCACATCGCCATCGTTGTCCAGGTCACCAGTTGCAAGAAAGGCCCCATACTCACCGGCGTCCAACAACTTGTCGGTCTGGAATGTGCCATCCCCGTTGCCCATAAAGATAGAAACGCAATTGGTTCCCAGGTTGGCGGTGACAAGGTCGATGTTTCCATCGTTGTTGAAATCGGCGGTTCGCACGTCGTTGATCGCATGGCGGCGATAGCCGGGAATTTCCGTTGCTCGGAGCGCTTGGGCTTCAATCGTTGTACCCGATTTAAAGAGAGTGCCACCGGGGCTGATCACGTAGTGCACAGTGTCGTTGTGTTCGTTGGGGACCAGGATGTCCAGGTAGCCGTCGTTGTTCAGATCCGCGGTCTCAACGTAGTAAGCGGAAAGGCCCGCATCACACTCGAGGGCCGGGCCAAAATTAAAATTGCCGTGGCCCTGGCGGATGAACAGTCGCCCACGCTTCAGGTCGCCCTTGTATCCGGACCCCCGGGCCGTGTAGACCAGGTCGACCTGCCCGTCGTTGTCCAAATCGACCAGGCAAACAGCCTTGGCCTGGCTCGGAACCTCGTAGGTCACCATCGGGTGGAACCGTCCTTCGCCGGCGTTGCGGGCAACGACAACCCGCCCTTGCCAATGGGGAGCGAGCTGCTCGTGCGTGAAATCCGGGTTGCTCCAGTCCTGAGGAGTGCTGTTGATTCCCACGGCCAGATCGAGCATCCCGTCACCATCAACGTCGGCCACAGACAGGTTCTCGGCGTCCTGCGGCAGTGGTAGTTTCGCGAGTTGATTGGGTGCAAGAGATTTGAATCTGCCTTGGCCGTCTCCCTGCTCGACGGTTACCAGGCCAACAGCGTGATAGGCCAAGGCCAAATCAACAATGCCGTCGCCGGTCAGGTCGGCCACGGCGACCTTGTAGGGGCCACCAGTCTGGGCGATGGCGGCACCACCTGGTATCCAAATGGTTGCGAAAATACCGAAGCTGAGGAGCTGTTTTTTCATCAGAAGCACTTTTTTTGATAGGCGTTGCAGGGTACGCGTCGTAGCCACGTCCCACGGACAGGCGCAATGGTAGCCGACTCCACCGGTACATTGTAGCACGGTCCTGAATGGAGATCGGCCGGGGCTCTGCGACGTTCGTTGGGAGGGCTAAATTTTGTCGACAAAAATTCGAAATACAATAAAGCCCAGCAGCAAGGCCAGGGGGCCTTTCCAGAGGATCGCGTCCCCGGCCAGAACAGCCTCGTGAAACCAGGAGAGAAATGCGAATACGACGCCGTACGCCGAGACAAAAATCCACACGCGACGGGCCTTTTCATTTTTCATCGTTGTTGACTTCCAAGTTTTTCTTGCGGCTAGGAAAGGGTAACATAAACGCCCAAGCGATGTGATCTCAAGCCCCAAACCGCCCCGATCCGATTGCCCATGTCCCAACCTGTTTCACTGGCAATCTGCCTGCTGGTACCCACCCTGTCGGTCCTGGCGGGTGGATTGGTTGTCCGGTTTTGGCGACCGACCTCGGTAACGCTCGCCGCGGTTCAGCATTTCACGGCAGGTTTGGTGTTGAGTGCCGTGGCGGTGGAACTGATGCCCGATCTGGTCAGCAGCCCGCATTTCGCCGCGGCGGTTGCAGGGTTTGTCCTGGGTGTCTTCTTCATGCTTGCGATCGGGAAGATTACCGAGCGGGCCGAATCGTCCGCAGGGCAGGTAGGTAGCGGTTCGGGTCTTATCTTCGCCGTAGCAGTCGACCTGTTCGTCGACGGGTTGCTGGTGGGAACGGCATTGACAGTTGGCGCCAAACAGGGCGTGCTCATTGCGGTTGCGCTCACGATCGAAGCTTTTTTTCTCGCGATCTCGACCTGCTCGACGCTCCGGACGCGCGGAGCAGGTCAAAGAAAACTTTTCCTGGTATCCGTCTTCCTCGCGGTGCTGGTCGCTACAGGCGTACTGGCCGCCCGCTTCTTCTCCGCCCAGCTGAGCGGCGGGCTACTCGTGGGAACTCTCTCCTTTGCGACTGCCGCGCTACTCTACCTGGTTGTCGAAGAACTTCTGGTCGAGGCCCACCGGGAGGAAGACCGCATCGCCACACCCGCTTTTTTCTTTGCGGGATTCTTGCTGCTCTACGTCTTGCAGCATTGGCTTGGCGGTTGAACCCGTTTCCGGGTGGGATCGCGCAGGGCGAACCGTTGTCAACGTCGGTGCAGGGTATCTTGTCCGGGAGCGAGAACGTGTTCTGGGCGTTGTTCCGGGTACCGTCGCTCAATGATATTTTGCTCCGGCCCATCCCGTTTGCGGATCCGTCTTCCCGCTATCGTGGGCAGTGCTAGAAAGTGGGCTTCGGTCGTACGTAGACTCTGATAGGAGGACAATCACGTGAGTGGATTTTTCCTGGCGGTGATCATGGTAGCAGTGGTGGCGATTGTCGGTATCATCGCCATCTATAACAGTATGGTCGGAGGGCGAATACTCGTGCGTGAAGGATTCAGCGGCATCGATGTCCAATTGAAACGCCGCCACAACCTGATTCCCAATCTTGTCAAGACGGTTGAAGGTTACGCCGATTTCGAACGCGGTGTGCTCGACGACGTGACCCGGCTGGGAACCCAGGCGATGGGCGACCAGTCGGTTGACGAGAAACAGCACGACGAAAACGCGTTGTCCGGCGCACTGCGGAACCTGCTCGCCGTGGCCGAAAACTATCCGGAGTTGAAGGCCAACACCAACTTTCTCGACTTGCAGCAAAATCTCGCGGACATCGAAGACGCCTTGCAAAAGGCCCGTCGTTACTACAACGGTACCGTCCGTGATTACAACACCCGGGTGCAGACCTTTCCGTCGAACCTGATCGCCAGAGCGTTTGGATTCCGGAACGAAGAGTTCTTCGAGATGGAAAATGAGTCCGAACGCGCCGTTACGGATGTCGAATTCAAATACAGCAAGCAGGAGTAGCACGGCATGAAGCAATGGAAAGTCATTTCCATTTTATTTTTGGCACCAGCCTTGTCCTCCATGCCCGTTGGTTTCGCAGAGGCTGACGACCGGATCCATGACTATCACAGCGACATTCAGGTTCTCAAAAACGGGTCGCTTCAAGTGACCGAAACGATTACGGTTAGTGCCGAAGGCGGCAAGATCAAGTGGGGAATCTATCGCGAGTTTCCGATTGCCTACACATCCAGATTCCTGGTGCCCATCAAGTTGCCGTTTCACGTGGTTTCGGTCAAACGTGATGGAAATCCGGAACCGTTCCACACGACAGACCAGTCGAACGGTGTGCGGGTTTACGTCGGCCGAGAGGGTTATCGCCTGCCCCGCGGAAAACATACCTACGAGATTACCTACACGACCAATTTCCAACTCGGCTATTTCGATACCCACGATGAGTTGTTCTGGAACGTGACCGGCAACGGTTGGGATTTCCCGATTGATCGGGCCTCGGCCAGTGTGTCGCTGCCCGAAGATGTGCCACGCGACCAGATTACGCACGAAGGCTATACCGGCCCGAAAAGATCGAAGGCTACGGATCTTACTTCCAAAGTCAACAAGGCCACAGGGACCGTTGATTTTACGACAACGAAGCCCTTGAGACCCCACGAGGGCATGACCATCGTGGTGGGCTTTCCCAAGGGAGATGTTCACGAGCCGACGGCGGCCGAAAACCGTGTGCTTTACTTGCAGGCAGATCGAACGCTGGGAACGGTTCTTGGCGGGCTGGTGGTGGTGTTGACGTATTACATTTTTGCCTGGGTTGCCGTGGGGCGCGACCCGCCCGGCGGTACGATCTACCCACTCCTTGAGCCCCCGCTGGAGTTGCCGCCGGCCTGTGTGCGGTATCTCAGGCAAATGGCGTACGATAACAAGTGTTTTACCGCGGCTCTGATCAATATGGCTGTCAAGCGTCATCTCGAGATCGATGAAGAGGACGGCCAGTTCACGTTGCGCCGCGCAGAATCTTCCAGAAAAGAGCGACTCTCTCCCGGTGAAAAGAAGATCTCAACAGTGTTACTCCGTTCCCCCTCGATCGTCCTGAAACAATCCAATCACAAGAAGATCGGCAAGGCAATTGAAAAGCTGGGGGATTGGCTCTCGGAAGAATACGAAAGGAAGTTGTTCTTCAAGAACCGTTGGTGGTTGGTGCCCGGCTGGCTGCTTTCAGCGCTGGCGTTCGCCACAGCTACATGGACCGTCGACCTCTCTGCACTGCCGGTAATGGGATTTTTTGCCTTGTGGCTGTCGATTTGGACACTCGCATGCACGGTGATGGCTAAAACGGTGATTGCCGCCTGGAGAAATGTACTGACGTTGCGAAGGACTACAGCCGGGCAGATCGGGTCGTTCGGAGGTGCCCTCTTTCTCACCGCCTTTGTGATTCCTTTCTTCATCGCCGAAGTCGTTGCACTGGGAATAATCGCCGTTATGGTCTCCATTTGGATAGTCCCTTTGCTTCTTGGGTTGGTTGCAATTAACTGGTCGTTCTGGCATTGGATCACACAGCCGACGGTCAAAGGACAACGCGTGATGGACCAGATCGAGGGCTTTCGTATGTATTTGGAGACCGCCGAAGGTGAGTTCTTACAGCGCGTGCACCCGCCCGAATTGACGACAGAACTGTTCGAGAAATATTTGCCTTACGCCTTGG
The DNA here is from genome assembly GCA_963578605.1 of Planctomycetota bacterium. Classification (GTDB taxonomy): domain Bacteria; phylum Planctomycetota; class Planctomycetia; order Pirellulales; family Lacipirellulaceae; genus JAKVCB01. Next base: position 9,312 of record CAUZEA010000044.1, read on the forward strand.
CCCTGGACGTGGAAAACGCGTGGGCAGAAAAGTTCTCGAGCGTGTTAGAGCGAGCCGCAATGGCCCCAGGCCAGCGCAACGGTTATCATCCCTCCTGGTATCATGGAACCGATCGCAACCTGGCATCGATAGGGGACTTTGCCGGCAACCTGGGCAGTTCAATCAGCACCGCAGTCTCTTCTTCGAGTACGGCGCCCGGAAGTTCCAGCGGCGGTAGTGGCGGTGGATCGTCCGGTGGTGGCGGTGGCGGTGGTGGAGGCTGGTAGTGCTTTGGGATAGGAAATACCCCACTTTGCGACAAACGGTTCAGCCACCAGTCCGCGGTGGGACTCTTCGCGTGACCACCACGGCGCAAGCGTATCGCCTCTAAACTCGCGGAGTCTTGCTTCAAAATGTGGGTAATAAGATCATTGGGAAAAGGCATCAGGGCTTGCACCCCGCATTCTTGCCTCCACCGTTGCGGTGGCCAATGTCATGTTGGTGTACAATGTGACCCTGTTTTACGTCACGCACAAAATCACTCATAAACCGGAGATCACCATGGCAAGCATCGACATTTTCCCGGTTGTTGAGGCCAGTCCAGCCTTGCCACGTCATGACTCGGCAACACTCCTCGAGCGAACCGGCGGTCAGTTGCTGCTCGCCTGGATGCGGCATACCGGAGGCGAGAATGTTGGCCACGATCATGCACCTTGCGACATCGCTTCGATGGTCTCCAACGACGGCGGGACCACCTGGACGGATCTAAAAATTCTTGTGGAAAACAACCCTGGCGACGCGAACATCCACTTTCCATCGTTGCTTCGCCTGAAGTCGGGTGACGTTCTCCTCTACTACCAGCGGCGGCATTTTCTCGAACCGGGCCAGCCTCAGCGGTCAACCTCGTTCCTCTGTAAAAGCAGCAACGACGGAAAAACGTTCAGTGAACCCTGGAAGCACGATATTGTGCAGGATAACCAAATGTCGGCGAACCTGCTGATTCAACTCTCCACCGGGCGAGTGATCTTGCCGACGACCGATATGTCGGGTCGGTGGTGCGGTGTTACCGAGGAGGGCGCCCCGGCCGATCATTCCGTCGCCGGCTGCTGCTACAGCGACGACGACGGCCGTACTTGGGAAGCTTGCACGACCTGGGCCGACCTGCCGTTGCGCGGTGCAATGGAGCCGCACATCGTTGAGCTAAGCGATGGACGGCTGATGATGACCTTACGCACACAGCTTGGCGCGGTGTTCCAATCGTACTCCACCGATGGGGGTGAAAACTGGTCCGTGCCGCAGACCACCACGCTACAAGCGCCCGAGTCGATGCCCTGCCTTGCCATGTTTCCGACCACTAGAGATCTGCTGATGATCTGGAACCACGCCAGGTTCGACCCCAATTTCAACCACAGCGGCAAACGTACGCCGCTGACCGTGGCCATCTCAAAAGACGAGGGCCGCACATGGGAAAACTACAAGGATATCGAAACCGATCCACTCTACGAGTTTACCAACCCTTCGTGCCACTTCACCAGCAGTGGTAAGGTGATCATCACGTATGTTGTATCGAAGATGGACAACCCCGATCCGCCCGGCCGGTTTGGGCGCAGTATCATGCCGCTCAAAGCAGCGATCGCCGACGTGGATTGGTTTTATCAGTAGCGTTGACTTCAAACAGAACCACTGCGGACCGCCGAGAGACGCCCCGATCAGGCGGCAGACGGATTGTAGGCCCCCTGTACCGACGACAACCTGGGGAAAGATTTGCGTCCGAGTCGAAAACGGGTCAAAATGGGCACATCGATGGTTCGGCTGCGTAGCCGAGTCCGCATGCCAGAACACCAGTGGGAAATCCCGAATCCATGGGTCGGCGCATAAACCGCGGGCAGATTTGGGGTCCATGGAAGTCGGGTGGCGACATGGTGAAGGCTTCTCTTGAGCCGGAAAAGAGCGACTGATGCATAACTGGATAAAGATTAGTATCGCTGTTGGGCTGTTGTCGGTGGCTGCAAGTACGGTCGGCTCGGCGGCGCCAACCAGAACGACGACGCAGACCGAAACGTTTGATCGTGATCCACAGTGGGACGGCCACAATAATCGCCAAACACCACATGATCCACCGATGGTGGTGCAGGATTTCGGCTATTCTCGTACGAAGCACACGGGAAATCACCCGGGCGAGATTGGAGGATGCGTTTCCGCATCACTACGGCCGGCGTGGTACGGAAAAGTGATTGGCCGAAAGTCGCTTGACGATGCGTTGAGCGTCTCCGGAACGTTGTGTGTGCTCGACGCGAAGTCGATTCGTGGCTGGCAGACATCGGCCAATATTTACGTCGGTTGGTTCACCGCCGTCGACCGCGATCTGATTTGGCGGCCGCGGAACTTCATCGGTTTTCGCCTGCAATCCTCCAACGAACCGGACGGCTGCGTGGTGGAACTGAGTTACGGCACCGGCGCGTGGCAGGCGGGTGGGGCATTTGTCAACGCCGCGGGAGGCATCCAGCAGAAGAACGTGCGCGATCTTGAGACGTCTAAAATGCTGCGCATTCCACCAGATGGGTCAACACACCACTGGTCATTGCGCTACGATCCCTTGGGTGGAGGTGGCGCAGGAGAGATCGTGTTTATGTTTGACGGAAACGAGACACGGCTTAAGCTTCGCGACGAGCATAGGAAAATCGGCGCGACCTTTGACCACTTCGGCATCTTCCCTCCCCGCATCCCTGGGCGACACATTGTCGCCTACTTCGGCGACTTGGTGATCGCTGGAAAAGCAGAGGATTTGTCCAAGGACCCGGGCTGGGAAAGCGCTGGCAACCGCGAACGGTTCCAGGATAGCGCGCAGTATGCCTACAATAATTTTGGCTTCAGCAAGACGAGCCACGCAGGTGGAACGCCGGGAGAACTTGGGGGGCGATTCTTCAGTTGCAACCCGGACGAGGATCAATTCAAGGCCTGTTATGGTGCGCCGGTCGGCAAGCTTACGTTGGAAAACCAACTGGCCGCCAGCGGCAAGTTCGTCGCGCGGGAACATTCTACCGATGCCACGTTTGCCCTCGGTTGGTTCAATTCGCGAAAGCAAGGTTGGCCGATCGAGAACTTTGTCGGGGTCTATTTTGACAGCTACTCCCCCGAGGGACGTATCATTGAGCCCCTGTATGGGACATCGGAGGGAACCAACCAACGCGGCGACGGGTGTTTGACCTTTGAGCCGGGAAAGCCGTATGCGTGGACCCTCGATTACGATCCTGACGGGGCCGGCGGGCGCGGTGAAATCACGTTCACCATCGGTTCCCAACGCGTGACAAAAGCGCTTAAAGAGGGCGAGAAGGGCAAGGGTGCTCTCTTCGACCGCTTTGGCGTTTTCAACATGCAGTGGGCCAACAGCAAGTGGTGTGATGTGTATCTCGATGACCTGACTTACACCGTCAGCGCGGATTGAGTGATGAACAACATCATCCACAGCAGTCTGCGCAGCTGAGATCGCCAACACCGCTGTGGCACAACCAATTGCCAGGAAAAATCTCTACGCGGCCCAGAATCCCATCTCCAATTCGGGTCCATCTCTCAGGGATGCCAAAGGATGGAAATGCTCTGTCGAGCACAACTCGCCCACGCCACGGCGTCTCGACACGGTGGCTCGTCGGCAAGCAACGCGTATGAGTTCATGCTTTCCCGTCTACGCGGGATTCATAATCGTTCATGGATGCAAAGCCAGCGGGCGTGAGAGAATACCCGCCTTTGAATTTTTCTTTGATCAGCAGTTCCCTTTCGGTCATGAGTTCCAGTACTGCCTCGTCCTGTTCAAAGCTGGGACCGGAGAAGCACAACATTTGGCCCGGAGTCATTAGAAATTGTCGGAAGGTGCGTAACACGCGTTGTTCAGATTTAGATAGCAAGATTCTCATCCCCACATACAGTTAAATGTCGCCATCCGTGATCAAGCCTACCGCAAATTTTTCAGGTCAATTGTTGCTCGCCGAGGCCGTGTCCGTCACGGTTTGCTCGTCGGTTTGTCCCTTCTTTCTACGGCGCTGTTCCCTCTTTTCCTCTGCCTTTCTCTTCTTTTCCATTTCCCGGCGACGTTTCTCGACGGTATTTTGATTATTTCCCATGAGTATCTTTCTTGTTGAGGTGTTTGTCCGTCAATCCGCGTGCCCCGAGGTATTCCGTACACCGAGCCAGTGGTTTTGTAGACGGTGCGCCGAGGAGAGCGCTGCGTATCGTCGTCAGCTTAGTACCGGCGGCCCCGATCGCCACCACCTCGTCCGCCGCCACCACCTCGTCCGCCGCCACCACCTCGTCCGCCGCCACCGTAGCCGCCGCCACCTCCACCACCGCGACTCTCGCGCGGTTTGGCTTCGTTCACCGTGAGCGGCCGGCCGTCATGCACGGTTTCATTCAGCCCGCTGATCGCCGCCTGTGCCTCAACCTCAGTAGACATCTCCACAAAGCCAAAGCCTTTGCTGCGGCCGTTATCACGATCTGTGATCACCTCCGCACTCGCGACCGAACCAAACTGTGAAAACAGCTGTTCCAAGTCGGAATTCGAGACGTTGTAGCTCAAATTTCCACAATATAACTTCGTTCCCACCAGAGATCTCCTGTATGCGGGAGTGACGGCCCAATCTTTCACTTTCCGAGGCCAACGAGAAAGGGGCTGACGCAGGAGCCCACCAGGGGGACGGACGAAAGAGCTTCCGGTGGGCCGGTTTCTTAAGAACCGGCGTCGAATACGCGATCGTAACCGCTCAATTAACTAACTAATAACTAACTAATAACTAACTAACCTCATTTCTACCCTGAATTCGCCTCCATGTATAGTGGAGTCCTCTACCGGCAGCGACAGTTTTGGGTCGTTGGACCCAGGAAAATACGCCAAATCGGGGAGAAATGGGGTCCGGGTACGGCGAGTGCGACGGTGTCGGTCGCCATCCCAGCCACTGCGGCTGTTTCCCGTATCAGCCAACATGCCTGGATTGGCCCCACACCCCGTCCCCGGTGCCCCACCGTCTGCAGGAATGTCACCGCCTGTGACTGTGCTGTACTACTTGCCGCTGGAAAAGGGCGTGTGAATCCAGATGCCACCGCAGTCGCCACGGTATTGTTGCCTGGTCCCCTGACCGTGTTAACCTTTTGCCCAGGACAACGACCGCTGGGGACCGTGCGACTTCGACCCGCGACTCCGCTGTGTCACTACTATATGTTGGACCCTTGGGGGGATCGCTGGCGAATTATTTTTGCTTCTGTCCGTTCCGGGATCTTTGAGAGAATCCCATCTTTCGGAAAAAAGTCCGTAGACTCCCCCGTCGCCGAAACTGGTCGTCGAAAACTCTCGGGGTGTAGTGTACCAGTCTGCCGAAAGATCTGAAAATGGTGGTGATTTAATTCTGTTATCTATACAACAAAAATTAAGTTAATACTTATCTTTTGCCCGGGATAGAGGCTTGACATGGTACGTACGAATGTTATGCTAACAATCTACCTTAGGCGTGAGATCGGCACCTACACCTTTATTGGTGTCGTGTTCATTCGACTTCGAGACTGCGGCCACCTGGACGCCTCATCGGCCAAGACGAATGGCTTGTGCGTTCCAGTATATTGCTTTCGACCGCGACTGATTCTCTTGCTCCTGAATCACATAGCTGCCACCGTGCGGGTGTGTTTCCCGTTATTTGATTGTGCTGAAGTCAGTCGGTTTACCCCATTCTGACCACGGCGAGCTGACAGATATCATCGAGTAGCCACTTTCCGGTGCTACTCGACACAGACTTTTTCTTTTTTTGAAAGTAATCAACCCACATGAAGTTTGAATGCCTCTCGCTCTGCGAGCCTTTGCTCCGAAGTCTTCAGGCTGCGGGCTACGATGAAGCCACTCCCATCCAGCAGAAAGCCATCCCCCAGGTTCTCAAGGGGCGCGACTTGATTGGCTGTGCCCAAACGGGAACCGGCAAGACAGCAGCCTTCGCGTTGCCGATGTTGCAGCACTTTGTGACCTCAGCCGCCGCACCAACGGGTGCGGCCGGTCGGCGTCGGCGTTCAGGTCGGCGAAGCATTCGCGCTCTTATCCTGGCACCCACGCGCGAACTGGCCGGGCAAATCGGTGAGAGTTTGACGACCTACGGAAGATTTACCACACTGCGCCACGCAGTCATTTTTGGTGGAATCAGACAGGGGCCGCAAGTCCGAGCTTTACAGGCCGGTATTGACATTCTTGTTGCAACACCAGGTCGTCTTCTGGATTTGGTCGGGCAAGGATTCGTCAACCTCGCTTCTGTGGAAATCCTGATCCTCGACGAAGCTGACCTGATGCTCGACATGGGTTTCATTCACGACCTGCGCAAAATCGTCGCACAGGTACCTAGCCGACGCCAAACGCTGATGTTCTCCGCAACCATGCCAAAGGAGGTTCGCAAGGTGGCGGCACAGTGGTTGCAGCGGCCGTTTGAAGTGCAAGTCGGTTCAGCTGCTACTCCGCCCGAACTCGTGTCGCAAGCCGTTTATTTTGTCGAACCGAACTATAAGACAGCAACCCTCACGCGATATCTTCAAGAAACTCAGCAGACAAAGACACTTGTCTTTTCCCGTACCAAGCGGGGCGCCGACAAGATCGCCCGTTGTCTGCAACGCGAAGGGATTCGAGCTCTCGCAATTCATGGGGATAAAAGCCAGGCAAAACGAAATTCTGTGATTCGTGAATTCCATTCCAAACGGCCCCCTGTTCTGGTCGCCACCGACCTTGCCGCGCGGGGACTGGATTTCTCAGACGTCTCGCATGTCATTAACTATGACTTGCCGGATGTCCCCGAAACCTATGTTCACCGCATCGGACGCACGGCGCGGGCGGGAGCTTCGGGGCAGGCGGTCTCGTTTTGCGGACGTGATGAACGGCACCGCCTCCGCATGGTTGAAAAATTGATCGGACAAACCGTGACCGTGGAGAAGTTGTCAGCCGTATCTAACGATTTGAAATCGCGTGCGGTCACGCATGGGATTGGTCCAAAAGATACGAGCGAAGCGGATACTGGTGATATAGATACGAGCCACCACGATGCAGTTTCAGAAGAGGCCAAACGTCGTGCCCGCCGCAAGTCGGCCCCACAGGGAGTCGATGGTTCAAAGTCGTCGATTGGCTCAAAACAACGCAAGGAATCACGCCGACGAAAACGCCGACGCCATGCCGCTGGTGCCCGTTAAGTGGGGCGCCTACAACCGATACGAGCATGTTTTGCTTCACAAGCAAAAGAGAATCAATGGGTCATGTAACTTTACTCTGAGAGGAAACTCAAATGCCACAAGGTACTATCAAGAAGGTAATAGCAGAAAAAGGCTTCGGATTCATCGATAGCAATGGAGACGAACTCTTCTTTCACCATTCGGCCTTGGTTGGGACTACGATCGAGGCACTGCATGAGGGTCAAGCCGTTGAATATGAAGAGGGGCGAGGTCCAAAGGGTCCCCGTGCCGAGAACGTGCGCCCCACGTAGTTCACCGAACTACTATCACGAAGGGTTTGCGATACGACACACCGCATTCCCCGCTTGGTCGTTGTAGGCGTTGACCCACTCGGTGGACCAGGTAAAATCCTGCGAGCCTTTGCGCGTGAGAGACCTTGGTGGTCGCTGTCGGAGGATACGGTCTTGCGCGCATTCTGGAAGTTCCTGGATACTCCGGGGCGAAAATTGGCGCTGAAACCGGCGCTGAAACCGGCGCTGACAGGCACTCTCTGCAGGTGACTAACCAGCACGGTAAACAGGCGACCCGGCAGAGCGCAAAATCAAGCACACTTCCTCATCCATAAACAGCGCAAACCAAACCGCAGCAGCCAGCCGCGTTGTCTTGCACGGACTCGCAAGCAACGAAAACAGTTTGGGAAAACCAGCCTGTCTTGCTACTCAGGGTTAGCTACTCAGGGTTGCTGTCTTACGACGAGGCTGTGTGCGTTACAGAGCGATACTCTGCACGAGTCATGGCGCCCCATGAACCCGCAGGTCCCCATGAATTTTGCGAAGAACAATGGGAAAAATTGACTGGAGGAGGCCTGGCGAGCAGCCTTACTGTTTGACCCCGTTGGAATGCCGACCAGTTTTTGGTGTTTCGGGGCGACGCGGCTCGTCGACTTGCGTTCGATAAGAGAGATTAACTGCCGGCAAAGGCGGAGCCCTGAATGTCTGAACATCAACCGGCAGATGCACAGCGGGCAAAACGTACACACAGAGTCACTTCTCATGTTCCTCGCCGGACGTGCACCAGCCTTAAGCGATTCGGTTCGCGCGGTGGCACTGACTTTGTGCTTGTGTTTGTCGGTCTTTAACCATGCAATTGGTGACCCGACAGTCGGTGTCTATTACTATCCGTGGTGGGGCGAGGGCATATCTGGAGGACACACGTTCAACCAAACGTTGCGGACGCACCTCACGCCTGAACTGCAGCTACCAGCGGTGGGCCTGTATCATAGCCGTGACGCAGATGTCATCTCCGCGCATATCGATCAGAGCCACATCGGCAACATTTCGATGTGGTCACTCAGTTGGTGGGGGCCAGGTTCGTTCGCAGATATTGCCATCAGGAACCACATCCTGCCACATGAACGAGCTTCGGAAATCAGCTACACGATTCACTACGAATCGTCGGGGCGTTTAGGGGATGCCGGCAACCCAGATTACACCAACCTGATCCCCGACTTTCAGTACCTGGCGGGAAATGTCTTCAACAATCCCAATTATATGCGCATCGATGGGCGGCCAGTCGTCGTCATGTATCTTACCCGCGCGTACTTCGATGATCAGACAGGTTGGAATGAACTGAACAACCTCCGCTCCACGATGCAGCAGCAATACGGGTATGACCCATATATTATTGGCGACCATTTGTTCGGGGCAGTTGCAACCGGTGTATCTCAGATGGATGCCATCACGGGGTTCGACGTTTACGGCCAGGAGTTTGGCGACGGCATATCCGATCAAAATAGTATCAACGGCCTGAAGCAGATTTATGCCAACGCCAAGTCGCTTGCCAACAATCAGGGAGTCGATTTCGTGCCGGGGGTTTCACCAGGCTACAACGATAGAGTGGTCCGCGACGACCACCCGCCGGCCGCGAGATACCTTCAGGAGTTGGGGCCGACGAGTCCCGGTTCGGTGATGGAGGCAATGCTCGAAGACGCCGTTCTACCGTATACAGATCCGGATATCAACGAACTGATTCTGGTCAACTCCTTCAACGAATGGCACGAAGATACGCAGATCGAAGCCAGCGTTATTTCTTTTCGGACCAATACCGACGATTCGGCGACGGGCTCGGAATTGACCGCGGGGAGATTTTATGAGGGTTACGGAACTCGATACTTGGATATTCTTCGATCAGCAACCTCGTCTGAGCCTCCGCCTGGGCCATCCACTTTGACGTGGCACGCTATCAATCGTCGAACTCAGATTGACCTGGGCGGCCCCGACGTTGCCGACAACATGACGCATCCGCAGGTTGGCGACGGCGATACGACCGACATTAGCGTCGGCGGCCGGATAGCCCGCCGCAACGTCGATCCCAATGAGGACTTTTACTTCTATTTCGCGGTGGACGACTCGTTTGCATTCCAGGGCGACCAGCCGGAGTTGTCGATTACCATCGACTACTTCGATAGCGGGACCGGAACGCTCACACTGCAATACGACTCGGATACCGGCGACACGTTACCCGCCTTTTACAAAGTCGGCGACAACGTTACCCTCACCGGAACCGGTACCTGGAAACAGCACACGTTCCAGGTGAACGATGCCTACTTTGGCAATCGCCAGAACCATGGCGCCGACTTCCGCATCGTTGGTGGGATCGGTAACCCTTTCTATCTGGACCGCCTCCAGGTGACGAGCGGCCAGACGGATTGGTTTGAGGCCACCAGTTGGACGCCCGGAGGGGGCCCCCCCAACAGCGCCAACCAGACTGCCGTGTTCGGCGGCTTGATTACCGGCCCGACCGTTGCCACTTTGACGAGTGACGTGACGGTGAATCGCGTCGAATTTGACAATGCCACACACAGTTACACCATTTCCGGGTCGAACTCGGTCAATATCGACAGAGGCACAAAGCCAGGTTTGCCGGCGACCGGGGTCTTTGTATCCGGTGGCAGCCACGAGTTTGAGGTGGTCACCAACATCAGGAGTGATGCCACGGTAGATGTTGGCTCGAACAGCACGCTGACTTTTAACAATGCACTCAACTTGATGGGAAACACATTGACCAAGATGGGTGTGGGCACCGTGGTGTTCCACAACGACCTGGTAACAGGCGGTGGTGCGGTGAACGTCCAGCAAGGCACGGTCTCGGGCAAGGGAACGGTGAGTGGCAACGTGCACAACTCGGGTGGCACCATCGCGCCGGGTAGCAGTCCCGGCCAACTCACCATCACGGGGAACTACACGCAACAGGCAGACGCCACCCTCGAGATCGAGATCGGCGGTACGACTCAGGGTGAAGAATACGACCTGCTCGAGGTCCTGGAGAATGCCTCGCTGGCCGGGACACTGGCCGTATCGTTGATCAACGGATTTGTGCCGGACTCGAGCGATACCTTCACGGTGCTGACCGTGGCCGGAGAGTTGACCGACCTTGGACTGGTGCTGGGCGGCCCTGATGCTGGATTATTCAGTCTGAATGTCGACACCGCCAGCGACCTGATCATGCTGACGGCTGTGGCCGTTGGCCTGGCCGGCGACTACAACGACGACGGCGCGGTCGATGCGGCCGACTACACAATCTTTCGGGACAATCTGGGTGGCAACTCGTCTGTGCTCAACGGCAACGGTTCCGGCGCGGCGACGGTTGTGCAAGCCGACTACAATCTGTGGAAGCAGAATTTCGGAAACTTCGGTACTGGTAGCGGTGCGGCCATACCCGAGCCGTCGACCGCGTTGCTTCTGGTGACGAGTCTGCTGGGGTTGGCACGCATTGAAAGGAAGCACGCGGCCTGATCTTTACGCTTCGAAGCTTCGTAGACGGTCACACAAAATACGCATGAGAAGGCGAAGTCGCACGACCGTGGTGCAGGAAAGGGGCCGCAGTCGGGTTCTCTACTGAATTCCCAGAAAAGCGGGGTCTGTCCCCGTTTCTTTTTTTGGTCAATGTCGGTAGTTCCTCGTCATTGTCGCATTTTCAATGTGCGGACGCCGGCACCCGGACAAAGAACTGCCTTAGGTGACACGCCGGCTTGACGAAAATACACACTTTGTACACTGTCGGGAGTGTGATGAGATTTCTAGGTGGTTGCCGAAAAATAAAAAACACTCCATTCACGACGTGGTGGTTCGAATCGGCCCAGCACTATTTTGGTTTGCTGGTTACAATTCATGATCTCAACCAACTGTAGACCCGCTGGATCAATGGGATCCACCGAAGGAGCACATTCGTCATGATCGCTGCAGGGATTTTCTTATGCTTGTTTTTTTTGCTGAGTTCAACGCTGCGCCATCTCCCGTGGTTGTCGGTGATCCTCTTCTTCCTGACACTCGGGTTCATGATCCTGCTGTTCATGCACCATGCCACCGACAAACTGGACCTTAATTTCTGACCTCGAAATACGACCATTACTGACCTCCCAGCGCAACTGCCAATCACGAGGAGTTGGGTATGCCTGCCGCCAAACACATACGTTCTATCAACGACGAACATCCGGCCTGGAGAATCTGGACCAGAATCGAATTGCTGATCCTGCACCTCTGTGTGCTGGGCATTTCGGGCGTCCTCCTGGGGGCGTTTTGGGTACAGTTCGTGGGCGGCGAATATCCGTGCCCGCTCTGCTTGCTGCAGCGCATGGCCATGATCCTGACGGCCGTCGGGTCGATCTTCGTGATTACCCATGGCCACTACGCACGCATCCAGGGATTTTCGGTGATGGGTTTGGGCTACGGGATGTCGCTACTCGCAGCCGTGGTGGGCATGTCGGTCTCTACCCGCCAGATCCTCCTGCACATCGTGCCTGGTGACTCGGGCTATGGAAACCCGGTCTTTGGCCTGCACCTCTACACCTGGGCGCTGATCGTGTTCGTGTTCGTGATCATGGTCAGCGGATTGATGCTGATCTTCGGTCGCGAGCCGGTACTTCATTGTCCCGTTTGCCATGACACCGAACCGGCGGCAAGTAAGACTCCGCACGGTTTAAAGCTTCCGTGGTATTCCTGGTGTATGTATTGGCTGTTCGGCGCAGTTATCCTGGCCAACGCCGTCTCAGCGTTCGCCGAAGCCGGGTTCAATGCCTACCTTCCCGACAATCCGACGAGTTACATCCTCTTCGAAGGCGACGGGACGTCGGCATCGGGGACGAACGAAAGCAGCCCGAAGTAGTGCCACCAGGGATGTCGTGTTACGTCTTAGTGACACGATTCCAGAACTTTGCAACTCCAAATTTTTGACCGCACGGTTCCGGATCACGTTGTTTCTCGCGTTCTGTTGAAAGACCCCATCGGCGCGGTTAAACTGCCAACCACTGCAAGCGCAGATCGTCTTCAGGCTCAACCCAAATGGTCAATGTCGAATCAGGTTTTGAATCGGCTTCGATACGCGGACCGATGTCATAGTCACGGAACTCCTAAACATCCTGTTGCCGATCTACGGCTGCGTAGGGCTGGGGTTTGTACTCAGCCGCTTTGGTTTCTCCTGGGACGCGAAGGTGATTTCGCCGCTCATACTCCAGGTGTCCTTGCCGCTGCTCGTGATCCACCAATTCACGCGACCCGAGGTTACAAGCGGCAGCATCATCCGGATGCTCCTGGCGGCGGTTCTGGTCGTGGGCCTCTTCGTCGTGGTTTTCGGAGTTCTGCTCCGCGTCACGGGTCTTCCCATCCGAACCTACCTAGCCGCCGCATGCTTCTCGAACATGGCGATTGGGTTCGCACTCGGTTATCTTGGATTCGGAAATTCGGAAATTCGGGATTCGCGATGAGTCTCGCCTTCGGTTCCGTCATGCTGTTCGCACAGTTTACCCTGGGGAGATGGCTTCCAAGCGGGAAGATCGAGATGAAACCTGTCTTCGGCCAGGTGTTTCTCTACGCGTTAGTTTTGGGAATGGTGCTGATGTTCGTGGGCATTCATCTTCCGAGCTACGTGGAGCGCGGTCTGCACCTGGTCGGGAAAATAACAATCCCACTCTTGTTGCTTTCTCTCGGGTTTGCGCTGGCCAAGGTCAGTCTCGCAGGATTCGGCAAGGGGATGCTGCTCGCCACGGTTCACCTGATTATTTGCGCATGCATCGGAGTGGGTGTCGCGTGGGTTCTTCCGCTTCAGGAAGAGCAGCGCAAGCTGGTGATCCTGCTGTCGATTCTTCCGTCCGCGACAATTAACATTCTGATCGGGCAAGAGGCGGGGGACGATCTGGAACCACTCACGATTTTCGTCACCTGTACGAATCTGTGGCTGGTCGTCAGCTTGCCGGTCGCGATCGCCATACTTCTGTGAGCACTCCGAGGCGGTCTGGCGGGCTCGGTCGGCCTGGCAGGGATCGCGGGCACCGTATGCGACGGCTACGTGCCGCACCTAGGGCACAAAAAGGGACACGGCTGGGTTCTCGACCAATTCTCAAAAAAAACTGCGTTCCGGGACGCAGCTTATGAACGCAGTCCAGTCAACCATGTGCCACAGCCGTCAAGCTTCAGAACAATTCGGCCATCGGGCGGCCATTTTTGGGGACGACGGGAATAAGGCGTCCGACAGGATCGGTCCAGTGGGAGTTGACGTCGATGCCGAGATGCTTGAACGTGGTTGCAGCCAGGTCTTCGGGGCTCACGGGACGAGCGGCGATCTCGCCACCGTGGCGATCAGTTGCGCCGATGACTTGCCCGTGTCGTAAACCGCCGCCTGCCAACACCATGGACATCACGGGTAACCAATGACCACGTCCCGCGTCTTTGTTGATCTTCGGCGAACGGCCAAATTCGCCCATCATCAGCACCAACGTGCTGTCGAGCAATCCGCGCTGCTGAAGATCGGTGACCAGCGCATGCAACACTTGGTCGACGCGTGGCAAGAGCGGCGTCAGGCCTTTGACGATGCCACCCCAGCGAACGCTGTCACCATGATGGTCGAAATATCCCCAAGCACCGCTAACGAGTACAAATGTTACCCCTGCCTCGACCAGTCGCCGGGCCAGTAGAGCCTTTTGGCCAATGCTCTCCTTGCCGTAGGCGGTGCGGGTAGCTTCGGTTTCTTCTTCGACGTTGAACGCCTTTTGCACTTTGCCAGAGAGCACCATTTCGTAGGCCTGGCGGGTAAACCTGTCCATGCTGGCGAGTACAGCGGGTTTTTCGGTTTGGTGGCCGAAGCGATTGACCTCGCGACGCAGTCGTTCGCGATCTTGTATCCGGGAAATGGTAATCCCCGCGGGCAGCGCCAACGCATCGGCCAATTTGAGTCCCTTGACCGGCGCGTATTGATCGCCCATGTGGCCAGAATACCACACGTCGCTAGTCCAATTATCTGCCAATCCGAGAAAGGCTGGCATGTCGGGGTCGTTCGGTCCGCGAAACTTGGCGACAATGGATCCCATCGACGGAAAACCTCCGCCATCTTTGCCATCGTCAGTTCGCCGGGCCAGAGAATTACCCGATTGCATGGTGATTGGCGTATGATCGCTGGCGCTGCAATCGACCGAACGAATGATCGAGAGCTTGTCGGCGATTGAGGCCTGCAGGGGCAAGTGTTCGCTAAACTGCACACCGGGAATCTTGGTGGATATTGAGCCGTACGGGCCACGGATTTCCAGAGGCGCATCCGGCTTGGGATCCCACATGTCGATATGGCTTGGCCCACCGGAGAGCCAGAACAGGATCACCGCCTTCTTGTCGGCAGTGGGACTGTTTGCGGCGGCCAGGGCTTGTTGAAAGCCTGGCTGCAATAACCCACCCAGACCGGCCACCCCCACTTCCAGAAACCATCGCCGCGACCCCACGCGTATGAGAGGGTTGTTTCTAGCACCAGGACGTAGGCAATCAGGCCACATGGCAAATCCAACAGTGGGCGACCCAGAGACACTTCAAGCGCCAACCCCAGTTTACCGCGATGTGTACTAACGAGCAACACTCGTTTTGCAAGTCAGGCCTTGCATGGCCATATCAGTTTGATGCGGAACGGGCTACGAAACTTAAGGTGTCATCCGAGGTGCGTTCCCTTTTAGTCTCGTGTGCAATTCAACGGACGTAACTCCCCTTCGCCGGCGGTTGCTTTGGGAAACTGGACCGTTGATACGCCAGCCGCGAGGAGTTAAAACTCATGTCCGTTTACCATGGCAGAATCGGCTGGCTGGTTATGCTGAGTCCATTTCTGGCGCAGCCTGCTGCAGAAACGAAAAACACGCGATGACGAACCTTCCCACGCGATATCCCGAGATTGAAGTGTCAGGCAGTCCCCGCACGATGGGACAGCAAATTGGTGAAGCAGCCGGCGAGCAGGTGCGTGGTTTTTGCCAGATGGCACTGGAGCATGTGAACCGCGTTGTGAAGGTTTCTCCGGGGCTTGCCGAGGCGGTTGCCCGTGATTCGCTCACGCATGCCGAGCAATACGCGCCGGAGATGGTCGAGGAGCTGCGCGGCGTGGCCGAAAGTAGTGGCGTGTCGCTCCAGCAGGTGATGCTACTGCAGGTCCGCAACCAGTTTACCGAGGGGATGGACCATGTCTGCACAGCACTCTCGCTCGATCCCCAGGCCACCGCGACGGGCCACGCCATTGTCGCACAAAACTGGGATAATGATCCCGCGCTGGACCAGTTCACGATCGTGCTCACCCGCAGGCCAACAGGAAAGCCCGCCTTGTTGAACGTCACGCAGGCCGGCTTGATCTCTTACCTGGGGTGTAGCGCCGCCGGGATCGGTGTGTGTGTAAACACCTTGCCTGCTCCCAGTCGCCCGGTCGGGGTGCCCCATTATTTCACCCTGCGGGCTGTTTACGAGGCGACCTGCCTGGATGATGCGGTGCAGGCGGTCAAGCGTGCCTGGCGTGCAATCCCAGCCAACATGATGATGGCTACACCTCAGGGCCCAGCCAACCTGGAAATCACGATCGACGATGTGCGCGTGTTGCGAGACAGCAAGGCGCTGACGCACACCAACCATTGCCTGCACCCGGAACTGCTCGCGGTGAATGACCGGTTCCCCGAGTTGATTCAATCCCATCCACGCAAACGGCGAATCGACACCCTCGTGATCGATGCCCACAGGCCACTGTCGCTTGAAGAGGTCAAGTCGGCACTCGCAGACCACGACAATTTTCCCCGCTCGATCTGTCGGCATCCCAACGATGACCCGCTCCACGGATTCATGACCACGGTCTTTTCGGTCATCATCGATACGGATGCCAGGCAAATGCACGTCAGCCGTGGAAATCCCTGCGTGCAGCCGTACGAGGTTTACCGGCTCAAGTAGTGATCGAACCGGGCTCGATAAGAATCATGGAAGTCGACCTGGTCCTTTTGCTGACCGCGAGTGGAGACACACGACATTGAGCACGTAACGTGTGTATGTCATGGACGTTAGTTAAAGTACCACAAGGTCCGTGACCACGATCAAGTTATTTCCCTCGTCCTCTTGTTCCCGGTTGACGCTTGCTGTGATTTTATTGACTCCAGGTTTTACAGAGACAGGTACTGTGATCTGAAAAGATCCTCCCGACGTAGGTGATGAGACGATCTCAGTTCCCGACTCGCCCATTTCAGCATTGGTTAATCGGATTGAAGAAGTAGGGGCTGTTCCATCACTGTTGGAGATGGTGCCGAACAGAGTCACTCTTGCAGCGCCGTACGTCTCTGCGACGATTTTGATGCCAGGCGATTCCGGGCCATAGGAAATTCCGCTACTGGTTGCAGACATGTTGGCCGGGAGGGAGCCTAGGGTTGGGACGGGATGCTCGACGAGATTAACTCTCCTCCGGTTCGCGTCTGGTTGAGTATGAGGGGCCAGGTTCCTTTCATCAGATGCCGTACCGTCACCAACAGCACTGCATGGGTTGAAGAGAAAGACTCGAGCATTGTCGTTGGAAAATTTTACAAACGGGCGCGTTCTTTGCGGAGGTTTATCGGTATTGGGCGTGATCTGGGTGATGTGTCCCACCCGCGCCGTGACCGGCCCCACTCCGCTGACCGTGCCCAGTTTCAAGAACGTTTTATCGACGTCCGCACCCGATTTTAATCCGCATTGATCAATCGTAAGGCCCAACACGGCATCTGCATTCACAATCGTTTCCGAGGCCGCAGTGAATCCGCTGTTGGTAATGGTCACGTTGTAACAGGGACCGTATTTGTCGGCCCCAAGCGTGATGTCCGTACCCATCGACTTTTCCGAGTAATAATTGTCAATGGTGACGTTGGCGCAGGCCCTGAGGTCGATCGCTGACGATCCCTCCCCGCGTTCCCAAGTCGTATTTCTGATGCCTATGCTCGAGCCGCCGTTGATTTTAATTCCATACCCACCAGTAAAATTGAGGCCATAAATGTGTTCGACGATCATGTCGTTCGCAATCGTTGCGGTGATCGGCCTGACAACATAGACCGCCTTAATGCCAGATATTTTAGCGTCGAAGGATCGATCCAGGTTGATGCCGCCGCCCAGGTTGACCAGGTTAAGATTCTCGATATTTGTCACCCACGCGTCACTAATCCGGATGGCACTTGCCCCGCCATACCTGCCGCGGCCGTTTGGTCCACCCCCCACAAACTCCAGATCACGGATGGATCTGTAGGGCCGGGATCCAGTGAAGTCAAAAATGTACCCGGACCGGAAGGTGCCGTGAAGGGTCGTGTTGTTGGCGCCGTCTCCCCGCATGCTGATCATCACTCCGGTCACGGGAGACTCCAGCTTGTATTTCCCTGCCGGAATCAACAGGGTTTGCCGGCTTTCGGCGCAGAAGTCATGAGCCGTCTGGAAGTCTGGGGTGCAGTCGTAGGTGCTGGTTCTCCTGGCAATTGCCTCATGCTCTTCGGGCGGAATGAAATCGAGAATGGTAACCGAATCTCTCAGGCGGTCTCCGACCGATCGCACCCTGGCTTCGGCACTTCTTTTAAAAAAAAGTGAGTCCGCGTCACGTTGAGTCGCGGGGGGGCCCGTCTCGGGAGCGGCGCTGGTAACCGGTGCGGTGTCCTCAGCCACGGCCATTTGCGAATTGTTACCCAGGAGAATGGTACCTAGTGCTGCGAGGATTGCGAAGTCAAAAACAAACAGGCGGTTCATTCGAGGGGCCTCCAACGAAACAGGTTGCGCAGTATTGAACAATTCACGCTTTCGGCGACATTTTTTTTTGGCTGCGCCACTCTGGCGGCAGCCGACATAGGGGGTATCTTAGCCGGAATTTTCCGGTTGTGACCAGTGTGGATCCAGCCGAGGTCATCTTATGCGACTACAACTCGATGGCAGAGTGACAGGCAATAGTTACCTGGCCGGCAGGAGACGATTTGGAGCTGGCGATACGTATCCGGTTTTTTTAAACCCACAAGTCCCAGAGGTGTCTCCTCGGGTTGGCAGGCAATTTGACGCCCAGATGTGCCGCACTCATACTGTAACTGTGTGTCCTTGGGCAATCGTTTCAGTGATAGATCATGCGGAGAATCTTTTATGAATCGTACAGCAAGTGTCCTCGTTGTTATGGTTCTTACGTCTGCTGGGGCCGTTGCGTGGGCTGCGACAGAAAACGCCGGCTCGACCGTCGAGAAAGTTCTGTTTGACGATGATTTTGAATCGGTTGCCCCTGGCGCGCCCATTCAGGCGAAGGTTGGCCAGTGGCGAGGCCACGGTCCTCTGGGAGCCAAGGTGACCGGTGATGGTGGGGCGGGACCGGCCAGCGAGATTTCCCTGCGGTGGTCTGTACTGGATCGAGCCGACAATGGACGATCGCAGGCCTGGTTGGCCGACGGTCTACCGGCGGCCGAGACAGCCGACAAACTTGTCGCCACTTTTTCGACCTACTGCGACAGCGAGTCGAAGCAGATAACGGGTCGTTTAGCTGCCTACAGCTTCGGCTTGGGTACGACGCTTGGCGGCGTGCTGCAAGTTCAGGCGAGTCGCGGCGGGAGCGGCACGTTCTGGGCCGCCGGTCGTGAGGGACCTATCGATACCAAGGTCCCCTACAAGTCCGGCGTCTGGCAGCAGTGGGTGCTGACCGTTGAGCCCACCAAGGGTACCTACCGATTTCGCGTCGACGGCGTGGATAGTCCGGAGATCCTGCTCGGTACGAACTCGGACGGTGGAGGTGACAGCATCGCCCAGATAGAATTCGAGCCGGGGATCTACGGTGACAAACGCGACATCATGGCGAAATTGCTAATCGACGATTTGTTGGTTGTCGGTCACTTTTCCGAGCGGACATTGGTCAAGCACGAGGTGCGCCAGGAGCTTGGGGCCGAGCAGGGCAGGGCCCGGGATCCGTACAACGAGTCGGGACAACCACTCAACCTGGGACACCGCTTGCAGCTGTTCCTCGACTCGTCCAGCTATGCAGACCGCTGGGATGTCCGCGCGGTTGTCAACACACCCATCAAGTCGCCACGTAACCCGGTTGTCGAACCCGATCAACCGTGGGAGCAAGCGATCGGACTGCCCAACGTACTCTACGAAAAGGAAACGCAGACGTTTCACATGTGGTACGCCAACTACGATGTCGGCGCATGGGGCGGATCGACGAGGAAGACCAAAACGCGGCGCCGCACACCCTACATGATGTCGTACGCCTACAGCAAGGATGGGATCCACTGGACCAAGCCGTTGCTCGACAAGATCCCTTACCTGGGATACGAAAAAACGAATATTGTCATGCTCGGCAACAAAACCGTACAGGAATTCCGCGTGATCCATACGCCCCAATACTTGCGCGACGAGGGCAAGGAAAAATTCATGCTCTGGTACCGCGACGCCTGGCCGGGATATAGCAAGAGCGTGGGCGTGTCTTATAGCGACAACGGCATCGACTGGACCGAACACGACAGCAACCCGGTTTACGCCAACAGGGCGCTCGATGCCCAGCACTGTCCGATTTACGTCGAGGAGAAGGGATATTGGTTGCTTTACGGTCGGCCCATGCCCTTGGCGGGCAACGAAGGTCGATACCCCGGCGAGAACATGCGCACGCGTATCGGTGTGGCCGTGAGTCGCGACATGAAGCATTGGACGCCAATGCGTCACTGCCTTGCCCCCGATGACCTGGACTTGCCAAAACAGGACCCCGCCGAGGTCGACCAGCATCGCGATCCGGCGAACGCAGGGTTCTTTTTCGATCGCATGGCGCCCATTCGCTACGGCAACCAGTTTCTCGGATTTTTGGCGATTCAACCGCGACACGGAGCGGGCCGCGGCTGGATCGAATTGGCCACCAGCAGTGACGGATTCAGGTGGCACCGCGCGCCGGGTCGTGTGCCGCTGATTTCGTTCGGCGAAGGTACCGACTGGGATGCGGGGCATGTTTGGATGCTGAGTGATGTGGTCGAAGCCGGCCCCTGGCTCTATCTCTACTACACCGGCTCCTCAAGGACATGGCGGACACGTTACCCGGACTCGATGCGGGCGATTGGCATGGCCAAAGTCAAGCGGGATCGTTTTATCGGCCAACATGCCGGCTACAAGGGGGGATGGCTGTTAACGCGAGAGGTCGTGGTGACGGGCGACCGGTTGCTGGTGAACATTTCGCCCGAACACCGCGCGTGGAGCATGAAGTCGCACGGCAAGGTGCAGGTCGAACTCTGCGATCGCGTCTCCGGCCTGTTAGGTCATATCAAGGGTTACGGCCAGGACGATTGCCCGCAACTGCGCGCCGACGATTACGAACAGGCCGTTCGCTGGAACAAGGTGGGCGAAGACCTCACGCCCTTTTTGGGCAAGAAGATTATTATCCGCTTCTGGATGCAAAACGCGTATTTGTTTGGCTTCCGGTTTGCCAACGCCGAGGACCTCGACAAGACCACCGAAACTTCCTGGTAGTCGCTTTTAAGGTCATCGTTTGTTGGACCTTAAGGGAAACGGCAGAACCTGTCGGCCTGTTATGTGAAGGCAGGCCGATTCTCCCGCCATAACGTCCATCCGGCAGTCCCCCGGGTAGCAGCAACGACAACCAGCGCCACTTCCGGCGGGTGAACCTGTCTGGTCACCCACGACCAATGTTGCGATGCTCTGGCCATGGAACTACCTGTGGTTACACCTGGTCAGCGCCGGCGGGCTTTTTGCTGGATGCTTGTGACCGTCCCGCTCGCCGGGGCGGGGGTCGACATGTTCCTGCCGTCGCTGCCGGCGATGAAAAGGGCCATGCAGACCACCGACTTTGCCGTGCAGCAAACGGTACTTGTCTACCTGGGGTGTTATGCCCTGGCTCAAATCGTGTTTGGTCCGCTGGTCGACCGGTGGGGACGGCGCATTCCGTCGGCCGTGGGGGCGGCCGTGATGGCCGCTGCCAGCGTGGTGATTGCCAACAGCGACTCGATTGGCATGGTGCTGGTGATGCGCGTGATCCAGGGCACTGCCGGTGCCGTGACGGTGGTTGCGGCCCGGTCGATCGTGGCCGACTGCTACGACGGGCAGCAGCGGGCCCGTGCCGCCAACTGGATGACCATTGCCTGGGCGTGTGGCCCAATCCTCTCGCCAGCTTTGGGCGGCTACCTGCAGCAGTGGTTCAACTGGCATGCCACGTTTTGGGTCCTCGGTGGCTGGGCTGGTGCAACGGTGCTGACCTCGCTTTTTTTTCTCCCGGAGACGCGCCGGGTTCGGCTCACTGGTCCGGTGGGGGATGTCTTCTTGCCGTATCGCCAGATTGCGACCGACCCCATTTACATGGCCTCGGCCCTGGCGATGGGTTGCCTGATTACGATCATGTATAGCTTTGAAGTGCTCGCTCCTTTTTACATTCAGGTTGATCTGAAGCGAGATGCGGTTTTCTATGGCCACCTCCAGTTAGCGATGGGATGTTGCTGGATGGCAGGCAACCTGACCAACCGGCTGTTGTCCCGGTTTTCGACAGACTTCATGCGGGCTGCGATTGCCGCGACGATTGCGATGGGCCTCTCGGCCGGGATGATCACGGTCGACCTGGCCGGTGGCTTTGGCGTGCTGGCGCTGGCGGTGCCCGCCGGAGTCGTGTTCTTTTTAGCCGCCAGCGTCTGGCCAATCCTGTACGCGATTTGCCTGGGACGATTTCCCCATGCGGGTGGTGCAGCCAATGCACTGGTGAGCGGTTTGTTCTCGTTGATCAGCGGCGCCTTTGCATTCGGGGGGACCTTCCTGCAATCAGCCACGGCCTGGCCTATGTGGGCCATCTTCGTGCTCGGCCTTGGATTTTCCTTACTGGTGATTGTCGTTTTCTTGCGCCGAACGCTCACCCTGGGTGTCGGACAACTCGAGTCGATTGATCTTCGTCGATAGATCCCGGGCACGAGGTTCGTTCATTGAGCGATTTTCAGGTGACCTTGGGGCACGAGCGGATCAAAAAAATCGGAGACAACAAAAATATGACAACGCTCTCGGCAGTGGAGAGGATGTTAAGGTCGGTCTCCAGACGGGCAATTAACTTGGATCAGCAAAGGGGGTGACTCCAACCGTGGCGATCGCCAACCTCAATCGTGGCGATCGCCAACTACATTTTGCTGAAACCTTACCGAGTGATTCCAGCGGCGAAGCCGAACCCGATCAGCCCTACATCTTCAGTATCGCTGTCTTCCACGCCGGTCCAGCGTTGCGTCTCAAACAGGGTGCGGAAGAAGCCGGTGCCGCCACAAACACACTGTTGATATTCCAGGCCGAACTGAAGTTCCGTAATGCCGTAGCTCCCCAAACCTGTGTCTGGTGGATCGCTATCTTTTTCATAAGCGGAGCCAAACTGATAAGACTGCCGCAGGAGGCCATAGAGGGCTACGTTGCACCAGCATTGGGTGCGGATTTCAAGTCCGACGACCGGCCCAATCGTGTCGGAATATTTAAAGGCAGTATCTTCATACTCAGTCCACCGCATACCACCGCTTACTTCGCCAAGCAAGTTGGAACCGAGCCGAAATCGAGCGGCATATTCCAGGTCAAGCATCTCCTGTTGCAGGAAACCTTTATCAGAGCGATCCCAATTACCATGTGCAAACTCGAAATATCGGACACGGAAGGAACGTCCGCAACTGTTCATCCAACCAATCGTGTAGCGAGAGCCGGTTTTGAACCTGTTGCCAGCTGTCTCGTCTGGTTCTGAACCCTGTGGACGCAACCACACTAACTGCGTGTCAAAAACAACGCCGTCGCAAGGGTTGCACCAGTAGTCGCGGCAGCTGCGGCTACCAGACCCACCACTTGCCGAAGAATTATACGCAGCCTGCACGACCTCTCCGCCTTCGACCAGGGCCAGGCGGGTCCTGACGTCCGCGAGCTCAGAGTTGACCGTCATCAGTTCATTCTCGAGACTGGCAAAGGTCGAGAGCGATGCCATGTCGATGTCGTGGTGCGGATTTAACTGGACACGTTCGCCCGGGAATCGGTTGATGTCAGAAAAAATTTCTTCCGCAGTACCCGACGGCACTCCGAGCAGAATGACACCCATGGCAACGCACGTTGAAAAATGTATAGTACGCACTGAAAGTCCTCCTTGTTACACGTGTGTCGACAACGCAAACTGAGTCGGCTGCGACGCGCATCCATCCGTGAACGAATAAGTGAAAGATCTGCGAGACATCTGGGCCCGGGTTCCATTCCAGCTAACTACGGATTTGCCGTGTCGTGTTGTTGTAAAATGGACCGGTAGCCCACTTCAGCAAAATTGAGATTTCCCAGCCACCAGCAACAGTTTTTGCCGGTTGGTTGCGCAACTTAATTCAACCCATACATCTTCCGCCTCTCCCCCTCCCCGTCAAAAAAACTTGTAATCGGGAAGGACTGCGTAACCTGGATATTGTCGGCAGGGTCCCGCCGGATTTTTTCTTTTCAATTTAACAAAGGGCCTGCCATCGGCAGGTACTTTTTTTGTACAACGGTTTCCGAAATGTTTCGGTTACGGAACAGCATACCGCTGACTGGATGGCAGCGGCATTTTTTCGGCCAACCTGCCGTGGAGCGCCGTTGGAAGTTCAATGGCGGATCGACACAAACCAAATCCCCGCCAGCTGCCACGGTGAGACTTCAACAGGTTGCGTGGGGTAGAAATCGTCACATTCGAGGAACAAAAGGGGGCAGGACTTCTCTTAATCGGGCCATCGACGACTCGAGCGGCTGGAGGAAAAATCACAGCACGACCGTGGCCTTTTCGTGTCACCTTGAGCCTCCGGCGGCGAATGTGTTAAATGTCTTGACTTGGGGCCAATCCCAACCCCTCAATCCCGATATTTTACGGACTCTCAATTTTTTGAACTTTTCCAAGCTCCAACTCACCGATGACCTGCTCGTAGCAACCGGCCGACGCCGGAATTGCTATCGCCATCCAGACGATCCAGGCAAATGTGTGAAGGTCAGCCACTTGACCAAGGGCCGCGACATGCAGGCCAGGCGGGAAACCAGGTATTACCGCAAGTACATGAGACGGGGCTGCTCCATGGAGCATTTGGCGACATTTCATGGACAGGTCGAAACCAACCTGGGCCCCGGAATCATGTTCGACCTCATCACCGACCCGGACGGCGAACTCTCAACCTCCATCGGCGCATGCATCAGGGGCGGTACCCTCGTACAGACATTCGAAGCCGAGCTACAAAAAATTCTTGATTACATGGCCAAAGAGGGAATCATCGCGGGGGACTTCAACGAAAGCAACATTCTTGTCCATCAGCGGGAAGACGGCAGCAGGCACCTCGTTCTCGTCGACGGCGTGGGTAACAGCGACTTCATCAAGCTCGCCGACTATTCAAAAAGTTTCCGAAACAAAAAGCTCCAGCGCAAGTGGGCCCTCCTGATGTGCCAGTTGGCCAGATTTGAGAAAATGGCCAAAGCTGGAAAATACCCCGGCAATTCC
Organism: Planctomycetota bacterium; assembly: GCA_963578605.1. Classification (GTDB taxonomy): domain Bacteria; phylum Planctomycetota; class Planctomycetia; order Pirellulales; family Lacipirellulaceae; genus JAKVCB01. The sequence goes on from CAUZEA010000044.1 coordinate 34,224, forward strand.
CCAGAGATCCATCCTCCCCCGACCAGCCGCCCGTCAGCCCCGCAGCAGCACTCCGCCAGCCGGGAAGCAATAAGCCAGCACTAAACCGAACAGGCAACATACCGGGGGCTTGACCACATCAAGCAGGTTGCCTGGCAGGGCCAATTCATTCAACCCCACGACCGATACCACCGCAGCCCGGTTCGGGTTTACACGGTAGTCGTCTTGGCGTGATAGAATCTCGGGAACGTCGATTCCAGCCGTAGGGGCCGATCCTATGTTGGTTCCTGCCGATTTAGGACTCGTTCTCGTCGTCTGGATTTACATTCGGTTCCGTACTGAATCCGTTGCTGGCAGTTCCTGGTAAATTTTTGGAGCAAGTGAAACAACCATGAGCGATCTCCACCCGGTCATTGTCAAGACGATCGATCACATTACGATCGTTGCAAAAGACCTGGACAAAAGTGTGGAATTTTACGTCGGTCTTCTCGGTATGCGGCTAGTCCGCCGGCCTGACTTTGGATTTCCGGGGCGCTGGTTTCAGGCAGGCCAGACACAAATTCACCTTAATCAAGAAAGCGCAGCGGCGGGTTCGGCCGGGTTGCCACCCTCTGGGGGCTCCGAGATTTCCCGTGCATTTCACTACGCTTTTGCGGTCGATGATTGCGATGCGGCAGCCGCACACCTCCGGCAGCAAGGCATCCAGATCGTGGTGGGACCTCGAACGCGGCCTGACGGTGCGCGGCAACTCTACCTCCGCGATCCCGATAATCACCTCGTCGAAATTTTTTCAGGCCCTGATCAAAAAGAAGCAGGAGAACAGTTGTAGGAGATTACCGCTTGTCGCTGCACTCGCAACACCGACTGGTAAAATAAGTGAAGCCACCACGGTGCCTGTTGGTACCGGGTGCGGCGACTGTTGTTTTAACCGTTATGGCAACCATGCCCATTGGTCTCTGATTGTGCTTAGCTTCTTTATCTCCAGGCGTACCCGCTCTGTTGAGAGAAGCGGGTTGCTGTGGATTTGTGTTCTTTGGATTTCACCACTTGGTGTGAGCACGGCCGTATGGTTTAGTATTACGTGTTGGTCATTCATCGTTTATGGGGTAGACCTGGTGCAGAAAGCTGTCCGCAGTTTGCTTTACCTTCCGGGGGTACTCGGAATGAGTTTTGGTGGGGCGGTGGCGATTTGGCGTGCAGGGCGGCCATTGGCGCAAACTCCCGACACGTCTCAACCACGTCTCAACCTTGACCAGCCATAAACTAAACACTCGTACCTGCTGGCACGGCAGATCAAAATCACATTATGATTCACGTTCAGGACCTGGAATTTCGATATCCGGCTGGCTCTTTCTTGTTATCGATCCCTGACCTGAAGATCGCAGCCGGACAACACTCCGCGATTACCGGTGAAAGCGGTTGTGGAAAGACCACTTTACTACGAGTGATTAGTGGTATGGAGATGGCCTCTGCGGGTTCTGTTGCTGTGGACGGGCAGGAGATCAGTAAGTGTGGTGATCGCGAATTGCGGTCCCTCAGGAACCAAAAAATCGGTCACGTATTCCAGGATTTCAGGCTCATTGATTACCTCTCGATTCGCGATAATATCCTGCTACCGATTACGTTGTCCTGCGACCCGGTTGTCGAAGGTCATGGGTCCTGGCTTGAAGAACTCTGTCAGGCAATTGGAATTCACCAGTTGCCCAACCACGCAGTTGCCAGGTTGTCGCGAGGTGAACTCCAACGAGTGGCCGTCTGCCGTGCACTGATCAGGCAACCACCCTATCTCTTCGTCGACGAGCCAACAGCCAGTCTCGACCCGGAAAATAGTGAACGTGTGTGGGACTTGCTTTTCAGCCAGGCTGATCGTATTGGCTCGACGATTGTTGCTGTAACTCATGAGCAGTCATCACTAGAACGGTTTGATCAGGTGATTCCTTTTGCAGAACTCGTTGCAGGAGGAAAGTATGGCTGATTTGTTCAGGCTGGCCCGATCCTATCTGCAGTCGCGACCGTTACTGTCGACCACGCTAATTCTGGCGGCTGCAGTTTCAATCGCCTTGCCGGTGGTAACCAACCACGTCGTGTCGCAATACGAAAAGCAACTGGCATTGCGGAGTGAAAATCCTCCGTTGTTGGTTGGTGCACGTGGTAGTCGTTATGACCTGGTGTTAAAGACACTCTATTTTTTAGGGGATATCGATCGCCAAATTGTGTATGGCGATTACCAGGATCTTGCCGAGGCGAACGACCTGTTGTGTGTTCCGTTACACGTGATTCATACGGCCAGTCGCGGAGAAATGCCCGTGGTCGGTACCACCAGTGAATACTTCAGCACGCGCAACATTCCCATCGCAGTTGGTCAACCATTTGCACAGATTGGACATTGCGTGGTTGGAAGTAATGTTGGCAACGTGGGGGACCGCATAAAGACAGATCGCCTCAATCCCTTTGATCTCAATGCCCCATCTTCCGTATCGCTTGCAGTCGTTGGCGTTCTTGCGCCGACCAACAGCCCGGATGACGACGCCGTATTTGTTTCGCTCGAGACAGCCTGGCTGCTGGACGGTTACGGACATGGCCATACCGACGATGATACCGGTACGGCGGTAGACCAGTCATCGGTTTTGGCAGATTCAACCGATGGGCATCGCCCGGCAGATCCGGTCACGGTGATCGATGATTTGAATCGCCACCAGATTCATTTCCATGGTAAACGCGATCAATACAAACTCTCAGCGGTCTCGGTGTGGCCTCAAACTCAAAAGGCTGGCGTTTTAGCAGAAGGGAGGTATTTGGAGCACCCTGCGCTGCAAATGCTTGTGCCCGGTACCGAGTTTCAAACGCTGATTGAGTATGTATTTCGAATTAAGAGTGTACTCGACACGGTATTCATCGTGATGCTTGTCCTGACTTGTGTATTGATTACCGTCATTGGGATTCAGACAGTTCACCTTCGAAGTGAGCACCTTCGAACGATGAAGATGCTTGGCTGCGCCAGGTCCAGGGTGGTTTCACTCCTTTGTGTGGAATGTAGCCTTCTGCTGTGTGGAGTGCTTGTTGCAGCGGCTGGTATGTCTCTGGTGCTGATCGTCCTTTCTCCATCACTGGTGACGTTGTTCTGAGACGTAGAATCCACATCCCGCTGCCACCGAAATGGTGTAAAATCGAGGGGATGCCGGGTAGTTTGCATGGTCAACCAACTTCCTCTTGTAGGTTCTGAATAAGGGTGGGATTTGTCATGAAACCTGGATTTGTTTTATGGGGACTGGTCTGCGTGATCACAAGCTCAGTGACCCAGGTCGAAACTTCCGGCGTCTCGATCGAAATTACCAAGGGGCCGGTAAATAGTGTCGTAGTCCGGGGTGAGAGCCGGGCGGCGGCCATCTACGGGGCGCAAGAAGCGGCGGCTCCAGAATTGGATTGGGTGTTGCTTGCCCATCACCGTCGCGATGTGGTTTGGGCAGCCCGTCCGTTGGTCGAGGCCGGTGTCAAGGCAGTCGCGCCGGAAGCGGAACGGGAACTGATTGAATCACCAGAGACATTTTGGGAAGCCTTTAAGGTCAGCCGTTTTCACGACTACCAGCAGCAATCGACCAAGATTCTTGAAAAATCGCTGGCTGTGAATCGCTGGGTTAAGGGTGGAGATCAGATTGACCTGGGAGGAGTGACGCTCACGACAATCGAAACTCCGGGGTTTACACGTGGTAGTGTTTCCTATGCTACCCAGATCGATGAAAAAAAATATGTTTTCACAGGAGACTTGATCGCGGGTGTCGGAAAAGTACTCGATATCTACAGCTTTCAGGACGCGATTCCCGAAGCCAACGTGGGAGGCTATCACGGTTATGGTGGTCGATTTTCTGCACTGCTGGCCAGCATCGAAAAAGTCAAGGCACTCCAGCCAGACGTGTTGGTTCCGGCTCGTGGAGAGATTATGACCAATCCGCAACTGGCCTTGGAGAGCCTGGCCGACCGTATCCGGGCCCTGTACCGCTCCTACCTCTCGACCAGTGCCTTGAACTGGTATTTCAAGGAAGAACACATGGCCATTTGTGCCAGGAGAGTTCTGGGAGAAAGCGCCGACTTCTCCTGGATGGCCTACAGTGCCTACGACGATACGCCTGATTGGATTTGGGTGAAAGGGACCAGTCGGTTGATTATTTCAGAAACGGGACATAGCCTTCTGATCGATTGTGGTACCACCGGCGTCATTGAGGGTGTCAAAGATTTGATCAACCTCGGAGTGATTGACAAGGTCGATGGAATCTTTGTAACCCACTATCACGATGATCATACCAATGCGGTACAAGCCGCCGCAGAAGTGTTTGAGTGTCCTGTTTATGCCGTGGAAAATTACGTCGACATTCTTCAGAATCCGGGCAATTACCACATGCCCTGCTTGCATCACACACCCATCAAAGAAATCGTTGCGAAACAACATGGAGACAAGCTGCCTTTTCACGAATTTACGCTGACCTTTCGAAGTTTCCCGGGGCAGACGTTCTATCATGGAGCTTTGCTGGCAGAACAACCTGGTCAAACACCAGTGTTTTTCATTGGCGATGCATTTTCGCCTTCCGGTATGGACGATTATTGTGTGCTGAACCGTAACCTGATGCACAACGATGATGGCTTGCTGAACTGTTTGCGCCAGATCCGTGAACTGGGAGAAAATTATTGGTTGATCAACGAACACATTTTTCACGTGTTCCGATTTTCAAAGAACGAACTGGCGACCCTTGAGTCAGGGTTTCGTGAACGTGCTGCGATTGTCCGTTCACTGAGCCTGTGGGATGACGAGAACTATGCGGTTGATGAACAGTGGGCCTGTTTATATCCCTACGGGGTGGAAGCAAGGCCAGAAGCTGTTCAGCCGTTCCAGGTCAAGTTGACCAATCACTCGCCAAAACCAAGAGACTACCGGGTCACCTTCCGTCTGCCCGAAGGAGCCCAATTCGTGTCAGCGACCAAAGACTTATCCATAGTCGCACACGACGTACCTCCCGGAGCTCTGGCCAGCGTACAAGTGATGATCAAGTTGCCGGCGAAACCAGGGAATTACCTGATCAGGGTCGATGTTCAATCAGACGGTATTGATGTGCGAGACTGGGTGGAGTCTTTCGTAATGATTGATCCCAGTGAAACAAATGAACCGAAGTAGCCCTATTCCGAAAATTGCCAGTTCTTTGCTGCTGTTGACGGGCACGTTTGCCTGCAACCTCAAGGCAGTTGCACATCCAATCTCGTTAACCGATGTCATCTTCGATGTCCGGGAAGATCATGTTCGGGTTCGATTGGGTATGGCCGTTGAAGATCTTGTCCTCCATTATGAATTGAAAGCCAACAAGCAGTATCGTATTGAGAGCGACACGTTGAAAGAAGCTGCGCGCAAGTACCAGGATTTTCTCGAGACGCGTTTGCAGTTGCGAAGTGTGGATGGAGAGTTACTGACTTCTGAATTCCAGGGATCGAATTTGTCGCAGTTGCCTGACGATGGTGTGCTACAAACCGAACTCAAGGAGCGGTGGCTCACCTACCGCTGGAAATTCCATACGCCGGCGAAACTGCAGTTCATTACGATTCGACAGGACTTTGGTGATTCGCAGCCGGCATCGATGGACTGCCTGCTGTTGCACAATGGATTTTTGGCAGAGCGCACCCGCCAACTGGTATCTGGAGAGTCGTACACCCTTGAATTGGATTGGGAGAATCCGCCCACGAAACGTCCCAATTTCACGGCGATCAAGGCAAACAAAGATAAGCAGTTGCGCCAGCGTTTGGGAATTTCCAGTTACAGTGCGCTCTATTCGTTCCTCTACATCACACCCAGGGAGGTTCGGCACGAGGTCTTGATTCCCATGCTCACCTTGGAACGCTGGGTCCCGATCGAGCGCAAAGATCCCGACTTTGTTGAGGTGGACGAACAAAAGGCTGCTGCGGTGAAGTTGGCAGAATTCTTTTGCAGCAATAACGAAGTTATGATTAACGGCGACCGCGTGGAAGCACATCTCGATCGATTAAGCTTCTTTGGTCTCGATATTCGTGACTTTGCGCTAAACGCACCTCCCCGCAGAATGGGTGTGTACCAGGCTCGCGTGGGAGTGATCTTGTCGTACCGCCCGAAATCCCCGGTTCGTGATCTCAAACTTCGGTGGGAGACTTACAACAAATTTGCGCCCCTGCTCAAATCAATGGTCTTCGTAAAGGACAAGCAGCCGTTTGACCACATCTTTATTAGAGATACCCCGCTCTTTGAGATGGAACTTCAACCTGGAAACGTGGAGCGGCCAGCGCCAGTTCGAGTTGGCTTGAACTCACCCCAGTTAAGTCCGGAGTTGGCCAGCACGGTTGCTGCCGAAGTCCTGTCACACGTATTCAAAGCCATGAACGGTGCTTCTGACTCCCAGGTGTATGACCACCTGAGCGTTGTTGTGGGCGATTCTCTCATTCGCGACGTGTTTCTTCAAATAAAACGGGCGCTCATTGTCGCCGAACAAGGAGGGGCTCTGCTTTGGGTACGTGATGTAACCGTGAGTGATGCCAGCGCGTCACACTCGGAGGGGCGCGTCACGATCGACGGCACCTGGGAAGTTGTCGGGTCAGTGGAACATTGGGGACACCTTCACACGCGCACAGACAAGTACCAAGGGACGATCGTTCTGGTTCCTGAACGTGACGGCTGGAAGTTGACACAGTTCACGGTACTGGACCAAAGCCAGAAGTCTCTTGAAACGTCGCTGCGCTACTGAATGGTTCTGAAGATCGGGGTCATCCCAGGGGATGGTTGCTGTGGTCACACGATGCACCAATCCCATGTTTGGAGTGGGTGAAACCGAAACATGGCAGCCGTTGAGACTTGATATCAATGGCGGGGTACCAACTTTTCGCCAACGTGAAATCCGCCAATGACCGCGGCCAGCCCCAAGAGGAGCGTGCCGAAACCGTTGACCAGCGCCCACCACCATGTGCCTGCCTGGATGAGGTTCAATGAGAGCAGGCTGAAGAGGCTAAAGGTGGTCGTCCCACCGAGGAAGCCCGTGATGACAAATGCGGTGAGAAGTTTTTGGTGCAAGTCGAACTGAAACTGCTCGACCGGGGGAATCGTCGGGTCACCGTCCGGCCACCAGGTCCGGTCCTCGAATCGTCGCGAAAACGGGACCTGACATAGTCGGCTTTTTCCGTTTCTTTGCAGCGTACCCTCGATTGACACGAAGACCACACCAATCAGAAAGCTACCCAACACGTTGACGATCATCACGGCAACGAACGAGGGCCAGCCGACAAACCCATGGACGAGTTCGACAATCAGGTGTCGGAAAGCGGCGCCCAGGCCACCTCCGCATCCTACACACAACACAATCATGAATTTTTCCATACCAATATTCTCTGGGGGGGTCGCATCAAGCGAAGACCATTTGGGACAATGACCATCCTGCCCAAACCGCCAGGAATGCACCGACGAGTGAGCCAAGCATATTAAGGGCCAGTTGCACGTACTTGCCGTGAACGAGGAAGTAGTTATCGAGGGAGAAACTGCTGAAAGTGGTATAAGCGCCGCAGAAGCCAACCGCCATGATGGCAAGCCCTTCCTGCAGGGGTCTCGTGTGGAGTTCCAGCGAAAGACGCCCGAGGTGTTGCAGATCCGTAGTTTTCTGTAGCAGGCTTGCCATGGCCAGGCCAATCAAAAAACTTCCCACGATGTTGACGAAAAAAATGCTCACCCAACCTGGAAGTTTCGTCCAGCGAATGACGAGTTCCTGGGTGAAGTATCGACAAACGGCTCCGAGTGCCCCACCGAACATGATGCATAAAAACGAGACAAAGGTAGTCATGGGGTATTTGCTTCAGGGGGGTCGAGGAAAAGTCGCGATCAGTGGTTGTTAACACGCAAAATACGTCGACACGATGGTCAGTGTAACGACTGGCTGCCAGTCGACTCAGTCTGATTGGACCGGGATTGTGATCAACCAGTGGGATCATCGTCCATCCCCGGGTGGCCATTTTCCGACTGGCCCCACCGAGATCTTCCCTCCCGATGAGCAACCACCGGCGATTGTAATCAAATTACCCGTTGATTTGGAAGATAGCACTGCCACAAAGTATCGGCCCGGTAATCAACCACACAGGCAGGGTACTAAACCTACTAAACCAGCCACCCAACATTCTGAGGCGTGAAAATGTTGTCTGTTTGTAAATACCGCTCGCAGAGAGTTGCCAAACAAGTTGGCCACGCCCCGACTTCAAGTGAGCAGCACCGACGGGAAGCCCCGTCTTCACTCGATACGATACCGATCCAGGTTCGATAGGCCCTGTCGCAACCCAGCTTATTTGCATTGCCGGGAAATTCGTCGACAATTCACGTGTCGTTCAAACGAAACCACACGTTCGTGACGTACTTTGTGACAGATTGCCGCTGCGACATGTGTTGGGCGAACCGGTCCATGAATGATGAACCGAACAAATCACAAATTTCTCGAAAGCGATTACAGTAGGGGCTGCCACTCCTGTTTGCTTTTGTCACCTTCTTCTCATTTGCGTTTACCTACCCTCAGTTTGTCTGTGGCTCATTTGCGCTGTTCATCGGGACGACCATCACGCTGTTTGTTTATTATCCCGTCGCTCGAATTACGACTTGGACTTATAGCTGGTGGAACAAAAATTAGGCCGACTGCCCAGCCGACCTTGGAGGGATGCCCCACAACCGGTGGCGGCCGCGCCCTGCTGCGGGGCTTTGTCCATGGTTCAAACCTCTATTTCTTGATAAAATCGGTAGTTGTCCAAATACTTTTGTGGTCACTACGATCGGCGCCGGGTATGCCAACAGTTAGCGTTTTTTGCTTTTGATGCATTCGTGGTTTCTACCTGCAAGAAAGCTCACCAATGGGACTTTTCGACTTATTCTCCAAACCGAAGACATTCGAGAAAATCGATGATGCAATTTGGCTGACGCACGCAGCTAAACAGGTGGGCATTCTTCGAGAAATCGAGAAGCGGTTGGGCGAGGATGACCGAGTGCTCGTGGTTGCTCATTTTTCTGCCACACTGGAGGAAGCCTGTGAGGTGTTCCGACAAACGAACATTCCCTTCGAGCAGGAGCAGCACAAGTGGGACTCGCGTGACATCTCGCGGCTAATCCGACACAATAAATCTCACCCTTTCGTGGTCCTGGCGGAATCTTTGCCCGACACCTTTCCCGGGGGCCGGCAGAACCTGGTGGATGAAAGTGCACCTGTCGTTTCTGTAATGGTTCTCGAGCGACATCTGCTGTCATCTCAGGACGATCACGTCACTCTTTTCGCGCAAAGTCTCCCTGGGCGCAGTCGGTTGCGATTCTTTCAATCACTGGAGGACCCGCTCATACAAGTATTTGTCGGCGACGGGATTCGTAATACCTTGGAGCGATTGGGGTTGCAGCAGGACGAGTGCATCGAACACCGAATGATCAGCCGCTGGGTTCAAGCCGCACAACAGAAGGTCCAAAAGCAATCGGTCGGAAATTCAAAGGCCGAATCGGCCGAAGCATGGATTGAACGCAACATGCCACAATGAAAAAAACAGCGAGCGTTAATCCTCGCGGTGATCCGAATTCTAACCGAAAGACAATTTTTAAATGTCACCGACACCGATTTTCAGAAGGGTCCTGTGCCCGGCGGTAGTCCTAGTAGTGATGTTGACGGTGGCCGGTACCCGCGGGAGCCGGGCCAGAGCCGACATCGCATTTCAGTACTCTTTTACCGCCGACTCTGACACCGCGGCGTTGGTGGGCTTCCCCCCTTTAACTGATCCAGGTCTATGAGAGAATCGCATCCGGGCGTAGCCCGGAAAGGATTTCCTCAGATGAAGAAGAACCGACACACGACCAAGCAGATTATTGAGAAGCTT